>JAFGCT010000032.1 GCA_016932505.1 Candidatus Peregrinibacteria bacterium
CAGGCTTATATACCTGACCCGCAAGTACCGCTGAACATTTAGTTATGTTTTATAAAAAGCTGTAGTTGCTACGTTACACATATCATGTTGAGATCGCAGGAATAAATGGGCTAGACAAAGTCCCGATATGCTCATACAGATATCATCATATAAATATGTTCTGGAGATTTGTATAATTATTATGAATACGAAAAATCCATTTTTAATTACAGGAGCTGGGGCATCTGTTGGACTTCTAGGAGGTCTTATCGGACTTGGTGGAGCAGAATTTCGTCTGCCAATTCTTATAAGTATATTCAAGTATTCAGCATTACCGGTAGTCATATTAAATAAAACAATGAGTCTTGCAGTTGTAGCTTCTGCATTACCATTCCGGGCATCTGTAATACCATTTTATAAAATTGCAGAAAACTGGAATATTATTGTTACTTTATTGGCAGGAAGCCTTTTAGGTGCTTTGTATGGAGCAGATTTAGCAACTAAAATGAAAACTCATACTTTATATAAAGTTTTATCAATTTTATTGGTAATTATAGCAATTGTTCTGTTTTTCGGACATAATGCTTCTTCTCCATCTGAATATTTACTTTCTGGCATTTCCTTATTAGTTGTCGGCATTATAGTGGGTTTTTTTATTGGTGTAGTTGCAGCATTAATGGGAGTTGCTGGGGGAGAACTTTTGATTCCTACAATTATTCTTCTTTTTGGTGCTGACATTAAACTTGCAGGTAGTATGGCACTTGCTGTAAGTTTACCAACAATGATTGTAGGATTTGCCCGCTATAGTAAAGATAAAAGTTTTTCAGTAATAAAACTGGAGTGGCGTTTTGTTATTTTAATGGTAATTGGTTCTTTTATCGGTTCTTTTCTTGGAGGACTTTTACTTAATTATATTCCAACAGGTGTATTGCTTCCGTTGCTATCTATAATTCTTCTCATCTCGGCAGTCAAAGTGTGGAAGCATGCAAGTGGTAAAGAAACATAACAAGGCTTTCAGCCTGACGACGCTTCACATGGTGTGTCATGGGAACTGAGCAATAAAATTCCAATTGGTTTTTTCTCGTACTGGTGCAATGAGCCGCGTCGCAGCTGAAGCCTGCGTTAGGAACAGACTTTTTATAAAGGATTATTAATTTGATGAAAAAAGTAATTTTTATAATTATTACAGTATTTTGTTTTTTTGAAATTGATAATTTACATTTAGTCGGCCAAGAGAAAAAAAATACTCAATCTGGTATTGAATCCACATGGGAACACGAAACTGATGACATAATGATATTTTCTTTATTTAAAAATGGTAACTTTATTCTTAAAAAAATAACAACAGGAAAAGAATTTCGAGGAGAATGGAAATATAGTTTATTAAAATCTCAAATCATATTGAAGTTTGTAAATGACAAAGATCATTGGAACAAAATAATTTTTTCAAATACACAATTTCTCGAAAGTAATAAAGATAGTATTAGTTTTTATAATCCAGATAAAAGAGAAGTTGGTTTCTATATTAAAAAATCGGACGTAACAGGTGGCGAATATTTTGATTTTTTAGGCTATTACTTTTATAAAAAATAATGCAATTAACATTTATTGTAAAATTGTTCCTAACATTAAATCAAGCCAGATGCGACCCGCCCTTTGCGGCAGTTCGTCTGTGCAATTGAAATTTAATTGATTTACTAAGAATGTCGGTGTTCGGGTCGCACGGCTTATTTCGTCGTTTAGGCCAGTAAAGGTTAGTGAATGAAAAAATTAATTACAATCATTATTACATTGTTAATTTATATAAACTGCTCTTCAATGCCTGGAGGTATCGCAGAAAATGCCGCTTCAAACAAAGGCGTTGGTGATATTGATCTTCTAAACGTTCTAAAAGAAGTCAGGAAATCATATAAAGTTCCAGCTATGGCTGCTGCCCTTATTACCGATCGAGGCTTGCAGAGAATTGCTGCCATTGGGACTAGGAAATGGGGCACCGACAACCCAGTCACCATAAACGACTTATGGCATCTTGGCTCCGATACGAAGATTATGACTGCAACACTCGTAGCTATACTAGTAGAGAACGGAAAGCTAAAATGGACAACAACGGTTTCTGAAATCTTCCCAGAATTAGCAAACACATTTGATCCGGAATTTCGCGATGTGAACCTTCTTCAACTGCTTTCACATCAAGCTGGCTTACCAGCTAACTTGAACTATGATGCTATTAGTCGATTAATTCCTGTACGTGATCAGAGACTAAATGCAGTCAGCATGGCATTCAAAGAGAAACCAGTTAGTGCACCAGGATCAACATACCTCTATTCTAACACTGGATATATCATTGTTGGTTCCATTATTGAACGAGTCACTAACATGGATTGGGAAACCGCTATCATTAAGAAAATTTTTGTCCCCCTCAAGATGACATCCGCTGGATTCGGAGGACTGGGCACTCCTGGAAAGATAGACCAACCTTGGGGACATCAGGCAGCAAATAAACCTGTAGTATCGAATGGACCTGATGTAGATAATCCGCCAGTTCTGGGCCCCGCAGGTCGTGTTCACTGTACAATCCAAGATTGGACGCTTTTCATTACAGATCAATTACGTGGAGCTCGTGGACAGCAAGGACTAATTTCGCCACAAAGTTACCAGATGCTTCAAAGTACTCATTTTAGCGGTGACTATGCTTTGGGTTGGTTAGTTGTCAACAGAGCTTGGGCAGGCGGAAAGGCCTTGGCTCATACTGGAAGTAATACCATGTACTTCGCCAATTTGTGGATTGCACCTAAGAAAAATTTCGCAATGCTCGTATGTACAAACATGGGTTTAGATTCATTTTTCGCCACTGACCAAGTACTTTCGAAAATCATTAAGATTGCTGAAGCACACTGATGAAGAAAAGTGAAAATGGCCTAACATTGCATTGAGCAGGACGTTGCTTCGCAACGTCCGGAGGTAAAAGCTGGGCGCTGGAACTCTGCTTGGTTTTTTAAGATTGAATGTGCGGATAAACGCAACGCCTCTCATGCCATCGTTATGCGTAGAAAAAATATATAGAAATGGAAATTGATCTTATTCCGATACACGTTTTTGTTTTAGTATTGAAATAAACAGCAAAAGTTACGCCTTATTAAAAAGAGTAAAAGAAAGAAAGCAAAAGATATACTTTTTCAGGAAAGAAAAAAATAGAAGATAAAATTTTTTAAAAATATCTTATTGTAAAAGATTTTCGGAGTTGCTAAAGGCGCATAACAATGCATTGAGTAGGATACTTGCTCGGTTTACGTGTTTAAGAATTTGCTGTGAATTGTTCAACGTTCTTTTGTTTCTGACTTTTTGTGCATACAGACGCAAGTACCTCTCATGCAATCGTTATCTGTAAAAAGAAAAATCGGTGCTGCTAATATACAGTCATCATGGCGAGTAAATCTGTAGAGAAGGGCAAAGTGGGTTCTCGCTACGCATTTTAGACGAAAGATTATTGGTTGCCCTTATATAAAAATTATAATTTCTATTTACAAAAGTTACACTTTTCATTAAACAGTAAAAAAGTAATTTAGAGAATTTATTTTGTAAAATTAAAAACACGCAATACATGGCAGTTACGAAATTGCTGCTAAGAAGCAGCTAACAATGCATTGAGCAGGATACTTGCTCGGAACTTTTGTTTAGGAAAGCCAAGAGTAATTCAACGTGATTTTCTTTTTGAAAGCTTTTACTTACAGACGCAAGTACCTCTCATGCCATCGTTAGAATTATATTTTTTATAGAAGACAAAACAAATGCGAAGTAAATTATTAAGAAAATATAAAAACAGATCAAAGAAACCGTGGAGACAAATTGAAAAAAAATTTAAATATTATGAACTAGTATGCAGTCCGGCAAATTGGGGAAAGAACAAATTTTATGTCGGTCAATATTTAATTATAAGATTTATTTTATTATCTTTATTTTTTGCTTTTATTTCAAATAAAAATACTTTGTGTAATTATTTACTTCTTTTCTTAACAACTTATTTACTTTTTGATCTAATGGTTTCAAATATTTCTACTTCGTTCATTACCATGTCACCACTCAATAAGCTACGTTCATTTGTATTAACGTTCTTTGCGTTTATACAAATAATATTATCATTTGGAATTTATTATAAATTCTTACAAGATAAATTTAATTATGTGATGTGTAATTCTCAAATAATCTATTTTAGTGCAGTCACAATTACTACATTAGGATTTGGTGATTTTAGACCAAATGAGACTGAGACATCTGCACAGATCGTTGTAATTGTTGAGGTGTTAACAGGACTTATCTTTATAACAGGAGTATTTGCACGAATTTTAAATTTTAAAAATAAATAATTCTAACAATAAAATCGAGCAGGATGCAACTAGCGCCGGGTGTGCGACGAAATAGCCGTGCGATCCGAAAGAGTTTACATTTTTGATTTTCCGTGTTAATACCCGTTGCACCTCTCATTTTGTCGTTAGGCTGTAAAATAAATGAATTAAGAATATTAAGGGTAAAGTAAATGATTAAAAAATTATTTTTTTCATTTTCAATAATATATTTTATTTTTTCAATATCTTATCCAAAAATAACAATAAATTTACTTTTATCTGAAGAAAAACTTTATGCACAAATTAAAAATAATATTAATATCAAAGAAATTGGAGGCATTAAATTCGTAAAGATTCCAAGTGGCTCCTTTATGATGGGATCAGTCGAAAGTGAAGGAGAATATGACGAACATCCACTACATAAAGTAACACTCGATGGCTTTTGGATTGGAATCTATGAAGTTACACAAAAACAGTATAAAGAACTTTTCGAGACACACTCAAGTTGTTTTGAGGGAGATAATCTGCCTGTTGAAGAAGTAAATATAAAGGACATAATGGAATTTTGTATGAAATTCAATAAAAAGTACAAAGTTAAGGTACGTCTCCCTACCGAAGCAGAGTGGGAATATGCATGTAGAGCTGGAACAATTACTAAATACTATTGGGGAAATGAAATTAATGCTGATTACTGCTGGTATAGAGGAAATTCTGGAAATCAAACTCATCCAGTTGGAGAAAAAAAGCCAAATGCATGGGGATTACACGACACATGTGGAAATGTTCGTGAATGGTGTATGGATTATTATCGCGAAGATTACTATAAAAAGAGTCCTGAGAAAAATCCGGAAGGGCCTAAGTATTTGCAAAGTTACTTAGAGTACCCTAATGCATTCTGCGTTCAACGTGGTGGGAGTTATCATCGCGATGAGTGGTGTCTACGATCAGCGGCTCGGACTTCTGCATTATTGTCAGAGCAATCACATAATGTTGGATTTCGTCTTGTGTTAGAAATTCCAGAATGATAATTAATGTGGTTATTTATTTTAAAGGTGCGATAGAATTAAAATATATAAATGGAGTGTAGATTATGTTCGGTAAATTAAAAAAAATATCAATTGCTATTATTATTTTTCTGCCTTTCTCTTTTTTAACTTGTTTATCAACACAATATTATGGAGCTGTAAAAGTTGATTCACAAAATCTCCAAAAAAAAATTCATAAGGTAGCAATAATTCCACCCTTTATACCAGAAGAAATTAAAAATGTTAGGAAAGATGTAAGTAAAACATATGAAGATTTAATAATTTCTGCTTTAAAAAAAGGAAAAATAGATTCTATTCCTTCAGAAGAGTATACAAAAATATGGGAACCAATCAAAAAAAATTCTGGGGGACTTTTTGATCCATTAACAGGAAAAGTTGATGAAAATAAAATGGCTACTTTACGTCAACAAGCGATTGAGAAGATGAAAAATAAGTTCTTTATAGATGGTTATGTTTTTATTAATTTTACTATAGCTAGCGCTATTTTTGAAAAAAGTGAAGCAAGTTGGGATGGAGTTATGGATATCTCTACAGGCTATAATTCTAAATTTGTCTACCCCAATGCTCATGGAAGAATGCCAGCTTTATCTCTATTGATTATTATAAATGATTTAGATGAAAATATACTTTATCGAAACGCTGGAGGCATACATTTATTAAAATATATACATCCAGCGGGTTATTTTGTTGATGTACCAATCGATGATTTATTTGCAGATAAAACAAAAGATATTCGGGCTGTCAATGCAGCAATGAAACCCTTTTATAAGTTGTTTGGACTAAATGTCGAACAAAGTACTGTCCCAACCGCAGGGACTAGTAACTAGGATAGATCCTTAAATAGTTTTTATCGTAAATTGTAAAAGATAGCAAAAGCAATAAAAGAAATAAAACACGCGCGGTTTGGCATTTCACGAATTGCTGCTAAAATTAGCCTAACATTGCATTGAGCAGGACGTTGCTTCGCAACGTCCGGAGGCAATAGCTGAGTACTGAAAGTCCGTTTGGTTTTTTTAGATTGTCGCAACTGGTAGACGCAACGCCTCTCATGCCATCGTTAGCAATTGACCGGCGGCTGCCGGACAAAGGTGAAAGAAACGGAATTGAGACAGACCGATAAAAGAAGAATGAAGTATTCTGAGAATGACTGAAAAACCTATGGTGTCAAGAACCCGTTCGTTAGCATAGTCTCAGAGAGAAGGACAAAAGTTTGGTGAAGCATAA
>JAFGCT010000033.1 GCA_016932505.1 Candidatus Peregrinibacteria bacterium
AACAGTACCGCTGGAAGTAAAATTAAGTGCACCTGCTACAACATTATCCCTCGTTTCACTAAGGTAGTCTGTTAAAGGCGTAAGTAAATCCGGAGAAGACACTCCGAACAATGCTCCGCTAATAAGTCTGAATGCATCTGCGGCTGTTGCCCAACTTGTAGCTGAGCTAACATTAGTAAATGGATCTGCGGAGGCAATGAAGTTATTACCTGTTCCCCAGTCTGCAGCTGTTTGGCCGGTTAGTGGACTTGGTGTAGCTATGTCATTAACAGTAATGCCACCATTATAATTAAATGTTTCTGAGCCCAAATTGTTATAGACAAGGTTTTGTTTAACTGTAGCACCAGGAGAAACAATGTGTATGTCTGCATAGCTTCCGCCTAAACTAGTATTATTATTATATAACGTATTATTAATAATTGTATTATTACTGCTTCCAACATAATAGATAGCACTATAACGGGAATTACTTATAATATTATTATAAATATCCTTACCACTTCCAGTTATATATAATGCATACCCATTAATACCATTTATGTAATTATTATAAATATTATGATTACTGCCATACATATAAATTCCAGATAAACCGTGGATATAGCTATCTTTCAAAGTAAAATCATTACCATATATATAAACTCCATTCGTAATTTCAAATCCTTGTACTGTGACATTTGGTATATATACATATAAACTACTGATAATAACAGGTAGGGCATCCCCCCATGGTTGAATAGTAATAGTGCTAAAAGTAGTTGGGTCACCTGTCATATTATTTATGATTGGAGAACCGACACCATTTCCTCTTACATATACATCAAGATGAGAATAAGCATTTCTATTATTTAATTCCCTAAAGGCAATAGAATCCCAATGTGACCCCATTAAATTATATAAATTGTCGCATGGGTTAGTCTCAGTACACTCATGGTTATTTGTACCTGTTTCACCGTCAAAGTAAAGCTGTGGACCTCGGCAGTAAATATCCGCACTATCTATAAGTCCATCATCATCGTCATCTATACCATTTGTACAATCTTCATAATTAATATTATGAATCACGGTTGCACCTGCACCTCTTAATATTCCTATCTCATTCATTGCAGATTCAGCAACACCTGCGCTATAAGTATCATTATTTGTCCATGTAAGAGTAAGGCCAGGAGCAAAGCCTGCAAGATCAGAATTTCCAGAACCGAGTCCGGTTATACTGTTACAGCTTCCATACGGACCACTTGGAGTAAGAGTAAGACTTGTTAGATTTGTTAAATATGCGGCATCATTACCTGTAATTCCACCGCTAAAACCCGTTGTATCACAACTTAGAGTAGTAAGAGCTAATGTTTCTGGTGCATATAGCCAATGATAGTCACCTGTAGTTACGCTTGCTACACAGTTCTTCAAGCCGGAAAATTCCGGACTAATATTATCTATATAGTTATAACTATAGGCCGAACCAGAACTATCTCCATTATCGTCATCAAGATAAGAGCCTACAATCAAATTAGCATCACCGATTGCAACGTTTCTACCGAAGCGGTCTCCACTAGCCGAATCAACACCGGCAAAATAAAATAGCTCTCCCCAGTCTGAACTTACATCATCTTTTTTAAATAAGTAAGAATAGCCACTATAATAGTAATATGCTCCTACAAGAAGATAATCTCCTCTTATTGCAACTGAATGACCAAAGTAATAATTACTACCTAGATAATTAGGAAGAATTTTTGTTTCTGTGTCCCAAGTGCCACCATTTCTTTCATATAAATAAATTGCACCTGCGTTTGTACCTTCTACATTATCATCATAAAATGCACCTACAACCGCATAGTTTCCATCAATAGCAACGGAAACCCCGAACCAGTCATTAGCCAGTCCATCACTGGCAGTTAATTTTGATCTTTGTCCCCATGCATCTGCACTTGGATAGTCTTTTTCAAAAATATATGCTGAACCGGAACTTGAACCGTTATCGTCATCTCCATATGCACCGACAATTGCGTAATCACCATCCGTAGAAACCGAATAACCAAAAAAGTCATCACCCGCGGCATCACTAGCAGTTAGTTTTGCAACTTGATTCCAAGCTGAACCTGTTCTTTCAAAAATATAAGCAGCTCCAGAACTGCCTCCAGCATCGTCGTTATAAGGGTTACCTACAATAATATAATCACCTCTAATAGAAACCGAATAACCAAAATAATCCCATATATTTGCATCACTTGAAATAAGTGTGGACTGAAGGCCCCAATTACCTATACCACCTTCATCCTTATAATAAACAAAAGCTGCACCATAATCTGAACCGATTACATCGCTAAATTGGGAACCAACCACAATATAGTCTCCATCTATCGCAACACTGGCACCATACTGGTCACCGGCCGCATTTCCTATATGCTTTTTTACCTGAACCCAATAATTCCCGGATTTTCTGAATATATAAGCAGCACCGCTATCAGTTCCCGCATCATCATCATAATTTGCTCCTACAACTGCGTAATCACCACTAACTGCAACACCATATCCAAACTGGTCATCAGCTTCACCATCGCAAGGAAGCATTTTGCCATAGGTACTGCTGTATTTATAGCACATACTTGTAGCAATGCTTTCCTGGCTTGTTACACTATTATATGAAGTTAGCCAGAAGTAATTTGGATTAGTATCTGAAATTGTAACTGCCTGACTTTCCGCATTTGCTGCAGTTGTGTAATCCACACTCCCTTGGGTTGAATCTGTGGATTGGTAAATCCTGAATTCTGTTTCATCGCTGGAATTATCATCCCATGTAAGAGTAGCAGTTGTACTTGTTATATTAGTAATTCCAAAATTCGAAGGTGAAACGGGCGGAACATCAAAAAAATATATAGAACCGGCATCAACTCCATTATAATTATCATCCGTAACTGAACCAACAATCGCATAAGCCCCATCTATCGCAACGGAACCAAAACTATCTTCTGATGCTCCGTCACTTGGAACAAGTTTTGCTAATTGTCCCCAACTATTAGTCCCACCTTGATCTTTGTGAAAAATATATGCCGAACCTATTCCATCATCTCCAGGTGAGCCTACTATTGCATAATTTCCATTTATTATAAGTCCAGTTCCAAAATGGTCACCACTTTCGCCATCGTTTGCAACCAACTTTTTTACTTCACCCCAATTGTCTGTACCACCTTCATCTTTATTAAATATATATGCTGAATCAACTTCTGTTCCTACTATCACATTATTTCCGCTTATATCAACAACGGCTCCAAATACATCATCAACAGCTCCATCACTTGCTGTAATCTTTTTTACTTCAGACCAAGTTCCACCTGAGTTATGAAATATATATGCGGCACCTATGTAATTTTCATCTCCTAATGCACCAACTACAGCATAATCTCCACTTATAGAAACGGAACATCCAAATTCATCATCAGGGACACCATCGCTGGCAGTAAGCTTAGTTACTTCACCCCATGCATCAGGACCGTCTTGATCTTTGTAATAAATATAAGCCGCTCCGGTATAAGAATCATTGCGACTTGTTCCTACTATCGCATAATCACCATCAATTGAAGAAGTAAGTCCAAACCAGTCACTCGCGGCACCATCGCTGGCAAGTAGCTTAGCTACTTCTCCCCAAGCGTCAGGTCCGCCTTCATTCCTGCTAAAAATATAAGCTGAACCAGAGAAACTTCCATTATCATCATCTCCATGACCGCCAACTACAGCATAATCACCACTTATAGAAACTGATCGGCCAAAATAATCAAAAGCTTCTCCATCACTAGCAGTTAATTTTGCCTGCTGACTCCACGTCTCTCCTAAATTATAAAATATATAAGCTGAACCCGAACTTGTTCCATCATCGTCATCATAAATAGCACTCACTATCGCAGTGTTACCATCTATATCAACAGCACCTCCAAATAAGTCACCTGCAGCATTGTCATTTGAGAAGACAACAAAATATTCATTAATGTCAGCTTTAGTAAAACCCTCTTTTATTTGGGCGGCAACAATAATTGCAACTACAAATACAACTAGCAGACTTGTATAAGTTTTAAGATATTTTTTAGGAATCATTTTTTGTTTTTTTTATGTTTTCTCCACATTATACCATATTTAATATATTTATGCAAGTATCAAAAATACCACAGTTTACACGTACATTGTCTGAACTGTGATTTCTTATGATTTAAGTGATTAATTCAAATGATTTTAATCCGATTATTAACTGAACATTACAAGTTGAAATTTATGGATTGTTGATAATCATAGACAGAATCATTCCAATCACATAAATCACAGTTCAGACTTTCCTAATCTCATCCATCATATCAACTCTCTTTTGAATTAGTTCTTTTGTTCCAATGTCTTTTCTATGAAAAACAGGACCTTTAACAGAATTAACACCTTGCTCGGCAAGTCTTTCAGCATCTTCTATAGTGTCTCCGATTCCAACAAAGGCGACAGTTCGTGAACCGCCCATAATTAGTTTTCCATCAACTTCATTTACCGATGCATAATACATTTTCACCCCATCTGGCAATTCACCGATAGTAATCTCGGTTCCCTTTGTTGGGTTAGTCGGATACCCCTCTGGTACTGCATATTTAACAACAGTGGCTTTTCCGGCAAATCGAATATCTAATTTATCAAGTGTACCGTCAATAATTGCCTTACAGATATCCACATAATCGGTTTGTAAAATACTAAGTGCATTCATAGCTTCCGGGTCACCAAGTCTCGCATTATATTCAATTAACTTAACCCCGTTTTTTGTAACAATAAAACCGCCGTACATAATTCCCTTAAAAGGTATACCAAGCTCCTCTTTAATAGCCTTAGCAGTCTGAACTGTAATTTCATGAGCATCCACTAAATCCTGTTCAACTAAAAAAGGAAGATTTCCTGGATAATTGTAACAACCCATACCACCGGTGTTTGGCCCAGTATCACCCTCAAAAGCTCTTTTGTGATCCTGAATAGGCGGCATATCTACGACATGTTCTCCATCTACAAAACTCATCAGGCTAAACTCTTGTCCAACAAATTTTTCTTCAATAACAACTTTTCCATCCGATTCAAGACAGCTCTTTGCATATTCAATACCTTCTTCAATTGTATTAAAGTGATCACCCTGTACATGAACGCCCTTTCCGCCGGTAAGTCCATCCGCTTTTACTACAATTTCACCAAGTCCTTTTGCATATTCCAGCATTCCTTCTTCACTTGTAAAAGTTTTAAAGTCCGGATTCCCCGGAATATTATATTTTTTTAATAAGTCACGTGTAAATGATTTTGAGCTCTCAAGCTGAGCACATTTGCTAACGGGTGAAGCCGAAGGTATTCCAATTTCCGCGAGTTTATCACCAGCGCCATCTGCAATTGGGTTATCCGGACCCACCACAGCAAAATCGGGCTTCTGTTCTTTAGCAAAATCCTGTATCGCCTGCATGTCCGCAAGGCTACCAACCCTATAAGCAGAAGTAAGTTTTTTTATACCGGGATTTACCGCACTAGCGTAAACAATCAGTTCAGTACATTTTGGTGACTCTGCCAATTTCTCCGCCATTATATGCTCTCGAGCACCATTTCCAACTAAAAGAATTTTCATTATTAACTTTATTACTGATATAAAATAGCCGAGCGATGAATTTGTGAGCGCGCGTAGTTTCGACGCCGCTTTGGGTCTTGTGGGTCCCAAAGTTAGACGAAACGAGCCTAAGCGAACGAATGAAGAGTGAGATCAGATATTTTGGAGGTACTGGAACCTTTTTTAAAGGTTTCAGAGAAGTTATACTAGATTTAATTGTTCCTCTTCTTCCTCACCCTCCACATAAGCACAAGACCTCTGAGTACGGCGAGATACAGCATTTGATAGAAGTATTTCTTTAGTAACATTTTTACATTTATACTCACCATCAAAACATGCCATACACATATCTTTAAGCTTTGGATTACCGGTAATGCACGCCTTTTTAACATCATCAATTTCACCGTAAAAAAGTTTATCCGCACCAATCCATTTTCTAATTTCTTCAATTGAACTATCGGAAGCAATTAGTTCTTGTGGTGTAGGAATATCGATTCCAAATAAACAAGGAAATTTAACAGGCGGAGCATAGGAGGCAAAATATATTTTTTTTGCACCAGCATCTTTCATAACCTGAATAATTTTTTTTGAAGTGTTGCCTCTTACAATACTGTCATCTACAAGCAGAATTTTTTTCCCATCAATCTCCATTTTCATTGGATTCAGCTTGTATCTGATAGATTTTTTACGGATTTCTTGCCCTGGCATAATAAATGTTCTTCCTATATATCTGTTTTTTATAAGACCTTCACGATAAGGAAGACCTAATTCTTCCGACATAGCCATTGCGGCAGTTCTTGCAGAATCAGGAACTGGCATTACTACATCAATATCAATATTTTCTTTTTTAATTCTTTTAGCTAAATATTTCCCCATTCTTATTCTTGCCTTATAAACAGATATTTCATCCAAAACAGAATCAGGTCGGGCAAAATAGATGTGCTCAAATATACATGGAGTGTGATTGGATTTTGTAATAACTTTTGAACTGATTTTTCTGGTTTTTTCATCTACAAAAATAGCTTCACCAGCACCGACATCTCCTTCTAATTTATATCCAAGTAAATGAAGAGCAATAGATTCAGAAGCAAATATATAATCAGGCCTTAATCCAACCATTTTTTTACCATACTGAAGAGGTCTAATTCCGTGTGGATCACGAAAAGCAACCATACCGTAACCCGCAATGTAAACAACAACACTATAAGCTCCTTTAGCTCTTTTATGGACACTTTCAACAGCATCCCATATATGCTTGCTTTCTAGCTTATCAATATTCTGCCTGCTTAGACTTTTTGTAAAAAGGTTAAGCAGTACCTCAGCATCAGAATCAGAATTAATTAATCTGTGATCTTTTTCAAAAAGTTCCTTTTTAAGCTCCGGAGAATTAAAAATATTTCCGTTGAAACTTAAAATTACACCAAACGGTGACTGCCCCAAAAATGGCTGGCATTCATTTGGATCCCCCGAACCCATTGTGGAATATCTGGTATGTCCCAATCCTATATTACCGGTAAGTTTACTCATGTGTCTTGTATGAAACACATCCCGAATCAAACCAAGGTTTTTACGGATATGGAATTTTCCGTCATAAGTCATTATTCCGGCCGCATCCTGCCCGCGATGCTGCATCGTCATAAGACCGTCATATAAATCCTGCGCAACAGGACTATCGCTAATTATTCCGATTACTCCACACATTTGAAAAATTTTATGAAATAAAATTTTTTACATTTAACATGTAACATTTAACATTTAACATTTAAGTCAAAGGTCAAATGTCAAAGGTCAAATGTTGCGCTGGCGCTCAGTAGCTCTTATGGTGTTAAGGATCAAAGCGGCAACGGTCATAGGGCCAACGCCACCTGGAACAGGGGTTATATAGCTAGCTTTTTTGCTGACATTCGGGTAGTCCACATCGCCACATAATTTGCCTTTACTATTACGATTCATACCTACATCAACAACAATTACTCCATCTTTAACCATATCCGCAGTAATCAGATTTTCCTTTCCAACGGCTACTATTAAAATATCCGCACGTTTGGTGTGAGCGGATAAATCTTTTGTATAAATATGACATGTTGTAACAGTCGCGTTGCGGTTTAGCATCATCATAGAAATTGGTTTTCCTACAATATTGCTATGACCTACAACAACAACTTCTTTGCCCTGAATAGGAATATTATAATGGTCGAGTAGTTTTACAATTCCAAGTGGTGTAGCTGGTGGTAAATCTTCAAATTCAGGACTTAAAAACATTTTACCAATATTATAAGCATGAAAACCATCAACATCCTTTTCTGGTGTAACGGCCCTAATAACATCAGGTACATAAATATGGTCAGGCAAAGGTAGCTGAACAATTAATCCATTAACCGTTTCATCCTTATTTAATTCATCGATTTTTTTAAGAATCTCTTCCTGTGTGATTGAAGTGGAGAAGTTATATTCGACATATTCAATTCCAGACCTTTCACATGCTTTCTTTTTATTTCTAACGTATGCCATTGAAGCCGGATTTTCGCCCACCAAAATCACTGCCAACTTTGGCTTTAATTTTTCAGCTTTTTCCTTAACTGAATCTATAAGCTGTTCCGACAATGCTTTACCGTCCAAAATTGTCATAGGAGGGGGGAAATAAAAAATTGCCCTCAAAAGGCTAAATTCAGTATATCAGAAAGAAAAATAAACAAAAGAAAATATTATACTGATTTATTGACATAAATAAAAATATATTGTATAATTAAAACATAAAAAATAAAAAAATAAAATGAATCAAGCTCAAACATCACAACTAGAATCAAATAAACAGCCAGGTTTTGATACAATAATCAGAAATCTGAAGGAAAAAGGAACACCTGATGCAGTAAGGCTTGCTGGTGATATTGAACATAATAGAAATCGTGCAGTAGATTTAATATCCGGTAAATCCGAAAGGGCTCGAGAGGTAAAAGAAGAAGCAAGGAGAAAGTTCATTATAAATTTGGCTTATCGGGATGGCGATATGACAAAGGGGTATAAAGAAGCGATTTATCTGACAAAAGAGAAACAAGATGAAATGAGTAAGCTTGGTATAAATTATAAATATGAAACTGATGTTACTGTTATAGGTAGTATTCAGGGTGATTCCATACCATTCATAACGAATGAAGGTCATACGGGGTTTTTGTATATTAAAGCGAATGCTGAAGACGGTACATTTATTTTTACATTAAGAAAAAGCATGAAAAGAGATGAAGATGAAACTCAGATAAATGCCGCTTAGCTCTTAAATCTTTCCTGAAACAACCCCCCAAATCTCCTCATCACAAACAGGAATACTTCTACTTGAATCTAGTAAATAAAAGTTTGGATATTCTTCGGAAAGTTCGTGATAGTTTTTGCCGATTTTAATTAATTTTTCCCTTTTTTCAAATAATTCAGGTGTTTCACCTCTTCCTCCAATTCTATTTAAACAAGTATCCGTGTCACATTCACAAAGAATTGTTAGGTCGGGAATCGGAAAGTTTTTACTTACTTCTTTTAGCCAATCAACATCCACGCTTAATCCGCCGTATGCCAGTGTAGAAAAAAAGTATCTATCGGTAATAACTATCTTATCTTCTGCAAGCGCAGGTAGAATCTTATTTTTTAAATGGTCAGCCCTATCTGCGGAAAATAAAAGCTGAAGGCTTTCAGCGGATATTTCATATTTATGTTGTAGAACATCACGTATTAATGTTCCTATTGGTTCACTACCCGTTGGTTCATTCGTTAAAAGAACAGAATGTCCTTCTGCTTCAAGTCTTTCTGCCAGATGTTTTGAATGTGTTGTGGTACCTGCACCATCTAAACCCTCGAATGCGATGAACATAATTTATTACAAGATTAATTATTACAAGATTAATTATTACAAAATTATTTTATACGATGATTGGTAAAACTCCAATCAAATCCGATTTTTTCCTCCGATTAATCTTGTAATTTTCAATCTTCAATTTTCAATCTTCAATTATTTGTAATATAATGCAAAGCACTTAAACTAAAGAACTATGAAAAAATTACTATCCCTTGCTTTATTCTTTTCTTTTGCCTTTGCTTTATCTGGTTGCGGAAATAATCCTCCAAGCTTGGAAGACCGCGTTGCTAGCGAATTGCAGGACGGAGAAATTTCGTATGATGGAATAATTGAACCTTTGGAAATTGATGTATATCAGCAGGGTACGCACCAAATTAGAACAGAGGGTAATGAACTTGTAATAATTCAGAGTCAGAGTTACGACCTAAATAAATTCCTTGATAAACAAGTAAAAATAAAAGGTAATTTGGCAGAACAGAAAGGTAACGCAGAACCTGTCTTAAATGTTACCGAGGTAAAATTGGAAGACGGTGAGCTGGTAGGGGAATTGGAGACATATGATAATAGCCTTTATGGATTTAGTTTCGAATATCCAAAAATTTGGGAACTAGAAAGCATCTCTGGTGGGGTTTCTTTGGTAGATGAAGACTATGAATGGGTAAAAATAGAAGTGTTTAGCGATAAGGCGGATTTAGATAGTTTCGTTAATACTCAGGAAAACGAAGAAGGGACTTCCGTAACGATTGCTACACAGAGATCGATAAGATTCTCAGATGGAGAAACTCTTAGAATCTATATTCCAAATCCTCCAAAAAAGAAGGTTTATAGAGTTGTGTTCAATGGTGACAAAAGAGATTCAGACGGTAATAAGGAACTTTTCTATAATTTACTTGAAAGCTTCAATCTGATTTACAAAACAGTTCGCACTGGTGATAAATGTGGAGGGAAAGACAATATAAAATGTGGAGAGGGGTATATATGTGAATTAAGCAGTGCGGAGGTAGATGCATCCGGTGTATGTGTATTGGTTGACGATGAACAAAACAAGGATTGTCCGATGATTCCGCCACCTCTTGAATGTGAAGATTACAGAGTATCTGAATACAGCAAAACAACTGGTTGCCCATCACGATATGAATGTACTGATGATGGCATTAGCTCATTTCAGGATGAAAATAAATACGTCGATATAGATTCGCTTATTGGTACCATAGAAGAATATCAGGATAAAATTCTGCCGGTAAGTGATGTTACAATTATTCAATATGAAATTTCTGAAAATGAATCTTTAATTGCAGTTGTTTATGGAAATGAAGAAATGGAGTATAAAACTCTTTATTCTTTTGCACCTTCTGCCAGTGAATATAATTTTATTGAAAAAGCACATTTTGAAGAAGGCGAAGGTGGAGGTTGGAGGCTTATTTCGGGAAAAGATGTACAGAGCGGTCTTAATAAAGATGTAGTTAAAGCTGAAGGCACTATAAAAGATTCAGCTCCAAGAGAAGTAAGTAGCGATATGAGCTTGTATGAAAATCAATTCAAAGAATTCACAATGGAATATCCGAAAAATTGGTATTACAGAAGTTTTGGGGCAATAAATAATACCCGTTGGATTGTGGGTTTTGCCGAAAATGAGGTTGAGAATCTAAGTGATGCTGATATTACTGTTAGTATCCTGGATGAAAAACCGGAAAATACCCCAAGCGGGATGTATTTAACCGTGAAAAATAGAGATGACGACACTATTTACGTTGTAGAAGGTCCAATTGATTTAAAGGATACAATTAATAAAATGGCAGATTCGATTGAATGATTAATGATACAATCGAAGATTCATAATTGGAATTAATCTTTACTTTAATTTATTCAAGTGATACTCTTTTTGAGCTTATCCAACATATAAGCGAGTTAAACTATGCATTTAAACGAAATCGCCAGAGAGTTACGAATTACGACACAAGAATTGCGTCGGGAACTTGCGAAAACAAATTTTGGGATAAGTCCTACGGCTCATGAAATTGACGACGCCCTTGCTACAGGGGTTACTCGCTTTTTAAAAGGGAAAATCAAGCCAACTTTAAAGGCAAGAAAAGTTGCAGTTATTGGTAAAGACGGAAGTGTTAAAGAAGAGGTAAAAAAAGATGAGGAGGGAAATGCTGATGAGGAGGGTGAAAGAAAGGAAATAATTATTGAAAAAAAACAGGAGAAGAAAAAACCGCCAGTAAAAAAGGCTATGACAAAGAAAGAAAAAGAGGAAATCGAAAGAAAAGAAAAAGAAGCTGAGCTAGAAAAATTAAGAAAAGAAGGAAAATTAGTTGAACAAGATAGAAGTCATGTTCCGAAAAATGAAGACAGAAGACCAAGCGAAGGGGCGGCCTTACCTGTTTCAAGAAGAATCGAAGTTGAAGAGGGGGAAAAAGGTGGTGTAGATAATCAGGATTTACCGAAGCATTATTATAAATCCAAAAAAAGGAAGAAAAAGAAAGGTAAGCAGGCGGAAGAGGATTTAGTACTTGAAACAATGCAGAGGCATCCGGGAAGAAAAGTTCGAATTGCAAAGGTAAGTTATGAAGAGGAAAACGCAGATGGAATGAGTGCCGAAGAAATTGCAGTAGCTAAAGAAATGGATCGTGAAGCTTTCAGAGCGCAAAAGAAGGGTCGTGCAATCAGTCAAAAAAGAGGTCCAAAAGAGCAACCTCAAATAAAAGCTAAAACCGGAACAATCGAAATCCCAACAATTATTAGTGTTAAAGAATTTTCAGAAAAATGTGGAATACCAGTGCCTAGTGTAATCGCATGTTTGTTTAGAAACGGTATTATGGCCACTATTAACCAGAAGCTTGATTTTGAAACAGCTGAAATCATTGCAGATGAGCTTGGTGTAAAAGTTAAGAAAAAAGAGGAGGAGGCAAGGGCTGAAGATCTGCTCGAAGGGGATATGGCAATTCTTCTTAAGGATAGTAAATCAAAACTTAAAACACGTCCTCCTATTGTGAGTATTATGGGGCACGTTGACCATGGTAAAACAAAAATCCTCGATTACATTCGTAAAGCAAACGTGGTTGCAACGGAAGCAGGAGGTATTACTCAGCACATTGGAGCTTATCAGGTAGAAAAAGATGGAAATAAGATTACTTTTTTGGATACTCCTGGTCATGAAGCCTTTACTTCAATGCGTGCACGTGGTGCAAAGGCTACTGATATTGCAATTCTCGTTGTAGCGGCAGATGAAGGTGTAAAACCACAAACAATTGAAGCTATTAATCATGCAAAGGAGGCCGGAATTCCGATAATCGTAGCAATTAATAAAATTGATAAACCGAATGCAAATCCAGACAAAGTAAAAGGCGAACTTGTTGAATATGGTCTACAGTCTGAAGATTGGGGAGGGAAAACAATTATGGTTCCTTGTTCCGCAATAACAGGTGAAGGAATGGATAAGCTTCTTGAAATGATTTTACTTGTTGCCGAGATGGAAGATTTAAAGGCAAATCCAAATCGTCTTGCTGTAGGTACTGTTGTGGAATCTCATCTTGATAAATCTCTTGGTCCTGTTGCCACAATTCTTGTAAATACCGGTACACTTGAAGTTGGAGACAATATAGTAGTAGGAACAGCGCTAGGCCGTGTTAAAGCAATGCACGACCACAGAGGTAGAATTCTAACTAAAGTACCGCCATCTGGTGCAGTTAGAATTTCAGGTCTTTCCGAAGTTCCTCAGGCAGGTGATATTGTTCAAGCATTTAAAACTGAAAAAACTGCAAAAGATCGTGCAGCTGAACTGACAAAGGTAATGGCAGAGCGTAAAGAAAGCATGGGCGGTTCAATGGTTGAGCGTATTGTTTCTCAAATAAGCAGTGGTGAAATGAAATTCCTTAAAATTGTACTTAAGGCAGATACCAAGGGTTCTCTTGAGGCAATTATGCAGGCTCTTCAAAAAATTAAATCAGATGATGTTGCTGTTAAGGTAATTCACTTTGGAGTAGGAAACATTACCGATACGGATGTTATTATGGCTTCAGCTAGTCAGGCATTACTTTTCGGCTTCCATATTAGCCCTACCGCACATGTAAAAAAGATTGGAGAAAGAGAGGGGATTGAAGTTAAAAACTACACAATCATCTATAAACTAATAGAGGATGTTAAGGCTATTATTTCCGGAATGATGGCACCAGAGATTAAAGTTGTAGAGCTTGGAAATATTGAAATTAAAGAAATATTCCTTAATAAAAAATCATGGGTTATTGCCGGAGGAAAGGTTACAAAAGGAACAGTTGAATCCAAATCTATGGCTCGCGTTACTCGCAAAGGTGAATTATTGTTTGAGACTGAGCTTGAGTCACTAAAACATGTAAAGGAAGACGTATCCGAGCTTGAAAAAGGCTCAGACTGCGGTGTTAAAATAAAAACACCAGTTCCTGTTGAACCAGGTGACGTTCTTGAAGTGTTTAAGATTGAAAAGATAGAGAGGTCACTGGATTAATTGTTGGAATGAGTTACAACTAGTTTCTACCGAAAATATGTCCGATAACATACCTATTCTTGTTATAAATCGGGAATAATGTCCGTTAGAAACGAGTTGTACGAAATACTGCCCACTTTTCTTTAGAACGATGTATAATACTAAAGGAACTTTTAGAACATTTTTTAAGCAAAAAGAATGAAAACAGATAATGAATTTCAATTATTTGAAAAAAACGACAATGGATTTATTGAATTAATTTATCCACCCAACAATGGAATGAGTGCAAAGGATGTTGGTGAAGCAATATTAGGTATGCAATTATGCTTAGCTGAAATTGCTAGGGTTAGTGGTATTAATAACATTGAAATTATTGTTTACCCCATAGAGAAGGGGTCATTAAAAACTATTTTTGCCTATGTTAAAAAAGATGGATGGAAAATAGTAGTAGGAATAGATATTGTCTTTAATTTGATTAACAATGGATTTGGGGTAATTGAAAATTTTGGTGCAAATAAAGCTCACAATCTTACAACAGAAGTTATACAATCCGTGAAAGACCTTAAAGTATTGGAACTCTGCAAGAGTAAGAATTTTATATATGGTGGACAAAAGATTGTTCAACCATTAAAAGAAAATATCCAAAGCGTTAAAATACAATATGGCAAAGATAATTTTGAAATTGAATGTGAAAATAAACAAAAATTTTACGAAGATTTGATTATCGAACCAATATTCCCAGAATTAGAAAATGGTAAAGAGATAACAATTGTGGGTGAAATTACCAGAATGAACAAGGGCTATGGTGATTTGGGTTTTCAATATAAAAACCGAACTTTAAAATGTGTACCTTGGGACATCAGAACAAGTGTTACTCAATATCATGAGTATATTGAAGAAAACCAAGTTCAATTAAAAGGCATAGTAAGTAGGTCAAGTATTTTTGACGTTCCAGAAATTAGTATAATATCGATTCAAAGAATTGAACCAAATCAATCAACGTTATTTGAAGAAGGTAA
The DNA here is from genome assembly GCA_016932505.1 of Candidatus Peregrinibacteria bacterium. Lineage (GTDB taxonomy): Bacteria > Patescibacteriota > Gracilibacteria > UM-FILTER-43-11 > UM-FILTER-43-11 > JAFGCT01. The sequence continues at coordinate 14,922 of JAFGCT010000033.1, forward strand.
ATAATAATATTTGTTCATTAAAATGGAGGCATAAGTTCTTTGTTGCCAGTAAATTGTGGTTTAATTAACAACTAGCAATTACTCGTTCCATATGCTTAGTATTTTTAGTAGGCATTTGGGACGTAGTAATTCTACGTTCGTTTATTTCTTAACCACCATTCACATGGCTAAAACCAAGAAGGGTAAAAAGATAGTTGAGACACGTTCTCATTATCGTACACTCAAAAATGGCAAACGAGTTCTTGTAAGAGAGCATCGCAAGTCAACACCTAATTAATAGTTAGGATAACCTTATGTCTCCTTTTTAGTGAATAGAGAAAGATAAAATGTTCTAAAAGGCTTTATTAGATTGAAAAATGGGCATTACTACGTACAACACGGGCTATAAGATTTGCTCGCTAAATAAAATTAATTTAAAATTCCATGGATTATCTAATCGTATTACTTAAAATACTCACACCTTTTATATTAGGCTTATTAGCCTACAGATTCCTTCCTTCATATGTAGAACAAAAAGGTAAAAATTTAGCCACAAAAGAAGATATTGGTAAAATTACTGACGAAATCGAAAGTGTGAAAAATTTATATAAACAACATTACGATCTTTCAAAAACCGAAAGGGCTTTTTATGATGAAATGATTAAGGCAATTTATAATTTTGTCGCAGAAATTAAAAAATATGAATATGAAAATGGAAAGGATTCTGCAACAAAAGAAGTAATGAAAGGGGACGAGGATTTACGTAATAAATTTTTCGAATTTGTAAATGCAGCTAATGAGATTTTAGCAAAAGCTTTTGTATTTTTAAAAGAAGAGAATTATATGCTCCTGAAAGAAGCATTGAAGGTAGACAATAGCTTCGCCGCCATGACACGAAATTTATTGTATGCTATGAGAAAGTCTATTCATCCCAACACAAAATTAAGCGCTGAAACAGACACTAGGGAAATAAGTTATTAGAAATTTTGAATTAATTTTATTTTTAAACGCTCGCTCATACAAATTCGGTAGCGATGCGGCGTTGCCGCGATATTATACCATCACAAAACTTCGCCCAAACAGAAACGTTATACCCTCGCTCACCCAAACAACCCCTTTCCAATTCGCACCATAGTCGATCCTTCCTCAATCGCAATTTTGTAATCACCACTCATACCCATGGAAAGATATGTGATTTGTGAATTGTGATTTTTGATTTGGTCAAATATCTGTTTGAGTAATTTAAAACACTTACGGATTTTTTCTTCATCGTTAGATTTCACTCCAATCGTCATTAAACCGATTAATTTAATATTTGGTAACTTGGATACCTTATTAATTAAAGAAATAGCCTCATGTGGCGATACACCGCTTTTTTGTGCTTCTCCGGATGTATTTACCTGAATCATGATTTCCATCGTCTTATTTAGCTTCTTACACTCCTCATTAATCATTTCTGCCAGCTTAAGGGTATCAACACTCTGAATAACATCAAAATGCTCTACAACGTCCTTAACTTTGTTAGACTGCAGATGCCCGATGAAGTGTTTAGTGGCAAATGGGGGAATAAGGGGGATTTTCTCTTTAGCTTCCTGCCACTTACTTTCCCCAATATTAATAATCCCATTATTAATTACCAGCTTTATATCTTCAGCTGTTTGATTTTTTGTTACTGCAACAATGACAACGGATTCTTTTACATCTGATTTTATTCTTTGAATATTCTCGTAAATGCTCATGTATTAAGCTTATAGGTTTAGAGTAATAATAACAAGGTGTTAAAATAGTATTAAAACATATAAAAATAATACGTCAACAGTAGTAAGTTGACAAAAACACAAAAACATTTACAATAATATCCATTTTCAAGAATTATCATGTCGATTGAAACATCGAAAGCGCAGGAAGTAGAGAACAAACCTTCATCTAAGGCGGTTTTGCTATTCAGGAGTATGTTTGCAGTAATGTGTGCACTTGGGTTATCTGCGGACTGTGCAGGTTCTAATAATTCCGATAGAAATCAGCCTATAAGTGATACGATTCAAGATGATTCTGAGCCAAGTTATAGGGTAGTACCGGATTCAACGCCTATAAAAAGAGATGTTGATAACAATGCAGTTGAAGTCCCTTGTGACGGGCAAATAGCATAATTACAACTGTAAAAGGTAGTTTATACTTGATATCTATCAGTTTTTTTGGTATAATATTATGAAGAGGATAAATGTAATAAGAGGGATAAACAGGATTGGCTGGGAATGTAACTGGTTACAATCCATCCATCCTATTCATCCCACAAATCCCATTAATCCCACAAATACCACAAGAAATTATGAAAAACGAAATATTCCTAAAAGAACTGGTTAAATATCAAATGTATCTAAAGCCTCAGCTTTATAATGTGCTTGTAAATGTTGGCGAAGTTTTTACTGAGGAAATGAGAATGGAATTAATAAATGAACTTGAGAAGGCTGATTTAAAAATGGAGAAATTGGCAATATATGAAAAGAAGAGGGAGGGGATTATAAAAAGAGGTATTAATACTCTTAAGGAACTTTACAACAAAGCAAAAGCAAGTCTTGAAAAGGAAAAGGCAGATGATGAGGATCTGGACAGAGCTAAGGCTGAAGAAATAATCGCTAACATATAATATAATGGGATTTGACGCATTTAAAGCAACGAATGAAGCAGTTGCAGTAAACAAAGAAGCCTTTGCAAAAGATGGTGAAATCGGGCAATCCGCAGAAGATGAACTAAATAAGGTTCAGGGTGAGCTGAATAAGGTTACTAAAAAACTAAAAAGCGATTTAAACAAAAACGAAATCAAATTGGCGACTCTCGCTATTGAAAGAGAGTTGGAAAATGAAATGCCTGATGATTTTAAAATGTATTATGACAGAGCTAAAGATTGGACAGAGGCAGCAAGCGAGATTACCAGTAGTGTACTTAGCAGAGTGCAGAATTTTGTAACAGGAAGGCTTGAAAAAGTTGTAAGTATTGTTGATGAAGAATCTTGGACTGATAATTTGGATAAAGGAGAAGTAGAAGATGTATTGAAGGAATTAGATCCAAATATATCAAGTGCAGAAATTGAACAGTTATATTCAAAATGGAGTGGTAAAAAAACGGACGCTCTAACGAAAGGTAAGAACGCAGCACTTGCACTGGGAAGTAGATATGAACAGGATATGGCATATATAAACCAGAACAAGTAAGCTTTTAATTTGTGAATAGTGTCTAAAATATGGTATATTCACAGAAGGTATAATATAAAAATAAAATCATGCGTACATTATATTTAGTCAGCTCAATAGTAATAGGGGTATTAATATTAATACTTGCATCAGCACAATTTGGTGCAACATGTACATGGTATTTAATAGGTCCAACTACTCCTGCTTTTCTTGTGATAATGTGGGCAGCAGGTTTAGGTGCTGCAATGGGTGGATGTTTGATTATGTTCTGGAAGTCCCCGGTAAAATCAGAAGACGATGATGATGTCGAACTTGAAGATAATTCAGACGTTAAAGACGACAAGACTGTATAAAAAATGTGTTCAAGATAAGAACAAATAACGTACCCATGAGCAAAAAATCAGTTCTCTCTATACAATAGTTAGATTATTTGTCAATGGTAAATATTCGCTTGTATAAGCCAATATTTTTTTTAAATAATTAAATCTAATTAAAAGACCTTGCAAAGGAAAAGCTCAATCTGTATAAATATTTTGCACATGAGAGAACACAAAGTGATCTCAGACAACTTAGACAAAAAAACGAAAACGAAAAGCGATTATCAATAAAATATAAATATAAAAGTTAATATAAATTGTTTCGTTGTTTTGTTATTTCGTCATTTATAAGTAATATGTTAAAAGCTTTATTTAGTTCTAATACCAGAATAAAATTACTCAATACTTTTCTGCTTAATACAGAAGAGGAATTTTTTATTCGTGAACTTACACGTAAATTGGATGAGCAGATAAATTCCATTAGGCGTGAATTAGATAACCTTAAAAAAATCGGATTACTAAGAAGCAAAGTAAGAAACAGAAAAAAGTATTACTATGTTAATAAAGAATTTGTTATTTTTGAGGAGCTTAGGGATATTCTTATTAAAGCGAGTAGTAACGATGAGCAACTAGCCAGAAAAATAGCAAAGATGGGAAATGTCGACTTCATGCTTCTTTCCGGATTATTTATAGGAAAAGAATCTGCAGTTGATTTATTAATTGTAGGTGATGTTGATAAAGATAAATTGAAAAATTATCTACTTAAATCTTCGAACGACAAAAAAGATGTTAAGTTTACAATTATATCCAAGAAAGACTTTTTATACCGCTTGGAATGCAAGGATAAATTTGTTTATGATATGATTAGAAACCTCAAAAATATAATTGTCGTGAATAAGCTTAAGAAGGAATTGGATAGATACATATAATATATATTAAAATTAACTTGCATAATTTTAAAATGGTATATAAAGTGTATAGGCAATTTTTCGAATGAATTAATAAATTAATAAAATTCGTAATTAGTAAATAATAATTCTTAATTAACAAAGAAATGCATCCGCTAATCCGAGAAGAGCAAAAAAAGCAATTAAATAAAATACCTGAAATTAAAGCAGGTTATACTGTTCGTGTAAGTCAAAGAATCAAAGAAGGTACAAAAGAGAGAATCCAGAATTTCGAAGGTCTTGTTATTAAAGTTGGGCATGGCGAAGGTGTTGAAAAAACTTTCACAGTTAGAAAGATAGTTGAAGGTATTGGTGTTGAGAAAATTTTCCCTATACATTCTCCAAATATCAAAAAATTAGTTGTTATTAAAAAAGCTAAAGTCCGCCGTGCAAAACTATATTATATGCGTCAGCGTTCAGGTAAGTCAGCCCGCTTAACAGAAAGGCATGTTACTGATGAAGAGAGAGCTAACGAAGAAGCTAAGATGGATGCGCTTATACAAGAGGCAGTAAAGGCTGAGGAAAAGCGTAAGAAGGAAGAAGAGGCTAATAATCCTGTAGAAGAAACTGTTGCTGATGAAACAACTGAGGAAGTAGTAGAAGAGGCAACTGAGGAAGTAGTTGAAGATGCTGCAGAAAAAGCTGAAGAGACCGAAACCAACGCAGAGACACAAGCAGAATCCGACGTAGAGACACAAGTAGAATCTGACGTAGAGGCGAAGGTAGAATCCGACGTAGAGACACAAGCAGAATCTGACGTAGAGACGCAAGCAGAATCCGACGTAGAGGCGAAGGTAGAATCCGACGTAGAGACGCAAGATCTTGCGTCTAAGGAGGAAGCTGCTTAATAAAATAAGTCTTAAGCCTATCTATTACTAGGTAGATTCCCAGTTTTAAATTCCAATATTCAAGTTTCAGATATACAATGTTCACTTGATTTTTCATTGAAAATATCGCAATATAATCGTACTAAATATTAATTTTGATTGGTATGAAGAAAGCTGTAAAAAGAGTCATTACATCTCTCACTGTGTTTTTTATAACACTATTTACATTACAAGTAGTTTTTGCCGGCACATTTGGCGACGTTGTCCCAGGGGATTGGTATTATGATGCGGTAGAACAGCTTGCTGTAGACGGTGTATTTGATGCAAAGGATCAATTTAGGCCAAACGATACAGTAAATCGAGCTGAGCTTGTTAAAATTGTAATGCTGGCAATAGACGGAATGCGTAATTTTGAAGCTCCAGAAGCACCGACCTTTAAGGATGTTCCAAAAGATGCTTGGTATTATGATTATGTGGAGGCAGCCGTTAGTTTTGATGTGATAGATGGCTATGCAGATAAAAACGGAAATCCAACTGGATATTTTGGCCCTGGTGATAAGGTAACAAGATCTCAGGCTGCTAAAATTCTTGTTGAGGCTTTTGCTTATCCGGATAATTTGAATATTATTTTCTCTTTTGCGGATGTAAATAGAGGTGATTGGTTTTATGAATATGTAACTACCGCATACAACTATCATTTATTTGATGGCTACGGTAACGGTTACTTTGGACCAAACGACAACATAACTCGAGCTCAAATGGCAAAGGTAACTTTTCAAGGAATGAAAGAGGCGGAGGTAAGATTTTCAAAATAAGTAATCACTATGAAGATTGGTATTATAGGTAATTATGGAGCAACTAATGTTGGTGATGACGCAATACTGACTGCAATTTTAAAAACTTTTTCAGGTCATGATGTTACGGTATTTTCGGCAAATCCAGATGAAACCCGAAGGGAATTTGGAATAAAGACTGCACCTTTATTTCCTTTAGGATTTAGGTCTTTGTTTAAAATAGGTTTCAGAAAATCAATTAAGGCAATGAATAGTGTGGATTTTGTAGTAGTCGGAGGTGGCGGACTTTTTCAGGATAATTACATTTATGCATGCTTTATATGGGCTTGGCAGATATTTTGGGCAGATTACTTTAGACGGCCGATATTCATTTATGGTACAGGCATTGGGCCACTAAAAACCCGCATTGGAAAGTTCCTGACCAAGTGGGCATATAACAAGGCTGAGGTTGTCACTGTGCGTGACCACTATTCCAAGGACATACTGACCAAAATCGGCATTCATGAACAAAAAATTTATACAACAGCTGATCCGGCTTTTTTGTACAGAAGTTCAGGTATAATCAAGGAACGAACAAAAAATGTGTTCATAATATCTCTTAGGCCTTGGCTGAAGTACAATTCTAGGATAATTAGTACTTTTTCATCATTTTTGGAAAAACTGAAAAAGGAAAAAAATGCGGAATTCATTTTTACCTCAATGCAGCAAATAAAAGAGCATGACCAGCGAGTGATAGATGCGGTATGTAAAAAAGTTGGTGGTGAGCTCTATATTCCAAGAAATTTCTCCGACCTTGTACAAACAATGCAATCGGCAGAATACGCCATTGGAATGCGTTATCACTTTTTAATCGCCGCATTACTTACCGAGACACCTTTAATACCCATAAGTTATAGCCCAAAAATTGATGAATTATTTAAGGGTACTCATATGGAATCATATATTGTTCCCGTAAATCATCTTTCTGCAGATATATTAAATGAAAAGCTAAAAAGACTTTCAGTTGATTATAATAATGTAAAAATATTTGAGAAAATTCAGAAAGGTAAATTATGTGAATTGGCAGAGAAAAACGCTGATTTATTTGATGATTTCACAAAAACATTTGACCAAGAGTAGATTGAGTGATAAAGTACGTCAGCAAAAAGTAATTTTGTAATCTTCTAATAATTAATCTTGAAATAACCATGTTTGCAATCGTTGAAATCGCAGGAAAACAATTTAAAGTCTCTGCAGGAGATAAAATTGAAGTACCTAAACTTAAAGATAATAATGAGGGTGATAAAGTTAAAACTGAAAAAGTCCTACTTAATTCAAATGAAGGGAAGACAAACATAGGAGCTCCTTATGTTGCTGGAGCATCAGTTGAATTTACAGTATTGAGCCATGGAAAAGGTGATAAAATCCGTGTATTTAAAAAGAAATCCAAGAAAAGATTCGAAAAGACTCAAGGGCATCGTCAACAGTTTACAAAAATTGAAGTAACGGCAGTTAAATAAATGTCTGAACTATGATTTTCGTATGATTTATCTGATGGGCATGATTTTTTGTCGTATATGAATTTTGTGGTACAACAAAATAACAATATCACATAAATCATTCAAATCATTTGAAAATCACAGTTCAGACAGTACTTTTTCCAAATCATCCGCAAGTGGCGCACTGAGTTTAATCAGTTCGTCGTTTTTTGGTAGTTTAAAAACCAGTTCCTTTGCATGTAAAAATTGTCTTTTTAACCCTAAATCTTCCAATTTTGCATTTAGATCTTTATCCCCATACATTTTGTCACCACATACTGGATGACCGATTGCAGAAAAGTGTACACGTATTTGATGAGTTCTTCCTGTAACTATCTGCACCTCCACAAGACTGTAATCTCCGACATATCTAATTACTTTGTAATGAGTAAGGGCATACTTGGCATTCTTAGCTCCAGAAACCTTCATATCCTTGTCTCCATGGGTTTTTTCCAGTGGAGATTCAATACTTCCTTCATTCGGGCTTAAATGGCCCTTTAAAAGCGTTATATATTTCTTTTTTACCTTTCTGTCATGTATTTGTTTTGATATATAGTTGTGAGCTTTATCATTTTTCGCAGAAATAATAAGTCCAGATGTGTCTTTATCCAGTCTATGAACTATTCCCGGTCTTTTTTCTCCGCCTATTCCGCTCAAATCTTTACAGTAGTACATCAAGGCATTAACTAGTGTTCCAGAGACATGGGCGCCATGATCCGTTGGGTGTACAACCATTCCTGCAGGCTTATTTGTAACTACAATATCAGAATCTTCATAAACAATATTCAGTGGAATATTTTCGGCAACCACACCTACTTCTTTAATCGAAGGAATATCCACAATTAGCTCATCATTCTCTTTTAGCTTATATGAGGCTTTGGTGGCCTTTTTGTTATTTACAAAAACATGACCACCTTTAATTAATTTTTGAATGAAAGCACGAGTTAAATCTGGTTTAACCTTTGTAAGGTATTGGTCAAGCCGAAGAGAATTCTCCTGTGATGTAACTGTATAGTGTCGCATATAAAACGAAATGACGAGATGACGAAACAGCGTCATTATACATTATAAAGGCATCTCGTCACTACATCACTACATCATTTTATAAAGTCATTTCGTCAAAAATCAGTAAGGAATTGACTTTTTGGTTAGCGAGTGGTTAAATGTTCCCTCCTAACCCTCCAAATTTTCAATGTCTCCGGAAAATCCAAAATCAAATAATGAGAAAAAGTCTAGTAATAGTATTTTTCGAAATGCACGTTTTTTAATGACACTTTCCGTGCTTGCTGTTCTTGGGTCTGGATGTAAAGAAGCTAATAGTAAAGAATTGGAAGTTTCCGATAGAGATCTAGTAGCTTTAAAGGAAGATCCTACCAAAGATGAAGGATTAGTCAGCATACCAATATCTGAACCCAAAAAAGATATAGAGATACCGCAGAATAAAGAGATGCTAGATTCTGATGAAATAGCAGAAGAAGATACTGAGAGTTTTGAAGATTTGGTAAAAAGAGTGGATAAAATTCTTAAGGCAGGAGTGCCTTATCAGCTTGAAGAGAAAATTGACCCCGTGCCCAAAGGTAGAGTCTATTATGTTGGGGATTCATATATGGTTGGAATAACAGAAAATGCGGGGAGCGCTGTATGGAGAGAAAATGTAGATGCAAAATTAGGTCGATTTTTAGTAACTGATGGTAATAGTTGGGTGGGAAGTGATATAGAAACAGAAGTTACAAACGCGATTAATAACCCGCAATGCAAATTACTTATTATAAATGGAGGGTTAAATGATTTTATGAACGATGATTCAGAAGAGGCATTAGAAAGGGTAATTGATGCCTACAAAAGAATAATAGATAAAATTAGCGAAAGGAATACTGTTGATGAAGGACAGTTTCAGGCAATGATCTATGACATTCCATTAATAGGAAGGACTGGGGATGGCATGTCTCAGCTTAGATTTTTAGCGAGAAAACTGAATATTTTTCTAAAAGAACAGAGTGGTTTTAAGCTTATTGAAACAACACCATGCGTAAAGGAGGAAAACAGAAATAAAGTGCATCCAAAAGTGGTAGATTATAAAAATCTATTTAGCCAAATTGAAAAGTATATAAGAAGATAAAACTTGATTAATAGATTTTTTTTTATTAAAATTACAGACGATGAAAACATTCGCACAAAACATTATCATTATTATTGAAAATTCTGCCTAGGCGGATAGTTTTGTGAAAATCCCAAATTCATCAATTACTTCTCCGCCAATTGGCGGTTTTTTTATTTAATAAACAATATTTCATGAATGCCGAAAGACAAGTTACAGCTACACATCTTTTTGAAGATGATGAATGGACATGTAAAAGAGACGAAGGAGGTAATTTGGTGAGAGTATTAACATACGAACCACCTGAACCAGATCAAACAAAAACTCCTGATTTTCACACAAAAACCCCCTGGGAAAGTGCTGCAATGGAATTACTTGCAGAGATGCGTACGCTTTGCATTGATTCAATATCTTGTAATGGTACAAGGACGACAATTGAAGGTGGGAGATTAAATGGAATTAAACCTGTTGTTGTGACTCTTTCTAAGGGTGATAAACGAAGAAGGTTTGCTGATGAACAATGGACATCTCCGGTTAGCACATGTTTTGTTTCGGCTATTGCGGATAAATACGGCGTAAATTTTACCTTTGAGGCACAAGGTGGGGATACAAGTATAAAAGGAAGAGATATATCATCAGTATTCCTCGATAATAGAATGCTGATTTCTGTAGTGTTTACAAAAAAAAGTTAGCTATGATTTTCTTTCTTTGTATATTTTCTTTCTTACCCCTCATTGATACCTTTCCCACTAACCCCGTATTGAAAGAAGGGGGATGTGTACGCACGCAATAGGGAAAACCTCAAAAATGTTTAGATTTGCTCTGCTGAGCTTCGCAGGTCTTGCACATTTTTGCTTACTACGTTCAGACCGGTTTTCTCGCTACTCACAAAAAAAGTTTGACATCCCGTCCAACATCAGTATAATTCATACGCGTCATAGACAGCAGGCCAGTAAATAAGCCCTGCCGAGACACGTAAAATTGGTCATTGGAGGTTAATCCATTGGTCATTGTAAAGTCTCAAGTCTATATGCATTGAGATTTTTTTAACTGTTATAAATCGAAGAATCTCCAATCTTTAATCATTAATATCCAATTAAAATGCCTATAACACGTCAAAAAAAAGAAGTACTGCTTCAGGAATTAATCGATAAATTCTCAAAATGTAATTCAGTTGTATTTGCAGATTATAGAGGGTTAGACGTTGCAGGTATCTCTGATTTACGCAAAAAGTTAAGAGAACAAAATGCCGAAATGAAAGTGGCAAAAAAGACTCTTATCGGTATTGCTGCTAAAGAGCAGAAAATCGACAACCTAGATGAATCTGGAATGGAAGGTCCTGTTGCTGCAACTTTTTCATATGAAGATCCGCTTGCAGGTATTAAAGTGCTTTTTAACTTCTCTAAACAGAACGATAATCTAAAATTACTTGGAGGAGTAATTGATGGAAAAGCGGTTAGTCCTGAAGTAATTGAGAAATATGCAAAACTACCTGGAAAAGAAGAGCTCCTTGCAAAACTTATCGGTTCTATGAACGCTCCTGTATCTGGTTTTGTTGGTGTGTTGGGTAATTTGATAAGCGGTTTTGTAAGAGTGGTATCTGCATATAAAGATACATTACCTGCCGAAGCTGCTCCAGCTCCTGTTAAAGAGGACAAACCTGCTGAAGTTGCAGAAACAGCTGCTCCTGTTGAGGTTGTAGAAGATACTCCAGCTGAAGATACTCCAGCTGAAGATACTCCAGCTGAAGAAAAACCAGTCGAAGAAGTACAAGAAGAGGCTCCAGCTGAAGATGAGAATAAGGAAGAGGCTGCTTAATTAATTCATTTTTTAATTTTTTTAATTTTTAATAATAATATTATGTCTGACGATATTAAATTATCAAAAGCCGCTCAAGGAATTCTTGATGAGGTTAAAAAGTTACCAGTTCTTGAATTAGCTGATTTAGTAAAGGCTATGGAAGAAGAATTTGGTGTTTCTGCTGCTGCTCCTGTTGCTGTAGCTGCTGCTGGCGGTGCTGCTACTGCTGAAGCAGAGGAAAAAGACAGTTTTGATGTTCAGCTTACTTCTGCTGGTAGTCAAAAGATTCCTGTAATTAAGGTTGTACGTGAAATCACAGGTCTTGGTCTTAAAGAAGCAAAAGATCTAGTAGATGGTGCACCAAAGATGGTAAAAGAAGGTGTTAAAAAAGAAGATGCAGAAAAGATTAAAGCTCAGCTTGAAGAAGTTGGAGCTACTGTTGAACTTAAATAGTATCTTATTACAAAATTACGAAGATACGTCCATTCAAAATGGGCTAACTGTTAAAAATTACAAGATTATTTTTTCCAGTAAGTGTATTATAAGACAAGAACATAATCAGTGACGTAATTTTGTAATCTTCTAATCTTGCAATAAGCAATATGGCTTTTAAAACTAGACAAATACGAAAAAAACCACCAATCAAACCTTTTAAGAAATTAAAGAGTTTTGGTGGTTTTATTGTAAAAACATCTGCCAAATCAACACCAAAGCAGAGAAGCTACATAATGGGTGCAATACTTATTGTTTTATCTGTATTTATCGTAGGAAAGGTTATGGCTTCTGCATATAATTTTATAAAAGGTTTCGACCCGAAGGATATGGTGTTTGCACTTGGTTCCGAGTTATTACAGGATGAAAATGGATATACAAATATAGTTTTGTTGGGTGATGGTGGTCATGTACGTGATGGCGCAGATCTTATTGATACAATCATAGTAGCCAGTATTGATTTCAAGAAAAATGCCGTTACGTTGCTTTCAATACCACGTGATTACTATATAAAAGATGCAACTTGGCCTGGAAAGATTAATGAATTATATAGAAATCATAAATTTACATATGACAATGATGAAGAAAAGCTTTATGGTCTTTTCCAGGAAGTCGCTGGCGAAATAGCCAATCTAGATATCCATTATTATGCTCGTGTTAATTTTAATGCTTTTGTTGAAATAGTGGATAGTCTTGGAGGTATTACAGTTGAAGTGGAAAATTCAATCTATGATCCTTTTTATCCAAATGAAACCGATAACGGTTATACTGTGTTTAGTGTAGATAAGGGGATTCAGGAAATGGACGGTGAAACAGCGTTGAAATTTGTAAGGAGTAGAAAAACAACATCTGATTTCGATAGAGCATTCCGTCAGCAACAGGTTATTGAATCTATGAGGGAAAAGGCATTATCAAAGGACATTCTTACTAATCCAAAAGCACTTAAAAGTATATTCGACGCAGTTAGTTCAAATACCAATACCAATCTTTCAATCAGAGAGATAATTGCATTAGGTGGTTTTGCAAATCATTTTGATCGTAGTCATCTTATTTCAAAAGTACTTCATGATGACCCAGGTCAGGATGGAGGTTTTTTATATACTCCAGAAAGGGAATTGTATGATGGATTATTTGTATTGGTGCCATTTGGAAATAATCTTGATTTAATTCATAAATACGCTGATTACATTTTTAATTATCGTGAAGCATTCTGGAATCCACCAAAAATTGAAGTACTTAATGCTACAAAGTATTCAGGTATAGCCAGAAATGTAGCCTATCAAATGAATCGTTTTGGGTTCAATATTTCAAATATAGATAATTATTACGATAAAAATGGCGATAAGAAATATCTGGATAAAAGTATAATTTTATATTATGACTGGGAAGAGGATAAAGATCTTAACGTAAAACCTCTTTATCAGCCTACATTAAATGCATTATCTACTTTTGTTAAAGCTAGTGCTATGCCAGAAAGTAGGACATCATTTACGCCGGATGTGGACATTTCCATAGTGCTTGGTGATGACTATGATGTATTTAATGTGAATTAGCTTGCCAAGAATCATTTTTTACCCTAAAATACCTCAGCAAATTAAATCCGTAATCATGCCTGTTGGTAAGCAGGCCTCAATTCTTAATTTTTAATTAAAAGAAAATGCCAGTAATCAAATCAGCAATCAAAAGAATGAAACAGAATAAGGTGCGACACGACCGAAATCGCCATTATTCAAGTCATATGAAATCAATGATTAAATTGCTTTTGGAATATGTAAAAAAAGGTGATTTGGAAAAAGCTAATAAAATTATGCCTAAAGTTGTAAGCGCAATTGATGTAGCTTCAAAGAAGAAATTAATTCACAAAAACAACGCTTCCAATAAAAAATCCCGAATCGCCAGAGTAATGAAAAATACTGAAGGGAAAGAAATTAAAAAGGAAGTAAAGAAGGAGACTCCAAAGAAGGAAGTAGCTGAAAAGAAAGAAGAAAAGAAATAAGACTAAGTATTTAGTCTTTAATTCTTAGTCCTAATAAAATGAACAAAGGAAAATATCTCGGTATAGATTATGGTGATAGACGAGTTGGAATTGCTGTATCTGATTTTAATAAAGAAATTGCATTTCCGCGTGATTTTTTGGAATTCAAAAGTATAAATAGTTTAATTCAGCAAATAAGAGACATATGTGAAGAAGAACAGATATGCAAAATAGTATTAGGTCTTCCTATACAAATGGATGGAACATTTGGCGATAGGGCAATTGAGACTCAAAAATTTTTTGATGAATTAAAACAGAACCTTCCAGAGATTGGAGTGGATTTTTTTGACGAACGGTTAAGTACTGAATATGCAAAAAAAGCCTTAGGTATGCAGGGGATTAAATCTAAAGATCAAAAAGGCAAACGCGACGCACTATCTGCCCAAATCATTTTACAGAATTATTTGAATAGCCTTTAAATATTTGTGATTTGTGATTTGTGAATTTTGAATCTCAAATCACAAGTCACAAATCTCAAATCACAAACCTTGCCTACCGGCAGGCAGGTCTCAAGTCACAAATCTCAAATAGTAGGTGGTACCTCCCCCTTGTGTTTATTTGCGTTAATCCTATTCCAAATCAATTTCTCATTATTTGTTTCAGGTTCTTTACCTTGTTCAAACTTTTTCAGAATCTCGTCTATTTCCGCATAACTAACGCCTATCTCAGCTTCATCCGTTTGTCCATCTGCTAATTGTGCAGAAGGGGATTTAGATATTATTTTTTCAGGAAGTCCAAGTTCTTTGGCTGATTCCCAAACCTCTGTTTTATATAAACTGCCAATCACTTCGCAGTCACAGGCTCCATCTCCGAATTTGGTAAAGTAACCCAAAGCTAATTCAGTCTTGTTGCTAGTTCCTAATACCAAGGCATCGTGGGAATTTGCGTAATGATACAAAATGCAGGCTCTGGCTCTTGATTGTATATTCATATTCGCAATCTTAGACGCTTCCCATGGCAGTTCAGAGAATTTGGAAACAAACTCATCAATTGCTATTACTTCAAACTTAATTCCAAGATCTTTTGCAAAGTTTAAGGCATCAGTGACCTCCTCGGATTGATTAAGATTGTTGTTTGGTAATATCAAAGCTGTAACGTTTTCCGCTCCTAATGCCATAACTGCGATTTTAGCAGTAAGAGCGCTGTCTATTCCACCACTTAAGCCAAGTACAGCCTTCTGTTTGCCGGATTTTAGGAAGAATTGCTTAAGATTTGAAACTATATTATTAATCATTGGTTTCGTTCATTGCTTATTAATAGAAGCATAATACTGCAATCTAATTATTTTGAAAACTAAAGACGACGAATAACTTGACAAAAAGCCAATAAACTCGTAGAATATACCACTACCATTGCGATTATATATGTGCAATTTTAGGAATATGATCTTAGAAAATTAGGAATTAATAACAAATTTTAAACTAACCACGGTTGTGGTTAAAAATAGTCACAAAAGTGACACATGCCATAAGGAGGCACAAATGAAAAACGTAGTATTAACAGCAATCAGTCTTTTGGTTTTCGGGTGTGCCTATCACGGGCAGATCATTGCATCTTCCGAAGGTGCTCCATCACCACCAGCAAATATCGATCACGAAATGGCTTGCCCTAATAGTTCTGTCGGTAATGACGAAGAACGACTTGAGGCAGTTAAACGATGTGGTGACAAGAAAGTGTTGTTCGAAATGGCTAGTTTCGACTCATCTAAAACAGTAAGAGTTGAGGCCTCAAAGCGGATACTTGATATCAAGATGATTATTAAGCTTTACCAATCTATTCCCGATGATCCTGATTTGACTGAAGAAGAAAAAAGTAAGTTCAGAGCTTACCTAAAAAAGAAGTTCGAGTTGCTTAAGGAGTGTCCGGGATTAGGATATTCTGACGCGACGAAGCGTGAATACGCTATCAGACAGTGTGGTAACAATCAGTTACTTGTTATGGTTGCCCGGTACGATCCTGATGATGGTCTCCGCTATATTGCTGCGACCAGCATAACTGATGTTAACAGGTTGAAGGAACTCTGGCCGGAAATCAGGGCTGACGATACATTGTCTTTCGACGTTAAGAGGGACTTTCAGCGGGGAATTGTTGAAAGAGCTAAGGAGTTATCACAAGTCCCCAAAGAAAGACCCCCTGAAGAAAACACGTCAGATAGAGGTAGGCTTTTTACAGAGGACGGAGAGCTGATTATAAGACAGCCAGCCAAAAAGGAGCCTTATAGTCCTCCTTCGGAACCTGAAACTGCTAATCTCAATGTCGAGAATTCTGTCGGAGCAAAAGTTAGGGCAATTGCAAAGACTTGCTACGACGGAGCTCTTAAAAGAAATCCCCAAATAGAAGGAAGGATGAAGGTCAGGCTTAATATCGGTAAAAACGGGAAGGTGTCGAAGGCATTTTTGTCAGAAAACACTACCGAAAGTGAAAGTCTGGCAAAATGTGTTTTAAACCGGGTGAAGTCGACAGAATTTTACGGATTCAAAGGTGGAAAGGTGGAAATACCCGTGGTTCTTATAAACCCGAAATGAGTTATTAGTTCTTAGTTTGATCGCTTAAGGCTCGCTGGATTCGTTCAGCGGGCCGCTTTTTAAAATTCTCTTGACTGGTGAACAAACGTTTACTATAATTCTGTCTGAACTGTGATTTATGTGATTAAATTGATTCTCTTATGATTAAAAACAATTATAAATATTCCGATATAACAGAAAAAATAATAGGCTGTGCAATGAAAGTGCATTCAAAATTAGGGAATGGATTTCAGGAAGTTGTATATCAAAGAGCTTTGGAAATGGAATTCTGGAGTTCGGGTTTAAATTTCGAACGTGAAAAAGAAATGCCTATTGTTTACAATGGCAGACAAATTGGTACGCGAAGAGTAGATTTTTACGTTGAAGATTCAATTATGGTCGAATTAAAAGCATTAGTAGAATTAGAAAAGGTACACTTATCACAAGCTATTAATTATCTAGAGGTATATGATGTTGAAATAGGTTTATTGATTAATTTTGGTTCGACAAGCCTGGAATTCAAAAGATTGAGTAGAATAAGGAAATTATCAACTGTCTGACTAAAATAATTATTTATTTATTCGGATGAGTGAAAATCATCCATAAAATCAATTAAATCATATGAAAATCACAGTTCAGACAATTACTTAATAAAAAGAATATGAAACTAAAACAAATCTACTTCTGTACAAAATGCAACGCAGAATCAAGCAAGTGGTCTGGTCAATGTTACAAATGTAATAGCTGGAATACACTTGTTGAGGATGTTGTTAATGTTGGAAAGCAAAGTTCAGGCGGTAATCTTTCCAAAACACGCATTAAACCAATTATATCTCTATCTGATATCGAATTTACTGAAAAACGCCTTAAAACCGAAGTGGGGGAGTTTGATAGGGTTCTTGGAGGCGGATTCATGGAAGATTCTGTGGTGTTGCTTGTTGGTGATCCAGGAATAGGAAAATCCACACTTACTATACAAATCTGTAATCAAATGGCAAAAAGTAGGTCAGTGCTTTATTTTTCAGGCGAAGAGTCTATTCAGCAGATTACTTCTCGCGCCAGACGTCTGAATCTACAAAATCCTATTTCAATCGCGAATATCAACAATCTGGAATCGATTTTAACAACAATCGAATCCGAAAAGCCGGGTTTTGTAGTTGTAGATTCGGTGCAGGTTATGGCAAGTGATGAGATTCCAGGTCAGGCAGGCTCAGTTTCTCAGGTTCGCTATGTTACGGAAATGCTAATGCAGACGGCCAAGTCAAAAAAAATTCCAATACTTCTAATTGGTCATGTAACAAAAGAAGGTCAACTTGCAGGCCCACAAGTGCTTACACATTTAGTTGATACGGTTCTTTATTTAGAAGGGGATAATCATCATCAGTTTCGTTTGCTCCGAACAACCAAAAACCGCTTTGGCGCAATAGACGAAGTTGGAGTTTTTAGTATGGAAGAAAAAGGTCTTACGGAAGTAAAAAACCCATCGGCTTTATTCCTCGATGGTCGTGCAGAAAATCCAATAGGCTCTGTAATTGTACCTATACTGGAAGGAACTCGAACATTCCTTGTCGAAGTGCAGGCGCTTACTTCCTACACTCAATTTGGCTATCCAAAACGCACATCAAGTGGGTTTGATACAAGAAGGCTGGATATAATAATAGCCGTACTAACACGCTATGCAGGCATAAAACTGGATTCATCTGATGTTTATGTAAATGTGGTAGGTGGACTAAAACTCTCTGAGCCGGCAGCCGATCTCGCTATCGCAATGGCAATCGCAAGTTCCAAACTTCAAAAGCCACTTCCACCCGAAATGGTTATTATGGGTGAAGTAGGTTTAAGTGGCGAGGTGCGTAATGTAAGTCAAATGAAACAAAGGCTTAAAGAAACTGAAAAACTAGGATTTAAGCATGTTTTATCTTCAGAAAAGGTAAAAACAGTTGGTGAAGCCGTGAAAAAATATTTTGGGTAAACTCAAATCCCAAAAAACCTCTCCGCATTCGCTGTCGTAATCCGGGTAACTTCCTCAACCGGTACATCCTTAATATCTGCCACAGTTTTTGCAATACTTGCTACATCTGAAGGCTCTTTTGAAATATATGGACTATCTGTCTCCAACATCACCCTATCAAGTGGAATATCCCTTAAAACTTCACGCAGTTCCTCATTTTGTTCGTAAGAAATAATATTCGTAAAACTAATCATTAAGCCCATATCAAGCAGTTTTTCTGCCTCAACTTTATTACCGCTAAAGCAATGAACCACTCCATTATTAAAATTCTCCCGTTCCAGTATCTGAATCATATCTATAAACGCCTGCTCATTTTCTCCAGGATTTTTACCGCCTCTGCAATGAATAATTGCAGGCTTATTCAATTGTTTTGAAATATTAAGCTGTCCAATAAAATACTCAGCCTGCAATTTGTGCTCTGATGTATCATGATAATAATCCAGACCAATCTCTCCTATCGCAACAATTTTCTGCTCATTTTTTGCGTATTCAAATACCTTTTCCAGCTCATGTTCAATGTTTCCAGAAAGTTGGGTCGGATGAATGCCTACTGTCGTCCAGATAAAGTCATATTCATCAGATATAGGTAGGCACTCGCCCACTTCATCCAATGTACAGGAAACAGTAATTAATTTTTCGATATTTGCATTTTTTGCACGTTCAATTACTGCTGGTATATCAGTTTTTTTAATATGACTTAAATGACAATGAGTATCAATTAAATGCATTAAATTAATTTCTTTTTAATAAGCGAGTTATGTAACTCATAGCAAGTTATTATTACTGCTCCAAGTGCTATTAATATTGCAACAAATTTAGCCAGCCAACCTACTATAGGGATTACAATTAATAGGGAATAAATCAGTGCGCCTAATGCAAATCCACCATAAAGCCTTCCAAAACCTTTCTTTTCTTTCACTTTAATTAACTGCCATCCTATTATCATAGAAGCGAAAACTTTTCCGAGCATAAGAAGGATAATCCACGATAGAAGTGTAATAAATGCTAGAGGAAGTCCAATAACAGTAACAAATAATATTAATACGGAAATTGGAACAATTATTAAAGCTAGTAAACCAATACCAAGGCTCTTGAAAGGAGATTTATATGCTGTTTTAGTTACAGAAATCGAATAAGTTCGATACATCAATAGTATTACTAGTCCAAGTAGCAAACTTGCAAGAAGACTAAATATAGAATATCCAGCAAGAATGCCACCAGCCATCCACTTTGCATTTTTAACTGTAGCCTCTCTTTTAATTTGATTAAATATTACTCCGCCCTCAACAACCCCTTCTTCAATTTTTGCTTCTTTGGTGCTTCTGTATTCCAAACTTCCTTTAATTTTTGCATTAGGTCCGAATGTAATTTTTTCGGCATTGAATATCTTAACATTGCCGATTACTTCTCCATTAATGTTGATATTGCCACCAGCTCCTACAATGTTTCCATTTACACCTCCGTCCAAAAATACATTGCCTCCTCCAAAAATCAAATCACCACCAACAAAACTGGTATCTGATAAATTAACATTTCCTGCTCCAACAAATAAATCATCTTTAATAATAGAGTTAATTACAATGTTTCCGCCACCTACTCTCATATCATCACCAACTTCTCCATTAATCACCATATCACCACCACCTACAGTTAAATCTTGTGAAACATTTGAATTAATTAAAATTCTTCCTCCACCTAACATAAGGTCACCGTTAATATTTTCACTAACCCTAACAGTACCGCCAGCTATGTAGGCGTCTTCATTTATTTCCTCATCAACAAAAACTTCTTCACCAGCTTTAAAAGAAGCTGCCGAAGTTATTGATGGAAAAACCAACAAAGAGAAAAGTAAAATAAGTACAAATTTTTTCATTTTAATCAGTTGGTTAATAATAAAATTATTTAATAATTGGAAATGCATATAATATTACCCCTTTGTCATAATCGTATATTTCATAAGCAGGGGCATTCTTATAACCTTTCATATCCATATAATCAGAAAGAGCTGGGTAAGCTTTTTTGACCCCTATAATAATGGAAAGCATATTTTTCAAAGGAAACTCCACAGTTACAGCGTTAAATTTATCAACGGTCATTATTTTGTGCTTAAGACCTCTTCCATCAATTTGAAAAGCCTGTTCTTCTGAAACAATCGCTCCGACTCTGCTCTTTAAATTTTCTTTCATAACCACTTCTGGGTCATCGTAATAAATTCCAAGCCCTTGTGAGGTTTCAACGCCATTTAAAAGTAGATTGTCATTTATTTCATCAAAAACAGGACCGGTCTTTGCATAATCACCTACAAAATCTTCATAAGCAAATATATATGGTCCAACCTCTTTTTCAACTACATTAATATCACCAAAAAGGCCCATATAACCCAAAAAACCAATTGCTAATAAAATAATAAATACAATGATTGATATTATTTTTCTCATTAATTTTAATTTAATTAATACAAGCAATCAGAGTATATCAAAAAATCGAAATAAAATCGCTATTCTTAAATCGTTAATTAAAAAAATTTTTGTAGTGGTGCCCAGGAAAGGACTTGAACCTTCACGCCGCAAGGCACTGGTTCCTAAGACCAGCGTGTATACCAATTTCACCACCTGGGCACACTAAAGAGCACAGACATTTTATTTGAGTAATCAATTTGATGCAAGCTAAATTTTCTCAACTTCATTTTGTGAGGTCAAGATATCAAGAGTTATATCGTTTTCATCTAGGTAATCTGTAAATAAAACACCATCTAAATGATCGATTTCATGCTGAAGCTCAACTGCTTCAAACCCGTTGAATTTCATTACTATTTTTTGATTCTTGGTGTTAAAGAATTCAACAGTAACCTCCTTTGACCTTCGTACCTTACCCCATTCGCCTGGTAAGCTTAAACATCCCTCTTCACTTACAGCTGTCGCATCTGAAAAAGCGACAATTTTAGGATTTATTAGGTGAAGGAACTTTTTATTGTCTAATGTAATAATTACAATTCTTTCATTAATACCAACTTGCGGTGCGGCCAGCCCTACTCCTTTAGATACAATCATTGTTTCTTCCATATCTTTTATCAGCTTCACAGTCTTTTTGGTGATTTCACGAACATTGTCCGATTTTTTTCGAAGTATTGGATTATCCCTGCCTGTTTCAATTTGTAGAATCATAGATTTGAGAGCAAGTGTAAGTAAATAGAGCAGATATAATTATACACTCTTACTCTTACTCTTGTCACTCGAACTTAGTAAATAGGCCTCAATAAACATATCTAAATCTCCATCCATTACTTCTTGTACCTGACTGGTTTCGGCATTTGTTCTGTGGTCTTTTACCATAGTATATGGCTGAAATACATATGATCTTATCTGATTACCCCATGCGGCCTCCTTATATCCTCCTTTTAAGTCAGATATCTGCTCCTTTTTTTCCTCAATCAATCTCTGGGTAAGTCGTCCACGAAGCACATTCATAGCCTGCGCTCTGTTTTGTATCTGACTGCGCTCACTTTGACATGTAACAACCAAGCCTGTTGGAATATGAGTGATTCTTACTGCGGAGTCCGTAGTGTTTACATGCTGTCCGCCTGCACCACTGGATCTATAAGTATCAATTCGTAAATCTTTTTCATCTATTTCAATATTGTCATCTTCCGGAATTACTGGTAGTACCTCTACTAAAGCAAAGGAGGTTTGTCTTAAATTTTTAGCATTAAAAGGTGATAATCGCACTAATCTATGAGTGCCATGTTCCGCCTTTAAAAAGCCGTATGCCATTATTCCACTAATTTCTATTGTAGCACTTTTTATTCCAGCTTCTTCTCCAATATTTTTATCGGTTACATTCACTTTCCACCCTTTTTTTTCAAAATATCTTAAATACATTCTAAGTAACATTTCCGCCCAGTCCTGAGCCTCAACTCCTCCTGTACCGGATGAAATTACCATAATGGCATCATTTTTATCATATTTTCCACCTAAAACGAGTTCCACATGAGCTTTCTGAAAAATGCTTTGTAGATTTTTGTAATCTTTTTCAAGCTCCGATAACTCTTCTTTTTTACTTTGGTCTATCATATCGAGTAGCTCATCAAGGTCTTCTGACTTTTGTTTAATTTCTTTCCATTTATTATTAAAGTCACTCCAGTACTTTAACTCTTTTAAAATTACCTCAGCTTTTTTTGGGTTATCCCAAAGGTCAGAGGCGGTACTTTTCTCTTCTGCATTTTTGATTTTTTTATCTAGTTCAAGTCCGTCAAACGTATCGAAGGTCCTTCTGAATTTTATCTATAAGTTCTTTAATATCCATTGTGTCCTTCGTGGTTATTTTGTAACAAACGTATTTTTACCATTATTTTAACAGCAATGCAAATTAACATCATTGACTTTTTGCTCAGGAAATGATAAAATAATGAGATAAATAAAACAAATAACCATGTCAGAAAACAACGAAAACAATAAAGACAAAATAAAACAGCTTGAAAAAGACTTAAAATCAGCTTTTAAAGAAGAAAGTTTTGATGCTGTGTCTAAGCTTATTGAAGAGGTCAAAGCAATTGATCCTGAAAATAGGTTTGCCATAAAAATTATGGAAAAATTGGAAAAGGCCAAGTCTGATGCTAAGAAAAAGGAAAATGCTGAGAAAATCAAACAGTATCAAGAAATGATAAAAAAGATGTTCAAGGAAGGTAATTTGGAAAATGTTCGAAAATTATCAGGTGAATTAAAGGAATTTGATGAAAAATCAGCAGAAAAATGGGTTCAGCAAGTTGATAAAATTGAAGCGGACGTAAAAAGAAAACAAAATGCAGAACAGATAAAATCTATTTCAAGTGATATTAAAACCGCTTTTAAAGAAGGAAACTTTAGTCAGGTTGAAAAATTCTGTGCTAAGTTAAAAGAGCTTGATCCGGAGGACAAGACATCCGATAAATGGCTTGAGGCGGTAAAAAAAGCAAAAAGTGCCGAGTTAAGAAAGGTAAACGCGGAAAAAATCAAAGAGCTCGAGACTCAAATTAAAGGTTCTTTTAAAGAAGGAAACTTTAGTCAGGTTGAAAAATTATGTACTCAGTTAAAAGAGCTAGACCCTGAGGATAAAACTTCTGAAACATGGCTTAGTAAAGTTGAGAAATCAAAAAACGCTGAATCAAGAAAAGCCAACGCGGAAAAAATCAAAGAACTTGAAACTCAAATTAAAGATGCTTTTAAAGAAGAGCGGTATGATATTGCAAAGAAATCTATTCAGGAGCTAGTTGAATTGGATTCAGAAAGTTCTCTTGCAGAAAAATTCATGAAGAAGATTGCAAAAGCAACAGGAGAAGAGGTTGTTTTAAAAAGTGCTGAGCAGGTACAGCCTGTTTCACAAGACATTCCAGTATCAAAAACAACACCTGATACAGAACCTGTGCAGAGCGCAGAGGTAAATACCGAAAGTGCATTAGCAGTTGAAAATAAGCAGGAAGAGACAGTACAAGAACCAGTTCAGGCTACAGAGGAAACCGCTAGTCAAACAAATGTTTTTGCTCCAGTTACTCCAGTTATTCCAGAAGCTAAGGGGCAGGCTGAACCTGAACCTGTTACTCAAAAAAGCGACGAACAAGCTGAAAGTAAAGGTAATGTATTCACCAGAATGTTTAAAGGAAAAGAGGAGTTAGAGAGCTCATCAAAATCAATCATAGATACAATAGTTGAAAAATCAGATAAAAATGAGAAAAAAGAAGATGTTGCTGAAGAAAAAACAAAAAAAGGAGAGGGGATAATGTTTTTGAAATTTTCAAAGGCTTTTATGCAATTCTCAATTGCATTTGTAGTTTTAAGCGCTGGGTTTTTCTATGTTGAGAATATCGATATAAATAACACAGTTCTTGGACTTTTTAATATTGAGGAGAACAACGCCAGCAGGCTCCATGCCGCAAGCACACTGCTTGAAGAAAAGAAAAGCGAAGAAGCTGAACTTACAAAAGAAAATAATAATTATCAGCAGGGGTATAGCAATAGATACGAAGAAACAATAAATAAAATTATAGAAAACCGTCTTAACTGGCCGGATATACTAGCTAAAATTAATGAAGTTGCTGACTATATATATGAAAGAAATGAGATTTCTCAGTATATAAAATTCAACAATTTTTCTTTTGATGCGGAAAAAAGAACGGTAACAGTTGGTGGCTCTCTTAGTGATCCGCTTGGCAAAAACCTTACAAAAATGATCGAGCTAGAAGAAGCATTCAGATATTATCCAAAGGATAGAACAAACCCAGATGACAAAACTGAACCGTATTTCAAGGAATTTAAAGAATTCAACTCTTTAAGTAAGTCTTTGGATAAAAAGACAGGAAAATACACATCAAATTTTCAGCTTTCTTTTGAGCTTAATCCCTCAAGTGAGTAATAAAAAATAAATAATAAAATTATAAGGTTATGGTAACACTTAATACAACAGCTACAAATCAAATCAAAAATATATTCAAAAGGCCCATTGCAGGTGCAAATGCAATGCAGGAAAAACGTTATGAGGAAAAACGAAAAAAGAATATGAATATGGGTTATATTTATCTAGTTTTATCTGCGGTAATCCTAATTGCTTATTCTATTCTATTTTTATATCCTCAGTTGAATATATATATGAAGGCTTCAGTTAATTTGGACGAAATAAATGAAGAGATAATGAATTACGATAATGTAATTTTACCTAGCCTTGAAGAGGCAAATACTTTGCATAAATCAGCATATGAAGATGAATACAAAGAAGTTGAAGATGCTCTTTCGATTGTATTCCCCGAAGACATAGACAAGCTCGGAATAGTATCAAGACTTGAAAATTTTGCTACTTCCATTAATGCAAAAAATCCTCCTTTTGAATTTAATTCAATGACCTTTGGTAATCCTGAGGTTGTAAATGGATATACAATCCTTCCTATATCAACAACTATTTCATCAAGTAAAACAAACTTTGATCGTTTTATACAGCTTATTAACTTGTCTGGATACATAAAAAGCGAAATCCCTATTCGTTTAATGGAAATTTCAAATGTAAGTATTAGATATAAAGGTATTGATGAAAAAACGGGTGAAGACAAAGGGGTGGATTTTACCGTTAAATTAAATGCTTTCTCAAGATAATAACCAGATAATTATATAAATATTAACCCGATATGCTAGAAGAAGACACTTTACAATCATCATCAGGTACGGCAGTAATTGAACCGTCTGCAGAAGACGGTGAAAATGTCGAATCTACTCAGGGAATAAAAGGTTCTCCGGTTAGGGAGTTAGCTACGGCTACTTCTGTGGATACAGATCAGATTGAACCTTCACAAGGTACTGAACAGGTTACACCGCCACCAGTTGTAGTAGATGCCACCCCTAAAACTCCTGCACCAGCAGCACAAATAGGTGACAATTCAAATGGTCAGGACCAACAAAAACTTCAAGATGCGATTATTGCGGGTAATATTCCACAAATAGTTTTATATGCAATTAGTAGTGCTCTTCATATGGGAGCGTCTGATGTTCATATTGAACCCGAAGAAAAAACTATTCGTTTAAGATTTAGAGTAGATGGTGTACTAAGACATATAATAGAGTATCCGGTAAATATTCATCCCGCAGTTATCTCTCGTGTAAAAATCATGTCTAATCTTAAAATTGATGAACAACGTATTCCTCAAGATGGACGAACGCAAGTGACAACTGAAGATAATCGTGCAATCGACCTTCGTGTTTCCAGCCTTCCTACTGTTAATGGTGAAAAGATTGTTATGCGTTTGCAAGACAAGACAAAATCAATCCCTGATCTTCCAGACCTTGGTTTGGATGGAACTATGCTGGAAAAAATGGAAAGATTCACGAAATTGGCAAATGGAATTATATTGGTTACAGGTCCTACAGGTAGTGGTAAAACAAATACTTTGTATTCAACTCTCCATCGTCTTAATCAGGTGGGGGTAAATATTATGACATTTGAGGATCCGGTCGAGTATCAAATGGACGGACTTAACCAAAGTCAGGTACATCCAGAAATCAAATACGACTTTGCAATGGGGCTAAGAACTGCCCTTCGTCAAGATCCGGATATTATAATGGTGGGGGAAATTCGTGATGAAGAAACAATTGAAATCGCTATACGTGCAGCCCTTACAGGTCACTTGGTGCTTTCTACAATACATACAAATAGTGCAGTAGGTACTCTTACTCGTATTACAGATATGGGTGTAAAGCCTTTCCTAATTACATCTTCTATTCGTGGTATTATTTCTCAGCGACTTGTAAGAAAAATTTGTGAGAATTGTAAGGAAGAATACACTCCGGAAAAACCAGTAGCAGATGAAATTCTAAAAGAATTAGAGGATATTAGCGAAAAAGATATTGATCCAAAGCTAGTTCAGGGGATGAAATTATATAAAGGAAAAGGGTGTGAGGTTTGCAATAACCTTGGTTACAAAGGTCGAGCCGGTGTTTTTGAAATATTAGAAATGGATAGAGGTGTTGCGGAACTCGTACTTAAAAACGCTCCAGATGACCAAATGATGGAAGCCGCAAAGAAAGGCGGAATGATTACATTAAAACAAGATGGCTTTATTAAAGCATTAAAAGGAATTACTTCAATTGAAGAGGTATTCCGAATTGTACAATAACCCAAATAGAAGATCGGATAGATAATCGAATAGAGGCTCGAATAAATATGAGCGCATCAATTTGATCTCCAATTCGATCCTCAATAAGATAATCAATACGAAAAATATGTCAGAGCAATCAACTATACATATAGGTGCAAAAGAAACTGCTATACCTCAGGCACAACAGCCTGTAAAACAGCAGGTAAAAAAAGCGAAGTCAAAAAACATAATTGAACAGTTAAATATCTATTTAGCTAAACTTTCTAAAGTAAAAACTTCAGACAAAGTAACCTTTTTCCGATTGCTTGCAACTATGATTAACGCAGGTATTTCAATCGTAAAAGCTTTAAACATTCTTGCTGACCAGACCGAAAACCCTGCTATGAAAACAATTGACCTGGAGCTTGCCAATAGTATTGAATCAGGAAAAAGTTTTTCAGAAGCACTTAAGGATTTTCCAAAAGTATTTTCAGATGCACAAGTTGGTATGGTAGAAGCAGGTGAAGCTTCCGGACGTTTAAATCAGACATTACTAGAGATAGCAGGAGAAACTGAAAAATCAGCAGCTCTTATGTCAAAAATTAAAGGAGCAATGATTTATCCAATCGTAGTTATCTTTATTATGTTAGGTGCCGGTTTTGCTGTAATGACATTCGTAATGCCGAAAATCAAAGAGATGTTTGAAAGTCTTGGTGGTGAACTTCCTCCAATGACAATGGCGCTTATAAATGCCAGTGATTTTATGGTTGGTTCAACAATTGGTATACCTAATGCTTTATGGGTAGTTATTGCATTAATAGCTTTTGTTACAGTATTTACTATTTGGAAAAGAACTGATTCCGGAAAATACTTATGGGCTCAGGCTGTTTTTTATATCCCTGTATTCGGAAAACTTTCCAAAAAAGTAGCTATCGCCCGCTTTTGTAGAGGTTTAAGTACAATGATTTCCAGTGGTATTTCAATACTAAAAGCTTTAAATATTACAGCAGCCAGTGTAGGTAATGCTGTTTATGAAAAAAGAATTCTGCAAATTGCTGATGATGTAAGACAAGGTATTACAATGGCAGAAAATATGAAAGACGATGAAGAGCACTTCCCAAGTATGGTTGTGGGTATGATAGGCGTTGCTGAACAAACTGCACAAATCGATCAAATATCTTCAAAGCTCGCAGATTTTTATGAAGAAGAAGTAAATGATATGGTAAAGGGGCTTTCTTCATTACTTGAACCAATAATTATAGTAGTTCTTGGTGGTGCCGTAGCATTTTTGGTAATTGCGGTAATGATGCCGATTTTAAGTGTATCGGATTTAGCATCTTCAGCAACTTAACTTGTAATTAACTAGATTCCTCAACTCTCTCCGTTCACTCGGAATGACGAACACATTCTTTTGGGAAGGCGAATTTTTCTTATGAAAAATTCGCCTTCCCCTCTATTGCCAATCGTCATTCCGAGTGGAGTTTACGTAGCCGAGGAATCTAATCTACTACATACAAATTTTTACTAATTATATAATTAGTATAGTTTATGGCTTTTTTAAGGTATAAACTTTTTGTAAAAAAAACTCTTGCATACATTTTTTATACATGATAAACTCAAATTAGTTTAATACTTAAAACAAAAACAAAATGAAAAAAGAAATCTTCAAAAAAGGTTTTACACTCATCGAGTTAATGATTGTTATTGTCATCCTCGGTGTTCTTATGGGTACAATTTTACCACGTTTAACCGGTGCACAGGCTCGTGCTCGTGATACAGGAAGAGTTGCAGATATGAATACAATTTCCCAAGCACTAGAAACATATTACGATGATTATGGTTATTATGTTGGTGGTGCAACAGGTTCAGGAATTACAGTAGGTGATATTGTCTGCCTGTCTCCAAATGATACAGGTACAGGTGCAAATACAATTACTGCTCTTGAGGATTATGTTGATGATTTTCCTTTCCCACCTTCAGCAAGTCAGGAAACAAGTAGTTGTATAGGTGGTTATGTTTACATTCCTTTAACAAGTAAAGGTCTTGATTTTAACGGTTATGTTCTTGCTTCAGATATGGAGACTTATCAGAAGGCAAACGCAATCGCAGATGCTGATATTGAAGGTGATAATGCTGAGGATATTAGAACTACATATTTAAATGAAGATCTTACTGAATTAAAAACTGCTGATGATGATGATGAGTCAACAACTATTTATATGATTATTAAATAATTGAGGTTCAGAAAAGAATTAATTAAACCCTTCTCTGCTTTAGGCGGTGGAGGGTTTTTTGTTATCTTATGATTGAGCTATGATTAATGGTTAACCAAAAAACCGTAGGGACACGCCATGGCGTGTACCTACGGGGTTTAATCGTTAATCGTACAACGTAAATCGTTAACTACAGTTCCGATTCTATCTTTTTCGCACTTACTTTTCCTATTCCTTCAATTCCCTCAAGGTCTTTCAGGCTCATTCCTTTTAAATCTTCAAGGCTGTTATAGCCGGCAGCTTCAAGCTTTTTAGTAACAGCAGCTGTCAAAGAGCCCCAATCAGCACCTTCCTCGCTTTTTAAAGATTTCTCAGCAGCTTCAAGTTCTTTTTCAGCAGAAGGGGATTCAAGGTCTTTGTCGTCAATACGTCGTGTAGTTTTCATCATTTCCTGTACCTTTTCCTTAAATGCAGGTAATTGTTCTAAGTTGTATAAATCAAGTTCATAGCCGGTAAGGTCGGAAGCAAGGCGAACGTTCTGACCACGTTTACCAATTGCCATTGGACGCTCTTCTTCTTCTACGAATACAGCGGCTCTTTTGCGTACTTTTTCGTCTTCACCGGAATTAACAATAATAACCTCAGCGATTTTAGCTGGCTGAAGAGAGGTAGCAATAAATTCTTTAGGGTCTTTAGTCCATTCAATAATATCTACACGTTCTCCATTTAGTTCGTTCATTACACTCTGAATACGAACACCTTTTTGACCGATACAAGCTCCAACTGGGTCGATTTTTTCGTCTTCCGCAAAAACTGCAACTTTGCTTCTTGTTCCTGGGTCGCGCGCAATTGATTTTACTTGAACTTCACCTTCTGCAATTTCAGGAATTTCCATTTCAAGTAAACGAACAACAAGGTTAGGATGAGTTCGTGAAATAGAAAGTTGAGGACCTTTATTTGTATGAATTACTTTATCCAAATAAACCTTCATACGTTTGCCGTTGTAATACTTTTCGTCAGGAATCTGATCTTTTGGCCCAAGTGAAACATTATGTTTTTCAATCTGAATATGAACATTACCACCTTCAATACGCATAACCTGAGCCGACATAATTTCATTCTCACGGTTCTTAAACATTTCATATGTAGAATCTCTTTCAGCCTCCTGTAATCGTTGCAAAATTACCTGTTTAGCGGATTGCGCAGCAATACGACCATATTCAAGAGGTGTAACATCAATTTTAATTATGTCGCCAGTCTCAACATCTTTCTTCATTTTTTGAGCTTCAGCAAGAGAAATCTCAATATTAGGATTTTCAACATCTTCAACAACTTCTTTAACAAGAAGAACTGTTGCAATGTCGGAATCTTCGGAAAGAATTATTTCTACTTCCTGTTCTTTATTACCGAAATCCTTACGATAAGCGGTAGCAAGAGCAGCTTTTATAGTTTCTATAACTCTTTCATATGGAATGTTTTTTTCATCACATATTTGATGAATTGCAGCAAAGAATTGTGGTTTCATGGGAAGTAGCGAGTTACGCGTTCCGAGCGGAACGCAGGTCGTAAGACCAAGTAAAGTGAGGATGAATCACGATGATTTTACGAAGTTAAATTAAGTGATTCAAGCGTAACCCTATTGCAATTCAGTATTAAATTATTCAAGGGTTTTCTTATGAAAACGCAGACCCGTTTCGGCTCTGCTTGTATACATTATATCAAATCTGGGATTATTTGCAAGAAAAAAAGTCAGAATCGTGATTTGATTGATTAATATGATAAATCGTTAATCGTATAACGTTAATCGTTATTCTTTAAGACATCCATAAATCACAGAATCTTTAAATCCACGATTCCTTAAAAAATTAATTAGCTTCATTTTTCTCTTCCTTTCATCTTTTTCATTCAGAGTCCTTTGTTTTTCTTCTAAGGCTTTTTTTAAACTCTCCTTTTCACTCCAGTTCTCATTTTCAAGAATCTGATCCACTAAATCTTCATCCAGTCCCTTTCTTCGAGTTTCAATCATTATTTTCATTCTGCCAATTGGTTTTTGAATTAAATGGTGAACAAATTCTTCAGCAAAACGCCTGTCGCTGAGCAATTGAACTCGTTCCATTTCATCAATCACTCTGATAATTTCGCCTTCTTCATCAGGGAATTTTTTAAGTAATTTTTGTCGCATCTCAAAAGTACTATTGATTCTTACTTCAATAATTCTTAATGCGGATTCCCAAATTTGGTCATGTATGGATTTCATACATATATAATACCATTACAATTTATAATTTAAAATTTGCAATAAAAAATTGGGCAAGTAGAAGAGCCCCCGATGTGCATCGGGGGACTCGACTAGTAAGTAAACCTCCTTTCTTTTGTAACAATTTTTATTCGGTTTCTGGCATCGCGAACACCTGCGCGCAGACATACTCGGTGAGTCCGCCTTTTGCGTATGGCGCATACACACAGGCAACGCCCATTTTCGTCCAGTCGCCATCGAGCATATTCTCACGATGT
Organism: Candidatus Peregrinibacteria bacterium; assembly: GCA_016932505.1. Lineage (GTDB taxonomy): Bacteria > Patescibacteriota > Gracilibacteria > UM-FILTER-43-11 > UM-FILTER-43-11 > JAFGCT01. Next base: position 46,751 of record JAFGCT010000033.1, read on the forward strand.
GACTCGGAACTGAGCCAATCGGTGAATACCACACGTGCATTGGACATAATGGGGCGAGCCAGATTCTCACCGGCGCCGTCGGTCTGGAATCCGGATGCAAGTACGCGCTTTTTGGGCGTACTTCCCTTACGTTTGTGAGTAAGGGCAGGCAGCTGTTTCTCAAAGTGCATTTTTGCCCACCCCAGAGCAGCCGCGTCAAGGCGTTCGTCGTAGCCCTCAATGGGGTCGAGGTTGTTTTCGGCACGGAGCTTGTTTACTTCTTCAAGCAAAAGCTCACGGTCGATGTATGCCTCTTCTCCAGGCTCTGGACTGAGCTGAACTTCCATTTTGCGAAGTTCAGCGAGTAACTCCTCCTTTCCCTCAATCGCCTTGAGTTTTTCGATAAGGGGGATAGCCTTAATCACTACCGCTCTTATTTTCTCCAGATTTTCCCTGCTCTTTTCCGCTTCGGTCGCATCGCATTTGTCAGGCGCGACACAATCGATAAACGAAAAAATGTCGACAACGCGTTTAACCGCAGCAAGCCTGACTTCGAAAGACTGGCTACCGTTGAATATCTTCGAGAGCTGACCGATGTCAGTCATCTTCCTAATATCCGCTACGGAAATCGGAGCTTCCTTTTTGACTGCTTTTTTCTTGCCGATTTTCTGCTCAAGAAGCTTCAGCAGGTGGGGCTTCATCTTCTTGTCGAAAGCCGTTTTAGGCTTGATTTTTTCAACCAGCGCTCTGACTTTCTCAAGAATATTCTTGTCTTTGAGCCTCTTTACCGCGTGGAAGCGAGTTCCGAGGTCGGGGTGGTACAGAGCAGTTGCTTCGAGCACGGCGAGATTACCGCACATCGTAATAGCACTCCTGCTAACTTTCACATCCTCGGAATCCACGCCCCTGCAGGGCGTATTGACTCGTCGGATTCTGTCCATACCGTCTGCGAGCAGAATGGTGGGAACGCAAAGAACTACTGCTAAAACTATCGATACTACCTTTTTCATGACTTACCTCCAGGTAAAATTGTTTCTTGGGTTTGGTGGTTTATAAGAACACTTAAGTTACTTAACTTACTAGGATAAAACTATACAACAATTATAGTAAAATGTCAAGCTAAGATACAGTCATAAAGTCATCTCGTCATCTCCTCATCTCGTCATTTTTGATACAATGTTCTTATGAAGCAAAAGAAGAAAAAAAGCGGTATAAAATTAAGTCCACTTGGTGGCCGTTTTTTTGACATTAAACCCCCAAAAGACGGTAGCAGATTGCCATTTAATACTAAATATAAAGGATTTTGGCGGTTTTTCTGGATAGCTCTGGCAATATTTGCGATTCTAAACATTTCAAATATATTTATGCGTGGCAGGGATGTTGCGGTTACAAGTCAGGACACTGCAATGGCGGGGTATGACTATCTCAACAAAGCTATCGCATCACTTGAAAAACAGGATTTAAAGGAAGCTAATTTAATGTTTAAAAGTGCGGAAATAAAATTCACAGAGCTTTCTAAAGATACGGAGCACTTATTCTTAAAGGGGGATAGCTTATTTGATAAAGGCACTTATTTGGAAACAGCAAGAAAGCTTTTAGAAAGCGGTATTTCTGTGGCACAAATAGGCCAAAAATTGATTGTTCTTCAAAAGGAGGCTTCGGATATTCCACGGATTTTTGTAAGCGGTTATGCAGAAACGGCAGGTGAAATTCCAAGTCTTACAACAATAATAAAAGAGGAAAACGAAAAGTTTAAAGAGATATCCGCTGATACGGTTAAAATTCAGAACAACTTAACAACTCTTAATAGCAGTATTCTTCCCACAGATCTTCAGGAAAAAATCAAAAAAGGTCAGGAGCAAATAGCTTCAATCATTGCTGTTATAAGAGAGGTGAATTTGAATTTTCAAGTTTTATTAAAGTTGCTTGGAGACAATACTCCACATACTTATTTAGTCCTTTTCCAGAATAATCACGAACTTCGCGCTACGGGCGGGTTTATAGGTTCTTATATGTTAATAGATGTAAATGACGGACTGATTACGAAAATGGAAGCAAAAGACGTTTATGAAAGCGACGGACAACTTACAGAAATAGTATTGTCACCACCAGGAATAGACAAGGTTTCGGAGAGATTATTTATGAGGGATGCGAATTACAGCACTGATTTCCCGGAGTCCGCGGAAAGAATCATGTGGTTTTTAGAACACAGTAGACAGCCATCCGTTGATACTGTAATTGCAATCGACCAAACGCTAGTTGAGGGCATTTTGGAGCTTACAGGTCCGCTTACACTTGAACATTTTCCGTTTCAAATAAAAGCGGATAATTTTAATAAACTGATGTCTTATTATATTGAATCAAAAATCAGTGAATCATCTACGCCAAAACAGCTTTTATTTGATTTTATTCCCGTTTTTCAGGAAAAGCTTCTTTCTATGGAAAATCTTACAGGTCTCGCAAAACTTATAAAGGAAAAAATTACCAGCCGTCATATACAGGCTTATTCTAAAGATGCAGATATTCAGAGGCTAATTGAAAGGTTTGATATGGATGGAAGAATAATTAAGCCAGAAAATAAAACGGATTTCCTTTCAGTTATTTCAACAAACATAGGCGGAAACAAGTCAGACGAATACATTAAGACCAACATCGAACATCATACAGATATTACCAGATCCGGTTTTATATCGGATCAACTTGCTATAACCAAAACGCATACATGGGAAGAAAAGAATTTTGATGACTGGAAGACAATGATTGAAAGATATGGCACAGGGGAAGCCAGTCTTGAAACACTTAAATTTATTTTAGGTGGAGGAAGAAATCTGGATTATATGAAAATCTACGTTCCTAAAGATAGTCAGATAACTGCAGTCGAAGGAATATCTCTGGAAGATATATCAGTCGGAGAAGAATTGGGTTATACATTTTTTGAATTTAACTTTGGTGAGGTTAATGCAGGGGAGAGTAAAACAGTAAAAATTAGTTACGACCTTCCTTTCATTCTTTCGTTTTTCCCATCCGATAACTATAAATTCATAGCACAAAAACAAGCAGGGGCAGAAAATCAGATACTGAAAAAAACTCTATTGGCAGATGAATATCTGGATATTATAAAAACATTCCCTTCATCTACTGATTGGTTTTCTATAATGCCAATTGTAGAAACGGCTTTTGATAGAAATCAGATATTTGTAACTGCGTTAAAGAAGGAGTTTTAAAATAAACTACAAATTGGACATTTCTTTTTATCATGACCTCTTGCAGGGCAGAATTCACGACCAAAAAATATCATTTGCAGGTGTAACTTGTTCCACCTTTCTTTTGGGAATAATCTTTTTAAATCCTTTTCTGTTTGCACTACATTTTTTCCGCTACTTAAACCCCAGCGCTTTGCAAGGCGATGGATATGAGTATCAATAGGAAAGGCTGAATGCCCAAAGGCCTGGGACATAACAACTGACGCGGTTTTGTGTCCTACACCAGGAAGCGACTCTAAATCTTCAAAATTATCCGGCACAAACCCTCCGAATCTTTTTACTAAAATCTGAGATAAGGCTTTAATGTTTTTAGATTTAGTAGGGGATAGTCCTACGGGTTTAATAATATCTCTGATTTGTTTAACAGAAAGCTTAGACATTTTCTCCGCAGTACCACCAATTTTAAAAAGCGCAGGAGTAACTTTGTTTACCGATACATCCGTCGACTGCCCGGAAAGCAAAACCGCAACAAGCAACGTAAAAGCATCCTTATGTTTAAGGGGAATTGGGGTTTTTGGGTATAGTTTATCTAGAATTTTTGTGATGGCTTGAATTTTTTCTTGTTGTTTCATACTTTGAAAATATGGAAATGTGAAAATGTGAAAACGCAAAAGTAGCGCAATATTCATTTTCAAGTTTTCAAATTTTCATATAATGCTTTCTCCATCACCTCAATCGGAGCGCTTTTTCCAAACCAAATTTCAAATTGTCCACAAGCTTGATGAAGTAGCATTCTTGCACCTGTAATTGTTTCTGCGCCGGCTTTTTCCGCTTCTTTTAGTAATTGAGTTTTAATAGGATTAGTAATTATATCCATTACAACCTTAACTCCTTTTAATTGGTCAGCGTGTAACAAGCTCTCATTTGAATTTGGAGACATTCCAACTGGCGTAGTGTTAATAACAATGTCAAAATCGGCTTCAGGTATTTGTCTAAAATCAATCGTTTCGATATTAAATTCTTTTGCAAGTTCATCTGCTTTTCCTTTAGTGCGATTAAAAACATAAACATCGGCACCATATTCGTTAAGACCATAACAAATTGCCCTAGCGGCACCACCGGCACCTAGTACCAATACTTTTTTACCTTTAATATCAGATTTTTCCTTAAGGGCCTGTACTGCTCCCGTTACATCAGTATTATAACCATTTAATACCGAATCAGCATTTTCAACCGTGTTTACTGAGCCGACTATTTTAGAGATAGGGTCATAATTATCCATATATTTCATTATCTCGAGTTTATACGGCATTGTTACGCTAAAACCCGCTATATTATTAAGTTCAGTTTCATAACAAAAATTAGCCAGATTCTCTTCATTAGAAGGATCAATATCAAAAACTTTATATTCGGCATCAATCCCTTCCGATTTAAATGCAGCATTGTGCATAACAGGGCTGAGTGAATGTTTAACTGGATGCCCTACTATTCCGTATACTTTCTTCTTCATAAATTAAAAATTTAGCATTTCGTATTTCTGATTTCGTATTCAAATGTAAAATGGCAAATTTGAAATGCGAAATGTTTTATTCTTCCCAAAGTTTTTTATTAGCTAGTGGATTCTTGCCAAGAAGCTCCACCATTTTATCTACAATGCCTTCATAAGAAACTGTTTCCTGACTTCCCTTTTTCATATCCCTAAGAATTATAGTTCCTTCCTGAACTTCAATTTGACCGAGTATAAGCGAGTATTGTGCTCCAAGCCTATCTGCAAGCCCCATTTGAGATTTCATAGAATCCTTTCCTACTGCACCGACAACATTAAGACCCTGATCACGTAATTTATTAATAAGAGTCAATGATTTCTTTTTTGCAACAAGGCCAAGCTGAGCAACAAATATTGCAACAGCATCCTTATTAGGAGGTCTTATTCCAGCCTCTTTCATATATTCTATTGTTCGCTCAATTCCTGCTGCAAAACCTACCGCAGGCGTTGGTTGACCACCCATAATTTCAATAAGTCCGTCATACCTTCCACCACCACCAGTTGCGTTTTGTGAACCTTCTTTCTTACTCCAGAATTCAAAAACTGTATGAGTATAGTAGTCGAGCCCACGTACAAGAAGGGGATTTAATTCATAAGGAACGTTTAATTCTTCAAGATATTCTTTTAGTATTTCAAAATGCTCTTTGGACTCATTACATATTACATTTTCAAATTTTGGAGCCATAGAAGCTAGTATTTGGCAGTCTTCCTCTTTACAGTCGAGTAGTCTTAGGGGATTTTCTAGCATACGTCTTTTGCAATCTTCACAAAGACTTCTTTCTTTTCCAGTATAGAAGTTTATAAGGTCTTCTTTAAATTTCACCCTGTCTTCCATAGAACCAATCGTATTAAGCTGAAGAGAAAGTCTGTCAGCGATTCCAAGGTCCTGATTTATTCGGTAGGCAAGGTATATGACCTGAGCATCAACGGCAGGATCACTTTCGCCGATAACTTCACATCCAAATTGATGGAATTGCCTGTATCTTCCTTTTTGAGGACGATTATATCTAAAATGAGGCTCTATGTAGTAAAGTTCTACAGGTTTTGGCATCTGTTGCATACCATGTTCTAGATACGCTCTTACAACCCCGGCAGTTCCTTCAGGCTTTAAAGCGTATTTTTTCCCGCTTTTACTTTCAAGAGTAAACATTTCTTTCTCAACAATGTCGGATGTACCACCAATACTTCTAGTAAAAACTTCAATATCTTCAAAAATTGGTGTGCTTATTCTTCTGTATCCCGCACGTCTGCAATGATGACGAACCACCTTTTTTATAAACGAAAAATACAAGTGATCATCTGGTAAAACATCATGAACTCCTTTAGGTGATTGGTATAATGGCGCAGACATATAAAAAAAATTAATGAATAAGAGAATAACTAAAGTTTACTGTATCATCAAAAATAAAAGTGTGCAATGCAATTATCGTGTCTAAATGTTAGTAAATCTCAAATCTCAAATCTCAAATCTCAAATCTCAAATCTCAAACCTTGCCTACCGGCAGGCAGGTCTCAAATCACAAATCACAAATCACAAATCACAAATCACAAATCACAAATCACAAATCCTTACCTCCTAAATACATCCTGCTTTTATATAGTCTTTGTCATTGTAGGTTTTTCCAATTTTTAACTTATTCATAAAAAGCTCAAGCTCTTCGGCATTAGATGTACAAGTTTCAGTCGGAGACACAAGAATACTCTTCTTAATAAGATTTTCCGCTTTTTTCTGTTTTTCTAAAATATCATCTGTAATATCGCCTTGAAAGCTACTATTAATATTAACCTGAAAATCAGTCGTAGTCATTACTAGTGTGCATTCATTATTTTTACCTCTATTTAATTTTAAATCCTTAATTGTCTTGCTTGAAAACATAGAATATAAATCACCCATAAACGACATATCAGAATTTTCAGTATAAGTCATGTGTGCCGGTGAACAGCTTTTAGCAGATTTGATAAAACAATCAATATCCATACCACATTCTAAGAACATATTTTCAATTTTCTCTTCCTCAGGTGGTAAATCAGGAATTTTAGGTAAATCATTTGATTCCTGAATTGATATTTCAGGGATTATTTCTTCGTTAGTAATAGAACCACAGGAAGAAAGAATGGATGTCATTAGGATAATAACTATGATTATTGCAGATATATTTTTCATATTAAATTATTTAACTTCGGTGGCAAGAACTAAACCATCTAATCTTGGTTCCCACTCTACATTTGGCTGAACTGCATAAAGCCGGGAAGACTCAAACAACGGTATTCCTATTAGGTCTTCGTCAATTTTCAGCATGATGTCCTGTAATAATGATAATCTCTTTTGAGGATCCATTTCCATTCTAGCTTCATCTATCATTTTATCGACTTCTTCATTTTTGTAGCGTCCATTATTAAACTCTCCTTCGCTATAAATAAAAGCATCCAAAAATCCTCCAGCATCTCCATCTTCAGCTTGCCATCCAATTAGGAATAATTGTGAGTTATTATTTTTTATCGCATCTAAAAGTGCTTCAGGAGAAGTAGGATTGCTTTTAACTGAAAAACCGGCTTCTCTGAGTTGTTTAACAAGGTATTCACTTAGTGTTTTATAGCTACTCAGGTAATCAAATTTAATTTTTTCTAAATGGTCTTTGAAAATATTCTGTGCCCTTTTTTCTTCGCTGTATACAAAGCGAGGTATATCTGAATTGTAGCCATAAACACCAGGTGCAATAAATTGAGTGGCTTGGCGTACAAAAGAATTTCCAATTGATTCAATTTGCTTAGGGTCAAAAATTGACCTAATCGCTTCACGGACTTCTTTTTTCCCTATGATTTCATCATCAAGTTTAAACATCAGAAAATTTACCTCAAGGCTATAGCTTGTTTTAATTTGTTCAGCGGGAAGCTCAAGAGCTTGTTCCTGAGGGACTGCTACCAAAATATCAGTTTTACCTTCTTCAAAATCATTTTTTCTAAGTGTTTTATTCAAAGTAACGATATATTCCGCGTTTCTATATAAAGGTTGGCGCCCCCAGTAATCGGTAAAAGCAGTAAGATCAAGTTTTGCCCCCTGAGTCCATTCACGTATTTTATAAGGACCTGTACCCATATTTCCTGGCCGACTTATAAAAAATTTAGTTAGTTTTGAAAGCAGAAGTGGATCAGGAGTTTTTGTAATTATCTGAATATTATAGTCATCTATAACCTTAATATCCTCAATTGTTTTTATATAAGTAGAAATCAGACTGTTTTTTGCTTCCTTCGCAGAGTTAAAACTATCAACAACACTTTTTGCGTTAAACGAACTTCTATCGTGGAATTTTACATTCTTCCGAAGTTTGAATTCCCATGTTGTGGGATCTACATTACCCCATGAAACAGCAAGTGCAGGTGTTAATTTTAAGTTTCTGTCAAAAGTAACAAGACCTTCATAAATATTTCCAGTACGAATAATATTGTTTAAATTCAGGGCATAAGGTGAAATATCGGTAGCAGATTCATTTAATACAATAGTCAGCACATCTTCTTTATATTCTGCACCGCCAAAAATCAACTCTTTTCCTTTATCTATTACAAAGTCTTTTTTAATGTATCCAATAAGAGCTATTACTATTAAGAAGCCGATAATAATATTCTTTTTCATTTATATTTAATTTACGAACTAACAATATAACGTAATGACGCCTTGATAATTATATAGGGTTTAAACTGTTTCGTCATCTCGTTATTTGATAGTTTCGCTGCCCAATTACCATAACCACTTGCAGGAGGGTTTTTAATAAATAAAAAGACCCCGCAAAGCGAGGTCTCAATAATAAGATTTTCAATATGGCACTTGAAATAATTAAGCAGTTGGCGGAGTTGTAGGAGCCTGATTAACAGGAGCCTGCTGACTAGCAGCTGCAACAGGAGTCTCTGCAGCAGGTGCTGGAGTAGCTTCAGATGGAGCTGCGCCACTGAAGGCTGCCTTTGCTTCATCTAAATTTTCCAATGTATCGATTATTTGTGTAATTCCTACAACCTTCAAGATATCAAGAATATTTGCTCGAGGTCGTGCAATTACAATTTTACCGTTTTTAGCTGTAACTTGTGAATACCAGTCGGTTAGATAACCGATTGATTTTGAATTCATATATTCAAGACCTGCAAAGTCTAAAAGAATATTAGGCTCAGCCATCTCAGTTATTACCTGATATATTTTTTTAGCTTCACTATCAACATTGGTTTCATCAAGCTGGCCTTCGAATCCGATGAGTTTAATCATCTTTCCTGCCTGATCAATGTCCTGAAATGAAATATTAACTTGTGCCATCTTTTTTGTAATTAAAAATTGTAAATTGTAAATTAAAAATTGTTATAAAGCCTCTCCTTCGTCCAGATTTTTTATAACATGAACAGTGATTCCTCCTTTTTCATTTTCTTTAAATTCAAGGCTATCTGTCCACGCAGCAACTATTTGTGCAAGTCCTCTTCCACGTATACTTGTAATAGTGGTTGGGTCTGCATTTTTATGCTCTTCAACATAGGTTGCGAGCTCTTTAGCAGTTTTTTTATTAGGCCCTGTTCCGGTATCTTCCACAAACACTTCGATATATTTTCCTTTCTGACTCACAAAAGTAACTTTAATATCCTGACCTGGAGCGGAACCAAATTCAATAGCATTATTTGTTAGTTCATCTACTACTGATTGAAAACGAAACGCCCATTGTTCCGAAAATCCTGTCATGTTTTGCACAACAGTCATTGTAAAATCTCTGATTCCAGACATAAAATATGCGTTTGTCGGAAGAATTACTGAAATTTTTACTGGTTTTTCGGTAGAGTTAGCACTATTGCTTTTGCTTAGCACACTGTGTTCTGCAGGATGATTAGCATCAGAATGTACTATTGTTTCAGCGGTTGGAGCCGTTGGTGTTGTCGTACCTTCCATTAGTTTTTTGATTATTTATCTTACTATTATAGCAAAAATCGCATTAAAAATCAAGTCTTATATGCCTAAATACTCAAGAACTTATAAACTGAAGAACTAATGTTTCTTAGTCTATAAGTTTACAAGTTTATAAGTCTAGAAGTTTTAATATTCTGCGCCTTTTATAAACCGAACATCAGAAAGTGGCCAAAGAACAACCAATACCTTTCCATCTATATAATTTATGTCTACATAAGGTGTAAGCTCCTGATCAATAGGGGAATACCAGCTTCTTGAGTCGTTGCTGTGGTTGCGGTTATCGCCCAAAACAAAGTATCTGTTTTCCGGTACAATAAAGATATTACTTGCTACATCTTCTTTTTGATTGAAATAAGTGTTACCTGAATTTTCAGAATTAAGATAAGGTTCATTAATTTCAACAAAATTATCTTCTCCGGATTTCTTTAAGTACACTAAGCCATTTTCAATTTTTACCTGATCCCCAGGAATGCCGATAATCCTTTTAACAAAAAATTCAGGTCCGGTAGAGCTGTATATTCTAACTGCATATGATTGATTAGCATCTCCAACAAGTACCATTTCTTTATTCTTGATTTCCTCGTCAGTTATGTTTCTTTTTTCAGCACTATCCCAAGTAATTGCTGAGTTAATTTCCGGATTATTATTGCTTATAGGTCTGAAATACACTAAGTCATTTTTATTAACTTTATCCTTACAAAACCAGAACTTTTTTACAAAATCATTTTGACAATAAATGACATTTTTAGAAGTTCTTAATTCGCTTAAATCAAGTTTTGCCACACCATCTTCATCTGTTGTCATTGCTTCTTCGAATTTTGGAAGGTATTTTCTGGTAATTGGCGGTGTAAAAACAATAGGATCTCCTCTTTCCGGAGTACCTATATTATAGCTAAGCTTATCAATTAATATAAATTCATTACTATGTAGAGTGTCTGACATTGAAGCTCCAATTACTCTAAAAGGTGATATAAGGAAGCTTCTTATTAAAACAACTAACGCAATTATAATAACGGCATTATATAGAATATCTACTATAAAAAGACCGATTTCCTTGAATAATCTTTTGGCTTTATTACTATTAGGCTGAGGTATTTTATTGGTGTTTTGTTTCATTTCTAAGAATAAAAATAACAAAAATAGTTTAAAGTATTCAGGAATATTTACAAGGGATTATCGAAATTTGATTTTTGAATAGTACAGTATCAAATTTCATACCTTTTTTATTTACAAACCACTCAATTTATGAAATAATGACTACGAAAACAAAAAACAAAAAATGATCATCGAGAAACTTATATTCAGCAAACACCTTGAAAAAGGTGAAAAGGTGCTATATTCAGTCCATAAACATTGGATTGATATTTTTAAATCTGTTTTAGAAATATCATTTTTTGGGTTGGTTATTCCATGGGGTTTCTATTTAATGGGATTCAATACAGAACTTTTCTTTTGGGTAGCTGTGGTGTGGTCAGGTATGGCTTATTTACGTTTTTTATATTTATTGGTTGATTGGTATTCTGATGTTTGGCTTGTTACGTCAATGGGTATTATTACTGTGGAATGGCGTGGAATATTTAGTAATGCAGCAACTCGCCTTGGATATGAAGATATCGAAGGAGTCGGATATGATATAAACGGATTTTGGCCTACGGTACTCAGGTATGGAGATATGACATTGAAAGTTATGTCCGGAAATAATTTGGAGCTAAAAACTGCAAACAAACCACAAAAGGCAGAATTGGAAATAATGAGGTGTCAGGAATTATTTATGAATGATAAAGAAATGCAAGATGCAGGAAATCTAAAAAACTTACTTTCCCAAATGGTTTCTCACCATATGAGGAATAAATGAGTGAGATTATTGCGAAAAGTAGGATTATTAAGATTATTAAGAATATAATCGGCATTACCCCAATAATCCCAATAATCCTACAAATCCCACTCATCTCACAAAAAAATAAAAAACAAAAAACAAAAATAAACAATCCCGTTTAAAGCGGGAACAAAAACATGAAATTTTTTCTGGCAATAGTGCTGGCTTTCGTTATCGTGGATGTAGTAATCGTCTTTTATGTAGTATATAAGCGTTCGCGAAAAAAGCTCTCAAAACAAATCAAAGATGAAATCTGTGATTCATGGAAGCAGATAATCCGTCAAAGTGATAAAAGTCATGCGATTATGAATGCTGATAAATTACTGGACCATACACTTACTCAACTTGGATATAAAGGTAGTCTTGGTGCAAAGCTCAAAAAATCTCCACGACTTTTTAAAGATATAAATTCAGTTTGGAGAGCTCATAAGGTAAGAAACAACATTGCTCACCAGATGAATTATAAAGTAACTGAAAAAGCATATAAGGATTCAATGTTAGCCTTTAAGCAGGCTTTTAAAGATTTGAAAATATTTTAACCAAATAGAGGATCGAATAGTTGCTCGGATAGAGAATCGAATAGAATAATTTTTCTCCAATACGATCTCCAATACGATCTCCAATACGATCTCCAATACGAAATATGATACTAGGAATAACAGGCATCAGCGGATCAGGAAAGCACACAGCGGCGGAATTTTTAAAGCAAAAAGGGTGGGTAATTTTAGATGCAGACAGAGTGGCTCACTATTTATATAGACCTTACACCGCTTTATGGAAAGCAATGACAACTGAATTCGGAGAAGGAATTTTAGGTGTAAATGACAAAATTGACAGGCAGAAGCTCGCAAGTATTGTTTTTAACCCTGATAATACCGATGCGCTCGAAAGGCTTAATAAAATTACACATCCTGAAATTAAAAGATATCTTAAAAACGAGATACATCATCTTCATCGTAGAGATCCGAATATTGCAATAGTTGCGGCATTGTGGGAGGGGGTTGGGCTTACAGAAATATGTGATAAAACCCTTCTTATAAGAACGGATAAACAACTTGCTTATGAACGCATTAAAAAAAGAGATGGTATAGAAAATAACATTTATGATTTACGGATAAAAAGTTATGTTGAAATTCCAAATCCTGATTACACAATTGAAAATAAAGGAGAATATAAGGAGTTTTACAGAGAAATTAAGGAGATATTGAAAATCTGAAAATTAAAAATACTTAGAATAAAGTTCTTAATTTTCACGTTTTCATTTTTTCATTTTTTCAAGTATAGTAATCACGTTATAAATCTAAAGTAATTAAGTATTATGGAATACGAAGCAGTCGTTGGACTTGAAATTCACTGTCGTATATCTAGCAAGACAAAGATGTTTTGCAGATGCAGTAATGATATTTTTAACGAAAAACCGAATACTCACATTTGTCCTATTTGCACTGGTTTCCCAGGTATGCTTCCTTTAATGAATAAAGAAGCTCTTGAAAAAGGAGTAAGAGGTGCTTTGGCTTTAGGTTGCAATATTCCTGAGTATTCAAAAATGGACAGAAAGAGCTATTTTTATCCAGATTTACCTCTTGGTTATCAGATTTCTCAATACGATTTACCTGTTTCTGAAAAAGGAAATATTACAATTAAAAAAGAAGATGGAACTACAAAAGATATAGGTGTTACCAGGCTCCATCTGGAAAACGACGCAGGAAAGTTGACTCATACTGCAGGTGGTTCACTTGTGGATTTTAACCGCGCAGGAACACCTCTTGTTGAAATTGTTTCAGAACCGGACATGAGAACACGTGAGGAAGTAAGCCTTTACGCCCGTCAGATTCAAAAAATTATGCGTTATGTCGGAACATCAGATGCTGATATGGAAAAAGGCCAAATGCGCTTTGATTTAAACATTTCACTACGTCCGAAAGGACAAGAAGAATTTGGAATTCGCTCTGAGGTCAAAAACTTAAACTCTTTCCGTAGCTTAGAAAAAGCTTTTGATTATGAGTTTCAGCGCCAGTCAGAAATTCTGGATGGTGGGGGAAAGGTGGTGCAGGAAACACGAGGATGGGATGACAATAAAGAAATTACAACTTCTCAGCGAAGTAAAGAAGAAGCTGCAGATTACCGATATTTTCCTGAGCCGGACATTCCACCGATAATTATTACAAAAGAGATGATTGAGGAGATTAAGAAGGGGATTCCAGAGCTACCTGAGGCTAAAGTTCAAAAATATATTGAGATGGGACTATCTGAAATTGATGCAAATAATATTGCAGCTGATTCACATTTGGCTGAATATTTTGAAAAGGCATTTGGAATATCTGGTGATGCTAAAAAAACATCTAACTGGCTACTTTCTGAGCTTCTCGGTTTGATTAAGGCTGACGGACTTTCTATATCAGATAGTAAATTAGCAGCAGAAAATCTCGGAAAATTGGTTAAATTGATAGTAGAAGGAGCTATTAACGGTAAAATTGCCAAAGATATTTTTGGAGAAATTTATTCCAACAATCTTGATCCAGAAAAATATGTTGAGGAAAAGGGCTTAAAGGTCATGGAAGACACAGGTGAACTCGAAAGAATCTGTCAGGAAGTAATCGATCGTAATCCAGCTATCGTTGCAGATTATAAAGGCGGAAAAGAAAAAGCAATCGGTGGGCTAGTTGGTCAAATAATGGGCGCTACAAAAGGCTCTGCCAATCCAAAATCAGTTAACGAAATATTACGAAAACTTTTATCTAATTAATTCTTTTATATGAAAACAAGCTCAAGTTTATTGGTAAATGTAATATCAAAATCTCTTACCGCAGCAATAGCTGGTTTGGCAGCAGGATTGGTTTTAGGTTCATTGATCGGTTACCTGGGTGGAATGCTTTATACTGCGAATGACGTACCGCCTATGGAATTTGCAGCATTTTTCGGAATGGGTTTTGGGACTATAATAGGTGCCATATTTGGCGGAATTGTTGGATTAAAAGAAAAGTAGATTTTGCGTAAATTATTCCATAAGTCAACTCTATAAACTCGCTTGTTAAAGCGAAAAATGTTATAATTAATAAGAAAATTAATCTTCAATATTTAATAAAACAAAAATATGCCAATTATTCCAACTGTAATAGATAAAACACCACAGGGGGGTGAAAGAGTTTACGACATTTATTCACGCCTTCTTGAGGAACGTATAATCTTTTTAGGTTCTCAAATTAACGATGAAGTTGCCAATGTTGTAATCGCACAGCTTCTATTTTTAGAAAAAGAAGATCCAACAAAAGATATCACTATTTATGTAAATTCTCCGGGTGGTTCTGTTACTGCTACACTTGCAATGTACGACACAATGCAGTTAGTTAAATGCGATGTATCAACTGTTTGTTTGGGAATTGCCGCTTCTGGTGGTTCAATTATTTTAATGGGTGGTACAAAAGGCAAACGCTTTATCTTGCCTCACTCTGAAGTAATGATTCATCAGCCTCTTGGTGGAACTGAAGGTCAGGCTACCGATATTGCAATTCATGCAGACCACATAATCAAGACTAAAAAACTATTAAACGAAATGATTGCCCGCCACACAGGTCAAAAAATGGATAAAGTTGAAAAAGATACAGAGCGTGATTATTTCATGGATGCAAAGGCTTCACTTGCTTACGGAATTGTGGATAAGATTATTGAGTCAAAAAATTAGTATCTATTAGCCTCTTGTTGACTTGACTAATTAGCGTTTTTTGCTGTATTGTACTTTCCATGAATAAACAACCTCAAAAGCCAAGGGGAGGAACTACACGTCGAGAATTCTTTCAATTATCTGCAGCTGCAGCTATTGTTGCTCTTATTGGTGGCGATAAAGAAAAAAATAGAGGGGGAAGTGACGAAGTTAGGAATAGGACTGCTGATGTTTTGACTAAGCCTGAATCAACGGCAAAATTACCTGAATACGACGAGTGGGCATCAAAAATTGAGTTGCCAACAGTAGAATTTGATACACAAAAGAAGATATGGAGCCAAGATGAAATAATAAAGCATTTTATACCTGAAAATACTGATGCTGAGAAATTACAAAGTTTTTATGACATATTTGATCAGGCTTTATCAGTCGCAGTTGATACTTTTAATGAATCATCGCCGAATATGCAGAGGCAGATTTTATTAGCTGACTTTTTCAAGAAATTAACTACGGCTTATGCAGAGATGACAGGTACTGCCCGGAATGAAAAAATAACAATTCCACGAATTATCCTTGATAAAATTAACCGATTACTTGTTCCACATGGTTATCATATTACCAAGGAAAAAAACGAAAAATATATTGCGAGAATTTACAAAATTGATTCGATTAAGTCAATTAAAATGAAAGCTGGAGACAGTGAATATGAACTTCCAGCGGCTTATTTAGGGGATAGATATGAGCTGAGCTTTGACAGAAATGGTTCCAATAATAAATCACAAATATCAGAAAGCCAAGCGTCTTATTTTGATTCTGGTAACTATATGGTTATAAAAGAGAGGTGGGCAGAAGAAATTAGCAGAAGATATGTAGAAAATATAAATACTTTTTTATCCGGTAGAGGTATGAAAGAAAAAATGATAAACCCAGACAGTGTTTCTGATTTTGGAGAGGGTGTAGCTGCTCATGAGGCCACGCACGCTTACTTGGAGAGAGTATTAAAAATTAGTGGTTTTGAAGAAACAGACAAGGGGTATAAAGACACTGAAAGCTCTATTAAAAAAAGATGTCCAATTAACATGGGTTTATATACTCTGGCACCAGAAGCATATGAACGAAGAAATAATATAAATCTTCACGAAATGATTACTACGGGAGTACAATTAATGAATTCAGGTGAAATGGTATCAAAATACGTTTCTGAGATTTTTTCTGAACAAGGCAAAAATTATATTTTTGCTCGTGATATGTTTGTTATGGAGTTAGTAAACTCACCAGCAATAGATGAAAAATTAAGAAGAGATTTAGCAAGTGGTACACAAAGGGGATATTTAGATATTGAAACGGTACAGGGTATTTTGATAAATACTCCAAAAGAAGAGTTCTATCGCATAGGCGAAAGAATGGCAAAACTCGGAATTTATCTGACTCAGGAATAACCAATTATTTGTGATTTTAGATTTGTGATTTGTGATTTAATTGGTCATTGATATACTGTGGCTATGTTTCAATTAAACAAAACCTCCGGCAAAGCCCGAAGCGGCACAATCCATACTTCCCACGGTGAAATTAAAACGCCTTTTTTTATGACAATCGGTACAGTTGGTGCAGTTAAAGGGCTATTACCAGAAGAGGTGAAAAGCGTTGGTGGGCAGGTTATTCTTTCAAATACCTACCATCTACACTTACGACCAGGTGAAGATATTGTGGAAAAAGCAGGTGGACTCCATAAATTCATGAATTGGGATGGTCCGATACTAACTGATAGTGGAGGTTTTCAGGTTTTTTCACTTTCTGGAATCAGAAAACTTACAGAAGAAGGTGTGGAATTTCAGTCACATTTAAATGGTGAAAAGATTTTTTTAACGCCCGAAAAAGCCATCGAAATCCAGATGAAACTGGGTAGCGATATTATGATGGTTTTAGATGAATGTCCCGCAGCGAATAAGGATAGAAAGTATGTTGAAAAGTCACTTAAATTAACAACAAGATGGGCAAAAAGATGTAAGGAATATGCAGAGACACAATTAGCCCAACGGCAAAACCAGCCCAACGGCAAAACCAGCCCAACGGCAAAACCAGCCCAACAATTGTTTGGAATTGTTCAAGGTGGAATGCATTCAGATTTACGCAAAGAGTCAGCTAAAGAATTAATCGAGATAGGATTTGATGGTTACGCCATTGGTGGTCTTTCTGTTGGTGAGCCAAATGAGGTTATGTATGAAATGCTTTCAGAAGTTGTTCCCGAACTACCAATTGATAAGCCGAGATACTTAATGGGCGTTGGAACTCCAGAAGATATTCTTGAGGCAGTAGAAAGGGGTGTTGATATGTTTGATTGTGTAATGCCAACCCGCAACGCACGTCATGGGCATTTATTCACATCAAAAGGTATTGTAAGAATAAAAAAGGAAGAATTTAAGGAGGATTTATCTTCGCTAGATGATGAATGTGATTGTTATACGTGTAAAAATTTCACAAAGGCATATTTAAGACATCTACATATTGCAAATGAATTATTAGGACTTCGATTAAATACTCTCCATAACGTCGCTTTTTACCAGAAATTGATGAAGGATATAAGAAAATCCATTGAAAATGATAAGTTTGATGAATTTAAGAAAGAATTTCTCAATAAAACCCTTTCGTAATACGAAAGCGCGATTCGCGAATCGCGCCTGCGGTTTAATGCACAACAATGAAACTACCACCCCAATCACAGCTCACCGACAAAAAATACCAAGAGATAATCAGTCTTATAGATAAACTGGGTATCAATCTTTCGGATATCGAAGAAAAATTTATACATGGCGGTGGACGAGGTGGGCAAAAAATTAACAAATCCACTAGCGCTGTTCAACTAAAACATTTGCCGACAGGAACTTTAATTAAATATCAAAAACACCGTGAAAGAGCCATGAATAGGGTACTGGCACTTCGCGAATTGCTGGATAAACTCAATCCAGAATCTAAGAAGCTGAAAGAGATTGAAAAAGTTCGTAAGCAGAAAAAACGGAGAAAAAGGAGGTCGGATATGGAAATTTAAAAATGAATTTTTAATGGAAAGCACTTGTGCTTTCTGAGTTTGTATGATATAAATTAAGTGTAACAAGGAAGATATTAATTAATTACCATATGCCAAAGTTGTATTTCACATCAAAGGCGCAGGTGGGTTCTTTTAAGCCTCAGCTATTATGTTTTGAGTCGATGGAATCTTCAATTCCTCCTGCATCCGTTGTAGAAGAAGACGATAATACAATTCAAGTTGATGGAGTCCCAGTGCGAGTAGAGGATTATTTGGAGATGCTTGATGGAAGTGAATCAGCTAGAGATGATGCAATTCAACAGATTATTTCTGCACGAAGAAGGAAAGGTGTCATTCCTCAGAAATTATCAGAAGGAGACTTAGACTTAAATACGGCTATACAACAAGTTTTAAACTCCAGAAGAAGGGCAGGTGATACTCCTTCAGAAGGTGATTTAAATTAATAGTTGAAACTATTAAATTTGTAGGTATACTATGACCTCGTTATTATTTAATATTATTTTAACAATAAGTTCTTTTCGAGATGAAAACGGAAAATAAAGTTGTCAGTTTGGTTGATGTAGAAGAAATAAAAGAGCAGTGCAGTTCAGGTCTTTTTAAGTTTTTGAATGAAAGCCCTGATATTTCAGAAATAGTACTGCAAAAAAATAATGAAGGTACTCAGCCGTTAAAAGAGGCCTTAATAAGAATATTAGTAAGACAATACATTTCTTATGTTGTTCGGAATTCAGAAGAATTCCAACAGGGAGGTGAAGCAGTTAGTTCGTTACCGGAAGAGATAAGAGCAGTTGTTTTAAACAAAGCATTTATAGAAGAAATGAGACGGGTAATGAAAGATCAGATTATAAACGCTACAAAAAATGCTCATGCACAAATAATTAGAGAAGAAGAGCTACAAACTCAAATATTAAGACATAAAACCGGTTTGTTTAATAAAGTTGGACATGACCTTATGCTTTCTAGAGAGATAAGCCTTACAACCAGAGAAAACTTGCCTATGTCGATGCTTATTTTCGATATAGACAAGTTTAAAAAAGTAAATAGTGATTACGGACACCTAGCAGCAGATGAAATAATAAATCAGATTGCGGGAAGAATACAATCGATAGTCCGAGATTCCGATTACGCTTCATGTTGGGGTGGTGATGAATTTGCGATTATTCTTCATAATACAAATACTGAGCAGGCACAAATTGTTGCAGTTAGAATAGCTCAGGCTATAAACGGAAAACCATTTACCGTTCCTGCTGATGAGGATTACCCAGGTGGAGATGTTTGTATAACTGTTAGTATAGGTGGGGCAGAGTATACAAATAAAAAAGAAGATCCAAAAGGCGATAAATTATTTACTAAAGCCGATTTCCAAGGCAACATTCTAAAAGGAGATCAACCGGATAAAGAGGGTAATCAGACTAATAGGCGTGGCAAAATATGTTTTGATGGAGAGGTTATGAATGAAGATAGGTATAGGCAAATTTTAGATGGAATAGAAAGGAGAAGTTTAACGCCTAGTCCTTATCGCCCAGAAATTATTACTGAAGATTAGACAAAGGAAGAAAAAGCTTGCATAAATATTAAAATTGTGTTAAATTTTTTGTCAGTGAAATTCATACAATTAAATCCTAAGACACGTTTTAGGCTTAAATAAGCCAATTGCACTATATATCACAAAATGCAGATACTTAAACACTTCATCACAGATTTTCAAATTAGTCCAAACAGGATGGTTTTTATTGAAACTGCATCAAATGAAGCTCAAGATATGAGCTCTCATTATTTGCAGACGTATACGGTTCGTGTAGCCATTGAAGCTCTAGATAGATATCTGGAGGAAAATAAAGAGGTTAAGATTTTATTCGCTAAAGACGGGGATGGTCTACGCAGAGAGGATATTATCTTATCAATAAGCAAACAATTATCTGAGTTTATAAGCAAGAACAGGAGTGTAATTGATGCTATTATTCAAAACTCGATTAATGCCGATGATGCGGATGGATATATGAGAAAATTGGCCGAAGGGTATGCTTATGATGAAGCAAGAACTCAATGTACTGTTTCAAGATTGAATGTTGATAAAGAGAAATTAATTATTGAAGCTAACAAGGATGAATTGACTGGAATAGGTAATAGGAAGGCTTATAATGAACGCTTGAGGTTGGCTATAGAAATGAATAATAGATTTAAACATGACGCACATCTATTAATGATTGATGGGGACAAATTCAAGGAAGTTAATGATAATTATGGATATCAGGCAGGTGATACTGTAATTAAAGAAATGGCACGTCGAATTAAGATTAGAAATGCAGATTCTGTTTCTCGTTGGGGTGGTGATGAATTTGCCGTAATACTTTCGAATACTGATTATAAAGGTGCGTGTATAGTGGCTTTAAGAATAGCTAAGGCAATAGAGAAAGAGCCATTTAAAATTAAAGATAGGGAAGGTAATGATCATGAAATAAAAATGACATCAAGCATTGGACTTGCTGAATATACAAGCGGAGCCGAGGATCCTGATGGCACATTATTTCAAAACAGTGCGGATGCAAGCTTAAAATATTTAAAACAAGAGAATAATGGGCAAAACAAAGGGAAGATTGCCTTTAATGGTGAGGTAGTTTCCGAAGATAAAATAATTGAATGGGCAACTAAACACACTCCATTGGTTTCTATTATTCCAAAATCTGATCCGCCTAAGCCATTCATAGACAAAGAAATCTAATACTGAATTGAATCAATTAATTCATTGATTTTATCCAGACCTCCAGAGGTTTGCTGGATATTTTGATATGCATTTGTAATTCCTCCGAAGTCAATTGAAGTATAAAGGTAATAAAGCCCTACCATTGGAATAACTATAAAAATAACAAATAGTAATACATACACCACTGTTTTTATAACAGCCCAGCGATGAGCATTTATTTGATATTTAAGTAACATATCAACTTTTTCCTCTAATGTTAGTTTACTTATGTCCATAATTTTGTTGGGATAAATGGGATGAATAGGATGAATAGGATTGGCTGGGAATGCAATCGGTAATAATCACATTCATCACATTCATCACATTTATCCCGAATTAATCGTTGATAATCTTAATATTAGCTTCCCTAATATCTTTTTCAGGCATAACACTTGGAGCACCTAAAGTAAGGTCTTTTGCTTTCTGGTCTTTAGGGAAGGCGATAACTTCACGAATATTCGGTTCATTAGCAAAAATCATTACAAGTCTATCTAATCCCCATGCAATACCACCGTGTGGCGGAGCACCGTAACTAAAAGCTTCCAACATATGTCCAAATCTAATTTCAGCATCTTCAGGAGTGATTTTTAGAATATCGAAAATCTTTTGTTGAAGTGGTTGTTCATGAATCCTAATACTTCCTCCGCCGATTTCACTACCATTCAAAACAACATCATAAGCAATAGATCTTGCCTTCTCTGGTTCGGTATCCAGTAAATGGTGGTCTTCATCCATTGGCCTTGTAAAAGGGTGGTGAACAGCATTTATAGCACCTGTCGCTTTGTCTTTTTCAAACATTGGGAATTCATTTACCCAAATGTATGCAAAAATATTTTCGTCTATCAAATTCATTTTCTTTCCGCATTCCAATCTTACTTGACCAAGCGCTTCGCATGCGGTATTAAAATCATCAGCTCCAAAAAATACAATATCACCGGTTTTTGCACCTGTCCTTTCTGTAATTCCTTTCATTTCATCCTCACTTAAAAATTTGGACAATGGTGATTTAATTCCATCCTCATTATAAATAAAGTAAGCGAGCCCTTTTGCACCATGAATTTTGGCAATTTCTTCAAGCTTATCAATATCCCCGCGTGACCATCCTGCAGCTCCTTCAACCTTTAACGCTTTAACAACTCCACCGTTTTTAATAGCACCGCTAAACACACTAAATCCGCTTTCTTTAACAATATCGGAAACATCTACAATCTGCATATCAAAGCGAATATCAGGCTTATCGCTTCCATACTTTTCCATTGCTTCCTTCCATGTAATAACAGGGAAAGGCTCGTGCATTATTTTTGCATCAGGTTTGAATTTTTTAGTTAATTCAATAAGTAGTCCTTCATTAATTTCCATTAGGTCTTTTTCTTGAACAAAGCTCATTTCCATATCTACCTGAGTGAATTCCGGTTGTCTATCACCACGCTGGTCTTCATCGCGGAAACACCTCGCTATCTGAAAATATCTATCAAAACCTGCAATCATTAGCATCTGTTTTAACTGTTGAGGGCTTTGTGGAAGTACGAAGAATTTACCGGCATAAAGACGAGAGGGAACTAAGTATTCACGACTTCCCTCAGGTGTTCCTTTAATAAGAATTGGCGTTTCGATTTCTACAAAATTTTTCTTATCCAAAAAATCACGAATTTCTTTTGTTATTTTATGACGAAGAATAATGTTGTTCTGAAGTCTTTCATGACGAAGGTCTAGATATCTATATTTCAATCTAAGCTCTTCATTTACACCTTTTTCAACATCAATTTCAAAAGGGGGAGTTTTTGCTTCGTTTAAAATCTGAATTTCATTTACGTAAATTTCAATTTCTCCGGTATTGATATTTTTGTTGTTTTGTCCTTCAAGTCTCTTGCGTACTTCACCAGTAATTTGGATTACAAATTCAGGACGGACTTTGTCAGCAGTATCCAAACTCGGTTTATTAAATTCAGGATCAAAAACAATCTGAGTAAGCCCGTATCTATCACGCAAATCAATAAAAATGATTCCTCCGTGGTCGCGTCTTCTGTGAACCCAGCCAGAAAGAGTTACAGTTTTTCCTTCGTCTTTGGCGGTTAAATCTCCGCATGTATTTGTTCTGAACATTTCAATTACAGGATTATAAAAATTAAAAAAATTACAACATTATTGTAGAGTATTAAGCAAAAAATACAATTTAATTTTGTTTTGTAGGGTTATAAAACTAATTAATTTTAATTCCCAGTATTTTTTCTAATTGATTCTTTGTCATCGGCCCTTCACGTAATATCTTAATATTTTTATCCTCTACTAGAATAACTGTGGAAGGAAGACAGGCATTGCTTACTTCGCCATCAAATGCAAAATCTGGCTTATTCTCTTTATTCTGGAAAACTTCAATTATTTCTTCACATCTAGCACAAGGAGGCTTGCCTGATTCATTTGCGCTTGTTGTAATAAGAGGTCCTTTAAAAGCGCTAAGCAAATCTTGAGTTTGCATATCATAAGGTATTCTTAAGCCTATATAGGGGGAATCTGGAAAATAATAATCGGGAACTTCAGGACCTTTAGGAAGAAGAATGGTAACTGGACCAGGAAGAAGTTTTTCACATACATAATAAGCAAAATCACTAATTTCAGCATATTTAATTAGGTCATCTCTCATTGCTATCGGAAACATAATACTCATAGGCTTATCAGCTTCACGACCTTTAATAGCTTTGATTTTTTTCAGAGATTCTGGATTTAAAAAATCAGCGGCAAGCCCATAACAGGTATCCGCTGGATGAGCAATAACTCCACCAGATTTAAGAATACGAGCAGCTTCTTTAATATTTTCTTTGTTGTGTTGGGCACATTTCATCTGGATTACTTATTACAAGATTAATTATTACAAAATCATTTTATATTATGATTAGTAATACTACAATAAAACCAATCACAAATGAATTTTGTAATCTTGTAATAGTGAATCTCCAATAGAATAAAGTATTGCATCATAACATTAAATTATTTAAACTATTCAAGAAGTAAAACAACGAATCATGAATAAATCTTCATCAAAGATAAAAAAAGTGCTTTTGCTCGGATCAGGTGCACTTAAAATTGGCGAAGCCGGTGAATTTGATTACTCGGGTTCACAAGCTATAAAAGCCTTTAAAGAAGAAGGTATAAAAGTAATTCTTATTAATCCGAACATCGCTACAAATCAAACCTCCAAAGGTTTAGCGGATAAAATATATTTCCTTCCCGTAACTCCATATTTTGTAGAAAAGATAATCAAACAGGAAAAACCAGATGCCATTGCATTAAGTTTTGGAGGCCAGACTGCTCTCAATTGTGGTGTGGCTTTATTTGAAAGTGGGGTATTAAAGAAAAATAAAATTCAGGTATTAGGAACTCCGGTTAATAGTATCCAATTAACTGAAGACAGAGACTTATTCAAAAAAGAATTAAATAAAATCGGTATTAAGTCTCCAATAAGTTATGCGTGCAATAATATTGCAGATGCAAAAAAAGCCGCAAAGAAAATAGGATTTCCTTTAATGCTACGAGCCGCTTTTGCACTCGGTGGTTTGGGTTCGGGTTTTGTGCATAATGAAAAGGAATTAGATTTTATGCTTAAAAAAGCATTCGCAGCTTCGCCACAAGTTCTAATCGAAGAAAATCTAAAAGGTTGGAAGGAAATTGAATATGAGGTTGTAAGGGATGGGGCAAATAATTGTATTACAGTATGTAATATGGAAAATCTTGATCCACTTGGAATTCATACGGGTGAATCAATTGTCGTTGCGCCAAGTCAAACCCTCAACAATCACGAGTATCAGATGCTTAGAAACATTGCATTAAAAACAATTCGTCATCTTGGAATAGTAGGGGAGTGCAATATTCAATACGCTCTTGATCCAAAATCAGATGACTATCGTGTAATCGAGGTTAATGCACGTCTTTCACGTTCATCTGCATTGGCATCCAAGGCAACTGGTTATCCACTTGCTTACATCGCGGCAAAGCTTGGCCTTGGGCATAGCTTACCTAAACTCCGAAACAACGTAACATTAAAAACTTCCGCCTGCTTTGAACCGGCATTGGATTATTGTGCATTGAAAATTCCACGCTGGGATCTTAATAAATTCAGAAAAGTAAGTGAAGAAATTACAACAGAGATGAAATCAGTAGGTGAAGTAATGGCACTTGGAAGGAATTTTGAAGAGGTGCTTCAAAAAGGTTTAAGAATGATACAGATTGGAGCAAATGGACTTACTCATCATCCTTATGATTTTGATAATATTGATGAAGCGGTGACAACTCCGACTCCTCGTAGAATATTCGCTCTTGCGGAGGCATTCGGAAAAGGATATTCGGTTGAAAAGTTATATAAAATGACTGGGGTTGACCCATGGTTTCTTTCGAAAATTAAAAATATTCAGAGTTTGAATACCAAGACCAAACGCCTAAAGTCTCTGACATCAATCAGTCCTGATTATATGAAAGAGCTTAAGCGGGCTGGCTTTTCTGATAATCAAATTGCTAAATCGATTAATAGCGATGAGTCAAAAGTTCGTACTTATAGAAAAAAACTTGGTGTGATTCCGGTAGTAAAACAAATTGATACTCTTGCAGCGGAATTCCCGGCAAAAACAAATTATCTATATTTAACATATTGGGGAGACAAAGATGATGTTTCTTTTAAGTCAGCTAAAAAGAAAAAGACAATTGTAATTGGCTCAGGTCCATATTGTATCGGCTCATCAGTTGAATTCGATTGGTGTTGTGTTAATGCGGTTAAAACCCTTTTAAAAAACGGACACGAAGCAATAATGATAAATTACAATCCAGAAACAGTAAGTACGGATTACGATGAATGTGATAAGTTGTATTTTGACGAACTTAGTTTGGAAAGAGTGTTGGATATAACAGATAAAGAAAAGCCAAATGGCACCGTAATATCCATGGGTGGTCAGATTCCGAATAATCTTGCAGTTAAACTTGATAGGGAAAAAGTAAAGATTATGGGTACTGCGGTAAAGGATATCGACAAAGCAGAAAGCCGTGATAAGTTCTCGGCACTTCTGGATAAAATTAATGTGGATCAACCTGAATGGAAAGCTTTTACAAAAATAGAAGATGCATATAAATTTGCGGAAAAAGTTGGCTTCCCCGTTCTTGTTCGTCCAAGTTATGTTCTTTCAGGTGCAGCTATGCGTGTTGCACATACTCATTTAGAACTTGAAAATTTCCTTGGTAAGGCGGTAAAAGTAAACACAGAAGCGCCAGTTGTAATCAGTAAATTTCTTGTAGGAGCGCGTGAAATTGAAATGGATGCAGTAGCTCATAAGGGAAAGGTTATTATATATGCTATATCGGAACATGTGGAAGATGCCGGTGTTCATTCTGGTGATGCAACTATCGTTCTTCCACCTCAGCGCACTTATTTGGAAACGCTTCGTAGGGTAAAGAAAATCGGTAAATTAATTGCAGGTGAACTTAATATTACAGGACCATTTAACATCCAATTCCTTGCAAAAGATAATCAGATTAAGGTAATTGAATGTAATCTTAGAGCCAGTCGTTCTTTCCCATTTGTTTCTAAGGTAACTAAGTACAATTTTATTGATATCGCAACAAAATCCATGCTTGGAATTGTTGATAAAAATAAGAGATATCAAACTGTTGACCTTGATTATGTAGGAATTAAAACTCCTCAGTTCTCATTTCCTCGCTTAAAAGGTGCCGATCCAGTACTTGGTGTAGAAATGGCTTCCACAGGTGAAGTGGCTTGTTTTGGAAACGACTTCGAATCTGCGTTTTTAAAATCATTCCTTGGAGTCGGATACAAAATGCCGAAGAAAAATGTGCTACTTTCAATAGGAAAATTAAAAGATAAGGTCAGTATGCTTGAACCAACAAGAGCGTTACAAACTCTTGGTTATAATCTATATGCAACAGAAGGAAGTGCGAAATTTTTTAAGGAAAATAATGTAAAGGTTACAATGCTCCATAAGGTTTCGACAAACAAAAAACCGAATATTGAAGAATATATTAAGGATGGAAAAATAGATATGGCTGTTGTTATACCTACAAAATATGCCCATGATGAATTATCAGACGGGTACAGCATAAGAAGAATGGCCGTAGACCAGCACATTCCTTTAATGACTAATATTCAGTTCGCAAAAGCCCTTATCCGTTCAATAGAAAAATACGATATTGATGATTTGTCGATAAGTGACTGGGAGAGTTATAAGAATAATTAATATTGAATAAGCTAAAAACGAGGATTTACCCTCGTTTTTTTTAATTATTGATTCAAATTAAACAATTGACACAATATTGTAATTTTGGTATAAATATCTCCATATTTAAGTAATCATCACAACATGAGTAAGAATCTTATTGATACAAAAAGAGTATTTACTGCAGATCCAAAAGTAATACATCGTGTTCCTGTTTTAGCTGAAGGGGTTGAAAGAATAAAAGGTGTTCCAGTTAAATTTCTTAAGGAAAGAATTGTAGAAATTCAGAGTGTGTTAAAAGAAAAAATTTTAGATGCACATGATAGTAAATGGTATGAAGATCACCAGAAAATTGAGCAATTAGTAAAAAACACAAGTGAATTGTTAGAAGAAGTTGGTGACAAAATTGAGACTCATGAGGTGTTTGTACAGCTTCAAGATAATCTTGATACAGTTTGGAAGAGTTTTTTGGAATTAGAGCCTAGTGAACAAACGATTAAATTAGTTGAAAATATTTTAAGAGAAGAAAGGGCGGCTTTAAATGCAATTTTCACATTAGGGAGTAGTGTGTCTGTTGGCGAGGAGAGAGCTGAAATTAGCGGTGGTATAGACTTTTGTGATAGAAAGGAAGATAGAATAGTACAAAAAGTAGTAAAAAATCCAAATAGATTCGAAGCATTAGACAAGCTAAGAGATGGGCTAAATGAGAAATTAGAGGAGCTATTAGACAGCCTTCCATCTGAAAAAGAAATACCAGAAGATTTTGAATCAAGGATTGATGAAATTGACCAGAAGAGTTTAAAGGTAAATACATCTCTAGAAGAAATTAAAAAGAAAATCGAGGATGTGAAGAATTTATTGAAAAAAATAGATGATAGGGAAGATCTTGAGTCGATGACAGATAGTGTTCAGAAAAGTTTTAGAGATGAATTTTTATCTTTTGTTTCTCAATTATTAGATTCAATAGAGTTTATTTCTCTTTGTGATAGTAGTAGTGAGATGATAGATAACTACAATACTAATGAAGAAAGATATATTGAAGAGTTTAATAAGTCTACGGAATTTATAACAAGTATAAATAACATAAAACTTATTCTTAAAAAAGAATTATTAGAACGACAAAAGAAAGCGGGAGATAATCTTGGAAGAATTATCGACAAGGTTAAGGAATCGGGAGTAAAACAAAAAGAAAATATGAATGAGGTATGCAGTGTTCTTACGCGAGATGATGTGCAAACTGCTATTTCTAAAATACTATCTCTCATTGATGTAGAAAATGCTGATGAAATAAAGAGTGGATTAATTAGAGCTGTAGAAATTGCGAAAGATATTGAAGAAAAACAAGAGTCAGATATTGGAGATTAATCGATAAGTGACTGGGAGAGTTATAAGAATTGATATTTGTAATTTAACTTTATCAATGTTAAGCTAATGTCTTATTTTGGAATTAAATGATTTTTTTTGATTAATGAATATTTTGTATGAAGAAAAAACATCGAGACAGTCAAAAGCGCATATATTTTGAAGATGCGGTTTATTTTGTTACATGTAAAACAAAGGACGGATATCCGTATTTTAAAGAATCGATATTTTGTGATTTGTTTGTGGAAAATTTGAGAATATGTAAAAAATTAAAAGGATTTTATTTGTATGGGTGGGTTCTTTTATATAATCATTTTCATTTGTTGGTGCGTCCAAATGATGAATTTAATGTTTCGGAGGTGATGTTTTCGATTAAAAAACAATTTTCGCATGATGTTAATCGCGTAATTGGTTATAACCAAAAATATCCCGATATGTACCCTCCGAAGGCGCGCAAACGTTTGCGCGCCTTCGGAGGAGTCGGTGCGAATTTATGCGAAAACATTACCAATCACCAAATATGTGTTAACAAATTACACACTCAATTCCTCAATAAATACCCAAGCGAATTATTTCCAAAATTCCAATGGCAATTATCATATCACGACCATTACATCCGTAACGATAATGATTTTGATTATCATATGGATTATATGATTTGGAATCCGGATAAGCATAAAATGCCAAATAATTGGAAATATATATTAACTAATCCAGATTATGATGATTTGGTGGATGAGATAGGATTATAATAATTCCTTCACCACCTTACTCACAACATTTCCATCTGCCTGACCTTTGCATTTGCCCATAACAGCACCCATAACTTTTCCAAAATCGGATTGAGTGGCGTTCATTTGGCTGATAACCTCGGAGGCAATCTTTTTTACTTCATCTTCGCTCATTTGCTCAGGCATGTATTTTTCAAAATAAGCAATTTCAGACATTTCCTTTTCAGCTAGTTCGGTTTTACCGCCTTTTATAAAACCCTCAGCAGCTTCTTTTCGTTGTTTTATTGAACGCTTGCATATATCTAAAACAACGTCATCTGTTGCTACCATATCTTTTCCACTAACTTCATATTTCATAATATCAGCCTTCAGCATACGTAGAGTTTCAAGACTTGGATATTTGGATTTCATAGCAGCTATCATGTCTGCAATTATTTGTTCTTTTAGCATAGTTTCGTATTGGTTATCGAATTGGAGATCTTATAGAAAATCGAATTGGAGAACGCATTGGGGCTCGTATTGGGGAAGTTATTCTATTCGTTCACCCATTCGAGCACCCATTCGATCCTCAATTCGAACTTATTTATTAAGATAAACTTTACACTTTAAATGCGCTCCGCTTCCTCTTAATTTTAAAGCTTTATCTAATCTATCAAAAGCAGAAATATAGGCACCTTCACGCATTGTGCATTTATGTTCATCCTGAAATTTAAGTATGCGGTTTAGTCCATCTACCATAATTCTTTTTAACTTTAATTCGATTTCTTCAATTGGCCAGTAGTAACCAGCTTGATTTTGTACCCATTCAAAATAACTAACGGTAACACCACCGGAATTAGCAAGAATATCAGGTATTATAACAACGTCTTTTTTAGCTAAAATTTCATCAGCCTCGGCACTTGTTGGTCCGTTTGCTAGTTCAACGATAATTTTAGCTTTTACTTTATCTGCATTTTTCTCAGTAACCTGATTTTCCATAGCAGCAAGAACAAGAATATCACATTTTTTTTCAAGTAATTCTTCATTAGTGCAGGCTTTTCCTTCATCACTTTTTGTTACAGAGCCTTTCTCCTTTTTATCTTTAAGTACAACAAAAGGATCAATTCCATCTTCATTATAAATTCCCCCTTTAGAATCACTTACGCCAAGAATTCTAAAGCCCATTCCATGAAGAATCTCTGCGGCATACATACCTGCATTACCAAAACCTTGAATAATAACTGAGTGGTCTTCAATTTTTAAATTGTTTTGATTCATATATTCTTCCAAAACATAAGCTCCACCCTGAGCGGTTGCGGTACCACGACCAAGTGAGCCACCAACCTCGATTGGCTTCCCTGTAACAACTCCTGGTTGATACTTGTTTACTAGTCTACTGTATTCATCCATAAACCATGCCATCATCTGTGGAGTCGTATACATATCTGGAGCAGGGATATCATGATTAGGACCTATAATTTGATAAACAGCCTGTACGTATCTGCGTGTAAGTCTTTCAAGTTCACCCTCACTCATTTCTTTTGCATTACATTTAACACCTCCTTTTCCTCCACCATACGGAATACCCGCAACAGCACACTTAAAACTCATTTCAGTTGCAAGTGCTTTAATTTCATCTAAATTAACTTCAGGGAAATACCTAAACCCACCTTTAAATGGCCCGCGTAATTCAGAATGCTGAACACGAAAACCTTCGAATACTTTAAGTGTTCCATCATCCATTCTTACAGGTAAAGAAACGATTAGAGTCTTTTGGGGGGAAGAAAGAGTTTGCAAAGTTTCAGGGTCAAGTTTCATTATCTTGGCAGACTTATTCATATTTTTAATTGTATTTTCGTAGAAGCTCACTTTATTGTTAGGTTAGAAAATAAGTAAGTATAATCTATTCTTGTTAATGTATATTATCAAGCTAGTGTTATTCAATATAGTTGAAGTAATAGATATAAAATGATATAATAAAAAGATGAAAACTAATGAAAAAGCACCATTGGGGGAAGTTGGAATGGAAAATATCGAAGGTGTTCAAAAAGGAAGAGCGGTTATTACTGAAATCTTAAAAAATCCATCTGATTATCCTGAATTAGCTGATATTGATAGTTTTGTCACTGAAAGCGGTTCTATATATTCCGTACTCTCCAACAAACGCACACAAAGACTTAAAAATGGAGCAGAAGAAAAAGACCCAGCCATGGATGCTATTGTTTTTTTACCTGATTTTGAATCATTAAAAAACATTATTACAGTTCCTGAAATAATCGAAAAAATCGGAGGTTCTGAAGCTGATTTTGAGGAAATAATTAATGAATATATGGATCCTGATTCACCAGTAGGAAGAAGGGTATACATGGTTGATAAGAATAAGAAAGCGCTAAGAACAAAAGAGGAAATCGACAAGTCAGATTTAGTTTTCCTCGCTTTTTTCAATAATGATGGGAAAATTGATTTTTTCCTTCCTGTTTCTAAAAACCCCCAAATAGGATATCAACCCTTTGAGGCAAAAACATTTAAAAACGAAAGAGGTATTCCTTGTTCTTTTATACATTTGGGGCACAAGATAACTAAAATTATTCCTAAATAATTTCTATTTAAAAATTCGTGGAATCCTTTCTCCAATTCTTGTTGTAACCTCATAATTAATTGTACCGCTCAATTCACCTAGCTCTTCTGCAGTGATTCCTTTTCCGATTAAAACTACTTCATCCTCCAATTTTACATCTGGTATATCAGTTACATTCACCATTAGTAAATTCATACATACTCTACCTATTACAGGTGCCCTTTTTCCGTGTATTATAACTTGCCCCTTGCTACTTAATGCACGAACGTAACCATCGTAATATCCAACAGGAACAACAGCTATTTTTCCATTCTTTGGCATTTGATAAGTGCAACCGTAACCGACAAGCGAATCCTTTTTTATATCTTTAACTTGCGCAATAATTGATTTCCATGTCAGCGCTGGTTTTAATTCGATATTAATATTTGCTCTTTCAGCTGCAAGTCTGGTTTTTTCACTCGGCCATAATCCATACGCACCAATGCCAACGCGAACAAAATTAAAATGAGCCTCTGGTAACAAAATTGTCGCCGCACTGCTGGCGGTATGTAAAAAGTGAGGGGCGTGCTTATCAGCTTCAATAATATGAATCGCTTTCTTAAATTGCTTTAGTTGGTAAAGTGCATATTGATGATTAATTCTGTCCTCCAGATTCGCAAAGTGAGTGGAAACCCCAGCTACTTTTATATTCTTATGCTTATTTAATAGCTTAGATACGGATGGTAAATCTTCAATTGCAATACCCTGACGGTGATTACCGGTTTCAATCTTTAAATGCACATTAACCTTACCTTTTATTTCGCCTAAATAAACGATAGTTTCTTGATTATATACAATCAAATCACATTTTAACTTAGCTACCTTATCTAAATCCGAAAGGGGAGTGTAGCCTATAATAAGGATAGGGGATTTTATACCAGCCTTTCTTAGTTCTTCCGCCTCAAATACAGCATTAACGCATAAATAGTCCGCTCCAGCTTCTAAAAAAGCTTTAGCGCATCCAACTAGCCCATGACCATACGCATTTGCTTTAACAGCCACAGCTAAAATCTTGTCCTTTCCAATTAACTTGCGAAAAGATTTTATATTATGAGTAAGTGCGGATTTGCTGATTTCAACTGTACTTAGTTCCATAAATTTATTTTATATGGAAAGAGAAATATTTAATAGTGAATTTAGATACTTGAATTTAGTGCAATTATATGCTATAATTATAAGATAATAAAACCAAATTATGAAAAATACATTTTTAGAAAATAGATTAATACTTAAGAACAATTTAGGTAGTACAAATGGGAATGAGAGAAAAAGTAGTCCAATCGAATATTTTACTGGTGAAGAATCACAATTACAATTTTCGTACAGTAAACAAGAATCAAGTGTTCGTGCTGATAAATCGAACAGTGAAATTATAGAAAAATCAAAAAAATTAAAACCTTCACACACTGAAACCAAAAATACTGAATCATCATCACACTTAAATAAGTTAAAAGAGTTGGCAAAAAATAAAAACTGGAATATTAGGGCTAAGGTTGCTTCTTCCCCAAATACACCAAAGGATATTCTTGTAGCTTTATCAAAAGATGAAAGTAGCAAAGTAAGGAAAGCTATTGCTTTCAATAAAAATACACCTGAATATATTCTTGCAGCTTTATCAAAAGATGAAAGTAGAGATGTAAGGAGCCGTGTTGCCTCCAATCGAAATACACAAAAATATATTCTTACCAGGCTTTCAAGAGATGAGGATTTTCGTATTAGGAGGAGTGTTGCTAACAATGATAATACACCTCAAGAGGTTCTTGAGTTATTGTCAGAGGATGAAAATAGAGAAGTAGTATCGTTCGTAGCTTCCAATCGAAATACACCAAAAGATATTCTTACCATGCTCTCAGAAGATAATGATGATTATATTAGGCAGAGTGTTGCTCACAATAATAATACACCTCAAGAGGTTCTTGAGTCATTGTCAGAAGATAAAGCAGTAAGAGTAGTGGAATTCGTAGCTAGCAATCCAAATACACCAAGAGAAGTTTTAGTGCGTCTATCAAAAGTGGAAAATATTGATATTAGATTATCAGTTGCTTATAATCCAAATACACCTAGCTCAGTTCTTACAACTTTATCAAGAGACAAGGACAATCTGGTCAGATTTGGTGTTGCTCGTAACCCTAGTACGCCATTTGATACCCTTGTAGCTTTATCAAAAGATGAAGATCGTAGTACAAGAGAAGTGAGTTATGACAGAGTGAAAGGACGGTAATAATCTACATAACGTTACGGAAGATTTTTTATATTATAAATAAGTGCGGATTTGCCGTACTTAGTTCCATCTATTTATTACAAAATTTACTATTACAAGATTATATAATATTAATAAACCACATTTAATAAGCGAAGCGCTAATCTTGAAATAACTAATCATATAATATTAGCGCGCAGCGATAGCAGTATCACCACGTACAAATTTAGGCTGATCCGCTTTTGTCATAGATAGAATTTTTGGATCACTCTGAATAGCTTGAAGTGATTTAACCTGAGCAATCTGCATATCCCAAACTTCATTTTCAGTTAATAATCTTGAGCGACGAAGTTCAAGACTTTTAAGAGCGTAGCCTTTTGTGGCATTACGATTAGCATGTGCCAGATATACCAAGCTTATAATAGCGACTAGTATAATCGTGACAAACACAAGGGATGTCATCCCGACCTCAATTTTTTGTGACAAGGTTTTTTTACGCACGTTATCGGACGTTTGGTTTTCAATAAATAAAGCAGAATGCATGTATTTGTGTGTTTGTATTGGGGAATTGAGGTTGATCATATGGCTTCAGCCACCCGCATTTTGGCACTTCGTGCGCGGGGGTTTTTTGCGACCTCAATACTATTAGGTATTATAGGTCTTTTTGTTAAGATATAAAGCTTTTTTTGAAAATTACATTGACATAGGGGTAATTCTTTTGGGCAGATACAATCTTTTGTGTAGTATTTAAACTTCTGTTTTACTATCCGATCCTCTAGAGAATGGTAGGAGATAACTACTATACGGCCTTTTGGTTTCAATAGATTTATAGCGTCATCAAGCGTTTTTTCTAATACTTCGAGTTCTCGGTTTATATATATTCTCAGTGCCTGGAAGACACATGTTGCGGGATGAGTTTTACTTTTAGTTCTAATTGTTTTTTTTATGATTTCAGCGAGCTGGGCAGTTGTTTTAATTGGTTTGATTTTTCTTTCCTCTATAATTTTTCGTGCAATAATTCTCGACTTCCTTTCTTCTCCGTATTTAAAAATTATATCCGCTAAGTCATTTTCTTTGTATGAATTCACGACTTTTTCCGCTGTTAGCGTTTGTCTTTTATCGAATCTCATATCCAGCGGTCCATCATTTTTAAAGGAGAAACCCCTTTCGGCATTATCAACGTGAGGGGAAGAGAGACCTAAATCCATTAAGACTGCATCGACTGAATCTAATTTGAGATTTGAGATTTGAGATTTGAGATTTTCGAAGTTTTCATCTATATATGTAATCTGTTTTTCAAATTTCTTTAGCCTCTCTTTTGCAGTCTTCAAATTCTCCTCATCTTGCTCAAATACTATTAGGTGACCTTTACTTCCAATCTTTTTAAGAATCTCTAAACTGTGACCACCAAGACCGAGTGTACAATCTACAACTGTTTGTCCTGCCCGAAGGTTTAAATGATCAATTGATTCTTTGAGTAGTACTGAGGTGTGAATAGGTTCTGACATTATTA
Organism: Candidatus Peregrinibacteria bacterium; assembly: GCA_016932505.1. Classification (GTDB taxonomy): domain Bacteria; phylum Patescibacteriota; class Gracilibacteria; order UM-FILTER-43-11; family UM-FILTER-43-11; genus JAFGCT01. The sequence goes on from JAFGCT010000033.1 coordinate 82,355, forward strand.
TTACGATTTACGTTGTACTATTTCCGATACACTAATCGTTAAACTGTATAAGCAAAAAAATCGCATAAATAAGCGACATATCAGGAGCTAGTGTTCAAAAGATGTGTACAAATCGTGCATATATTGTTGATTTATATTGTTTGTTTTCAGCTTACACTTGCAGTTTAAGTTGTATACAATATTTGGTCAATAACAAATTTTGTGTTCAATGATTGAGCATTTAAAAATTGACTGCCAAATGTATACATTTTTTATACAACTTAAGCCAAAATGGGTGAAAATTTAGTGAAAATAAAATGAGTTGCAAAAAAGTGTAAGTATTATGAAATAACATTACATTGACAAAACAGCAAAAAATTGGTAAAGTAAGCCCCATATGCTCATTCAAATCAACGTTAAAAACACTGAGGACACTAGTGTCTAATCTGTTGTAATGGTTACAGCGGAGAGACTTAGAAATTAGTTCCCCTCAGTGTAATTACTGATCAAATTAAAAAGGAGATGGTCATGGAATATATGGAATATTTTGGTAGTGGCGCTGTGGCTCTTATCGTTGGATTCATAGCATATAAGGCGCTTCGGTCCTTTGTAAAAATGCTAATTGTCGTAGCTATTGCTCTTGTGTTGGCATACGGCGCTTGGCAGATTTATGGCGACGATATCAAAAAATCTGCTTCGACAGCAATTGAAAGAAAAGTCGACGAGACTTTCGATGAAGCAAAGGAGGAAGCGAAAAAGAAATTCGGCATTGAAGACACCGATAAACCACAAAAAAAGAAACGGGTGAAAAAATCCCGCAAAGGAAAGGGAAAATAACATGAAACGAATGATTTTAATGGCTCTCATCCTCAGCTTTGCGTGCTTTGCATGCGATGATGAGGATTGCAGTTGTTCTTCGTGCCCAGACGACGAGGCTGGAGATTCAACAAGTGATGATGAGCCGAGCGATGATGAGCCGAGCGAAGAAGTTGAGATTTGGGAAGAGGTTGTAACCGTAACTGTGGTCGGCGATAATGTTGCGGAGAGAAAGGTGTACGCATACACTTGCTCCGGAACCGTAAAAGAGTCTGGCCCAAAAGATCCAGTCGACCCGGAAGCAGAGAGTTACGAATACATCTTCACGCTCGATGCACCGGTCATCTCGAACCCGATGTCAGAAGACGGCTACTGTTACAGAATCGTCGGTAGTCAGGACCCAAATTGCACGGTGACTTCAGAGCCGAGCATCTTCTATCTGACGTTCGACAATCCTGTCGACGTCACAGTTGAGTACGATTGCTCTTTGTAGGGCATGAGGGGATCTACAAACAAGTGGGCTGTCTGAATTTCAGGCAGTCCGCTTCCCCATATATATTTTTTTCTGTTCCCTTTCTTTATATTATTTCTTTCCCTTCTCTTTTTTCCCTCTAACCCCAAGGAATGAATGAGGGGGCTGAAGGTATGAGATAAATAAAATAGGAAATCACAAATCACAAATCACAAATCACAAATGAATTCCGATAGCCTTGTATATTATTGGCTTTTTAGGTATGCTTTGTCTCGCACGATTTACGTTTTCTATTAAGTATTAACGTAAAAAAATCATAAATCATAAATCATAAATCGCAAACTAATATGCATAAAGTTAATAAGTTAAAAAACGGTCTTAAGGTAATTCTTAGCCCAATAGAAGGAACAAAATCTTGTACGGTTTTATGTCTTGTTGGCGCTGGTTCACGTTATGAAACAAAGGATATATGTGGTATTTCTCACTTTCTTGAGCACATGTTCTTTAAGGGGGCAAAGAAATACAAAAATGCAACAGATGTAGCTTCTGCTATTGATGGGATTGGTGGTGATTTTAACGCTTTTACAGGAAAGGAATACGCTGGTTATTATGTTAAATGTGCTTCTCATCAAAAGGAAGTTGCCTTTGATGTAATTGGAGATATGATGCTGAATGCCACTTTCGCTCCTGAAGAAATTGAAAAAGAAAGGGGGGTTATATTGGAAGAATACAATATGTATCAGGACACTCCAATGTATCAAGTAGGGTGGGATTTTGAGCGTTTGCTTTTTGGTGATCAGCCTATGGGGTGGGATCAAATAGGAACAAAGGAAATTATACTAAGCCTTTCACGAGAACAGTTCCAAAATTATAAAAATGAACTTTATACACCAGATAACGCAGTGTTAAGTATTTCGGGTCATTTCGATGAAGACGAAGTGATGGAGCTAGCTGCTAAATATTTTGGTTTTGAAGAAGGAAAGAGAACCCGCGATTTTGAGTCATACAGAGCTAAACATTCCGATGAAAAGGTAATTTCTCAGTATAAAAAAACCGAACAGGGTCATATAATAGTAGGTGTAGAAGGAGTACCTGCATGCCATGAAGATGAATACACAGAAAAAATATTAAGTGTTATATTGGGCGGAAATATGAGCTCTCGTATGTTTACAAATGTTCGTGAATCAAAAGGGCTTTCTTATTATATTCGAACAACTACTGATGATTATGTTGATACAGGGGTTATTTCAACTTCAGCCGGAGTTGATTTGAAGCGTGTTGATTTGGCAATTGAAGCGATAGTGGAAGAGTATAAAAAGATTATGGAATCACCTGTAAGTGCGGAGGAGCTGATTAAAGCAAAGGAATTTATGAAGGGGAAAATAATTCTTAGATTGGAAGATAGCGAGGAATATGCGCATTTGATGGGTAAGCAGGCTTTGATGTATTCTGAAATTGAAAGTGTTGATGATATCCTTAAAAAGGTTGACGAGGTTACTGCAGATGATGTACAAAGACTAAGTAAAAAATTATTTGCGGAAGAAAATCTTCGTCTAGCAATGATAGGACCATTCGATGATAACGATCATTTTGCAAAATTATTACACTACTAAAAAATTAGTCTATTGGCAGTCAATTGGAATGCTATATGGTTTACCCACATCCAATTGACATTCAATAGACTGCCAATCGACTTATATATAATTAACCAAATAAAATAATGGAGCGTTCACTAATAATAATAAAACCAGATGCTGTTCAGCGCGGACTTGTAGGCGAAATTACAAAGCGTTTTGAAAATAAAGGCTTAAAGCTTGTAGGATGTAAAATGATGCAGCTTGATGATGCAATTCTTAAAGAACATTATGCACATTTGATTGATAAACCTTTTTTCCCTGGAATCTCAAGTTTTATGCAGTCAACTCCTGTAATTGTTCAATGCTGGGAAGGTTACGAAGCTGTTGAATCAATGCGCATTATTGTAGGCATTACAAAGGCACGTGGTGCAGATGCCGGAACAGTTCGCGGTGACCTTGCTATGAGTTTCCAATGTAATGTTGTTCACGCTTCCGATTCATCTGAAAATGCTGAAATAGAAGTTAAGAGATTCTTCAAAGAAGGTGAAATATTCGAATATAACAAAACTGACTTCGAGCACGTTTACGCAGGGGATGAGAAATAACTCGCTTAGCTCAATTTAGCATTTATCATTTGTGATTTTTCATTTTTCTTTCCAAAAAAAATGCAGAGCAGACTTTCCATCCTGCGAGGTATTTTTTATTCAGTATATATCGTAGTAATCTTTATAATTTCAAATTCATCCTGACTAATTCCAAGCCCAAGATTAAGCCAGTTAGGTTTTGTAATTTGTTCATTTGAAGTAATTTGGGTGACACCATCATCAAAACTTGTATTACCAACAATATATGTTCCAAGTGATTTAACTACTCCGGAATCACGAATTGTATTTACAAGTGTGGTGCCATCCGGTGCGGTAAAATCAAAGAAGTCATTTGAAGTCATTTTTTCACTCCAGTTTTGAGCAAGGGTATTTAGATTAGATTGAAGTGTGAAGTTAATCCCTCTTTCTTCATTAATAGCATTCAGAATTTTTGTTCTTAGTGAATCAATATTATTCAAATCAATAGGTTCGGAAGAAAGAATTTGAACAATAATATAACTGCCGTCAGAATGTTTGGAGATGCCTATACCTGCACGTGTCCATTCATCCGAAAGAATATTGGAGCGATGTAGTGCGCTTCGCATCAAGCCATATTCCGCTAGTTCTAATGTTGTTTCTTTAGCTATATTTTCTGATACAACCTGGCTAATAGCATAGTTTCTGCGAATGTCGTTTGCGCTCATTCCATTTTTGTCGTAATGACCTAAATAATTGTTTGCTGTCATATCTTCCGCTCTATATTGTGCGAGTGAGTTAAGCTTTGTATCAATTACAAGATTGGTTTTTCCATAAGCTTTTCTGTCGTTATTTAGTAGCTCAAGCATTTTATTTCTTAGTGCATTGAAATCGCTTCCCAAATCAACTGGCTTTCCATTATCCAAATCGGAAATATCCGGAATAATGGGATAAGAATTAGGTGAATAAAGCGGAATATTTAAAGCAGCAAGACCACCGGTATTATTTATTTCAGCAAAATAAACACCACTTAATGTTGGTGTATAGCTGAATGTAATTTCATCACCGGAAGCTTTATATACATCAACTCCATATTTATTCTCCACAGGTTCTGCTAAATCATTTTTCAGTGTTACATCAGTAACAGATCCATTAGGCAAAATAATTGCACCTTTAGATCTGATATCAACTTTGGCTTTTACAATAATTTTGAATTTTTTATTTGGCGTTATATTGGAAGGAGCTTCCACAACTTCGACATTTTCATAATTTATATAATACTTATAATGAGTTACTGCATTAAAAGAAGTAGTAGCTGGATTACTCCATTCAATTGAGTCAGGTTCCAGAATTGACTGTGAAGAAAACTCCGCACCCTGAAGAGAGACATCCATCAAACCTTCTTTGAAATCTTTCATACCACTGTAATTTGGTATGAATTCATTCTTATTACTTATGAAAAAAGTCTTTTGCTTCTGCCCCTGAGATAACACTAATTTAAAAAGACCAAAATTTCCTTTATTCCAACTGATTTTAGTGTCACCATTTTCAATTCCTATTGAAAGGTCAGAAGGAACAGGTAGTGATGAGTTAAGGCTTGAATTTATACAGGTATTGCGAATAACTTGAATTTCCTGAATTATACTAGATCCAGATTGTCCCGGTACTATTCCAAGCTGATAAGTTCCCTGAGCAGGAAAAAATACATCAATATTAAATTTGCCGTTTTCATTAGATCCAGTAAAACTATATTGCTTACCGCTTTCATCTGAAATAAAAACATTAACCTCATTTGTAACCGCGGTTGTACTACCGGATATATTCAGAATTTCACTTTCAGCAATTCTGTTCGGAAGCTCTTTATCAAGCGTTACGTTTTCAAAACTATTTTTTGCATAATAACCCATACCCAGTTTTTCCTGACAACTTTCGGGAATTGCATCAAATAAATTAGCCGTTAGATTTGAAGGTTGATTTGAGCTTCCTGAACTTGTTACTGGAACTATAGAAACATTAATTAAACCGCTTGAAAGAGAAGCAATAGATTCAAAAGCAGCTTTGCTTAAATCGATTATTCTATTCGGATCATTAGTATAAGGTCCTCTGTCGTTTACCTCGACAACTACTGACTGATTATTTGCAAGATTTGTAACTTTTAACTTTGTACCAAAAGGATATGTTCTGTTGGCACATGTAAATGCAGAAGCATCAAAGATAGCTCCACTTGCGGTTGTCTTACCGTGGAAAGCCTCGCCGAAAAAACTTGCCACACCTTCTTGGTAGCCCTGAGGTTTCTGAGCCAGACGGTACATTAGCTCAGCCAAAATACCTCTGTTTATTGCAAGTGACGGATTGACGTTCTGACTAGAGGTTTGGTCAAGTAAACTTATTGATTCTGCATACCCAAAATAAGGCGCAAACCATGCGTCGCTTGGAACATCAGGGTGAGGATTCTCATCTGGGAATTCAGTTTGAATATCATTTGTTTCAAGTAGCATTTTTAATGCCTCGGCCAGATTAACAGTATCACCCGGTCTAAACATTCCTGTGTCTCCGTCACCACTTACAATTCCAAGGTTTTTTGCTTTTGTTACATATTTTGCATACCAACTTCCATGCATTACATCTGGAAAAATCTCCTGCTCAGCAATTTCCGGTACAAGAATATTTGAGCCAAGAAGAATAATCTTAAGTGCCTCCGCTCTGTTTACCAATTTTTCAGGGCGGAATGTATTATCCGAATAACCTTCGACAATCCCATTTTCTTGTAAGTACATGATTGCCTCATAGTTCGGATGGCTTGATGTGATATCAGAAAAGACAACAGCTGCCGAAGCGCTCTTAACACCAATAAATAAAAGAAGGGCTATTGCCGATATTTGTATTTTTTTAAACATGATTAAAATGAATTTATTGCCAAATAATTATAACTAATAATAAGAGAAAGGAAAAGGCAAAGGAAAAGAATGCTATATAGTGTTTTTCCTTGCCTTTGGCTTTCTATTTGCCTTAAACTTTATTCGAAGTAATCAAAATTATATGATTCAAAACACTTATTTATTATCGATAGTAATAGCAACCGTATTTGGTTGGGCTTCTTGGGGTGTTGTTATAAGTAAATTAAGTCCTTTTACTTCGCCAAAGCTGGCATTAGGCCTATTTTACTCAAGTTTATTTGTTGCTCTTACCGGAACTTTCACTCTTCTTTTTTATTATCTTAGAGCATGGTTTAATAAGGGCGAGGTTAATAATGCCCATCTAAATATCTCTCTTCGACAAGGTGTTCTACTTTCCTCCATGATTTGTATTGCGATTGGTTTTCAACGTTTAAAAGTCCTCACATGGTGGGACGGGCTTCTCCTTCTTGCAATTGTATTGCTTATTGAATTTTATTTTATGGCAAGAGATTAGTTGTCAGTCCTATCTTATTGTCTGAACTGTGATTTTTGTGATTATTTTTGATGGTCGTGATTTTTTTATTAAGTGAATTGGGATTACAACAAATACACATTCAATCGTAGAGACGTCCAGCTTAGCGGGACGTCTCTACGGTGTATTTATCATAGTTAATCATTCAAATCACAAAAATCACAGTTCAGACAACATGCTTATTGTGCGAGCTTTTTAGACAAAAACTCTTCGAGTTCTTCAGTTTTAACCCTTTCTTGCTCCATTGTATCCCTGTCTCTAATGGTGACAGTGTCATTTTCCAATGTATCAAAATCTACAGTTACGCAAAAAGGAGTTCCGATTTCATCTTGTCTTCTGTATCTTTTTCCAATAGCTCCACCATCATCATATTCACATCTAAATGATTTTTTAAGCATCTTGTGAATGTCTTTACTCTTTTGTACTAAGTCATCTTTATTCTTTAGCAAAGGAAACACTGCGACCTGTACAGGAGCTAAATTTGGTTTAAATTTCATTACCACCCTCTCAGTGCCATCTTCAAGTTTTTCTTCGTTGTAGGCATCCAAAAGTACGCTTAATATTGCCCTATCGCATCCAAAAGAAGGTTCAATAACATGCGGAATATACACTTCATTAGTTTGAGGGTCGCGGTATTTTAAGTCCTTTTTACTGAAGTTTTCATGTTGCGACAAATCATAATCTCCTCTATCTGCGATGCCTTGAAGCTCTCCCCATGTTTCTACATCATCTGTTTTTCCAAAAGGAAACCTGTATTCAACATCAAAAGTAAGACTGGAATAGTGAGATAACTCTTCAGCTTCATGTTCGCGGAATCTAAGATTATCTGTTCTAATTCCAAGTATATCGCTAAAAAAGATCTTACTTTGCTCTTTCCATTCTTCGAATTTCTCCTTTTTTTGGTCTGGATGAACAAAGTATTCAATTTCCATTTGTTCAAATTCTCTTGTTCTAAAAGTAAAATTTCCTGGAGTGATTTCATTACGGAAAGCTTTACCTATTTGACCAATGCCAAAAGGAACGCGAACACGACAAGTGTCGATTACATTCTTAAAGTTCACAAAAATTCCTTGTGCAGTTTCTGGTCTTAGATAAATATCATCAGTTTCACCCTCAATAACGCCTTGCTGAGTTTTAAACATTAGATTAAATGTTTTAGCTTCAGTCCAATCTATTGCTCCGCAATTTGGACATTTAATTCCTTCTTCGATTAATTTTGCGTGAATATCTTCTAGTTTTACAGCGGCTGCAGCAGCATTACCGATTTTATCTTCAAGTAACTTATCTCCTCTATGTCTTGTTTTGCATTTTTTGCAATCAATAAGCGGGTCGCTAAAACTACCAACATGCCCTGAAGCTACCCAAGTTTTTGGATTCATTAAAATCGCTGCATCTAGTCCTACCATATCATCTCTATCTTCCACAAAATACTTCCACCACGCATCCTTAACATTCTTTTTTAGAACAGAGCCATAAGGACCGTAATCCCATGTATTCGCAAGTCCACCATATATTTCACTACCTGGATAAACAAATCCTCGGCGTTTACAAAGGCTTACTATTTTTTCCATTAAATTACTGTCGGGCATTGAATTTATGATTAGTTTGTAACGAAATTACTATACTTGAATAATCGGAAATTTGGAAATATGGAAATTTGGAAACTGAATACATAATTTCCAAAATTTCCAAATTTAATTAGAAAGCATCGAATCTGGGAGGCCATAAATATCAATCAAATAACCATTAGTCCAGTCATAAGAACCACTACCGTCTGTTACAGAACCATTAGAAACTTCTGGGTAGGCATAATAATCAGAAGATTTATCTGACCAAATAATACTGCGGTTTGCTCCAAGTACTTGGCTGAAATCAGTCGAATTTGTAAAAATTCCCTCAGTTGCATCACCATTTTTATATATACGACCAGTGTTTTCATTTGTATTTGTAGTAAGCCCAGAAAGGGGAGTGTCCTCATCATCACTATTTATTTTGGTAATTATATAATCGTTATTCTCCACGTTCATCGCAGTAGCCTGAAGTCTGTATGTTTCAGTTTTTCCTGCAGAGATATTTTCCGCTTCGTTAAAACTGATGATGATATTTGAAGTGCCACTCATAATATTTCCACCACCGGATTTAATATCCGCTCCGCCAGTTGCATCATAAATATTTACCTTATCAGTTATAAGTGAATTGCCTCTAAATAATTTAAAGTCGCTGAATTCAAGATTTCCTCCAGATGAATCGTTTACATACATATTAATCACAATTCTTGCCATGGTAAGCGGACCACTTTCATTAGCTGTAATTGTAAATTTTATTATGTTGTTATCTCCGCTGGTTAGTGATTTTTCGTCGTTAATTACATCGAATACAGGAAGAGTTTTTCTTATAGTAAAACTTTGAGGGAGATTGGAATTTGAAATATTCACCCTTGAGCCAAGGACAAGTGTTTCGGATGAAGTTGCACCAATTGCTTTAAAGCTCTGTTCATTATTGTTTATATTCTGAAGACCGATACGAATGACTTCACCAGAAAGTGATTCGCCAATTTCTTTTACTGAATTCAAATCAGCATAAATTTCAAAAAAAGTATTTTCATTTTTTAATACATAAAAACTCAGATTTGAAAGCCTTAATTTTCCATCAGGACCAAGTGGCGCAGTTTTAGTTTGAAGGAAGCCGTTTTCATCGGGGTACTTTACGGTAATTTCTTTCACGGCGGTTGTAGAAACTGCATTATCACCAAGATAATCACCTGTAATATCATTTACCAAGGTTAGGGTATCTACAATTACATCTTCATAAAGTGCAGAAAAATCATAACGAGCCAAATATACCTGTCCTGTTTCTGCTGGTAGATTAGACTCTTCAATAGTTAAATCATTTGGCACAGCTGGAATCCCTGTTTCAGGTTCCTCCACAACTGGCTCTTCAACCGGTTCCACAATCTGCTCCTCCATCTGATCCCCAATCGGCTTATAATCAGGGTACATCGCTTTCATAATAAGCTTCGTTGCTTCCGCACGGTTAATAGCTTTATTTGGCCCGAAAGTGCCATCCGCGTAACCATTTAAAATTTTAGTGTTATAGGCAGTTACAACATAATCATAAAACCAATCGCCCTCCTTAACATCGGGGAATTTAGATGCAGGTTTAAGATTGCTTTGAATAGAAAAAGCGTTAATAAGTATTTTAGTTGCCGCAGCCCTATTCAAAGTATCACCAGGGCCAACATAGCCAGTTAAAAATCCATTAGCATTCGTATAGCTGTCAATTATCCCCATCTGAATAGCCGCTTCAATATAGTCGTAATACCAAGCGCCTGCAGGAGCATCGTCGAAAGTAGGAATTACAGGAGCTTCATAATCTTTCATGCCGTCAGATGCAATCATTATCATCTTTATGAATTCCGCTCTTTTTAGTGCGTCATTTGGCCGAAAGTTTACTGCTTTATCAACAATTCCATCATCTACCACTTGTTCCACATAATCATAAAACCAGTCATCCGGGTTAACATCGCGGAATGTTTGTGCGAAAGCAAAAGAGGGGATTACTGATAATGACAAAACAATAATAATAAATATTTTAATTTTATTCATGATTTTTTATTACGAGATAGCGTTAAGAAGATACCACAAACTTTATAATTTAAGAATATTGAATAATGATTTTTGTCTGAACTATGATTTTGTGTAATTAAAATCATAATCAGTGAAATCATTCAAATCCGTGAAAATCTGTGGTTCAGACAAAAAAAGAGCCCCGATGTAACATCGGGGCTCCCAACCGTTTATTATTCAATCCTTTTTACAAAGGTCTAAGTGCTTTTTCTTTAATCACTGCATATCTTCGTCTCTGAAGTACACCGTATCCTAAGTAAGCGATTAATGAAGAAAGAAGTAGTAGCAATAGAGTTGCAGGACCTGTTTGAGCAAGTTCCATAACACCAGTTACCGCAGGAGTAACTCCTCCTATGTATAGATAGTTTCTTACAGGAGCAACACCGTCACTTTCGTTTACAGTAGCTCTTGAAGTTCCATATATAGTGTCTCCTACTGGAGCTGTTTCTGCAACTTCGAACTCAACCTGGAATGTAGCTGTTTCACCGGCTCTTAGCATAGGTCTTGTCCATCTGATTGTTCTACCATCTAGCACTCCTCCGAATGGATTTACAACTTCAAGTGCTTTGGTGTAGTAATCGTGATTTATAATAAGTCCTGTTAAGTCTCCGTCGGAAATATTTTCAGCAGTTATTGTAAGAACTACGTTTTTACCGATATTAGCTGAGCCTTTATCCTGACTTACTGTTAATCGTAGGAATTCATCTTCAGTAACATACTTTTTGTCTCCAGCAACCATATAGCTTGGGTATTTTTCACCTACTCCAAGGTAATTCATCTGGTCTTGGTTAACACCAAGTTTGCTTTCGAATCCAAGTAACTCAATTACTTCTCTTGCATATTCGCCATTTGCACCGGCGTCTCTTACCATTACTTCATAAGTAATTGTGCGAGTTTTGTTAACAGATATTGAATCAATGCTAATCACTTTTGTTGAATCATCGTAATCATCAGCACCTTCCACGTTTATTGGGTCAGCGGCTGTTAATGAACTATCCATTTCTTCGAATGATTGTTTGTATTCAATGTCAGTAGCTGTTACCTGACCTGCATTTGTTAGGTTAACCTTAACGTATACTTTAGAAGTAGTGTTTTCAGGCATATCTAATGCATTTTCAGGATCAGAAGCATCTACGAAGTTTGTACCGTCTAAGGAAACAAGTTTTTCAACTAAGATTTCCATATCACCATTGTAAAGCGTGTAGCCACCGCCACCTCCACCGCCACCTCCACCGCCACCTCCACCGCCACCAGATAAACCGGCAACAGCAACATTGGCAGAATCAGTAATGGTAACAGTTTCTCCATCTTCAGTGTATGTACCTGTAGCAGTATTTGCGAATGCAGAACTTGTGTTAACAGGAATAGAACTGTTGTTGGAAGTCATTTCGTAAGTAAGAGTAACCTCTGCTCCAGGGTATGTCATACCGATACTTACTGGACCGGCCATTATATCTCCACATGAATTAGAACAAGTGGCAGTATTAGGAACATAAGTAAGTGTTCCACCATTTGTACCGTTAAGTACTCCGGAACCAGATGCAGTATCTGCTAAGTTTACAGTCATTGGTCCGCTTGCGGAATCAACACTGCGAGTTACGGTAATTGTGTAGTAAAGGCGTTTGTTGTTGTTAGCCATTGCTTCTTCAACAACTGTTTTATTAACTGTGATTGTAGTATCTGGTACTACTATTGGTGTGTAAGTACCTACTATTTCGTAAGTAGCATTTGGATTAATTATTGTACCTGCTGTGTAAGCAACTCCACCGGAAGTAATTGAAACACCGGCAGGGATTACTGCGATTGCTTGATTAACTATTACAATGTCATCTGGCGCAGTATAATCTGCAAGATCAGAGAAGCTTATTGAATAGTTGGCCAAGTCACCGTTATCAACATTATAAGAAATAGGTGTTCCGGAAGTAGTAGGAGTATCACCAGTTATTCCATAGGAAACAGTTTGCATTAATGGATTTCCTAGTGAATCTTGAGTTGAAATAACAAAGTTTGTTTCATCTGCACCGTTTGAAGGTGTGTAGTCTGCATATACAGTTCCACCATTTATAAGCTGAACATCTATCATTGCAGGTGCTGTATAATCAGCAACAGGGGCAAAAGTAATTTCATAAGCTCCAATAGGAAGATCTTCGTAACATACATAGTATCCGTTATCTAAAGTGCACTGGTCACCTGTTAAAGTAATTTGAACAACCGGAGCACCGCCATTATCTATGGCATAACTTGTAATTGTGAATGCACCAGCTTCAATATTAATACCTACACCAAGCTGTGCTGTGTCTGGTCCGTTATTGATTGCAACGTAGTCTCCAAATACTGTTCCACCGTCTACTGTTAATTGAACATCAATGTTGGCAGGTGTTGTATAACCTGGTACTGGAGTAAAAGTAATTTGGTAAGCGCCAATAGGTAGATTCTGTATATAACATACAAAATAATCTCCATCTTCATCGCACTGGTCACCTGTTAAGGTGATAGTAAATGCAGGCTCACCAGTAGTATCATCTACTGCATAGCTAGTAACTGTGAATGCACCGGCTTCAATATTTATACCAACACCAAGTTCTGAAGTATCAGGAGTATCAATTAGAACGTAGTCTCCAAATACTGTTCCACCGTCTACTGTTAATTGAACATCAATATCTGCAGGTGTTGTATAGTCTGGCACATCCGCAAATGTAATTTCATAACCTCCAACAGGAAGATTCTGTATACGACATACAAAATAATCACCCTCCTCATCGCACTGTTCACCAGTTAAAGTAATAACAAAAGCTGGTTCGCCAGTATTATCTACTTCATAGCTAGTTAGTGTAAAGCTACCTTCTTCTATATTCATTCCAACTCCAAGCTCTGCTTGGTCAGGAACTACTTGCTCATCCTCATAGTCGGCATATACAGTACCACCATCTATTAGCTGAACATCTATCATCTCAGGTGTTGTATAGTCAGGTACATCCGCAAATGTAATTTCATAACCTCCAACAGGAAGATTCTGTATATAGCATACATAGTAATCTCCATCCTGATCGCATTGATTACCGGATATAGTGATAACAAAAGCTGGGTCGCCAGTATTATCTACAGCATAACTGGTAACAGTAAAGCCACCTTCTGTTATATTCATACCAACTCCAAGCTCAGCTGTATCAGCTGCTCTTGTTGGTTCGAATGTTCCGCCCATAGGAGCGAATAGGCTTATAGCCATACCAATTAAGGTTAACTTGGCTAGGGATTTACGTATTATTGTCGTAATCATGTTAGAGGGGGTTATAAGAAATCTATAAAGATAAAAAATAAATAAAAATTGTATAAAAAATATGAATATTACAGTTTAATATCACTTTTTATTTTTATTTTTCGCTTTTTTTGAGTCTTACAGACATGGCTTTAATAAGCCGTTACTAACCCTAATTTGACTGAATTTTCATAAAGTTAGGGGGTCATTCTACCTCATTTTTGTAAACTTGTCAAGCATTTTATGAAAGATTTTTTAGAGGGATTTCTCGATTCCCTCCGGTCACTCGAAATGACGGGCATTACTTAGGGGGAAGTAGGATTTTGCGTACGCAAAATCCTCTTTCCCATTAAAAAAGGAAATCGTCATTTCGACCGCAGCGGAGAAATCCCTTCAAAATCCTCTTTCCCATTAAAAAAGGAAATCGTCATTTCGACCGCAGCGGAGAAATCCCTTCAAAATCCTCTTTCCCCTTAAAAAAGGAAAACGTCATTTCGACCCCGCTAAACGGGGAGAAATCCCTTCCCTCTAGGATTGCCCGTCGTCTCGTCACCTCGCCATCTCGTCGTCACGTCAAATACACAAAAAACCACACATAAAAAACAACCCCCCTCGTCCATTGCAGACGAGGAGGGTGTAGAATCCAACTAGTAGGTTAAAAGCGGCGGGAGGTGAAGCCTAGAGAATCTCGATGAGACCCTTTTTGACTTTCACCCGCATCGAAACGGGGTAGTGCGGGTCCATCTCGAAGGTCAACATGCACCAACGTGAGTCGCCCTCGGGAAGATCGTCGAACGCGGGGGTTGTAGAAACGAGCAGACCGTCAACCTCCAAGAGGTCCTGGCAGTCAACGATTTCCTCAACGAAGATTTCCGCGCCGTTGAGGTCCTCGAGCATCACGCAGTCGAGAGTTGGGGTTTGAAGCCCAATCTCGCCTTCTGAGAAATCCCACTCAGGCTGATTCGTGAAGAATCCAACGTCAGCCGTATTCACACACAACTGGCCGGGGATGACGGGGGTTCCGGTGTCGGTATCGTCGGGGGTTCCGCTGTCGCTGTCATCGGGGTCTCCGGTGTCGGTATCGTCGGGGGTTTCGCTGTCGGTATCGGGATCGCCGATTTCTTCGCCATCCAGCCAGCCGTGTTTGAAGGTACCTGCCTCAAAGAGGTATGTCCATTCGCCCACAATTGTGCCGAACGTGAAGGATACATCGACTTCGCCCGCTTCCTCAATGATGTAGAGGCATTGCGCGGGGCATGTATCTTCGAGAACAAACGGGTCATTTGCGTCAATGGCTTCGCCATTAACTGCAAACTCTGCACCGTCGATTACGGTACCGTTTGGCTCAAGAGCACAGATGCAATATCTGCCCTCCGTGTCCGTATCCGTGTCGCTGTCGGTGTCGCTGTCGGTGTCGCTGTCGGTATCCGTATCCGTGTCTGTATCCGTGTCCGTGTCCGTGTCCGTATCCGTGTCTGTGTCCGTATCCGTATCCGTGTCTGTGTCCGTATCCGT
>JAFGCT010000003.1 GCA_016932505.1 Candidatus Peregrinibacteria bacterium
ATAAGCAAGTAAACACCAAATGAACGCATGGTGTATTTTTGGAGGAATTTAATTAGGAAAGCGATTGCCATAAATGAGAATATGAACGATGCTATGAAGCCATATAGTGTGAATTTTGTTTCTGGTACAATTACACCTTGGTCAATCGATATAAGTGCATAAACGTTTGCAGCGATTATTGCAATTCCTCCAAGCATAAATGAAAATTTAGCGGCAGCTTCACGTTTCAATCCTAGGATTACACCTGTTGCTATTGTAGAACCGGATCGAGAGACACCAGGTATAAGTGCTAGTGCTTGGGCACAACCTATGAGTACTGATTTTTTTAATCCCACGGTTTCTTTGTCATTCTTTTTACCTTTCCATGCGGCATAAAAATAAAGGACTGCGAGAATAATAAACATTATAGCAATTGATGTTGTGTTACGAAGCGGACCAGTTACATAGCTACCAAACGCTAATCCTGCGAAGATTGCCGGTATTGTGCCGAGTACTAATTTAAATGCGAGACTATTTTTATTAAAAGTCCATTTAGTTAACATCTTCCAGATTTCCTTTAGTACGCCAATCCAGTCTTTCCAAAAATATAAAAGAATTGCCAATAGAGAGCCTCCATGAAGGAAGATATCGAACATAGCGAGCTGTTCAGGTTCTATTGGTAGGTGTAAGAACTGTTCCATTAAAACCAGATGTCCTGAGCTGGAAATTGGAAGGAATTCGGTGATTCCTTGTAAGGCACCAAGAATTAATGCGCTCATGTCTGTTGTGGCGTAAAACTTTGTTTCAAAAAGGAATTTTCCCGCGTAAGCACTAAATATATAGCGGGGGATTCGACCTATAATAATGGCTGGGATAAATTTCCTCAGAGGCATTTCAAATATACCTGCAGTCCACGTAATTATTTTGAAGGGTATTGGAGTAAGCCCTGCAACTATAACGCCCCATACGCCCCATTTTTTAATAAATTTTTCTTCTTTATCAAGATTTCTTTGTCCGAATAACCATTTAACTACTGGGTGTCCAAGATATTTACCTAAGAAGTATCCTATAAGCGAGCCAAATACTGCAGAAATGGATACTATCCATAGTATTTTGGAAAACGAAAGTCCAAGTCCTGTGCCAGTTGTTATGAATATATCTGCAGGAACGGGAAAAATAAATTGCTCTGCTGTTGTCAGGACAAAAATCCCACCATAGCCGTAGTTCATTATTATTCCTTTTGCAAATTCAATTAATGTGTCCATAAACTATTTAGTTATGCGTGATGTGTTTTGCGTATTGCGTTCTGTGTTTTGCGATTTTTTACTCTACGCACGTCGGATAAAGCTCATCGCATATTGCACAACGTTCATTGATAATAAATTTAATTATTTCCGTTCATTTTAGTAATAACCACTTTCTCAATTTTCTTTTTACTCATAACGGTTACACGAATTTCAAATCCCTCTTGTTGAATAATTTCGCCTTCATTAGGGAAGCCCTGAAGTTTTTCGAGTATCAGAAGGCTGATTGTTTGATGTTCTGGATAATTGAATTTAGTCTTTAATTCAGTGTTTAATTCTTCAATAGTTGCATCACCATCTACTTCCCATTCGTTTTTACCAATTTTTTTAACCGAGCTTTCTTCGCGGTCTTTTTCATCTGCAATATCACCGACAATTTCCTCTAATATATCTTCAAGGGTAACAAGTCCGACAATTTTACCATGTTCGTCAACAACCAATGCAATATGATGTCTGCGTTTTTTGAATTCTAGAAAAAGCTTATTGATTGATTTTGTTTTAGGGACAATTATTACTTTTTGATAATGAAGGTCTTCAAGTGTTTTATATTCACCTGGATTATTCATTAAGCGTACAACATCATGTACAGTTACAATTCCAATCACATTATCTGAATTCCCTTTAAATACAGGGATTCTTGAATGCGTATGTTCAACAAAAAAGTGTGCAGCGTTTTGAATAGTGGTATCAGCTGAAATCATTTCGATATCTTTTGCGATTGTCATTACTTCTTCAACATTTGTATCAGTAAATTCCAGTACGTTTTCTATAAATTCCTGTTCGTGCTCTTCAATAACACCTTCTTTTGTGCCAATATCAACCATAGCAAGAAGCTCTTCTTCACTCATTGTACTCATTGGATTCTGAGCATTGAAAATTCGCATTAGGCTGTGAATAAATTTATTTAGTAGCCATACAATTGGATAAAGTAAATACGTAAACCATAAAAGGGGATTAGCCATTATTCTCGAAAATCCTTCTGCGTGTTTTTGTGCAAATGTTTTTGGTGTGATTTCTCCAAATACTAAAATTATAAAAGTTAGAACACCTGTTACAATTCCTATGGCATTGTCTCCAAATTCTGATAGTCCCCAAACAGTAGCAACTACAGTTGCTAAAATGTTTACAAGGTTATTACCTATAAGGATTGTAATAAGAAGCCTTTCAGGTTTGCTTTTTAACTTAAAAACGGCCTTTGATCCAAAGCGTTTATCGTTTTTTAAAGTTTTTACCTTTGCAGGTGTTAGCGAGGTTAAGGCAATTTCTGCTCCGGAGAATGCTCCTGAAAGAATAATAAGAATTAATAGGAGCACTAAGCTACTTTCCACTTTGTTGTTTGTTTAATTATAAAGTACTAGTAATTGTATCAGACTGCTTATTATTTACAAGTTGTTTTAGTGCCAATACAAAGTTGAAATACTAAGTATTATCAAACTAAATATTCTTGATTGATTTTCAAGTTTTCAAGCTTTCAAGTTTATAGTATCGTATTTACATTATGAAACATAATTTACTTAAAATTAGGGATATAATATTCCAGTCCGCTAGGGATGCTGATTTTGAAATAAACATTGAAGATGTTCGCATCGACAAGACAAAAACTATAGAGCATGGGCACTTTGCATGTAATATCGCAATGCTTCTTGCCGGTAAGGTTGGTGGAAATCCCAGAGAAGTTGCTGAAAGAATTATTTCCAAAATAGATTCCGATGTTATCGAAAAAACTGAGGTTGCAGGACCGGGTTTTATTAATATTTGGGTTGAACAAAAATTTTATACAACTGAATGCCAGTTTGTAACTCAAGATATTACAAAATATTTAGAGGAATCATTCGAGGATATTAAGAAGGGGACAATGGTGATAGACACATCTCATCCCAATGTAGCAAAGCCAATGGGGGTTCATCACTTGCTTTCCACAGTTATCGGAGATTCCATTAAAAAGATATATAAACGTCTAGGTTATAAGGTTGTTAATGATAATTATCTGGGTGATTGGGGAACTCAATTCGGGAAACTAATTTATGCAATTCGCACTTGGGGTGATATGAATGTGATTGAGAAAAACCCAATCCCTGAGCTTTTAAAACTTTACGTTAAATTTCATGATGAATCCGAAAAAGACTCAAAATTAGATGACTTTGGTCGTGCTGAATTTAAAAAACTGGAAGATGGAGATAAGGAAAATAAGGAATTGTGGAAATTTATTGTTAAAAAGAGTCTGGATGAATTTGAAAAAATATATAGTCGGCTTAATATAAAATTTGACGTTATTAATGGTGAAAGTTTCTATGAAGATAAAATGGGAGAGATTCTTGATTATGGAAGAAAAGAGGGGATTATTGTGGATGGTGAAGGTGGTTCTTGGATAATAATGCCTGATGAGCCAGAAGATGTGCCTGTACTTGTCCGTAAATCCGATGGGGCAACGCTTTATGCAACTCGTGATCTTGCAAGAATCAAATATTGGGAAAAGACGTGGCATCCGGATTTGATGGTAAATGTTGTTGATGTTGCTCAGGAGTTTTATTTCAACCAATTATTTTTTGCAGAATCAAAACTTAAGCTTACAAATGCAAAAAATGTACATGTATCATTCGGTCGTATGCAATTTAAAGACGCTAAAATGAGTACCAGAAAAGGTAATATTATATTACTTGAGGAGGTTTTAAATGAATCGGAAGAGCGAGCTTTTGAGCTTGCAAAGGGTAAAGGCTTGGATTTAACGGGAGATGAAGCCAAAGAGCTTGCCCGAATTATGGGAATCGGTGCTATTAAATACAATATTCTTTCTCAGAGCCGAACAACAAACATAATCTTTGACTGGGATAAAGTCCTTTCTTTTGAAGGAAACAGTGCACCTTATTTAATGTACACAATAACACGTGCGAAATCAGTAATGAGGAAATCAGATTTAGATGAAATAGATGCTGCTGATTATAAATTCTCAGAGCTCTCGGATTCAGAAATTAGTGTTATTATTCAACTTATGACATACCCTAATGTTGTAAATCATTCTGCTGAGGAGTTTAAACCAAATCATATTGCAAATTATTTATATGAACTCGCTCAGTGCTTTAATTCTTTTTATAACAGTAACCCTATTATAAAAGCTGAATCTGAAGATGTTAGAAAATCTCGCTTATTACTTGTTGCGTCTGTTATTAAAGTGATGGAGGATGGACTTGCATTATTAGGAATTGAAATTCCTGAAAAAATGTAATTTGCCTTGCAGGTATTATATTTTTACTTTAAAATTTCTCCGTTGATAAATGGCCCGGTAGCTCAGTGGTAGAGCGAAAGACTGAAAATCTTTGCGTCGGTAGTTCAATTCTGCCTCGGGCCACCACTTTTAAATCCGCTTATAGCGGGTTTTTTTGTTGACTATAACCTATTTTTCCTCTTAAATAGATACCTTATAACTTTTTGAGATGCCTACAGAGTTGTTAAAATTTGATACACACATTCACACGAACGCTTCTCCTTGCAGTAGTAATAAACCTGAGCGAGTTGTAGATAAGGCTGTACAAGCTGGTTTGGGTGAGATTGTAATAAAAGACCATGATAGGATTAGCGGTGTTTTAAAAGCATTTGAATACAATAAGCCAGATCAGACAGGTCTTATAATTAACCCTGGACTAGAAGTAACAACAGACTGTGGAGAAATAGGAATTGATTTTGCTAACTTTGAAGAATTAGAGCGGATTTTGGAATTAAAAGAAGATGGTATTACAAGCTTCAGAAGACTTATCGAATTGTGCATGGAAATTCAATATGAAGATGATTCGACATTACTAAAAGATCTTCATCACCCATATGATTTTGCAAATCCTAAGAGAGGATTTAATTTTGACAAAGCTCAGGTTGAAATGGGCCTCTCGAATATAAAAGAGGTAATGGATTTATTTGATTTTACTGAAATTAATTGTTCCAGTACTAATATTAGAGAAGTTCAATTTGCAGTTAAATTAGCTACCCAATATATGATTCCCATTGTACGTTCAACTGACTCTCATTTTATTCCTCAAATTGGCAGATATTATTCAACAACACTTAAATCAAGTGCAAGAAATGCTATTATTAGCGGAGATTTAGATAATTATCCTGCCAATACACCAAGACCAATGCAATTTGTAAGGTCAGTAAATTACTCACGAGCGAGATATTATCGACTCAGAAGCTGGTTGCTAAAAAAATATCGGAAATCATTTGGGGATTTTAAGTAAATGGGTTTTTTAATCAAACCATTTTTCATATGAGCTTTTACAGCTGAAGAATGAATTCTTTTTACAGTTATGTTTTATTATTGATGGACCTATAAGAATACTGATACCAAAAATGATTATCAAAATAGGAACAATAGGTATCTCAAATCCAATAAAATCATCAAGTCCTGCGATTAAGGCAATAATACCTAAAATTACAGTAAATGAGCTTATGTGAATATCTAATGAGCTTCTTACAATATTTAAACCCAAAAGTATAACACCTGTTCCAAGTAGCCATGCATCTTTTGGAAATGTACCTTCAGGATAAAGCCAAAAGAAACCTATCATTATTAAGAATAAAGCCCAGGCTATGGATTCCAGACGGGCATTTAACATAAATTTTTTAATTTTGTTTGATAAATTCATAGATAATTTTTATAAATTGTTAATGCTATTTTACATTATTTTCTTAAACAACAGAAAATCGCCATCAGTATTATAAAGCTGACGATTTTCAGTTGTTTATTATTTCTATTAGAGTCCCATTCCCAGATAACCGAAAACGAGACCAAGTATAATTGCGCAAAAACCTAAAACTGAGAAGTTCCATTTTTTCATCATACTCTTAGTAATTGCTCGCATTGCCTTAGGAAAAGCAAGAAGGGTTACACCTTTTATAAGCCCCATCCATCCAAACAAAGTAATTACTACTGTCCAGTCCTGCGACCAGATATTGTGATATGAGACAATAAGAAAACCTGCAATAAGAGCCATGATTCCTCCTAAATAAATTGTGGCTGGACTTGCCATCATATCATCAATAAGCTTTTTGTAATATTTGCCATTCATAATCATACCAGCACCTATTGCAAGGTATACCAAGGCAAGTATTTTAGCTATAAACATTGAAACTTCCATATTATTATTTTAATTAGAAAATAAAGTTTCAATAAAAAAACATGACATATATTATTTGTCCGCTTTTGTTCGTACATTTTTCATATGATGTTGTTTTGTTTTTTTATTTTCGAGGTTATTGTATCAAACAAATAGATTATTTCAAAACTTTTCCTGTTTCTATGTACCAAAGGTAAAAATCAAGTTCAGCTAAAGTCAGTCCAACTTTGTTTCCCATTTTTTTTAGAATTTTTTCAATCTCTAAATACTTCTTTTTATTTATAGTTTTTGGTTTTTTGATAATATCGTTAGCTACCAGTATATCAATTATGTGAAAGTCGATAATCGCATAATTATCTTCACCAACATTACGAAGGAAATGACTGGCTTCTTTATGTCCAAGTCCCTTAATATTCTCAACCAACCAGTCTCTATCCAGTTTTAGTGATTTAACATGCTTTCTTGCTTCTGCAATATATTTCGCTCTTGCATTTGGGAACCTATGCCCAAGTCTTTTTAGCTCGCTTGCAAGTTCTTCATGAGTCAGGGTGATAAAACCTTTTCCTATATCATTTTGTATTTTTATAGCTCTTGCAGCATCAAAATTCGCTGTCATTAAACAGAAACACAATTCTATAAAAAGCTCATCTCTGTCTTTTTTCCCGATTTTTTTGAAATCAGAAATCCTTTGGTCAATGAGCTGTTTAATATCAGAATTTTTTAGACTCTTAATTGAACTTATTAATTCCTTCATTTTTTATTTCCATATTAATGAGTCAAAGCTTTTTCGCGATCTTGGTGATTTCTCTCTTTCTTTAAGATTATCTTCCAAATCATCTGAATTACCTGCATAACCTATTGCTATTACGGATATTGGTTCAAATTTATCGTTAATATCAAATAGTTTTTTTATCTTATCTATATCAAATCCGCCCATTTGATGAGATACAAGATCCATTTCTGTGGCTTGAAGTACAAGTGACATTGTGGCCATTCCTGTGTCGTGAGAATAATGACGATTGGGTTCATTGTTAAGTTCAAAAAACTTTTTAGCAATTGAAATTATTAACAGAGGAGCATGGATTGCCCAAGCATTTCCTTTAGAAAGGCATTTTGATATTTTGTTGTGATTTTCTTCACCCTTAATTCCAATTATATATTGCCATGGCTGTTCATTATAAGAACTTGGTGCCCATCGTGCCGCCTCAAGTAATGAGTTAATTTTTTCAATTTCTACAGGCTTATCAGAAAAAGCTAACGGACTCCATCTGTTTTGAATAACTGATAGAATAGGAAAGTTTACTGATGCAGGTTTGCTATTAATCATCTTGAAGATATTAATTACATGCCAAGTGCAGCCTGAAGGTCTCTTGCGTGTTCTTCTTCCATAATTAGAATATCCTCAAGGGCTCTTTTTAGACCGTATTCTCCAAGTTCATTTGCTTGTGCCACTCTTTCTTTATATCTTTTTACAGCATCAAGTTCTCCCTCTAAATCCTGCTTAAGCATTTCAGGGGTATCATCCGATACATACCTTTTATCAACTTCTATTGTTGGGTCTCCTCCCAGTGATGCAATTTGTTCTGCAAGTATTACAGCGTGACCTATTTCTTCATTTGCATGTACAATAAGTTCTTTTTGAATAGATTGATATTGAGCACCTGTTACTTTTGCTGCGTGTTGAATATACTGAACAGCTGCTGCATATTCTTTTGTAAGATCTTTGTTTAATAGATCAATCATTTCTTCTTTAGTCATTGTTTTTTTATTAAAAATTAAATATTTGTTTACGCATTGAATAATTTTTCTGCGTAATTCCAGTTTACCACGTTCCACCATGCTTTTACATAGTCAGGTCTTACATTTTTATATTTAAGATAATAAGCGTGTTCCCAAGTATCAATTCCTATTAAAGGGGTTAATCCTTGGCTAATCGGACTATCCTGATTTGGTGTTGAGATTATTGATATATCACCATTCGCATCTTTTACAAGCCAAGTCCAACCGCTTCCAAAATGAGTTGAGGCCTCATTTGTGAATTTTTCTTTAAAATTCTCAAACCCATCAAATACTTCATCAATAGAATCTTTAAGTTTTCCATTTGGTTGAGTTTGCTCAGGTGTCATCATTTCCCAAAAAATATTATGATGGTAATAGCCTCCGCCATTATTCTGCACAGCTTTGTGTATATCCTTTGGGATAGAATCTAGGTCAGAAAGAAGTTCTTCAATTGTCTTGCCATCAAGTTCCGGATGACCATCAAGGGCAGTATTTAGCTTTGTCATATAAGCGTTGTGATGTTTATCATGATGAATCATCATGGTTTCTTTATCTATATGAGGCTCAAGAGCATCATAGGCGTATGGTAGTGGTTTTAGTTCAAACATTTTTTTAATTATTAAGAAGTAAGTTTTAAGTTCTAAGTCGTTATTTGCCTAGAGTTTTATCACCTTTTTTCCACCCGACAGGACAAAGATCGCCAGTTTGGAATGCTTGGACTAATCTTAACAGTTCATCTATGTTTCTGCCAATCGTAACATCATTTACGATGTAGCTTTTTAATATTCCGTCTGGGTCGATAATAAAAGCTCCTCTAAGACTTATGCCCTTTTCTTCAATTAATACATTATATTCCCAGCTTATTTTTTTTGTCATATCGCTAAGAAGAGGATAATTAAATTCGCCGATTTCTTTAAGCCATGCTTCGTGACTGTAAACGCTGTCCACACTTATACCCAGTACCTGAGCATTATTTTCCTCAAATTCCTTATGTCTTTTGCTGAGTTCTATCAGTTCAGTAGGACATACAAAAGTAAAATCAAGAGGATAGAAAAATAAAACCACCCACTTGCCCTTATAATCGGAAAGTGAATATTTACTTTTATTTCCCTTGAAATACCCCTCTGCAATAAAATCTGGAGCGGGTTTGCCTATTTGAAGTTTCTGATAGCAGTCATCTTCACAGCAATTTGAATCGCAACAATTATTCATAATATTTTGTGTTAAATAAATAAATTTTTAAGAACATTTTTTACATAATCCGTGAATTTCCAACCAACCATAATCAATAACGAACTCTGATTCATTTAGTTGATTTGATTTAATAGAAATATCTTTTATATCGAAAATATCAATTACATGTCCGCATTTTTTGCATATCAAATGGCAATGGTTAGATGTATTCCCGTCATATCTTGCTTCTTTACCTTTTGAATGTAGCTTGATAATCATTTTATCTTCAGCCATTGAGGAAAGATTTCTGTAAACGGTTGCAAGACCTATTGTTGGTAATCTCTTTTTTACCATTTTATAAATTTCACTCGCTGTTGGATGTGAGCAGACTTTACGTAATTCTTCCATAATTACTATCTTTTGTTTTGTGAGTCTTTGATTGTATTTTTCCGGTGTCATATTTACTGATAATGATTCTCAATAAGATTATAATCTTTAAAAAAATGAATGCAATAGTTTTTTTATTTAGTGGTAAAATTTAGGTAATCTAATTGAAAAAATATGAAGAAAATATTAATTATACTAACAATTTTATTATTTTCAGGGTGTAGCTTATTGCAGTTACCTGATTCAACACAGCCAGATGAACCTTTAATAGGCGGTGATAAAGATAAAGGAGGATGTTTAATCGGAGCGGGTTACCAATGGTGTGAGGTTAATCAAAAATGCCAAAGGCTATGGGAAGAGCCTTGTCTTGAAAATAAGGATTTTGATTCAAATCTAATTAAAGATGCTTTTTCAAAAAAATATCCTGAGTGGGATCTGAGTACATGGAAAGTTAATGTTGAAAGGCAGTTTGATAAGTTTGCTACAGGTGGAGTTTCTCCTATGGAAGAAGATATTGGAGGTGGTTACTTTTTCGCAGTCAATACAGATGACGGTTGGGTTATTGCAGCTGATGGTAATGGGGTAATTGAATGTCAGCAAATAGAGCCCTATGATTTCCCTTCAGATTTAATAGGAGAGTGCTGGGATACTGTGAATAACATTGTAGTGGAAAGGTAAAATTACTTACCTTTTTTGTATAACAGAAATTGATATCTAAGCCCGTTTTCTTCAGTTTCTTTTATAAGGTTAGGTTTAAATGAAGGCGGAATTTTAGGAAAGAAGGCATCACATTTAAATTCTTTTTGAATTCTTGTTAAATATATTCCTGTAAGGTCACGTCTTTTTGCAAACTGTTCGTAAACCTTTGCGCCACCGACAATAAAAATTGTCTCAACTCTTTCATCAGCTTCTTCGAGTGCTTTTTCAATTGAATGTGCTACTGTTGCTCCTTCAGCTTTATAATTTTTATCAAAAGCAAGAACTACATTTTTTCTTCCAGATAGTGGCCTATGTTCTTCCGGTAGAGATTCCCAGGTAGTACTACCCATAACCACCATGTTTAGCTTATTGGCGTTATCAGTTTTAATTGTTTTTTTCTTGAAAAATTTCATATCGCCTTTTAAATCCCATGGGATTTTGCCTTTAAAACCGATTCCATTTTTTTGGTCAGCTGCTGCGATTAAATATATTTTATGATTCATTTTTTTAGGTGAGATTATTGGGATTATAGGGATTATAGGGATTATTGGGATTATTGGGAGTGTTATTACTTAATCATCCTAATAATCGCAATAATCTCAATCGTCCCGAATTAAACGGCTACTGGAAATTTAATATAATCATCGTGTTCATAATTTTTTAGTTCGAAGTCTTCAAATTGTAAATCCCAAAAAGGTTTATCAGCAATTTCGAGCACTGGAAGTTTGTGAGGAGTTCTTTTTAATTGTTCTTTAAGTCCATCAACATGATTTGAGTATATATGAACATCACCTAGCGTGTGAACAAAAACTCCCGGAGTAAGACCTACTTCCTTAGCAAACATCATTAATAATGCGCTATAGCTTGCAATATTATACGGAACACCAAGTGCAACATCCGCACTTCTTTGGTAGAGTTGTAAGTCTAATCTATCACCCATAACATTCAATTGAAAGAATGTATGACATGGCATAAGTGCCATTTTAGGAAGATCTGCAACATTCCATGTACTTACAA
This sequence comes from Candidatus Peregrinibacteria bacterium, assembly GCA_016932505.1. GTDB lineage: Bacteria > Patescibacteriota > Gracilibacteria > UM-FILTER-43-11 > UM-FILTER-43-11 > JAFGCT01. Next base: position 11,444 of record JAFGCT010000003.1, read on the forward strand.
GTATTCGACGAGAGTCTGGACTATTTTTTAATAAATCAATAGCTTGCTGAATCTGGTTAACTTCGGTTACTTTACAGGTTCCGTCTTCCATTTTTTCATGTGCCTCCCACTTAACCCATTGTTTTCCATAAATAGGTCCTAAATCACCATTCTCATCTGCCCAAGCATTCCATATAGGTGTATATTCTTTTAATCCTTCGTTAATATTTGTTGAACCTTTTAAAAACCAAAGAAGCTCTCTTAATATCGCATCGAATCTTACTTTTTTTGTGGTGACCATTGGAAATCCTTCTCTTAAATCGTATTTTCTTTGAGCGCCGAACATAGAAATAGTACCTGTGCCTGTACGGTCAGTTTTAGTAAGTCCGTTATCGAAGATTTCTTGTACGAGTGAAAGATATTGTTTCATTTTTGAATTTTATGACGTAATTACTATACTTGAAAAATTGAAAATGTGAAAATATGAAAATTATTTATTTAGTGATTTATTTTCACATTTCCACATTTCAATATATAATGGTTACCATGATGAAGGCACTTACATCATTGGAAATGCAGGAGTTTGAAAAATATGCCTGTGATAACTTTAAAATAACTGTAGAAGATATGATTCAAAATGCCGGAAAGGCAGTTTTTGACTTTGTTATGGAACAGATAAAACCTAGTTGCGTACTTGTTGTAGCAGGGAAAGGGCATAATGGAGGTGATGCACTCGTAGCTGCAAGACTTCTTTATAAGGCAGGTGCAGTGGTTACTATCATGATGCCTTATTCTGATAGCGAATTATCTGAATATACCTTAGCTCAACTTGAAAAAGTGAGAAAGATTCGTATACCGATTATTTTTAAAACTGATGAGATTGATTTAAGAAAAAGAGATATGCAAAGCGCTGCAAGTGATGGGGGATTTGATTTAATAATTGATGGGCTTTTTGGTTTTTCTCTTAAGGGCAATCCTAAAAGTCCTGCAGATGAAATAATAAACTGGATGAATTTCTCTGGTATTCCAATTTTGTCTGTTGATGTTCCATCTGGCTTGGATTCAGGAACAGGGCAGGTAATGGAACCTACAATTAAGGCATTTTATACCGTAACACTTGGAATGCCGAAAATCGGACTTGATAAACACAGAGAGTTTGTGGGCAATTTATATCTTGGTAACGTTGGAATTCCGCAGAGAACCTATCAGAAATTGGATATTCATACCCCTATTTTTTTAGGAAAGAGTTATGTTACCTTAGATTGATTTTTTTATTACAAGGATTACAAAGCTTCGCATTACAAAAATTACAAAGATTAATTGCGAAGCACTTATAATTCTTGTAATCTTTGTAATGTCACGAAGTGACCTTGTAATCCTTAAGTCATAATAAACATGAATCTTAGAACCCTCCAGGACATTCCGGAATTTGCCGGCAAGAAAGCGTTTGTCAGAGTGGATTTTAATGTGCCACTTGATGAAATCGGGAACGTTCGTGATGATAAACGTATTCGTCATGCTATTCCAACTATCAATTATTTGCTTGATAAAGGTGTCTCTCAAATAATCCTCGCAAGCCATCTTGGTCGCCCTAAAACAAATGAACCTGGACTTATGACAAATAAGGTTGCTGAAAAATTGAGTGAGCTTATAGGTCAGGATGTATCTAAAATTGATGATTGGGGAGAAAATGGAGTACCGGATTCAAAGATAGTGATGCTTGAAAATATTCGTTTTAATAAAGCGGAAAAAAGTAAGGATGAGATAGAAAGAGATGAATTCGGTAAACATCTGGCTTCACTTGCCGATTTTTATGTTAACGAGGCTTTTTCTAATTCACATCGTTCGCATGCAAGTATGACCTCTATACCTAAATTTATTCCCGGTTATGCGGGCTTAGGCGTTGAAAAAGAGGTAAATGCGATAGCAGGTGCAATCGAATCACCTGAAAAACCGCTAGTTGCAATTATCGCTGGTTTAAAGGCAGATAAAATTGTTGCTATTCATAATCTTTTGCCTATTGCGGATAAAATACTTGTTGGTGGTGCTATCGCTTTTAATTTACTTAAAGCAAAAGGGCTAAATATTGGTGCAAGTAAATCTGATGATGAGGGTATGGCTGAAAGAGCTGATATGGTGAAGGAGGTAAGTGATAGTGATAACGTGGAATTGCCAATCGATGCTGTTGTTGCAGATGATTTCAGAGAAACTGCAAATAATAAAATTGTCGATGTGGATGCGATTGAAGATGGCTGGATGGCTCTTGATATCGGACCGAAAACAATTGAAAGATACGCTCAATTTATTGTGACTGCTAAAACTATTTTATGGTTTGGTCCAATTGGTGTATTTGAAATGGAACCTTTTGCTAATGGAACAAAAGAAATTGGAAAAACTATCGCCTGCTCAGATGCTGTTTCTATAATTGGAGGTGGGGATAGCGCCAGTGCTGTTAAATCTCTTGGTATTGAAGACCAGATGACACTTGTTTCTACGGGTGGTGGGGCTTCTTTGGAAATGATTGAAGGTAAGCAATTGCCCGCTTTAAAAATATTGGAAAAATAATTTATATGACGTGACTCGTGACTCGTGACTTGTGAATTCCACGAATCACGAAGCACAAATCACGAATCACGAACCACGAATTCATGAAAAAAGTAATCTACATTGAAATCGACGAAGAGATAACCTCGATCTATGATCGGGTAAAGCGTGTAAAACAAAATGAGGTTTTTTTAGTGGTTCCAAGAAAGGCGATTTTATTTCAGAGCGTGGTGAATTTAAAAATACTAAAAAGTAAAATTGAAAGCGTAGGCAAAAAATTAATCATAATTACATCAGATAGAATGGGCCGACACTTGGCCGAGCAGATAGGTCTTACTGTTTATAATAAAATTGAAGTTGAAGAGTTAAGAGCTCCAAGTGAGGATAATCCAAAGATGAGAATCGAACCTATTCAGGCACGAAGAAATGAGGTAATAAAAGACCTTCCACGTAGATCCAAAGAAAAGAAAATTACAATAGGGGAGCTTATTAAGGATTTCAGAGAAAAAACAAAGAGGAATAAGAATTCATCTGGAGATTCATCAAATTCATTTAATTTTGTTCGTCCAAATAGCAAATTGCTTGTTTTGATACTTGTAATTAGCATTGGATTATTTGGGCTTATAAGCTATATCGCTTTTCCTGGTGCTACTATTTATATACGTCCTAAATTTGATAACATTAGCCATTCGGTAAATATTACCCTTGCGGATAAAAGGCAGAATCAGAATCTTCTTAGTCAGAATAAACCGCACGTTATAGCGAGTGAAAAAATTACGACCGTTACAAAACAGACAAAAGTATTTAATACAACAAGCAAAAGGTTTAAGGGCGAAAATGCAAAAGGGAGTATTAGAATAGTGAATACTACATCTGACGAATGGACATTAAAGAAAGACACGCGTTTTCAAACAGAAGATGGAATTGTTTTTAGAATTCAAGATGGTGTTATTGTGCCACCTTCTTCCACTGACGAAGGAGGTAATACGGTATTTGGTGAATATAATGTTGCAGTTGTTGCCGATCCTTTTGATATTTATGGAAATCCAGTTGGTGAACTTGGTAACATTGGCGCGGCTAAGTTAATAATTCCCGGTCTTTCAAAGTATAATCAAAGACTAATATGGGGTGAAAGTAGTGAACCTATGACGGGTGGTATTTCTGATTTTGAATTAGTTGTAATGGATGAAGATATCGAGGCTGCAAAAAAGCAGATTGAGGATAATCTAATTCTTATGGCTAGGGATGATTTAAGAAATCACATTGATGAGATGAATAGGCTTAATCAAACAAATCTCGTATTACTTGATGACAGACGTTATCTAAAAACCGAATTACAGGATCTTCGTATTTCAGATGATTTGGAGGGGGGTCAGAAGGATAAATTTGAAGTTTTTGCTCAAATTAAGGCTGAAGGTATAGCATATGACTTTGACCAGCTCTATTCTCTCCTTAAAAAAGAAATTAAAACTCGTACACATCCAGATATGCGAATAAAAGAGGGTTCGATTAATTCTGATACTATAATTTATGATGTTATTGATGAAGATGAAGATACTGGGCAAATAAAAATTACAGCTACAATTCAAGGTATAGAAGAATATGTTGTTGAGCCCGATGAGGAGGCAGGAATGAGATTTTCTGAAAAATTAATTGAGGCAATTTTAGGTATGCCTGTTCCTGAGGCTGAAAATTATATTAATAATCTTTCAGAGGTAGATGCGGTTCAGATAAAAACTTGGCCGATATGGATATCTACTATTCCACATATACCGGATAATATTGATATTAAAGAGATGAGTGACTAAATATTATTTCTTGAATTATAAATTATCTACATCTATTTGACTCAGGTCATAAATTTTTTCGTTGCGTGAAGTTCCGGGGTTATAAATTCCATAGAAAAGTTCAACTAGCTGAGGAGTTGTTAGCTGAGCCACTCTAAGATTACATCCTTCCAGTCCTGCTTTAACTGCATTCACACGTTGTGTAAGATTTTTGTTTAATTCCTCAAATTCTTTATGACGTCTTTTAATACTATCAATGCTATCAGCTGCTGATATTCTTTCCATAAACTTAGCAAAAATATTTTTGTCTTGTGATCTATATGGATCGTGAGGAACTACAACATAAAACTTTTTCTCCATAATATCCGCATACTCAACAAGTTTCTGAATATATTCACAATACTCAATTGTTTGGTCTTTAAGGAGGCTATTTTGATTTTTCTCACCTAGCGCTCTAACAGTTTCAATATATTTATCTACATCTAATTTTCTTGATTGCACTAATATCTGAACTGGGAAATCAATAGAATTAAGGAAATTTTGATAGGAGTAGATTATTGCATTCTGTTCATCTTCCGATTTAAGATTGAAGTTGACACTATTAGTTTGAATAACGGCTCTTAATCCACCATTTTTAAGAATAACTACATTATCTTTAATCTCAGCAATATTCATGTATATCTGAGTACTATTCGCTGGTGAACCTTTTTTTTGTTTTACGGTTTTATCCGTTGATATTTGTGTTGCTTCTGGCATGTTATTATAGGGTTAGATCTATATCTCCTTTTTGTAATTCCTCTAGGTGAATTTCACCACTGAATGGTGCTTCTTGTTCCTGTTGAATATTTTTTGGAGTTGTATTGTTTTCAGGTTGATTAGCCGGTTTAGGTGGAACTGCTTCACGCGTTGTTGGCTGTGTAGTTTGTGTCTTAGGTAAGAGCTGAACGGGTTTTTTACTATTTGTATTGTTTATCTGCGTTTCCTGTCTTACAGGTTGTGCAGTTTTAGGCTTTTTCTTCCGCCTTCGTTTTTTCTTTTTTATTGGTTCTAGTTCCTTTTTTTTATCTGCGCAAATATGTCCGCTTTTCATTCTTTCTCCGCATTTCGGGCAAGTGTCCGGTATTCGGGGTTTTTCTGCGTTTGATTTTACCGTTTGTTCGAATGCGATTTTTCTCTTTTTATCGCTACCTTCCAATGCTTTTGGTGAATCTAATCCGGCAATTTCTTCTTGTTGTCTTTTTAATAAACTAATTTGTTCTTTTACTTCTTTTAATGCCTGTAGCTCCGGTTTTGGAAGTTTAGAAAGTAAATCGAGCTTTCGTTTATAGCCTTCTTTATCTTTAGCTGTTCTTACCCACATATTTTCACCTTTACCCTTTTTATTACCAAAGAAAGCTTCAACCATTAGGTTGTCGTCTTGGGTTTCATCAATATCTTCATGTTGTATAGTCTGTACACCTTCAAATCCTCCGGAATCAAGAATTCTGGTTAAATCATTTAAGTTAACATTTTTTCTAGTTTTTTCTGTTACCTTTTTTGAATCATCTGCTTTTTGAATACCGTTTAAATCCGGATTAACAAGAGCCGAAATGCCACGATGATTCCATATTCGTCTTTTTGGCTTAATAGCAAATTCCAATGCTAAAAGTAAATATTGAGTGAAGGATAGATTATTGATTTTTATTAAAGCTATTGCTAGGGCAAGTAATCCGGGTATAGCAATTACAATATATTCCAGCGTGCTTAATTCATATAACTTTGATGCAATTGCGAAAAGCACATAACTGATTCCACCACCCACAGCAACAATAATCAGCTGTTTTAAGCTGAATGGTCCAACAATTTTGTCTTCAATACCTATGTTTTGTGGAATTTTATATTGCACTTTTTGATATTTGATATTAGATGTTTGAAATCAGAAGTGTCTCCAATTTCATATTTATCTATATATTATATCAAATTTTCGGCTAAAAAACAAGCGTTTTGGTCTTATTTATGCCTTAAGCTGAAATTATCTTAAAATCCCATTTCATCGTCTCTTCTCTTTTTTAGCGCTTGCCTGAAAACATCATCTACAACGGATCTGCCGTTAGCGATTATCTGACTGGTATTTGGCATACCTTTTCTGGCTTCAGCAATCATTCCAGTCGTGTATTCCTTGCCTACAATGCCATTAATAGCGTTTGATACACCCATCATTCCTAGTCCTTCGTTTAAAACTGTGCAAAGTTCGTAGTAAATATCTGTTAGCTTTCGTTTTCTTACGGGGAATTGGAATCCATCTCTTAATTCACGTAGTGTTTCTTCCACACTAGCTCCATCCGCTTTCATAGCAGCATTGGTTTCTTTCATATCCTGAATGTCCCATAGTTCAGCTTCACAGTACCTTAAAATTGCCATAAGATCAGCTATAACTACATCTATACTTCTTTTTGTCAGTACTCTTGTTTCTCTAACATGCAACCTTATGTGCTTTGCTGCTTTTTGTAATAATATTTGAAGTTCTTTAATTTTCTTGCTTTCAGATGCTTGATCTCCAATTCTTAAGTCGTAACGATCAGGTCCAATAGTTGGTAATTCTGGTACTTTACTTCCGATTTCTGGTAATAGCTGTAGCTCAGGTATTCCTCCAATTTGCAGTATTGATGCACCGCTAATACTTCTAAACTTTCTAATATTTTTATCATTATATTTTGGATTCCCATCATTATCCCATTCAACATTTAATGTTAGTGTTCTAAGCGCTTTTTTAAGCAAAATTTCAATTTTTTCAATTACTAATTCGGATGAAAGAACGTCAACTGGCATACTTTCACTTAATAATAACTCTCTAATTTTTCCTTCATTCACTTTTCTGAGTAGCTTTATCCAGTCTCTAGGTGCTACAGAGCTCATTTCAATATCAAATTGATTATCTCTAGCCTGCTCTGCGGCAGTTTGAAAGTACTCTTCACGTTTTATATGTGAATATTGTTTGTGGGGGATTATGTCGGATGGCAATTTATTATTTGGTTATTTTGATTATTATGATGTAAATATTCTAACATTTAATTGTGAAATGTCAAGATTACTATTTACAAATATAAAAATATCAGTTATTATATGAATGAAGAAACTCCGAATAATATTAATTTTCATCTCATGGGAACACCAGAAGAACATATAGGCAGTATATTACCTGTAGGTGAAGGACCAGAAAATCTTATGACTCGAGAAGAGTTAGCTCTTTATAACGTACTTAGTGGTAATGGAAGAGTTTCTTATGAAATGGCTCTTAATACCGCAAGAAGTTTAGATTTAGCTGAAGAAGGTGAGCCACTTAGAACTCTTGCCCTAGCAGTTAAGAATAGAATCAATGCGGAGGAATCAAATCAAGATGCATCTCAATTTGCAGGGTTAAGAAAACTAACACGAGAGAGAAGAGATGCGACATTAAATAGAATGAGGCAGATATCAGGTTCACCCTCTGAAACTCCAACTCTAATGTAGTTAATTATTTACTATCTATTTCCTCTTTAAACTCGATAGTTTTAATTGCCATTTTTGCCATTTCCGCTCTTGTTATGTTAGATGCTGGATCGAATGCGAAGTTAACAATGACTCCGCTTTTTAAACGTCTTCCATCCACTAATCCTTTTTCAATGGCATAATGAACAGCAGGGTAATACCATTGGTCTGTTTCTAGGTCCCTGAAGTTGTCTGTACGTTTGCCAACATCTTCAACATCAAATCCAAAGGCGTTCATTAATATTTTAATTGCTTCCACTTTTATAATTGGTTGGTCTGGCTTAAAAGTTCCGTCTGGGTAACCATGTATAAGACCTATCTCTTTGGCTCTCTTAATATATGCAGAATACCACGCATAAATCGGGACATCTTCGAATGGAGCTTTTTTGACTTCTTGATTTAAATCAATTTCTTCACCGATGGACTTAAGGGCAATTTTGATAAATTCTGCTCTAGTTAAATAGTCATCAGGGGCAAATATTCCTTGATCTCGACCTTTAACAATATCCATTCTATAGAGTTCTTCAATATAATTATGTGCCCAGTGATTCACTACATCTGTGAATACTGTTTTATTGTAATTACGTCCTTCCTGCGCAACGAAGAACGAATCGTTTTTATCGGATATTATTGTTACTGTTCTTTGATTTTCATTTACAGTAACTAGCGATTTGGTATATTCGGTAAATTTTTCAGTCTTTGGGTCATAGCTGAAAACAACAACTGGAACACCTTCATCAAAACGGTCAGAAAAAGGAATTGTAATTTTGTATGCTGGTGAAAAAGTTAAATCTTCATCCATTTCACTTTGAAACTTAAATATCCATTTAAATGTGTATCCGAAGTGAATTGGAAAATCTTTTGAATAAAGATTTACAGGGGGGAGAATGTATCCAGCAAATGCCCTTCCATCTTTGCGTGAAATTTTTGTATCTCGTTCAAATTCAATTACTGTTCCTCTTACAAGATCTTTAAAAATAATAGGGCGGGGGATTATACCTTTATGTTCCGATGTAATATAAAGTGCGGGTTTTGTACTTATGGTCATAGGTGTTTCTGAACCAAATAGAGGTGCTGTTGCTGCATTTGCTTTGAAATCATCGGCTGCATTCTGATCTACAACACATACATTTTCTATTAGTTTATACCCATAATTACACTCCTGAATTTGGCAGGTGGGATAAGGTGAAACTTTAATTGAATTTAATTTTTCAGCACATTCGAATTTGTATTCCTGACTCATAATTGCAGTTGAATTGCCTTTTTCATCAACACCAAAATATTGAAGGATGCCGTTTTTATCGATAGTAATAGATGTGCTGAATAATGGGCTTGTTGTAGAGGGGCGACTTCCATCTATTGTGTAATATATTTTTGCACCTAAGTCGATGTTTTCATCGCTTCCGGTATATTCATCAATGTAGGGGGTCAGAATAATCGATTGAGGGTAATTATATGTTCCTGCTGCGGGTTTTGGTACTATTGTAGGTGCAGTATGATCTAAGTAGTCTCCTGTAGTAAATGAGCGAACATATAATTCTGACATTCTATTCCCAACTAAATCCTTAATATTGTTAATTATTAAAGAATGTTTTTCATTTCCAACAAGATCATCATCAATGCTTACAGTTAGAGTCTTGCCATCTTCATGAAGGTCAAAATCTATGGGAAATTCAGTTAAAAACTGTTTGAATTGAATATTGGTCTTGTTAATAGATTTAGGATCAACTTTTTCGGAAAAAGTAACAGTGATTTCGTCCGTTATAGTTTGAATATTTTCTGCATTTTCTGCAATTGATACTTCTGTTACTTCAGGTGGAGTCATATCTTCAATCATGCAGTACGCACTGCATCCGTCACGGTTTATAAAGTTATAATCGTCGCATTCTTCACCCAAATCTTCGTTTAATATACCGTCTCCGCAATAGCTATCTGCACCCATTCCGATTGGAATGAATGAAAATGTGGAAATCAAAATTATTAATAGGATTTTTGATATGTGTTTTTTCATCATTGAAAAATAAAATTTGAAATTTAAAATTAAATTTAGGCACGTCCGTCATATGCACCTGTATCTGTATTTATTACAACTTTATCGCCTTCTTTTACAAAAAGTGGAACGTTAATTACCGCACCTGTTTCTACCGTTGCTATTTTGGTTCCACCTGTAGCTGTATCACCCTTTACACCTGGGGTTGTTTCGGTTATAAGCAGGGTTACTTTTATCGGAGCTTGAACTCCAATAGGTTTTCCTTCATAAAATGTGACATGTACTTCTTCATCGTCTTTAAGAAACTTAAGAGCATCTTCAATATCTTCAATCTGCAAATCAAATTGCTCAAAATTTTCATTATCCATAAAGTGAGCTTCCTGATCATCTTTATATAAGTACTGACACTTTTTTCTTTCAATTTCTGCAAATTCAAAAGATTCGCCAGCTAAAAAGGTTTTATCCAGAGTATTTCCGGTAATCAAGTTTTTTAATTTTGTTCTCATTACAGGTTTTCCTGCGTCCTTTCTCATAAACTGGTTATAGACAATTAAAAAAGGATCTCCTTTTAATTTTACGATTGAGCCTACCTTTAAGTCTGTTAGATTTCCCATATATTTGGATTAATTATATTTTTTGTATCGATTGATATTGTAGCATAATTTTGACGTGCAATGTATGAAGTTTGAAGTGCGAAGTGCGACGTACCAGGTATGAACATAGCATATCGCACATCGCACATTTATTTGTTTATTATATCAATTATCTCTTCGTGAATTTTAGTTCCATTGCTTAATAAAATACTACTGTCACCACATTCCCATTCCTTGCCGTTAAAATCCGTTACTTTGCCTCCTGCTTCACGGATAAGTATTGAGCCTGCTGCCATGTCCCATACAGGCAGACCGTCCAGAAAATAAGCATCACACAAGCCTTCTGCTATTAATCCCATTTCTGCACCTGCTGATCTTAATCTATCTGCGTCATAAGCTTTTAGCTTAAGCTCTACAGCACTTTTTTCCGTTTTTCGGATTAATTGTTCATCGGCTTTATGGCAGTAGAGGACTGATGATTTAATTAGCTCAGTTTCTTTTGATACTTTTATCTGTTTTTCATTTAAAAATGCGCCTCCACCTTTAACTGCAGAATACATTTTATCTATTGACGGTATATAAATTACCGACATCACAGGTTCTTTATTTTGCAGTAGGCAAAGAGTTGTGGCATAAAAGGGGACTTGAATTGTGTAATTCCGTGTACCATCTAATGGGTCTATTACCCATACAAATTCATTATCGGGATTATTTGAAGTTCCTTCCTCACCGATTATTCCATGTTTGGGGAAAGTTTTCTTAATTTCATCTGTATACATTTTTTCAATCTGTTTGTCTATATAGGTCACAACATCATGAATTCCTTTGTTCTCAACATCCGATTCATTTAGTTTCCCAAAATTATCGGTAAGTACTTTACCACCTTTTTTGGCTAGTGATTGAGCTAGCTGCAGGTAATTTTCATACATATTTATTTTTTGCTTAATTCTATTTTATTTAAAATTTATAGTCGGGCATTAAATCAACTTTTTGTATCCAAGAGGCATCTCCTGATTTATTTGAATTTACATTTATGAATAAAACTATATTGCTACCTGAGGCCTCCGTTGCATATTGAAAATATCCACCACGAGATGATTTTGCATATTTTGAGCAGTTTTCACGAAGATATTTATCATCAAATGATGTTTCATTCCAAGTGCATTCCAATGAATTATTACTGCAAAATTCTCGGTAATCATCTAATGTATTTAGGTTTGGATTGTTTTCTTTTATTGCATTTAATAATTCATCTTCTGTGGGTATATAAGGCTCCTTTGTTTCAATTCTAAAAGAACCATCCTGAAACCAATCAATTTTACAAATATCAGGATTACCACCCTCATTTTCCATAAGTTCCATTATAAAATCATCTACTCTTTGCCCATCCTCTTTTTTTAAAACTTCTATAACGCCAGGTTGAGTTTCTGCAGTAAATTTATTATCTTCAAATTTTAATGTTTCTAGCATACCCCTGAATGACATATTTAATTCTGGAGAATAAAATAGCCTATTATTAATAATGTATCCCCCTGGATATAATTCTCTTACTTCGCTATTTTTCTCACCTTCCTTATTTGTTTGATTAGCAATTTCATCGGAGATGAAATTGCTATTTGTATTTTGAGATTCTTTTTGATTTTGCCATAAATAAACACTACCACCGCTAATAAGTGCTGTTATTACAATTATGATGATAATTTTTAACGAATTGCACTTCATGATACTTATTAATAATTAGTTGTAATCATAAAATAGTATATCAAAAAAATCTAACGGATGTCAGATGATTTAATTACACAGTAAAACTATATTTCTTTAAAGATTAGATTCTCAGTATCTTTTTCAATGGTTCTTGGTTCCCAGTTTTTACCATGCATATTAATTTTTATTCCAAGAGGTTTATCTGAATTTATTAATGATGAAACTGATGCCCCTAAATTCATTAAGCCATCACTACCAATAAGATTCATTGGATACATGGCACCGGTTAAGATAATACTTACATCATTTAAAATATTTTCTGGTAAATTATCCATTAGATATATCGCAGTTTCAGGCATTGTATATGTACCGTGAGTAATTAGAAAATGTTTCGTAGTGCTATATGCTTTTTCAATTTCATTTTGCAGATTTTTTAAATCTTGTTCATTTATATCACGACTATCTTTATTGCATATTTCAACAGATGAATATTCTGCAGTCATTTTTAATGAGTCGCATAAATATTTTTCTATATGAATTGCATCAGAAAAAAATGCAGCTAAATCTGCAATTTGTGGATATTCAGGAGCACACCCTGTAATTGTTCCACCTGTTGAAAGATGAAGTATCTTTATCATTGTTTAATTATTTATTCTTACTAGATTACTATTTACTATATCAAAATAAATGAATAAGACAAATAACTTGAAGTATTTAAAATCATCTTGAATATCGTTGCTCTCTCGTATATCTTTAATACGTTGAAAAATCAAGGGCCAGTAGCTCAGTGGTTAGAGCAGTCGGCTCATAACCGATTGGTCGTAGGTTCAATTCCTACCTGGCCCACCACAAAACAATCCGATTGGTCGTCCCGCTTAGCGGGACCTGGCCCACCAAAAACATTGAATTACGTTTGATGTCTATTTGACGTATTTTACTTTTTGTCCTATATTATTTCTGCATTTTGACTTTTATCTCATTAATGGGGTAATCGTTTGTTATTTGTCATCATTGGCTGGAAAGCCTTTTAAAAAGGAGATGGGAAAATGAAAGTAATAATAATAATTCTATTTTTGTCGAGTATTACATACTTGATATTTGTTAAAGGTACAGAGTCTAATTTGAAGTCAAAAGCTGATAAAACTGAACAGATTTGTCTGGATATGGAAAAAAAGAGTGGAGTGAAAAAGTATGGCAAGTATCCACTTAGTACTCCAGGAGAATGGCACGTTTCATATAAGCTTAAAATCATGCGTCTTGATAAGCCAAAGCCAGAAATAAACAAGTGGAAGTGGAATTGTGGTCGTGGAACTAAATTGGTTGATCGATTTTATTTTGATTCAATTATAGATAAAACCCCCATAGATGGAACTAAAACTATTCTGGAGGAAGCAAAGAACTGCATTGGCTATATTTGCGAGAGGGATGATGGGCGATATATTTTTTCTTCTGCGAGTTGCGATGGATTTTTTAAACTTGCTGCCAACAGAGAAGAATGGTTACTGTGGTCAAACCCGTCGTATTGCGTTTGTCCAAAATATGTTTTTGATACAATTGACTATAATCCCAGCAACCAATGTAATTTAATAAGGGGCTTTCCGCTCAAGGAATAATTTTTCCGTTGATGATTATGTGTTCCCGCCACTACCTACCGACTTTTTCTTATAAGTCATGAGTGGCGGGGTTTTTTAATTTGGATTGCTTAGTATTGTTATATACCTATATATATGGTATAATATTAAGATAATATTCAATATTTATGACTTTAAGATCATCATCAGAAAAATTAGGTAAAGATTTAGTACCATCTTTAGATTCACTAAAGGCTGATGTTGGACCTAAAAAAGGTGGTGATAAATTTGTTGAGTTAGTTGAAAACAAATGGGGGCCGGTTGCGGGTTTGGGTGCGGCAGCTTTAATGGATTATTTTGGTTTTGGTAAGCCGGATGCTGAGAAAGAAAAAGAATCATCTGAAAATACTAATGAAAATAAATCCAAGAGTGCATTGGCAAAATTAAAAAGTAGTGTATCGAAAAGGGAAGTTAAAAAAGTTGAAAATAAGAAACCGGAAAAGTCAGAGATTGATGCTAAGTTAGAACTTAAATCGAAAAAGATGACTGATGCAGAAATCAGATTACTTACAGAAAAGATTGAATCATTAAATCCGGCTCAGAGGGTAATGTTTGCAATAATGCTAGCCAGAGAAAAATTTCACACGGGAGCTAAGCATTGTGGCGATTGGGTTGATAGGATTATGAAAAGCGTAGGATGTTCTGCTACAAATACTATTTATCATAATTTGAATTATCCGGGGCTAGACTGTGGAAGTGTAAGAGCTCAACCTTCTGACATAGCTCAGATAACTCCTGGTGACCATTTATATTACAATAATAAAAACACTGCTTCTCAACATGGGAATCACAGTGCTATATTTTTAAAATGGATAAATGAAGAAGAGCAAATAGCTCAGGTTGTAAGCTATACAGCTAAGAGTAATCGAATAAGTGTTCACAAGGCAAATTTTAAAAAGCAAGGCATCACTCATATCGCAAAGCCTGTGATTAAAAACCCCGTTAGGCTCGCAGAACTAGAATACCAATTAAAAGACCAACCTGCTCATATTGCTGGAAAAGCGGAAATTGATTTAGTTGCTTAAGAATTATTCCTCTTCTTTAATAGTAACCTTAATATTTACCTTAACACCTTCTGCAAGTTCAAGGGTTACTTTGTGGTCACCAACAGTTTTAATATGTTCTTTAAGCTTTATCATATCTTTCTCAATCTCAATTTTCTGCTCCTTTTTTAAGGCTTCAACAATATCTTTATCACCAATTGAACCATAAAGTTTTTTACCTTTGCTTTTCATTGTGAAAGAAAGAACTACGTCTTTAAGCTTTTCAGCTGTTTCTTTTGCATTAGCAACGATTTCTTCAAGTTTTTTCAATCTGTCAGACTGAATTTTATCAGCTTTTTTAAGTAGAGCCGGTGTAGCTGGTACTGCCAATAACTGGGGAAATAGAAAATTTCGAGCGTAACCGCTTTTAACTGTAACGGCTTCCCATTCGTTTCCAAGGTTTGGTACTCGTTTTTTTAGAATTACTTTCATTTTGTTATGTATTACTTATTAAATATTGAAGATTGAATGTTATTTGTATAATTTTCAATCTTGAATTTTTAATCTTTAATCAAGATTAGAATTGTTTTGTTATCCATGCAAGGAATGTAAGCGGGTTTACTCCATCTTTTAATTTCCTATCCACTTTAGCATACCAGTTTTCAACTTCTGCGAATCTGTCGCTAGTTGTGGCCAGGTTATCAAATGATGCATTTTGGACTTTGCTGGATAATGCGTAATAGTAAGTTGGGCTATATAGGAATACAGCCGGTGCCTCTTGGCTTATGATAGATTGTATATCACTAAGGGTGTCCTTGCGTTTTTCTTCATCGCTTTCATAACGTGCTTTTTCAAGCAGGCTATCAACAACAAAGTTTTTGAATTGTGAAAGATTTAATCCACCCTCTTTTGCCTGACTACTATGCCAGTAAGGATAAGCGTCGAGATTATACCCTAAGTTCTGACCAAAAATCAATAAGTCATATTCTCTTTTATTTACTCTATCTTGGAACTCTGAATTTTCAAGTATCTCTATATTGATTTCAACGCCAATTTTTTTCCATTGTTTTTGTATTATCTCAGCTACTTTTCCGTATGTTTCCGGTGTTTTACTTGTAATTAAATTTAAAGATAATTTTTCACCTTTTTTATTTACTCTTGTAGGTAAATCCGGAGCGGCGGCATTTTCTTCTGCTAATTTTTCCTTCTCTTGTTCGGTAAATGTTTCTTTTGTTCCGTATGTAATAGTAATTGCATCAATTTCTTTTTTCTTTTCATCAAAATCGACTGCATATACTCTGAAGATGTTTTTTCCTGGAACAAGATTCTCAAATTCTACACTTGCCATATAACTCCATCCCGGATCTCCAGGTGTATATTTTTTTAATTCGTAATCGTCTACAAATACAGCCTTTGTATCCTTAGGCGCAGTTCCGGTAATTGTTACTTTATCTTGTGTAGTCTGCCAATCCTTTCCCTCATTTGGACTATTGATAAATGTAACTTCGGATGTATCGTTTGGGTCTTTTTCCGGTTCGGGTACATCGGTGGACGCTTCTGTGGACGCGAGATCTCGTGTCCCTATATCGTCGGTTTCTTCATCGTCGGCTTCTTCATCTTCGGTTTCTACATCGTCGGTTTCTTCATCAGTCATTTCTTCTTCAGGGTCGGGGATTTTCCATTGTGTGTCGAATAATGCACCGTTTGCTTTGCTTACACTGAATTGATTCATCCAATTTTCCTGATCAATTTCTAGCAGGGGAGTATCTATTGTTTTGCGTTGTTCGATTTCTTTGATCAATTCGTTTTTATCTGTACCTAATTGTAGTGCAAGCCTTACCATGCTTGCCTTTAATTTATCCGATTCACTATTAATAAATATTGCTACGTACTGAGGAAGTTCGTATCTTTCAAGTGTAAGCCCCTTTGAAAGTACTTTGTCAGTAAATTCAACGGGAACATTTCTTATTCCATCTAGATCGCTTGCCTTTTTAATCAAATCATTAAAGCTTGGAAATAATTTGATTATTAAATTTTCTATATGAGGAGGTTCACCGTAATATTCGTCGAAGGCTTCAAGGCTAATTTCAATATGGTCATCAAAAATATTCTGAGCTATAAATTTGTATCTTCCTGAGCCAATTGGCATGTAATTAAATGGTGCAGATTCAAGGTATTCTACTGGTTCGTTTTCTAATAAATGTTTAGGAAGAATTCCCGCCATTGTTTTAACCAAAAAGAACGAATCGGGATTTTCTAGTAGAAACTGAACAGTACGTTCATCAATTTTTACAACTTTAATGCCACTATAGTCATTGTAATTCAGAATTGCGCCTTTAAATACAGGGTCTTTTATTACTGAATTAAAAGTAAAAAGAACATCATCTGCAGTTAACGGCTCTCCATCATGCCATTTAATATTCTCTTTTAATACAAATGTGTATTCCTTTCCATTAGATGAGATTTTGAAGTTTGCAAGATCACCAATAATATCTCTTGTTTTTGGGTCGTATTTTGTAAGTCCTGAAAAAACCAGCTGAGTTATATCGTGTGATATTGTTCCCTGATTAACAAAAAGAGGGTTAATCGCCCCTACCTTTCCAACTGCACCTTCTGCATAAATACCGCCATTAACAGGAGAAACGCTTGAATGTTCGTAATAAAATGCTTTCCCAATCCTGAACCCCGAAAATAAAACAATAATTGCCAGGAAAACCACAGCAATTGTTTCATATTTTCCTAATTTTTTTAGCGGGTTGGACATATTAAATAAACACAGGACTAAGGACTAAGAACTATTTCTCGTCCCGTGTGTTATTAAATGATTACAATTAGCAGTGCATTTAAAATAAATAACGTTGCTAATACAATTGTTGTTATATATATGAATTTTTCTGGGCCTCTTTTTGTTGTTTGAAAACCTTCACTGCCTCCCCCCATCATTGCGCTAAGACCTCCGTCTTTGTTTTGCATTAGAATAAAGATTGAAAGAAGAATTGATATAACGACCTGAACTATTAGTATAATTTTATCCATAATATTAATTTGTTAGCAGAGGGATTTTAGCACATAGGGGTTTTATGTTCAATACAAATAAAATTATCATTTATCAATTATCATTTATCAATTATCATTTATCAATTATCATTTAACATTTTTCAATTTTAATTCGAGTGGTATAATTCACACTCTTTTTACTGCTCATTAAAAACATAGCTTTTATATCGGGACATCACTTTTTTATTCGCCGAGCGAATAACAATTAAGTCCGCTGTGACGGATAGAAAGGAGGATTCCCCCGATATAAAGTTTTTTGTATGAAATTTTCACAAAATATTTGGCATAGAAGGCCAGTTTTCAAAGGAGACAATAGATGAAAACGATGAGAATTTTGTTTGTAACGGTTATTTTTCTGACTATGGGCGTTTTGAATGGTTGTTCACTCGGTGAGGAAGTGCTTATGAATAATGCAATCAAAGGACTTGAAAAAGAGGATCCTTTGGATAGAGAGAAAGCGATTCTGGATCTTGATTATTTTTTAAATTCCGAGGAGCTTTCCTTAGAAGTAAAAAGGAAAATGGTTGGACCATTGCTTGCATATTTAAAGAAAGAGAAGAATGGTCATAACCTATACATGACACTTAATTTGCTTGAATCTTTCGTAAGAAAAGATTTTCCTGTTAAGGTTAGATCAGATATTGCCAAAACGGTTTTATCTATGACAGGGGATGATAGACTTACTGTACGCGAAAAAGTTTCAAGCGTTTTAAACGAGTTGTCTGATTCAAAAATGCCTACTCAGCAGAAGATTAAAATGATAGAACCTGCCTTGAAATTCTATAGTTTAGGTGTCCCATATTCTTCAGGAATTTTATCTGGTCTTGTTCGTTCTGATATTCCATTTGATAAAAAAATGAAGATTGCAACTGCCGTTTTAAAGACATATGGCTTCAACAACGAGGGAGAGCTTGTGCTTTTGAATATGGTAGATGAAAAAATTCCTGCAGATATGAAAGTCGAAATAGCAAGAAGCACAATTACGTGTTTATTGATTAAAAAAGGCGGTAATAATATTGCCGGCAGATTGGCCATTCAGGATATTCCGGTTGAAATGAAAGAGGAAATGTTCAATTTGTTAATTCCTTTTTTAGATTCGGAGGATGTTGATACTCGCAGAACTGCGCTATCGTCTTTTGGATCCTTTGCACTTTCTAATATCAGCAATGCCAGTAAGGAAAAGGTTGTACCTACTTTAATAAAGATTATGGTAGCTGATAAGGAATGGCGGATTCAGGCAGAGGCCGCTGATGCACTTGGATTTTTTGCTGAATCGGATATTTCACCGGAAGTTAAGATAACTATGATTGAGCCAGCTAAAGGTGTGCTTAATCAAATGAAGCAACTTTATAAAGACGATTCATCCGAGTATGTTATGAGGGTCCATCTTGAGGGGATGGCTGGTGCTCTTTTGGGTAGTATTGCCGAGTCACCAGGCGTTCCCCTTGAGTTAAAAGCTACCTTTGTAGAGCCGCTGGTTCAGGTTGCGCATTGTTATAATGACGATATAAGCGCGATTGGAGTAAAAAATTTAGGCGTGCTTTTGAAACTTGATATTCCAAAAGCTTCGAAGGAGAAAATTCGCAAAGAAATTAAAAGAGTTGAGGAAATAAAGAAACATTAGAAAGGGGAATCCAAACAGACCGGTTCGTTATATACTTAATGCTTAAAGCTTAGTTATAACTTAAACCGAATCGGTCTGTTTGTTGTATTTAAGAAAATATTGACAAAAAGTGGAAAAAATGTATAATAACAAGCCTTATATTAATCATTATTTAAATGAACCCAAGAGATATAGATTTAAGTGGAACGGAAATTGATGAATCAAAAGAAGTAGATGTTTTTGAAAATAGTGATTTTCGACGAATCGTGGGTGCATTATTGGGAATAAAAAGAAGTGAAGATAATATTGATGTTCGTTTGCAAATGGCTGAGTTATCTAATATATCAGTTTCTTCGGAAGTAGCTCAGGGAATAATTAAAACTGCAGATGATATTTTGGATATTATTACCAATGTTTCATCTCATAATTCAAAACCTGAAGAAGTTGTATCTATGTATAAGGTT
Organism: Candidatus Peregrinibacteria bacterium; assembly: GCA_016932505.1. Taxonomy (GTDB): domain Bacteria; phylum Patescibacteriota; class Gracilibacteria; order UM-FILTER-43-11; family UM-FILTER-43-11; genus JAFGCT01. The sequence goes on from JAFGCT010000003.1 coordinate 31,286, forward strand.
GTTACCTCTGAATTAGATGGTGATGAAAAATCTTTTTTTATTAAGGAATTCAACGAGAGACTTCTTAAAAGAATGCTTGAGCTCTTTTCACATACGCCTACACCTGATGAAATTAAATCATCAAATGACCCACAGGCTTTAATTGATGAATATCGCAAATTTTTTACTCCTTTTTCAAGTTATTTTCATATTATCCTAAATCTTCCGCTGGATAGTACGTCTCAGGAATTTATAGCTAATATGAGGCATGATTTTGGTAATTTATTATGTGATATTCCCTATTTATATGAAATGTATGCAAAGAAGGATGAATATAGGCCATTCGTGGATGGGGGATATAATGATGCTTTAGTTATGAGGGATATTCTGGCTGCTAATTTTTCCATTATTACACAAGATTTTCCTTTAAAGAAATTTAAACCTGCTGAATGCTTTTTACGTTCAGCTATTCAAATGAAAGCGCGCTATTCAATGAATGTATCTAAAAGGTCTGATGAAAATTTTGTTCCTATGGAAGAACTTAATAGTGAGGGGACTGTTCTTGTAGATATTGATGATGGTATGGAAATTGTTGGTAATGAGTATGCATTAAGCTTAGTTGCATATAATTTATTAAAAAACTCGATTAGACCTGCTGAAAAACAAAAAAGGAAAGTAAATGCTTCTATACAAATTAAGGAGGTCTCAGATGGGGTTGTTTCTATTGTTGTAATGGATACTGGTATCGGAGTTTCTTATGACGAGCTCAGAGATCATTTTACAACTTCCGCACAGATGAAACTTGAAAGTGGAAATCCACTTACTTTATGTGAAAAGCTTTTATTGGATGATCAATGGAGAACAAGAGTTACGCCACATCTTTTACATGAACAGCTTCTTAGAAGAGGAGAGAGCCTTTCTTCAGGTGGTACAGGTATTGGTCTTGATATTGTTAGGCAGATTGCCGAGGCTCATCAAGGTGATGTACGTGTTTATGACCATTCTAAATATGGTGCCGGTGTGGAAATTCTTTTGCCCAATATTGAATCCGATGACCCAGAAAGGAGAAAAAGGGTGGTGGAAGATTATATTAAAGATAGTTTGGTAAAAGGAATACCAAGCCGTAAAGATTTAGCTGCTTAATAATAAATTAAATTGGAATGAGAATAGTTGATTTTATACTCAATATCTTGTTCCCTCCCCGTTGTTCCTACTGTAATTCAGAGGGGGATTTTTTGTGCACGAAGTGCATTTCAAGATTATCTATTACAAGATTACAAAATTATCCCCGATACTATCGACGTGATAAAGAGTTTGAGTATTTGGACGGTGTAATATATGGAGTTGATTATGCGGAAAATCCTCAAATCAAATCCGCAATTCAGCAGTTTAAATACAGATTTACAGAAAGTCTGGCGGAGGTTTTTGGCGGGCTTATGGCTAAGAAACTTTCGGAGCTAAATATGAATGAAGGGAAAATAAATGTTTTGATTCCTGTCCCGCTTCATAAAAAACGACTTAATTACCGCGGGTTTAATCAGGCGGAGTTACTTGCTGAGTCGACTGCAAATATTTCTAAAAAAACGATTGTTCTAAATGCTCTTTATAGAACAAGGCATACTGATCAACAGGCAAAATTATCAAAAAGAGAGCGACAAACAAATTTGAAAAACGCATTTATTGTGAATAAAAAATTTGTTCAAGCAGATAATAAAAAGTCAGTTTTCTTTGTAGTTGATGACGTTTGCACTACGGGCTCCACTTTGGAAAATTGTGCGAAAACTTTGAAAGAAGCTGGGGTGGAGAAGGTTTATGGGCTGGTGGTGGCAAGGGCATTTAAATAATATTTTCCATTTCACATTTCTCATTTATGATTTATGATTTTTATGTTTAAACTTTAGAAAAAAGAATGAAAAAAATCCTAATGCTTATGCCGTATTTCGGAAAATGGCCCGAATGGATAAATTTATATATTGAGTCATGCAAATATAATCCTACAATTGATTGGATTTTTTTTACTGATTGTGGTGAGCCTGATAATAAAGCTGAGAATGTAAAATATGTCAGTATGTCCCTTGATGAGATCAGCAGACTTATTTCTATAAAGACAGGTGTAAGAATATCCCTGGATAATGCTTATAAATTGTGTGATTTTAAGGAATTGTACGGTATGATATTTGAAGATTACACTAAAGGTTATGATTATTTCGGGTTTGGCGATATTGATGTTATCTATGGTAATATCCGTAAGTTCGTTACTGATGATATTATGGAATACGATGCGATTTCCTTTAATAAGAATCATGTATCAGGTCATTTTTTTCTTATGAAAAATATACCTAAAATGATCAATATCTGTTTTATTCTTCCTAATATTAAACCTCTTTCTCTTTGGCGGTGGCTGACTTTTAAGCGAAACTTAAGAAAAAGTGAATATATCTCATTAGATGAAAGCTATTTAAATCACTGTCTTTTGGAAAATCATAATATCTCTTGTCATTTTTCTGAAAGTTATAACACTCCTCTTTCTCCTCATGTAAAATGGGTGGACGGAACTTTTTTATTCCCGAAAGAATGGTATTTTAAAAACGGAAAGCTAACAAATGATAAGGATAAAGACAGGGAATTCCTTTATTTTCATTTTATGCACTGGAAAGGCGGACGCTGGGCACGTAAGTACGGTAATGCCCAATGGGAAAAATTGGATAAACTCATCAATTTTGATTTTAAAGACGCTGAAAACGGTTTTAAGATAAATGAGAAAGGTTTTTTTATGATATAGAGATGCAATTAAGGTTTATGGGCTGGTGGTGGCAAGGGCTTTAAAGAATTGAAAATTGAAGATTGAAAATTGAAGATTAATCTTGTAATCTTGTAATATCTAATCTTGTAATATTCAATTATGATAAAGTTTGCCGTTATTTCCTTCCCAGGTACAAATTGTGAGGCGGAGTCCGTTCGCGCATTTAAACGCAACGGAATGGATGCTGAGATGGTTTTATGGAATGATCCCGGAATGCTAGATGGTTCCCGCTTAAACGAATTTGATGGTTATTTAATAGCAGGAGGATTTAGTTATGAAGACAGAGGTCGTAGTGGAATCGTGGCGGCTCAGGATCCAATTACCGAAGTTCTTAAAAAAGAAGCTGATAGTGGTAAGGTTATTATTGGAATATGTAATGGGGCTCAGATACTTGTGGAAACAGGATTAATTCCAGGTTTTGATAATAAGGGGCTTGCTATTGCGCTTGCTTGGAATGAAATGAAGAAAGACGGTGAAATTGTGGGAACAGGTTTTTATAATATTTGGTCTCATTTAAAAAATGTCGCACCAAAAGCTAGATGTGCTTTTAATTCTTTTAATGCAGATACTTATATTCCAATAGCACATGGAGAAGGGCGTTTTATGGTGGATGACGAAGTGTTGCAGAAATTAGAGGACAACAATCAAATAGTATTTAAATATGCAAATGCTGATGGTCAGATAGCTACTGAGTTTCCAGATCTTCCAAACGGAGCTACTGCGAGTATTGCAGCACTTTGTAACCCTAAGGGTAATGTAATGGCAATAATGCCTCATCCAGAGCGAGACCCCAAGGGGAATGGTAATTTGATTTTTGAATCAATTAAAAAATGGATTGAAGAGAAAAAGTCAGTTGATTTTAAACCGCTAGGGGATTATGAATGCAAAGAGGATATCAGGGAGCCTAAAAATGTTGATATTCAAGTTTTTGTCAGACTTATAATTACCGATAATTCCGAGCGTACAATTGAAGAGGCTTTAATTCGAAAAGGTTTTAGTTTACACCTGGATAGATTTGAATACTTTGGTATTACTTTAAATGAAGGTGGGGATTTAAATGAATCGATTGATAAAATCATGAAATCAGGTGAACTTGCTAACTTCAACAAACATCTGGTTTTTATACGAACGAAAGACGGGACTTTTTCTTATGATTTAAATAATGGGCTTGTTCCTAAGGATGTAAATCTTGATAATTACGTAATTGCTTCTGACCAAAAGGATTTTGTTGGTATGGCAAAGCTTTCCTCAATTAATCATCACGCTGGCGGTGCAATTAAAGATATACATTCAGGAATTTTGTGGAATTTTTCAAAGGTAGAAGGGGATACTGTTGAAAGGGTGATTAAATCTAAGGTCCTTTATAATCCACATTCTATGTATCTTTTGCGTAGTGCGTGAAGCGCTGTGCGATTTGCGCTTGATGAATAATTTTCTTTACATTGCAGAAAATATTAAATAAAATTGAAATCTCGATTTAGTATTTTGATGAATATTTTGTAATTTAATGAATTATGATGAATGAATTTGAAAGATTAGAAGTATGGCAAAGGTCCCACCAATTAACTTTGATGACTTATAAAGCAACCAAGCTTTTTCCAAATGAAGAAAGGTTTGGTCTTGTTAGTCAGTTATGTAGAGCAGTAATATCTGTTGAAAATAATATTGCCGAAGGTTCTGGTCGCAGAACTAAAAAAGATTTTATTCACTTCTTATATAATTCTCTTGGATCCTTATTTGAGGTCTATTCTATGATAAGGGTATGTAATGATTTGAATTATATCTCGAATGAACAAGTTAATGATTTCAATAAAACAATTCTTTCAGTTAAAATGATGTTAAAGAAATTTATTTCAGCTCTTAGTTCAAAAGTATAATTGCGCAAAGCGCATATCGCAAAGCGCACATCGTAAATCGTTATGAATCACAAAGTATACGTTCTCGCCCACAACATTCGCTCAATGCACAACATTGGCTCTATTTTTCGTACTTCCGATGGTGCGGGTGTTTCTAAAATCTATTTAACCGGTTATTCGGCTTGTCCGCCTCGTAAGGAAATAACTAAAACGGCGATTGGGGCAGAGGAATTTATTCCATGGGAGTTTTATAAAAATCCGATAGACGTTGTAAAAAAGCTTAAGAAAGAAAAGGTTCATATCTATGCACTGGAAAGAACCGAAGGAGGGGAGTCGATATTCCACTTTAAGCCAAAATACCCTTGCTGTTTAATCGTTGGTAACGAAATTGAGGGTGTTCCTCCTGAGTTATTGGATTTATGTGATGCAAAGTTGGAAATACCTATGCGTGGCATAAAAGAGTCACTAAACGTTTCTGTTGCTTTTGGAATCGGTATTTATGCGATGACGAAATGACGAGCGGAGAAATCTACCCCCTTTTTTTTCTATTCAGATTCAGTTAACCACCTTTGCATATCAGGATGTGACCCCATTGCCGCTAAGAACTTTTTTGTGCTATCTGCGTCATTCAATGTTGCCAAAGGCCAGTCTTCTTCAATCTTAATTCCGTTAAATCCACCTAAAGTAGCAACGCTTTTCATTCTAGTTACGGCAATCTGTGTTTCGCCTTTAAGCGAATTTAATGGTACTCCTAATCTAACTTCGAATTTTGGTTCAGAGTCATTATATTGAAACCTTTTTACTCTAACTGGCCAACCACCAAAGACTTTTATATTTGTATCAGTATGTGTACCTTCGAATTTTGAAGTAATTGTTGGTAGAGTTTCAATAAAAGTATCTAATCCTTCCATATTAAAAATACGTTAAAAATTAAAAACTAGGTTTCATTATCCTACTCGCAAATTTACAGTCAACGAATTCAAATTGACACATCACTTCAGTCTTGCATATTTTTGAGCAAGGCTGATTATTTCTTTAATTCTAATCGTCGCATTCTCAATTTGTGATGTAGCTTCCACAAAAATACTTCCGCCTTTGGCCTTTCTGCCTTTCAACCTTTTTATATGTTCATTGTAACTTTTTGTAATTGCCGGCGGTACTCCTGCAAGTCTGCGGTTTAGTTTTTCGGTATTTTCAATATTATAAGGGAATCCTTTTTGTAGTTCGAAAAAAGGTTTATCGGTCTTTTCTACGATATTTTTTATACTAGAAAGAGCATCGTCGGAAAGAGAAAGAGAAGAAATAGACATCGACCTCCTTAGTCCGCTTAAGCTTTTGCAAGTATCTGCCAGTTGTTCAACCATATTAGAAATTCTTACAAGAAGTACGGTTTTTTTTGCTTCGCTCTCCGTAAGGTTCATTGTTGAAAGCTGTAAGATTGCTCCTTCGATTTTTTCATCCAGTAAATTTGCTAATACTTCATATTTTTCAATGGTGTTTTTGCTTTTATCCGAAGGGCTGATAATGAATTCAGAGGATTTTATATATAATTTGTAAGCGATATGAAGAAAATGTGTGAGCTCCTTTTCAATAATTGAAAACATCTTCTTTTTTGTTTTTGGTAGCCCGTTTTCAATATATTTTGCTGAGATTAGTATTTCTTCTTCATCGGTTTTGATGATTTTTTCAATTAGTTTTTTAAAAGGAGTAAGTAACCCTAAGAATATTATTGCCGCAAGTACATTAAAAATAGTATGCGCGTTAGCAAGCTGTTGTGCCGATGAGCCACCAAGCGATGATACAAAACTACTGAATTCAGGAAGGAAAGGCCAAATAATTACTACTCCGAGTATATTGAATATCATATGTGCCAGTGCCGTTCTTTTTGCGAATCTACTCAGATTAAGCGAGATATAAATAGTTTTTATTGTGGTACCTATATTTGTTCCGAGCAAAACCGGTAAGCCTTGTTCTAATGTCATAAAACCACTTGCAGCTAAAATTACAACTATACCTGTGGCGATACTGCTGGATTGTGCAATAGCTGTAAAAAGGAATCCAACCAAAAGGGCTATATATGGATTTGATAACTCTGCAAATGCTTTATGTATGCCTGGATGTTGGCTAAGTGGGCCAATCGCTTCGGAAATTAAAAATAATCCGTAAAACAAAAGTCCGAAGTAAAAAATTCCTCTCCCTATATATTTTAATTGTCGGCCAAAAAAGCTTAAAATAAATCCTGTAATTAGGAAGATAGGTGCGAAGGATGTAATTTTAAATGCTACCAATTGGGCGGTAATTGTTGTTCCTACATTTGCACCTACAATTATTCCAAGACTGTTTGCAAATGAAATAGCACCGGCGCTTACAAGGCTTATTGTTATAACCGTAGTAACACTACTGGATTGAATTACTGAAGTGACCAGCATTCCGGAAATAGCAGAAATAAAGCGGTTTCTTGTAGCGTATCTTAAAAATTTTCGAAAACCTTCACCTGCGAATTTCATTATCTGGCTACTGAAATTTTCAATACCATGTATGAATATTACTAATCCTACGAGGAAACCTATTAAAATAGTCCAGTTCATAATTATTTATTTAACATTTATCAATTATCATTTAACATTTATCAATTATCATTTAACATTTATTGTATTAGCGATATCGTCAAATGCCTTAAGTGCGTCTTGAGCGGTTTGTGAGTCCTTTTTATTTACAATATTTTCCCAGAACATATTTTGATTATCAAAATTCCATATCTTTTGCTCGCCACAATTTGCTTCATCAGTTGTAAAATAAACAGGGGATTCCTCTATTAGTTTTTCAATAGGAGTAGAAAGAGTTATTACAATTTGATTACCTGCGTTGAAGAAATAAAGTTTCTTTTCAAATCTCACATCGCAAACTTCAAAACGTCCAAGTACAACAAATTCCTGCGCATTTACACTTCCCAGTTTTCGTACTTCTTTTGATGCTTCAAAAGGGAAATCAACATCTGTTCCATATTCACCATTTGCTAGTTCTTTCATATTAATTTCCGCCGTTTCCTTATCAAAGCCCATTGTGCCCTCTAATATATCAATCGGAGAACTTTCTACTGTCAGTAAAAAATCACTTCCTTCCTCCATAGAAACATTAAGTGGATATTTAAATTCTAATCCCGCGTCTTCGTCTTCATATACCATCCATAAATCACTTTCATCTAAAATTGCTTTTGCTCTACCGCTTGCATTGAATTCATCCTCGGACATGTCTCCGCAACTAACCATTAAAAAGGAAAAGATAAAAGCAAAAGTAAAAAGCAGTATTTTTTTCATTATTATTTTTGTTAATTAGTATTAGCTTCGTTGAATCCTTCGGCTTTCCCTAAAAATCCTGCTGAACAGCTTTTTGATAAATGAAGTATTTAAGCCGAGCTTTTTAGCTTTTTTTAAATACATATCCATTATTTCGCCTTCCCTTTTTCTAACTCTTATAGGTAGTCCTTCCGCTTTTTTCATTTTTCCAATCTTAATAGCCAGCTTCATTCTTTTACTTAGAAGACTGATTATTTCCTTATCGATTTTGTTGATTTCGTTTCTTACTTTTTGCATGTTTTTATTTTGTTGGGCATATTATAACTTTTTTTGACGGCGATTGAAAATTTAATTTTAATGAGGGATTTCTCCACGTGCTCCGCTTGGTCGAAATGACGATTGCCTATTTATTGGGAGGGCGGATTTTTCCATAAGGAAAAATCCGCCCTCCTCTAAGTGATTAGTCGTCATTTCGAGTGTAGTGTAACGTAGCCGAGAAATCTCTCAATAAAAAATCTTCAATAATATTCAATTTGCCCAAAACCAATAATTATGCTAAAGTTTTTGTCGAACTTAATTACAAAATAAACATGGACGATACAACAGACCCAAATGTAACTAATCCACAAGACCAAGGCTCTACGCCAACTGGCGGACAACCTATGGGTGATCAAGGTGCTCAACCAACTGGTGACCAAGGTGCTCAACCAACTGGTGACCAATCTACACAACCTGTACAGCCTGCAGGCGGACAACCTACGGGAGACCAAGGTGCTCAACCTGCTGGTGCTCAGCCAGCTGGTGGTGCTCCACAGAAGGATTTAAGTGGAATAATGGAAGAGAATGTTGATATTTCAGGTCTAGTGGCTAATGCAGGTAATCAGCAAGCAGTAACAGACTTTATTGCATCAGTTAAAATTCCTGAACATCCAAATACTAAATTTGACGAGAAGGTTTTTGTTGAACTTCTAGCAGGTTCAATATCCTTAACAATGACAGAGAAGAAAAGGATTATTCAGGCTATTCCACAGCTTTCTCAGTTCCAGATAGATGAATTAATGAAGATATTTGATGAGGAGAAAGGTAAGTTTGCAGAATTAGAGAAGAAACACGCTGAGCAGGTTCGTCAGCTGGAAGAACAGCACAAAAATTCTATGGTAGATGATACTGCAAAGCAGGAAGAAGAGGCTGCTAAGGCGAAGGAGCAGGAAGAGGCAGAGAATTTGAAGAAGTCTTTGGGGCTTTAATCGATTAACGTTGTACGATTAACGATTTAAGAGTGTTTTTTTGTTGTGTCTAGAAGGGGATTTGACTTTTCGGGTGAAGAGAGGAAAATTGGGATGATTTTATTAACTCGTTTCTGGCATGTCTAAATGTACACGTATATTTAGTTCCGATAATACAACCAAATCAGAGGATAATCGGAAAACAGTGCCGTTATAGAATAATACAAAAAAATAGGCTAAAATATGAGCATGAGAAAATTTCTATTTTCAAGAATACATTACACAGGTTTGTTTGGTGGCAACTGGAGTGAAAAAATCTTCAGCGATTTACAAGAAATTGAGAATAGTGAAGGATTTGTTTTCGCCAATGGGTACGAATGGAGTTTTTCAGGTATTCAAAAACAAGAAATTGAAAATAATGATTACATTATTGGAAAACTAATAAAAATAAATCCTGAGGAAGAAAGAATTACAATTGATGAACAGACAAAGGAGGAAAAGCCATATACCACAGAAAATGTAAAAGAAAAGGAATCTTTTTTTATGATTGATATCAATGCACATTTTATCAGCTTTGAAATATCAAAAATTCTTACAAAAAAACAATTCACTGAAGCATTTTTTAAAGCTTTTGAAAAAGCAGAAAAACCTTATGAGATTGAATTTGATTTTACATATGATGAAGAAATTTTAGTTGAAAGACTAAAAAAACTAAAAAAAGCAAACTCAGCGCATTTTAAATTAAAAACTACAAATCCACATGCATATGAAGAATTCAAAGAAATTGATGAGTTGTTTCAGAAATCAGGTATAGATGCTTCTAATCTTCATTTTCAACCAAAGAAAGGTGAAACTCTGAATATTACAGATCAACAATCAATCATAAGACAAGCCATATCGATGTCTTCAGCTGGTTATGGTGGTGGTACTGTATATGGAGAAGATATTTCCGGAAAGCCATTTACAGTTCAAACTGGCGAAAACATAATTGATAAAATTGAAGTATCTGAGAGTAAAAAAGATGATGAAATTAAGAAGACAATTATAATTAAATTCAATAAAAAGAAAAAATGATAAACTCATTTTTTAAAAATCTATGGGAATTTGGTATTTCAAGAATTTTACGTTCATGGGATTTTATTTTATCAGTTATCTTTTGTGTAATCACCTATGTATTGAAAAATTATCACAATGTTAGCATTTTAGTTGATTATAAATTAATGCTCACAATTCTAATTGGACTATTTGCCTTTGTGTTTGCAGCATTAGCAATTGTTATCTCACTTTCCGATGAATATTTTTTGAAACTTTTAAAACAAAAAAAGGTACTACATAAATTATTTTTCCACTATTGGTATGCATGTGTAATTTACTTGGTATCAACAATCCTAATTTACACACTACATATTTTTAAGATTAAAAATAATTTTAGCCTAATTGCCTTATTCCTTTTTATATATTCGTTATTACTCACAATTGAGCTTGTTAAGACAACAATCTCATTCGGTTATTATAGAGAAGCAGCAATAAAAGATTAATGAGAAAGCTGTATATCCACTAACAGCAGTTTATAGGGCTCGCTCCCTATTGAAACTAGACTGGATCTTCGCTCGCCCAATATTTGCACTGGTGAGTGCCTTGCGGCACAATTGTACCAGCACAACTCTTCGCATATACCTCAAACGTTAGAGGGAATAACAATAATTTTTTTACTATTTAGATGGAAATAATTTAGACTAACCATGATAAAGATAACTTGACATATATGGACTAACCTAGTATCATATATTCCAAGATTAATTTCGTATATTGATATGTTACACTTTCCAAGATCCTTACAACACGTCGCAACACATTTTTTTTCCAAGTCTCCTTCTAAGTTGGCTGCAAATAATTTTGGCGATTTCTTAAAAAACAGAACACAATTCCAAGCTTTATTAAGTGAGGCGAAAAATTCAAGATCGCTTAGTCAGCCCAGTCTAGAAACATTAAATACAACAGGTAATGTCTTTCGATGGAGTAATAATCATGAAGTTTTTGGGGTGCAATCTCCATTTTTATTGGAAAAAAGGGAAATTGATTTGGATGTTAATGACCTTACTGATATCGATGAAATCAGAGTTCGCTATAACAATATAATCCCCAATGGAAATTGGGAGAAGTCACCTGATGGAATTTGGAGTTTAAGCGTTAGGGATATTGCATTAGATGTAAGAGAAGCGGTTACTCAAATTGCCAATGAGTACGGAGTTCATTATCATGTATCTATTTTTGCTTCTGGCGGAGGTGCAAATTTTGTAGATGAATTACCTCCCGTAGCGCATCCAGATAGCTTTTCTCCATTAGGAAAAACAGGATATACAGGCGATGTGAAAATTAGTTTTGCTAAAGATGTTGAAAGTTTTGGAAAATGTTGGTCACTAGCTGAAGCTAGAAAAAGAGCAAAAGAGAGAATGACTTAAAATAATCTTCGGACAAATGGCCAATTTAATATTTCATACCGCTAGTAGCGTATAAAAGGTTCAGTTTTCGCTGTCTTGGTCGGTTTTAGCAAATGCTTATCGCCTAAATTAGCCAATAGTCGCCTTATGGCATATTACCAATCAGTAAATATCGTTTAGCCTTACATTATCTATATTTAAGTGAAGTCATACTATCCCTTCACCTTAACCCTCTTCCCACTCTCAGCTTTTTTAGCAATCTTCACATTAATCCCTTTAAAAGTGAATTTCTTGTTTTCGACGTCGATTTTAATATGAGAGCCTTCTTTAAATACGCCATCTAAGATGTGTTCCGCAAGTGGGTCTTCTATAAGGTCCTGGATTTTTCTGCGAACAGGACGTGCGCCGTATTCCGGGTTATAACTGAGTTCAGCAAGAAGAGTGATTGCGTTTGGAGTGGCTTCAATAGAAAACTTCTTTTCTTTAAGTCTATCGTCAAGTTCAGCTATCTGAAGTTTAACAATATCCTGAATGCTTTCGTTATTAAGCGGTTTAAACACAATTGTTTTATCAATACGATTTAGGAATTCAGGGCGGAAGTGATCTTTAAGTTCTTTAAGGACTTGTTCCTTTTTTTGTTCAAAGTCTTCTTCTGCGGCTTTAAGTTTATCGCTAGAAAGGTTGAAACCTATTTTAGCGGCTTCTTTGGTTAGCTGTTTTGCACCAAGATTACTTGTCATAATTACAATGGTGTTTCTAAAGTCGACTTTTTTACCTTTTGCATCAGTTAAATAACCGTCTTCTAATACTTGTAATAGAATGTTGAAGAATTCTGGGTGAGCTTTTTCAATTTCATCGAAAAGCACAACGGAATATGGTTTTCTGCGAACTAATTCAGTTAACTGACCACCTTCTTCGTAGCCTACGTAACCGGCGGAAGCACCGACAAGACGGGAAACATTGTGTTTCTCCATAAATTCACTCATGTCGATTTTTATAAGCGCGTCCGGGTTGTTGTAAACCTCTTTGGCGATTGTTTTAACCAGTTCTGTTTTACCTACACCTGTTGGCCCAAGGAAGATAAAAGAACCGATTGGGCGGTTAGGGGAGGCTATGCCTACTCTTGACCTTCTGATTGATTTGGAGACTTCGTGTACGGCTTCTTTTTGACCGATTATGAATTTCTGAAGAACGTCTTCTAGATGGGCAAGCTTTTTACCTTCATCTTTTACAATTTTGGTAATAGGAATACCTGTCATTTTACCGATGATTTTTGCAATATCATTTTCATCGATTTTATCCTGCTTAATATTTTTCTGACTTGCGATTTTAATGTCATCAATTTCTTTTAGCATTTGCTCCTTTTTTTCTTTGAATGATGAAGCTTTTTCGTAGTCTTGATTCATCACACATTTTTCAATCTGTTTTTCAATTTTGCTCATTTCTTCCTTTTTTGCCTGAATTTCCGGTGAAGTTCCCTTGGAACGTGAGCCTTTTAAGGCTGCTGCTTCGTCTATTAAATCGATTGCTTTATCCGGTAGGTATCTTTCTGTTAAATATCTTTTAGAAAGCAAAACAGCTGATTCAATAGCTTCATCGGAAATTTTAAGATTGTGGAACTTTTCGTAAGTCGACCTTAGTCCTTTTAGAATTGTAATACAGTCTTTATTTGATGGTTCTTCTGCAAGTATTGATTGGAAACGTCTTTCAAGCGCTTTGTCTTTTTCAATGTTCTTGCGGTATTCGTCGGTTGTAGTTGCACCTATAATCTGTAAATGCCCGCGAGAAAGAGCAGGTTTTAATAGGTTTGCGGCGTCCATACTTCCTTCTGCAGAACCTGTACCTGTTAGTGTGTGGATTTCATCTATAAATAGAATGATTTCGTTTTCAACTTTTGTTGCTTCGTCGATTATATTCTTCATTCTTTCCTCAAATTCACCTCTGTATTTTGTTCCTGCAATTACATCGCTAAGTGAAAGTGAAAGGATTTTTTTGCTGACAAGACTATCAGGTACTTTTTCTTCTACTATTGCTTGCGCAAGGCCTTCTACAATAGCGGTTTTACCTACACCGGATTCACCGATTATTACAGGATTGTTTTTTGTCTTACGATTAAGAATATGTATCATTCTTTCAATCTCTTCGTCTCTTCCTATAATAGGATCGAGTTCACCTTTCCTATATTTTTCGTTTAAATTTGTTGTGAAGTAATCAAGAGCCGGAGTTTTACTTTTTTTACCAGCCTTTTGTCCTTTTAAAGGTGTCATACCCGGCATTCCCGGTATTCCAGGAGGCATACCTGTTGGGTCTTTATGCTGAAAAGCGTCTCCGTAATCTGCTTGCTGACCAGGTGAAAATATAACGCCTTGTAAACCTTGCAGGAATTTATCTAATGATGTGTTTATTTGCTGAGTGTCTTTATTTCTGGCATTAGCCATTTGCTCAAACATTTCTTCAATTTGAGTTTGAAAATCTGATGGATTAACTTCCATGTTTTCCAGAATAACGGTAGCGGCGCACTTTCCCTGAGAAACCATTGAATACAGCAAATGTTCTGTTCCTATAAAAGGATGATTGTATTTATGTGCCACTTTTACCGATTGTTCGATAATAGAAGTTAAATATGAAGAAAGACCGTGCTGAACATTTTTTGCTTCCGGTTCCTGATTAGAAGCTGAATTCAGAATCATTCTTACGTTTTCTAGCGATACACCTGCACCAGTAAGAATTGAAAAAGCTAATGAGCGAGGATTGCTGAGTAAACCGATAAGTAGGTGCTCACTGCCAATGTATGGCAAACCGTGCTTGCGTGATTCTTCTTCGGCAATACTTAGTGCTTGTTTCGCGTTTGGAGTAAATCTTTCGAATGGACTCATAATTTTTTATATTTAATATTTATTATTTATCACTTAACATTTATCATTTCTAACTTATTATAGCGCAAAATTGAGGTTTTGTTAAGGGGTTCAGCCTAATTTCGAGTTGATAAAATCGGGATTTCCGTTGATGAAGTCATTAATGCTTTGTATTTTTTTGCCTTCAATTTGTACGTGAGAAGGTAGTATTACCCCGTTTTTACCTGCTATTGCCACATCATTTTTATACATAAATACGGTTCCCGGGCTTTCTTCAATTTCGTCTAATTTAAGCCTTGCTTCAATGATTTTTAGATTTTTTCCGTTAAAAAATGTGTATGTGCCCGGCCAACCAACAAGCGAACGGATTCTTGCTTCAATTTTTTCAACTTCTTCATTCCAATCAATTAATCCGTCTGATTTTATAATTTTGTGGCAATAAGTAGCCTTAGACTCATCTTGCGGAGTCGGTTTGGCACCCTCCTTAAGAACCGAGTAGAGTGCGTCAGGTATTCTATGGGCAGAAAGGTGTGCAAGTTTACTTTCCAGCGTAATAGCGTTGTCATCGTCTTCAATTTGTATCTCAAACTGGCTATATACGTCTCCCGCATCCATTTTTGCACTCATTTCCATTAAACTTATTCCTGTTTTATTTTCTCTATTCCCTATGGCACATTGAATAGGGGATGCGCCCCTGTATTTTGGTAACAAGGAAGCATGAACATTTAAACATCCTTTTTTTGGCGCATTTAATACCTCTTCTTTAAATATCTGACCATAGGCAATAACCAGCATAATATCACATTCCTTAGACTTAATAATTTCAGCTGAATCAGGTGAATTAATATTTTCAGGTTGGAATATATCCAAGCTTAACTCCATTGCCGTTTTTTTTGCAGGTGGGGCTGTAAGCTCCATTTTTCTACCTGCCGGTTTGTCTTGCTGTGTAATAACAAGGCATACGTCAAATCTCTCATCTTCAGCAAGCGAGTGAAGAAGGGGAGTTGAAATTTCCGGTGTTCCCGCGAATATTATTTTAATCTTTTCCATAATCTTTTCCGTGAAGTTTTATTTGAATTGATTATACTACTTTTTTTGAAATACTAAATACTAAACAATATCTAATATCTAAATTCTAAATACTAAACAATATCTAATATCTAAATTCTAAATACTAAACAATATCTAAT
>JAFGCT010000004.1 GCA_016932505.1 Candidatus Peregrinibacteria bacterium
AAACTTATCAGCCCGCTAAGCCGTTGATTAAATGTTATTTCGTTCAAATATAGCACTATCCGCGCAATGTTTTATGACCGCGTGTTGGGCGTTCGTGCATTTTATTCAATTAATGTCGTTTTTCTTATGAGCTACAATCCTTATCCTCCTGTAATCTGCGATCCAAGATGTCCCATTAAAGATTTGTGGTTTCAATTTATCAATAGACCTTTTAATAGTTGCAGACTTATCCGAATCTGAAGCATATTTAAACAACCAATTCAAAAACATTTCTATAAAATCATTCAGCCCATCAAATCCACCTTTTAATTCAGTCGGCCTATCAAATAGCAAAGCCAAATTAACCTCAAATCCATTATTCTCAAGTAAATTCGAATACTCACTAATTGAAGGAAAATATAACATACTTTCAATACTTGGATAATCTAAATTATCTTTATCCAACTGCTTTTTCAAAGTATTAATTATCGAATAATTGCAGCCTTTTCCTCCAAATTCAACTACATATCGCCCACCTATTTTCAAATGTCGGTTCGCATTTCTAATCATTATATCTGCTTGCGTAATCCAATGTAAAACAGCATTTGAAAATACCGCATCAAATTTATCATCAAGTTGGTAATCTTTTGCATCAGCATGAATAAACGAAATCTCTGGATACTTTTTCTGTGCGGTTTGAATCATTTCGTTGGAATTATCTATCCCAATGACTTTTCCACATTGATCCGATATCATTTTAGTCAAATCACCTGTACCGCAGCCAATATCTATAATCGTCTCTCCCTTTTGAGGGCTGAGAAGTTTTACAATCTCCTCTCCGAATTTGAAAACAAAATCATGTTTATTATCATATAAATCTGGATTCCAATTAAACTTCATTTTCGTATTAATTAAATTTCGCCATATAAGTTTCGAGTCTGCCTGCATTCTAACTAACGTTTTAGTAAATATAGTAAATTTCAGATAGTTACAAATCCGATTTCATGAGGTAAAATTCCATAATTTACTACAAGCTTTCTCATCTCCCTGACTTTTCTTTTTCTTTTTTGATCCAAAAATTCATACTGATTTGGAGGATTATATGGCACTCTTTTTACGAGCATATTCCAAATAATAATAGAAAGTTTTCTAGCTGTTGCTGTTATGGCTGCAGTACGGCCTTTTCTGATACATATCCGGATGAAGAAATTATGCAGATTGGCTCCTTTCATATTTCCTATGCTATTAGCAGCCTGACGTAAGGCAATTTTCAATCGGTTACTTCCTTTAGGGATCCTGCTTGAAAGTATTTTTCCTCCTGATATTTTATTATTTGGAGCCAGCCTCAGCCAGGATGCAAAATGTTTTCCGGAAGGAAATTTCTTAAGGCCGTCAGGGCCAATCTCACTCATTAGTGTCAAAATTGTATTATGACCAATGCCTTCGATATTCAATAAGTCAACCCATGCGAAATATTTGTTAGCGACCTGATTTAAGTCAAAAGATTTGGGGGCATTTTTGTTAATTCTTTTATGGACTTTGTCAGTTGTTTTTAGATTTTTAAGTTGCGGTTGGGCTTTTAATGTTTGCTCAAGAGATACCTTAATCTTAAGTTCACATTGTGTAATTTTTTTCTGTAACTCCTTATACATCTGGTATTCTTGTTGGAGGGCGAACAGATAATCCTCCCGTCCGTTACTTTGTGATGCTTTGGAAATTTCTAGTTCCGATTTGTGGCAGTTACCGTGTCTGAATGAGGCTAATATTTTACCATCAGTCTCTCCCTTACAAATGGCATCGATTATTTTTAATCCGGTTAAGCCGCAAATATCTTTTACCACAATATCAAGACGCAGGTTCATTAACCGAAGGTACTTTTGTATCTTTTTAGATGCAGAGGCAGCCATATCGATTAGGTTTTCCCGATGGCGACAATAAGTCCGCAGTTTTTCGGTAGTCTTGTCAGGCAAAGAACTTCCGGATAATAAACCTAAAGAATGTAGTTTTTGTATCCATTGACAATCAAGCACGTCAGTCTTTTTACCCTTTATATTTTTAGTAAACTTTCCATTTGCCAGCAGTACTTCGAATCCGGCTTCCTGAAGTGCAGAGAACAAGTTTTGCCAATAACTGCCGGTGGATTCCATTGCCACAGTTTTAATTTTATATTTTTTGAGCCATTTTATTAGTTCCTGATGGTCTGAGGCACAAACACCAAACTCTTTAACATCATCAGCTAGCTGACCTTTAGCTACAAAATGTGAACGACTGCCAACATCAATTCCTGCTGCATTAGGATTTACGATTTCCAGGTTCATTTTTTTTCTTCCCATTGTAAACATTTTTAAGAATGAATAAAAAGACCCTAAGGAAATGTATCTTTGATAACAGAAATTATTCTAATCACTTTTGGGGTTAGTTCCCCGAAGCTCTGCTTCGAAAAGTTAATTATTTTTGTTATGTGAGTGTATCCCTTCTGTCAGCTACATCTTGCAGGGCATGGTTTGCTGAATTAGCTTTGCGCTAAACGCAAACTATGACAAAGACAGAAAA
>JAFGCT010000034.1 GCA_016932505.1 Candidatus Peregrinibacteria bacterium
CTTGAAAGTTTCTGCCCCGCATCAAGGTTTGTAACGTTGGATAGGAACGCACTCCGCAAACCGCCACTGGCCATATGCGCGACCGTTAGCCACCATTTTGAACAAAAACATGAAACTAATCGAAATAGCAAAAAAAAGGTTTAATGAAAAGGGAAGTCAACTTGTTCATTTTACTGGAAATGAAAAAATTGATAAATTCCTCAATAATTTAGAAAAATATCCTCATGCATATGTATTAGCTTGCATAATGGATAGACAAATCAAAGCTGAACGTGCATGGAGAATTCCATATGATGTTTGTAAGGAATTTAATTCATTTAAAATCAAAGAACTTGCTGAGATACCGGAGAATGAATATATCATTTTATTCGAGAAAAATAAACTGCATCGATTTAATACCTCAATGGCAAAAGATTTTCATAAGGCTATATTGAGAATAAAAGATATTTACAATAGTGATGCTTCAAAAATATGGTCTGGAAAACCAAGTAGTTCCTCAGTTGTGTATAGATTCATGGAATTCAGTGGTAGTGGCATTAAGATTTCTACGATGGCAGCAAATATTCTTGCACGTCAGTTTAAAATTCCATTTTCAGATTACTATTCAATAGATATTTCACCAGATGTTCATATAAAAAGAGTAATGAAACGTTTAGGTTATGTTAGTGAGAATGCAACTAATGATATGATAATTTACAAGGCAAGAGAACTAAACCCAGAATTTCCAGGAATTATAGATTTCTCTTGTTGGGAAATTGGTCGAAATTGGTGCAAACCAAAAAATCCAGACTGTAAAAACTGTATAGTAAATAATGAATGTCAAACAAGTATAAAAAACGGTGGCTAACACCGCGTATAAGCAATGGCTGCATTATTACATGAAAACTAGTTCCCTACCCTTTACAGCATTCGCAGGACGGGATAATGACTTCGTCTCAATCCCGCCACTGCTCATACGCGTAAACGTTAGCACCAATAGTATGAAGACATTCGTAGAACATTTAACAATTGAACTTGATAATATCAAACAACTAATGTTTGAGCTGTTGGACAACTCTCGAATAAAAATTCGGAGAGACGATCCTTATTCAAGTGTTATATTTATAGCTCCAACCCAATATTGGGACAATCCCACTGAAATTGAACAAACTATACAGATTAAAATAAAAAAAGTATACGGACAATGGATTGAAACTTTTAAACTTTTTACTGAAAACTCTCCTTAAGCTTCCAAACGAAAAATTGACCAGACAGATAAATTTGTAATTAATTGGATTGAGAAAAGAAGTGATTGGGGCATACCCAACACAATTCCAGAAGCTAAGTCTAAATTTGAAAATGAAATACAATTCTTTTACGACACATTGCAAATTTATTCGAGTACAGGTGACAAAGAAATAATAATTATACCTGACACGAATGCACTTATACAGGAGCCAGATCCTAAGAAGTATAAAGAATTTACTAGTTCGGATAGGTTGACTATTATTTTCTTACCTACAGTTTTAAGTGAACTTGACGAATTGAAAATTAAATCTTCAAATCTTGATTTTCAGAAAAAAGTGAAATCAGTTATTACTAGATTAAAAGGTTACAGACAACAAGGTAATTTAATTGAAGGTGTTACAGTTGAAAAATCAATCAAACTTAAAATGGTTGCATCGGAGCCAAACTTTGACAGAACACTTTCTTGGCTCGATATAGAAAATAATGATGATAGAGTTATTGCAAGTGCTCTAGAGATTCAAAGAGACAACCCATCTTCGGTTGTATGTCTGGTAACTAGTGACATTAACTTGCAGAACAAAACAGAAATGGCAAAACTCGCATATATTGATATTGACTAAAACCTACGCATTAACAACAATAGACAATGCAATTAACATTAACTACATTCATAGCAGGCCGAAAAACAGTTGCGGACTGGAATTCAATAAAGTCGGCTTTGGCTGACTTTAATAACACGAATTTGTGGACTACCGTTTATAATGATTTTTTTATTACTAGACTTAATGACCGTTATTTAAATCCTATTAAATCTATAAAGCAAGATGGTGGATACACAGGCGAAGGTTTTTCAATAATGACAATTATTTGTTCCCTTATTGAATTTTTAGAAACAACCTATCAAGGGATAAATTATAGATTTAGACGGAAAGGTGATCCACCGTTAGGTCAATATGAATATGGTGCAAGCAATCAAATCTTTATTGATTTTTTGACTAAACATAACCCATTTAATACACAGTTTAACATACACAATGCTAATGATTTTTACAAAAACATACGATGTGGCTTGTTACACGAAGCAAGAACTAATAGTAATTGGACTATTTGGGGCAATTCAGGAAATGGAACTTTAATCAAAAGGACAGCAAATGAAACAATTATTTATAGGGACGACTTTTATGACGCTCTACTAAAATTCATAAATGTTCATTACAAATCTGATCTACTATCTTCAAACGATAGAAAGGAGGCGTTTATTAGAAAATTTGATAATCTATGCGAAGTATAACTACTGGTGCTAACACCGCATATAGCCAATAGCGCGGATTGTAGGTATGCAAATGTAGGCTATCAGCAACAAAGCTGGTGTATAAGTGATCTCTCTGAAATGCGCTACTGGCCATATGCGTAAACGTTATGCAAAATTGCTAAAATGACACGCTACTATATATCTACTTAAAATATAGATAATTAGAAAATGACGGGTAAATGTCATGTGAA
>JAFGCT010000035.1 GCA_016932505.1 Candidatus Peregrinibacteria bacterium
AAATTCTAAATACTAAACAATATCTAATATCTAAATTCTAAATACTAAACAATATCTAATATCTAAATTCTAAATACTAAACAATATTGTTGTGCATACGATTGTTTGATATACGATTGGTTTAATAATTGTTGCACTACCAAGAAGCCGGTTGAATTTTGCACATTGTGAATTGATTTTTGTTTAGTATTTAGATATCAGTATTTAGAATTTGAAATTCTATTACTTCAAAATATTTACCTCCCCTCGCTACCCTAAAAGATTGATAATCAAAATTTTATAACTTAATATTAATCCTAAAATTTATTTATTATTTAACTTCCTCCAAATAAAAATAAAATGACATTAGACCAGAATGAAATTCATGAAATAGGAAAATTGATTGAAAGATCAAACAAAATACTTATAATTCCCCATAAATCACCTGATGGTGACACAATGGGGTCTGCTTTGGCTATGTATCAGATGTTTAGGAATTTGCATAAAAATCCTGAGGTTATTTGTTTTGACGCTCCGCCTCCTGCTTTTTCATTTATGCCGAATATTGAAGTGGTGAAAACTGAAATTAAGCATCTGGATTATGATGCTATATTTATTTTGGATGCTGGTGCTACACATTTAACCGGCCTAAATATAAGTCATCCTAAACTCTTTGATAAATCACTTGAAGTTGTAAATATAGATCACCATCCTTCAAACGATTTTTATGGCAGGTATAACATTGTTGTTACTTCTGCTGCTTCTACTACCGCAATTCTTTATGAGTTTATTACCGCTCTTAATTTACCTTTAGATAGGCATACTGCAACAAATTTACTTACCGGTATTTATACCGATACAGGTAGTTTTATGCATTCTAATACCGATTCTGAAACTATGAAAATTGCTGCAAGATTGCTTGCAAAAGGGGCTAATTTAAGAGGGATATCAAAAGAAATTTTTAGAACAACAAATATCTCCACGATGCATCTTTGGGGGAGGGTAATGAAAAATACTTACCAAACGGATGATGGCGTTTCTATGTCCGTAGTGACAAAAAAGGATTTTGAGGATACAGGAGCGGATTATTCCGAGATGACAGGGGCAGTTGATTATGTTAATTCCGTTCCGAATTCCTTATATAGTGTGATTCTTACTGAAAGGGATGGAAAAGTAAAAGGCTCTTTGCGTACATTACGGGATGAAGTAGATGTTGCGGAGATTGCCGGTAATTATGGTGGCGGTGGGCATACAAAAGCCGCTGGATTTACAATACCCGGGCATCTTGAGAAGGAAATTCGGTGGAAAGTTGTTGAATAAAATTTATTTTTTTGGTAAAGTTTAGGATGAATATGCCTTGACATTATTAGTTAAAATATGTTTTAATTGATTCGGAATTTTGAAAAATGAAATAAATTAGTTTTTTTGACAGTAATTTAAATAATATTTATGAGCTTACTAGAGGCAACAACACCAGCTCCTAAATCACCCATAAAAATGGATTCACCATGTGCGATAATAGGCTTACGTAAATCTAACCATCCTGACGGATTTGGTTTTAGGGCAAACAAAGATGAGCAGAATATGTCGAATCTTGCAGAGCTAATGCCTGGTCTTGTTGGTGATTCTAATGAAAGATGGGGAGCAGAATGTGATGTTTTTAGAGAAATTATAGAGGATTTATTAAGCGCAAAAAATGAAAATGAAAAGCTCAGATGTTTACATATGAGCCCTGAGACAGCAGTTGAAATTACTAATTTAAGAGAAGAGTACGGGGATAGATTAATTCATTATGCAAATGAGCCAAATGATTATATGAGGGATCTTTCTTTGGAATTTCTTAGGGGGCGAGGGCGTTCGACAATTAGGATGACTAATTTTAGATGGTCTGGTTTAGGAACGGTTTTAAAGAAAAGGTTTGATTTAATAACCTCTATGAGTTCCAGATTTTCACGATTAAAAGACGACCATGCCCGTATGGTTGCGATGGGTAATTTTCATAACCTGTTGGAAGGTAGCGAATCTCGAATGATATTAAGCATTCCTAATTTAGCTCCAACTGTAAAAAAGATTAAAAAAACCCGAAGACCCCTTACTACTGACGATGCACTTGATATGTCTCCATTATTTAATGGTAATGACACCCTTGTTATACCCGAAAGTTGGAATAAATCATCCGATAGCGTTCTTCTTAGATTTACCAGAGGTGATTCAGACTTAGAGGATACTGAAGATGATGCAAAGCTAAGATTGATGAATCTTACCCCAGACGAAGTAATTGATTTACACAGAAGGGCTCGAATAAAGGTTTTACGCGTTTTGGGTGATTGGGAAGAAATAGGAGCTTCTGAAGATGGTGAATATCCTGATATCAACGAAAAAGTATTGAAAAACGGCAAAGTACCAAATTTTTATCAGTTTATAAGTCAAAGAGAACAAGAATAGAATTTTATCAAATTCGTAAATCAGTTTTGCTTTATGACATAGACATTTTTTAATGTATTGTTTTAGAAAAAATGTCTTGACAATTAGTTAGTAATTTGGTTTAATATTCCTCCTAGTATATCATTTTTATAATGAGCAGAAAAAAAGTACATGGTCGGCCTAATATTGAAATACCTAAACATGGATTTAATGATAATGTTGGTCAGAAGGCTTTATCTGAAATGTGGCCTTATTTTGTAGGTGATTGGGATAAAAGGTGGGGTAAAAGGGAAGATGGTGAATTTGTCGATGATAAAGTGCTTGAAGGAAAGTTTTTGGAAGAAAACGTAATTGTGCCGATTATTGAAAACTCTCGTGAAAAAATAAGATGTATGGACCTTGCGGCAGGAATTGGACTAGAGGCAACGAGATTAGCTCAGGAGTATCCTGATTTTAGCATTTATGCCAATGAGCTTGATGACCACTTAAGATCAATTCTTGAGCAAAACCTTGCGGATAATAAAGTTAAACGTAGGGTAAATGTTCAAAAACGAATGTGGGAGGATATGTGTTTTGATTTCAATAAACGTTTCGATTTTCTTTTAAATTTAGGAAATGCATTCCCATATATAAATGGTGAAGCGGAACAACTTAAGGTTTTAAACCAATTCCGAAATTTGCTCAAGGAAAATGAAAGCTCACGTTTGGTAATTGATTTACGTAATTGGGGACCATTAGCCAGAAGAGCTTCAGCTTTATTAAACAAAGATAGGTTGCCGGATGCAAGTAATTTCAGTGCCTTTTCTGGTGGACCGATGTATAACGGAGATGGGGTTCATGGTTATCCTGTTGCTATTGACCGCAATACAAATAGCTTATTATTTAGATACGGTTTTACTGATGAGGAAAAGGCAAGGGAATATGGAGACTCATATTTGAGAATGACAAAAATAAATATAAACCAAATGATACAGCTGCTATATTCTGCAAGACTTTACACAAAGCAGATTTTTGGTGATTTTGTACCCATGGTTCCAAAAGAGCACGATAGAGGTATGGGAACTGAGTGGATAAGACCTGACGGAGTAAAACCTCAGTTTATCCAGTTTGTTGCAGGAATAATGAGGGATTAATTACTATTTAGCTATATTCCAGCAAAATTGGTGTATACTTCTCATGGAATTTGCTACAGATCTGCTTTCGATAATAATCGCGAACATTTCTTCTTTTTTGTATGAGAAAAAGGCGGTTTTGTTGCCGTAAATATTAATTTCAATGTCAATTGGTATTATTACTTTTGTAAAGAATCTTGTTTCCCTGCAGAATTTTTTATCGTTTTTACGTGCTGCTATATGATCTTTATTTTCCGGACTTATTACCTGAATAAATATATCGTTTTCAGTTCTTTTCGGAATATAGTCATTAAAAATATAATCTTTAATTTCTGGTACCATATGTTCAACGTTTTCAAAGGCGTATATTGTTTCTCCCTCTTTTAAGGAATCTTTATATACATGTTTAACTCCTTCTACTCCTTCGTAATACTTTACGGCTGGCATTATCATTGTATCGCTTTTTGAGAGATTCTGAATAATTGGCAATATGTCTTGTAATTTTTCCTCAATTTCATCGAGGTTTTTTCTCCTTTTTTCTAACAACACCTGGATTCTTTTATCCGGTTCTTCCACAATAAAACACTGTATCCCATGATTCATGGTTTTTCCGACTAATCCTAGTTTACTCAGCCTTAAAAGCACTTTGTAAACGGTAGTACGATTCATAGAAAGTTTACGTGCAATTGAGCTAGCTGGCTGAGGACCACCTGTTTGCATTAACTGTAGATACACTTTTGTTTCTTTGTCACCAAGCTCTAATTGTTTTAAAAATTGTTCAATTTGCATAATATTATATAATTATATGTTGTGAATTTGTATGAACACCTTAATATTACCTTATACCTAAGCAAAAATCAAGTCAATGTTATCATTCGTTGACAATTTATTATATTTGCCTTAAAATTATCTTGTCAATTAGTCAAGAGTACATCGGACACACTTCCACATAGAAATTGACACTTGTTATACGGGAGGGCAACTTTATTAGGGAGAAGGGGGGTGGTTTCGATCACTTCCTTTTTCCTTAATTTATTTATATAAGTATGTTATATTAAGCACCATGGTAACAAATCCTTTTTCAACACTGCATATAACGAAGAAGAACAGAGAATTGGCTGAAAAGCTCCAAAGTGAAATGGATGCTAATTTTCTTGAACATACTATGTATGATATTAATGATGTTCTTACTTCAATCCTTGCTCTTTGTGACATGGAGCAGATGAAAAGTATCCCAAAAGTAAAGAATTATATTAATCGTATAAATGAGTTACTTAATGATGTTCAGATTTATCAGGATGAAAAGAATTATAATATAAATCATTTACTAAGAAATGTGATTGATATGCTAATGCATAACTTTAAGGATAAAGTTAAGATTTTAACAAATTTTGTGCCGGTAAAAGCTCTTGCCAAGAGTAATCAAACCCGTATTGAAAGAATGCTTCTTTATCTATTTATAGAACTCATATTAACACCTGATAAGCTTGATAATAATATTATTAATGTTGAGCTTTTCCAGAAGGAGAAGGAGGCTGTGGTTAAAATCAAACGCGATGATTTCCATTTCTCACATGAGCAGATTAAAGAATTTACCGCATTAGCTGAGGATTTCATAGGAAGTCAAATTATAGAAAAGAAAGGTAATGGAGTTTTAATTACAATTAAAGTTCCCCTAAGTCTTAAAACTGCTGGAATTTTTAATCTTCCTCCAACACCAACAAGTACTGTTAAGGTTACATCTGCAAAATCTGCCAATAGATCTATTAAATCTTTTGCAAAAGATTAGATATTTGAGATTTGTGATTTTTGAATTGTGATTCTTTTTTGGTTTAACTATACTCTTTTTGTTATAATTAAAATTTATGCAAAAGATTAAAATTTCTTTAATATCATATATTGTTCTAATGATTGTTGCGCTTTTTGGCGGAATGGTAGGTGGTGCGATGATGTTTAGATATTTGGATATTGAGAGTGGAGGTTCATCTGGAAACCAAACTCAAACTATAAAGAAATCTGTATATATCGAGGATTCTCAGATAATTCAAACAGTAAAAGATATCAGTCCAAGTATTGTTAGCATTGTAATTACGAAAAATCTTCCATTATATAAAGAGCAGGTTTTTTCCGGAAATGTTTATAAAAATACTATGATTGGTGGTGGCAGTGGTTTTATTGTTACTGCAGATGGGCTTGTGGTTACAAATACACATGTTGTGAATGATGATAACGCAAGATATACTGTTATTTTGAATGATAAAACAGAGTATAATGCCAAGGTAGTATCAATTAGTCCGTTTAGTGATATTGCACTATTGCAGATTGAATCTGATGATAAAACAAATGTTGATGGCTTGCCTGTTGTTAAATTCGGAAGCATTGAAAAGCTTCAGGTCGGGCAAAAGGTGATTGCCGTGGGTAATGCTCTTGCTCAGTACGAGAATACTGTTACCTCAGGTATTGTAAGTGCTATTGGTCGTACTATTCCCGCTGAATCATCCGGAAGCTTAAAAGAGCTTACAAACCTTATACAAACCGATGCGGCAATGAATCAAGGTAATAGTGGAGGACCGCTTGTTAATCTTAATGGTGAGGTAATTGGTGTTAATACTGCTGTTGCGACAGGTGCACAGGGTATTGGCTTTGCAATACCTGTTAGTGATGTTCTTTCTATGTTAGAGAATTAGTTTATATGCTCAGGTGGTGAAATTGGTAGACACGCTAGCTTGAGGGGCTAGTGGACAACATATCGTCCGTGGAGGTTCAAGTCCTCTCCTGAGCACCAATTTTTTTTAAATTGTGTTTTTTGTGATAAATACAAAGTAGGGTCACGCCATGGCGTGACCCTACTATTGATGAAAATCATATAAATCAATCAAATCACAAAAATCACAGTTCAGACATTCTATTTAATCATCTTAAGTAATTCTTCTTCACTAATAATTTTAATTTCAAATTTTTTGGCGAGGTCATATTTACTACCAGGAGATGTGCCAGCTAAAAGATAATCTGTAGCTTTGCTGACAGCAGAAATGGCTTTACCTCCATGTTGTTTAATAAACTCCTTTGCTTCATCTCGACTTAGAGTAGGTAATGTGCCCGTTATAACGAATGATTTACCCTTTAGTTGATTCGTACGGATTCTGCCTTGAGTAGTAAGCTTAATACCGGCTCGATCTAATTTATCAAGATACTTTTGGTTTTCTTCATTATTTATCCACTCGTGTAGTGTTTCTGCTACCTTTTCTCCAATTCCTTCGAATTCTTTTAACTCTTCAAGTGTAAGTTTTTTAAGTGCCTCTTTTAAATCTTTAACATCAGCTACTTTTTTGTTTTTTGTTTTTTCTCCTTCGTCAAATAATGAAAGTTGATTCTTTTTTTGTTCGATTTTTATTTCTATAATATGCGTTTCCAGATGTATGTTGTCTGCGATTATATCTGCAGTTTCTTCGCCAACATAACGAATGCCCAGTGCAAATAAAAATCGTGGAACTGGCAGTATTTTAGCTTTTTCTATTGAATCTAACAGGTTTTGCGCTTTTTTATCTTTAAATAAATCCAGATGAAGAAGTGAAGAATATTCAAGCGTGAAAATATCGGCAGGATCCTCAATTAATTTTGATTTAATTAATTGTTCTATGACTTTTTCCCCTAGTCCATCTATGTCAAATGCCCCACGTGAAACGAAGTGTTCAAGTTGATGCTGATGAATAGCAAAACAGTTTGGATTGACGCATCTTCTAACTACTTCTTCGCTAGGTCTAATGATAGCGCCGTTGCAAACAGGGCATCTAAGTGGCATTTTAAAACGCCTTTCATTACCACTTCTTAATTCTTTTAAAACTTCTACTACTTCAGGAATTACATCACCTGCTTTTTGAATTACAACAGTATCTCCAATTCTTATGTCCTTTCTTTCAATTTCATCTTCATTATGAAGAGTAGCTCTGCTAACTGTTGAGCCAGCTACTTCTGTAGGTTTTAAAATTGCTACAGGTGTAAGAGCTCCCGTCCGTCCAACCTGTACTTCAATATCCAGTATCTGACTTGTTGATTGTTCTGCAGGGAATTTAAAGGCAATTGCATGTCGTGGTGATTTTGCTGTTGAGCCCATTAGCTTCTGATGGCGAGTCTGATTAACTTTTACAACCAGTCCATCAATAAGATAGGGGAGTGAATCTTTTTCATTCTCCCATTTTCGCATTTCTTCAATTACAGTTTTGATATCAGTGTGATGAACAAAATTTGTGTTCACTCTTAAGCCTAGTTTCTGGAGCAATTCGAGTGTTTCTTTTTGAGTTGTTGGTTTTGCAATTATGGATTTTTCCGGCATGGAAAGAGAATAGAAATACATTTCCAGTTTCCTGTCGGCAGAAACTTTTGGGTCTAGTTGGCGAATTGTACCTGCGGCGGCATTGCGTGGGTTAGCAAATATATCTCCCTCAGCTTCATTTAATTCATCAAAGCTTTTTTTGCTCATAAAAACTTCTCCACCTACTTCCAAAATCGGGTAATCATCCAACCTGTAATTACGTATTTCATTTAATTCAAGCGGAACACTTTCGATTGTTTTTACCGCATGCGTAACATCCTCTCCGTACTCTCCATCACCTCGAGTTACAGCCTTAAGCAGTTTACCCTTTTCATAAATTAGCGAGAGATTAAGCCCGTCGATTTTAAGTTCGGTAATATAA
Source organism: Candidatus Peregrinibacteria bacterium (assembly GCA_016932505.1). Taxonomy (GTDB): domain Bacteria; phylum Patescibacteriota; class Gracilibacteria; order UM-FILTER-43-11; family UM-FILTER-43-11; genus JAFGCT01. The sequence goes on from JAFGCT010000035.1 coordinate 8,210, forward strand.
TCTAAATATTCACCTGGTACGAGCCTCATTATTCTTTCTTCCCAGCCTAAAAGCTCTTCTTCACTGAAGCAGTCTGCAAGAGATTGTTTTGGTGTTATATGTTTAATTTTATCGAATTTTCCGTTTAATGGTGCTCCTACGCGCTGGGTAGGGGAGTCTGGAGTTATAAATTCTGGATATTCTTTTTCCAGATCCTCCAATTCTCTTTTAATTTTATCTCTAGCACCTTCAGATACATCATTTTTACTCAAAACAAAGTAGTCGTAATTCCACTTCTTTAGCCATTTTTTTAGCTTTTCTATTCTTTGCTGAGCTTCTTCTTTAGTCATACTTACATTTTATGCAAAGGGAAAGGCAAAGGCAAGGTCATATTTGTGGATTTTTCCCTTATTTATGCTTTTATCTTTGGCTTATTTGCTTGATATTTAGGCTAAAATTTGGTATAATATATAGATCGAATGGGTGCTCGGATAGATGATCGAATGGGTGCTCGGATAGAATGACTTAATAATTAATACGATCCCCAATACGATCCCCAATACGATCCCCAATACGATCCCCAATACGAAATATGATAGAACTAAATCAAATAATGAAAGGCGTAATAGATTCAGGGTCGCCAGATCTACATCTGCAAATTGGCCAACCTCCTGTTATACGAACAAAGAATGGTGAATTAGTCGCGCTTCCCGGTAGTACTTCGCTTTTAACCGAAGGTGATGTAAATAGTGTTGTTGATATGATTATGACCGAACAGCAAAAACAGATATTTGAGACAAGCCATCAGGTGGATTTTTCTTATTCAATTCCGAATTTAAGTAGATTTAGGGTAAATGTTTATAAAGAAAAAAATGGTTCTGCAATTGCATTTAGAGTAATTAGTGAAGACATTCCATCTATGGAGGATTTAGGGTTGGGTGATACTGCGAAATCACTTGCAATGCAACCAAATGGTCTTGTTCTTGTTACTGGTCCAACAGGTATGGGTAAATCGACTGTTGTGGCATCGATTATTGATTATATTAATCAGAACAGAAGGGCTCATATTATTACAATAGAAGATCCGATTGAGTTTGTTTACAAGAATAAACAGTGTCTTGTTACCCAAAGAGAACTTGGAAATCATACCCGTAGTTTTGCTGATGCAATAAAAGGAGCTCTTCGTCAGGATCCAGATGTTGTTCTTGTTGGTGAAATGCGTGACCTGGAAACAATCGCTGCAGCTATTACACTTGCGGAAACAGGTCATTTGGTTTTTTCAACTTTGCATACAACAGATGCAGCCCAGACAGTCGACAGAATTATCGATGTTTTTCCTTCATATCAACAACAGCAAATAAGAGCTCAACTTTCAAATACATTAAAAGGTGTTATTTCTCAGCTTTTATTACCTAGAGCGGATGGAGATGGAAGAGTCGCTGCCAGAGAATACATGATTGTGAATGATGCAATTAGCAATTGTATTTCTAAAGGTGAAACACATCAAATCCCTTCTATAATGCAGATTAATGCTGATGAGGGAATGATTTTAATGGATACAGCACTTGAGAATTTATATAAAGAGGGATTAATCACTGCTGATGAGGCTTTATCTAAAGCAAGCGATTCTGAATCTCTCCAAGCCAGACTTCAGTCTTTGCAAACAGTTTCTTAAATAAAAAATTATTATTTAATGCCTACCCAGACAATTCAATCAAAGGGATTGATGAATATAAATGATATTCTTGATATAACTCATGAGGAAAAATATGAAACGGGAGGTTTTATATTTAAGGAGGGTGAAGAAGACAAAAATTTCTATCTTGTTATGAATGGGGAGATTGAAATTGCCAAAAAAACCTCAGATGGTAAAGAAAAAGTAATAGCTGAACTTAAGCCCGGTGAGATTCTTGGTGAAGGCGTTCTTTCCGGCATATTTATTAAACCTACTACAGCAAGAGCGGTAACCGATGTGACTTTACTTACTTTTTCAAAGGAGGATTTTGATAATTTATTAAAGGAAAATTCTCAGGCGGGTGTTGAATTTTTACTTTCAGTAATTGGCACTGTAAATGACAGACTCAATACTTCAAATATTATGCTTCTTTCGCTTTTTGAAATAAACAAACTTATGAGTATTTATAGAGATGATATAAATACGCTCTCTAAAGCCTTAATTGATAAGCTGATATTAATAACAAAAAGCAATCATGGTGTTTTTATGTTGAAAAATCCTTTTGAAGAAAATTACAGAATAGTTTATTCAACTTCGCCCGATTTAACTACAGAAAGTTTTAAAGATTACGACAAGACAAAGTCTCAGATAATTAAAAATACTAATCATCAATATATTTTTGTTGATTTAAAGGGTGTTGGTTTTATAGCTCTTTTAAGGGATAACACAGATCACCTTTATGAAGATGAAGATTTAAGATTAATGATTTTAATTGCAGATCAAGCCGGAAATGTCATTGAATCTGCTTCACGCAGGGCTTCGGATAAAGCAAGGGACGTTTTACATCAAAGAAAAATTGTATTGTAGGGTAAGGACTAAGAACTAAGTTTGTTTAGCTTAATTTTCCATATTTCTTATTCTTTATTTAATTCGGTTTGACCCTTTTTTGTTAAACATATAATATAATTAAGAACAAATAATAGAATTCATATGGTTGCTAAAAAGAAATATAAAAGAGTAATGTTAAAAATCTCTGGTGAAGTTCTGGGTAATAACGGAGATGGGATAGATTCGAAAGCACTTAATAAGATAGCTCAGGAAATTGTATCGCTTAATAAAGCGGGAATTGAGGTGGTTATTGTTAATGGAGGAGGGAATATATGGAGGTATAGAGATACAAAAGAAGCAGGTATAGAAAGGACTACTTCAGATTATATGGGAATGATGGCTACTATTATGAATGGTGTTGCTCTTCAGAGTGCTATTGAAAGACATGGAGTTCATTGTAGAGTGGCATCATCTTTAGACTTGCCTCAGATTGCAGAGCCGTATATTCGCCGTCGTGCTATGAGACATCTTGAAAAGAAAAGAATAGTAATTTGTGCCGGAGGTACAGGTAATCCATATTTTACAACTGACACTGCGGCAGCGTTGCGCGCAGTTGAACTTGGATGTGAGATACTTTTAAAAGCCACTAATGTAGATGGGGTATATTCATCAGACCCTAATAAGGATAAAAAAGCAAAATTGTATAAAAATCTTACTTATATGGATGCAATTTCCAAGGATTTAAAAGTTATGGATCAAACCGCATTTTCTATGTGTAGAGAAAGTGGGATGAAAGTTGTAGTATTTAATATGTATAAAAAAGGAAACATTTTGAAGGCTGCTAAGGGTGAAAGTGTTGGAACTCTTGTTTCTTAATAAAAAATTTATTTCATAAATATTTATTATGTCAGATCAAATTTTAAATGATGCAAAAGGAAAGATGCAAAAGGCATACGATTATATGCATGAGGAATTCGCAAAATTACAAACAGGAAGAGCAAACGCCGCTTTAGTTGAAAACATTATGGTGGAAAGTTTTGGTACTACAATGCCACTTAAAGGTATTGCAAGTATTTCTATTCCTGAATCAAATCAAATTGCAATTCAACCATGGAATAGAGATCAGCTTCCTAATGTAGAGAAGGCTATAACAAATGCAAATTTAGGATTGAACCCAAGTAATGATGGTCTGATGATAAGACTAATTCTTCCTCCTTTAACTGAAGATCGCAGAAAAGACCTTGTGAAACTTGTACATAAGTACGCTGAGGAATCTAAGATATCTATTCGTAATGCCAGACACGAAGCAAAAACTCAACTTGAGGCACTTGAGAAAAGCAAAGAGATAAGCGAAGACCAACTAGGTGTTTTCGAAAAAAAGCTTCAAGAAGTAGTAGATGAATATAATAAGAAAGTTGATGAGGCTTCTAAAAATAAGGAGCAGGATGTTATGACTGTTTAAGAAAGATTATTGTGATGATTGAGATTATTGGGATAGTTGGGAATGTAATAAATTGCACACCATTTATCCCAATAACCTCAAAAATCCCAAGATCTCCAATAATCCCTAATTAATTATGATAATAGTAACAATAATCGCATTTCTCGTTGTTTTTTCTGTTCTTATCCTCGTACACGAGATTGGACATTTTGTTATGGCAAGAAAAGCAGGTATAAAAGTAGAGGAGTTTGGAATTGGGCTACCCCCAAAAGCAAAAGTTCTTTTTAAGGATAAACACGGTACAGCCTATACATTAAACTGGATACCGTTTGGAGGATTTGTAAGAATGTATGGTGAGGATAGTTACGACCCAAAAATAGTCAAAGATAACAAAAGTTTTGCATCAAAATCAATTCTTAGGCGTACATCGGTAATTGTTGCAGGTGTTGTAATGAATTTTATACTTGCGTGGGTGATTATTACTATTGGTTTTACTTTTGGAATGAAGCCTTTTCTTGTTACTGATTCTGATTTGGAGGTTGCAGTTGAAAGCGGTATTGTTGAGGTTCAGGATGTTTTGTATATTCACGAAATCATCCCTGAATCACCAATATCTTCAACGAATTTAAAAGAAGGTGATTTAATCCTTGAGATTAATGGTGATGCCGTTACTGGTTCAACTGATTTATCTTCAATGTTTTCAGCTAATCAGATGGTGGGTTTAAAGGCAATTGTTGATGGTGAGGAGCAAGTGATAAATGTAAATACTAACGATAACGCAAAGCTTGGTTTTACATTATCAAATGAGCAGGTGGTCGTAGATGTAAAAAACATTTCATATCCAATTTATCAAGCACCTTATGAAGCGATTAAGGAAGTTGGAAGACTTTCCGTTCTTACTGTTCAGATGCTTGGAGATGTAATTGTGAGTTTAGTTGCTAAATTTACTGTACCTGAAAATGTTGCGGGGCCGGTTGGCATAGCAAAAATGACTCATTACTTTGTTCAGCAGGGGCTTATGGCCGTGTTACAATTTACTGCACTTATATCCATATCACTTGGAGTAATAAATATCATGCCTTTTCCTGCTTTGGATGGCGGTCGTTTTCTTTTTATAGTATTTGAGGCTATTACGAGAAAAAAACCAAGTGCTAAATGGGAAGCATTAATTCATTCTACCGGATTTGTTTTGCTTATGGGATTGATTTTTATTATTACTTGGAATGATATATTGAATTTGTTTAAGTAACAGTTATCATTTATCACTTATCATTTATCACTTATCATTTATCACTTATCATTTATCAATTATCATTTAACATTTATCATTTTTTTTAAGGTTTAATAAATTGTTTATCTTTATCCAAAATGACGAATCTCACATGTTAAATGATAATTGTATTCTTACGTCAATCTAAATACTCTTTTAAATTGATGAGAAATCGTTTAGTATAAGTTTCTCCAAAAAAAATAAATATATCATCTCGCACTGGACAAAACTCTATTTTTTTATTTTTCGAAGTTCTTAAATTATGAACCTTAAAGATCTCTGGGTCTCAATCATAAAGAAATTATCTGAAGAGTTGGATAGGGCTCAGATTATTACATGGTTTAAGAATACGGCTGCGCTTTCTTTTGAAGATGGTATTTTGGTTATAGGTTTACCTACTCCTTTTTACTCAAATTGGCATATGACTCATTTTGCCAAAATGACATTTAAAGCAGCTCAAAGTGTAGAGCCTAATGTTAAAGAAGTAACATATTCAGTCGATAATTCACTAAATGATTCAGATTCCCGTACAGTTGATATTCTTAAATATTTCCCCGAGAATCAAGCAAGAAAGCTACCTAACAAAAATGAAAGGGTGACTAAAGAAGGAGTTGTTACTAAGATCTTCAATCAAAAATATACCCTTGATAACTTTATTATTGCACCAGAAAACAGACTTGCTCATGCAGCTTGCCAGAATGTTGCTAAGTATCCAGGTCAAAACTATAACCCTTTATTTATTTATGGAGGAGTTGGACTAGGAAAGACACATTTATTACAAGGTACTGGTAATGAGATTATGAGGAATGACCCAAGTCGATTTGTAGTATATACAACTACTGAAAACTTTGTTAATGAGGTTGTTGGAGCTATTCAGGCAAGAAATATGAACGCAATTCGTAATAAATACAGAAGGGTTGATTGCTTAATTATTGATGATGTTCAGTTTATAGCTAATAAAGACAGAACGCAGGAAGAATTTTTTCACACTTTTAATGCACTGTATGAATCTGGAAAGCAGATAATTATTAGTTCAGATAGACCTCCACAGGAATTAAAACTTTTGAACGAAAGACTTATTTCTCGTTTTGAATCAGGAATGACTGTTGATGTAAAAATGCCTGATTATGAAACAAGACTCGCTATTTTGCATAATAAATGTCAGGAAGCGCAGGTTTTCATTAATTCTGATGTGCTTGAATTTATTGCATTTAATGTAACAAGTTCAGTTCGCTCCCTAGAGGGTGTTTTAAAAAGAGCGATTGCTAGATATGAGCTTGAAAGAACTTCACCAACAATAAAAGCCATTGCAGAAATGCTTCGTGAAACAAAGAATGAAGTTAAGATGATTGGTTTTACAACTCAGGATCCGGCACCAAGATGTGCGGTTACAATTGATTCACTTATAGATTCGGTCTCCAGTTATTTTTCAGTTCCAAAAAGCGAAGTTGTCGGCACATCACGTGCACGTGAATGTATGGTTCCTCGTCAGGTTATTATGTATCTGGCAAAAACTAAGTTAAGAATGTCACTTTCTAAAATAGGGGATTTACTTGGCAACAGAAACCACACAACCGTTATGCATTCAGTTAACAGAATTAATGACCAATTAAAAAACGATCGACAGCTATTGCGCGATATGAATGCAATTACTAAAGAAGTTGGAATACATTAAGATTTGTGATTTGTGAATCTTGATTTGAGATTTTTCTTTTAATAAAAAATCCCGAAGATATTTCTTACGGGATTAGTTTGTAAATTTATAAATTACAAATCTCAAATTCATTAGTATCTGCAGAACGTTTCAATAAAAGAGCCACAGAAGTGTTTTAGTTCATCCTTGATGGCTTTTACCTCCCATTCTGTAATTCCTTCTTCTACAACGTTGTCGTGCATAATTTGAGAACTTCTGTTATATGTTTTAGCTGCATCAGTTGTGTTTTTTTCAATCTGTGCAGAAAGAGTCATTTCTGCGTTGCATTTATGACAATTAACATCAAACAGGCATTCGTTATCTACAATATCGTTTATACGAATATTATGTGGAAGTATCTGCGAGTTGCATTGAGGGCAGTTTAATGTTTGTGAAATCTGTGTATAGATTTCGTGTATGTCATGATGGTTCAAATTTTTCATTTTATTTTTTTTGTGAAATCCCTCCATTATAGCAGAAATATAATGAAAAATCAATACGCATAAGGTATAATCATGTAATGATGTGATGACGAAATGACGAATTATGTCATATCGTTATTTATTACTTTTTTCAATTTTCTCCATTTTTGCCGGATTCCATTTACTTATAGGATTAGATTTACCCCTTTCTTGTCCTTTCCGCTTTTTATTTGTGGTATATATCTGACCATCGACTTTAACTTTTACATACCCACTTGGGTGATGACCTTCAATTGTACCTGTAAGAATCCTTCCAATTCCTGGTCTATTTATAAACTCATTTGTTGTTACCCTTGTACCAATTACATCTAACCCTTTTTCTAAAATTATTTTAGCTCTATTTTGATTTAAATAATGTTTTGGCGTTATTTGATTAAGAGGCGTTACGCCTGTTTTTTTGCAGTATTCCATGTATATTTTCTGAGCATCACTTACGGTATTTATACATTTATCATAAGCATTCCTTACTTCATTTTTAAAAGGCACTCTACCTTTATTTAAGGACATTATTGTTTTTACCTTTTTACGTATTTCTTCAAGTTGATCAGATGTGATAATGGTTTCGTTTTGCTTAGCTACCTCTAAAATCTCAGCATCAATTTCCGAGTCATTTGGTAATTCGAATTCTATTGTCTTTGGAATAATCGAAGCCATACAAAACAATTTTTAAAAAGGATATTATAATATCATATAATACAACTTGTGATAAATTACTTTAAATAGAAAGATAAAACCTACTAAATCAGTTAATTCAATATTAAACTCTTAATTCTCAAAAACCATTCCTTTTACCAATGTCATAACCGGCCAGCCTTTAAGCACCTTTCCATTAAAAGGTGAGTTTTTGCCTTTAGAAACAAAAAGGGATGTGCTTACTTTTTCATCAGTTTCAATATCCAAAACTGTAATATCAGCTTGGAATCCAGTTTGAAGCCGTCCAACTGGGAGGTTTGCAAGTTTGGCTGGTTTAATAGTCATTAGTCCTATAACGTCTACCAATTCCATTCCTTGTTTAAAATGTAATTCGGTTATAGTAGCAGGCACAGAAATCTCAAGCCCAGAAAAACCAAAAGCAGAAGAAGCTAGATCATGATTCTTATCAATAGCGGTGTGTGGTGCGTGATCGGTTACTATGCAGTCCAATGTACCGTCTTTAAGTCCTCCTATAACAGCTAATCTGTCTTCCTCGGTACGAAGTGGGGGGTTAACCTTTGCTTGTGAGCCTTGGACTAATACTTCGTCTTCTGTGAATGTAATGTGATGTGGTGTTGCGTCTGCTGTAATCAATGCGGATTCCATTTTAGCTTTACGTATTAAATCGACTGATTCTTTTGTGCTAAGGTGAGTAAAATGAGCTCTAGCGCCGGTTTTTAAAGCAAGGCGAATTCCACGTTCTACTGCTTTCCATTCTTTTTCATTTGGCTGACCTTCTACATTTAATTGTTCGCTAACTTTACCTTTGTTTATAAGGCCATTGGGAGCTATAGACATTATTTCGGGATGAGTCATTACTATAAGGTCAAACTGCTTTGCTTTTTCGTATGCTTTTTCCAATAGGCCTTCGTCATCTATATCAAATCCATCATCCGTAATGAATTTAATGCCAAACCTAGGATATCTGATTATATCAGCAAGTTCTTCGCCCATTAATTTTTTTGTAATTGCTCCCACTATTTGAACATTTATTCTGGCATCTTGAATTAACTTTAAATATCTGTCGATATTTTCCATACAATCTAACTTTGGGCTTGTGTTAGGCATACAGAAAACAGTTGTAATTCCGCCATTGCGAGCAGCTCTTGTACCTGTTTCTATTGTTTCTTTATCCGCCTGATCCATGTCCCTTAAATGAACGTGCAAATCGATGACACCCGGAATCACCAATTTACCTGTGACGTCTATAACGTTCATTCCCATTTCTGGTTCAATTTTTCCTATCGCTGATATTTTATCGTCTTCAATCAAAATATCCGTGACTTCATCGCGTTTTGTTTCAGGGTCAATTATTCGGCCGTTTTTTAATAGTATTTTACTCATTATTTGTGTATTGCGATGTGCGTAGTGTGATGTGCGTAAAAAGCATTACGCAAGACGCAAATCGAATTTATTTGTAATAGTTTTTAGATAAATTCTTAAGTAATGCCATTCTCATGTAAACTCCATTTTCAACTTGCCTAAAGCAAGCGGATTGTATCATGTCGTCTACTTCCGGAGTGATTTCATCTACCCGAGGAAGGGGATGAAGTATGCGAAGAGATTCTTTTCCAAGCTTTACCGTTTCCGGTGTCATTATGTAGGAACCCTTCAATTTTACATATTCTGCTTCACTCTCAAATCTTTCCTGTTGGATTCTTGTCATATATACAACGTCTATTTCTGGCATTTTGGCATCCAGATCGTTTGTTTCTTCGAATTCAATACCTTTATCTTTAAGCATTTGAATGTATTTTTCCGGTACTCTAAGTTCATTCGGACTTATATAAATGACTTTTTTTGGATTATATAAGCAAAGTATATAAGTAAGGCTATGAACAGTTCGTCCATACTTTAGGTCTCCAATAAATGCGATAGTTTTTCCGTCTATTCCACCGACTTCACGCTTAATTGTATAAATATCCAATAGAGATTGAGTTGGGTGTTGGTTCGGGCCGTCACCAGCGTTAAGGAAAGGTTTATCTGTATAATTTATAGCTTCCTCAGCTGCGCCTGAGGTGGGATGGCGCATTACAATTATATCGGCATATTTATCTACAACTCTAATTGTATCCGCCAGGGTTTCACCTTTAGTTACTGAAGAGGTTTTTGGATCAGCTATGGTAATTACAGATGAGCCAAGTCGGTGGGCAGCTGTTTCAAATGAAAGTCTCGTTCTTGTTGATGGCTCAAGGAATACCGTTGCTACAACCTTTCCTTTTAAATCTTCTGTGTTTTTCCCTCTAAGTCTTTCGGCTTCTTCCATAAAAAAATCAACTTCTTCGCGTGTAAGATTCGCGGAAGTTGTAAGTTGAGTACGTTCCATAGTTTTGTGATTAGTTTTCTATACTATTGTATTACAATTTTTTAAAATTACAAGATTACAAAATCAACTGGCGTTTTTTGTGTTATATACTACAATGAGTGTACTTTTTTAATTTGAATCAAAATGCATTTTGCAGATGAAGCTGAAATCAATGTAAAAGCCGGTAAGGGTGGAGATGGGTGTATGTCTTTCCGTCGAGAAAAGTTTGTAGAAAGAGGTGGACCGGACGGAGGTAATGGTGGTTACGGTGGTAGTATAATTTTTGAAGCAGATGGGAATCTGAATACTTTGGTTAATTTTGTCAGTAAGAAACATTTTGAAGCGAAAAAGGGGACGCAAGGAATGGGTAAAAATATGGCTGGTAAAGACGGAGAAGACATTCTTTTAAAAGTTCCAATGGGAACACTTATATACGATAAAATCGACAATAGCCTGATTGCTGACCTTACTAGGCATGGACAACAAGTAATTGTTGCTCGTGGAGGAATTGGAGGAAAAGGGAATGCTAATTTTGTTTCTTCTATCCGTAGGTCACCTGATTTTGCGGAAGTTGGTGAACCGGGAGAAGAGAAGGATTTAAGGCTTGAGTTAAAATTGATTGCTGATGTGGCAATTATTGGTTACCCAAGTGTTGGTAAATCCACTTTAATATCTCGTATTTCAAATGCTCGTCCTAAAATTGCCGATTATCCGTTTACAACACTTGTCCCAAACCTTGGAGTTGTAAATGTTGATAAAACAGATTTTCTTGTAGCCGATATTCCAGGATTGATTGAAGGAGCTCATGAAGGGAAGGGGTTGGGGATTGAATTCTTAAGACATATTGAAAGAACGAAAATTCTTGTTCACATTTTAGATGTTAATCATGAGAATCTTCGTGATGAATACAATAAGCTTAATGAAGAACTTAAGCTTTATAGCAATGAACTGGCTAAGAAGCCTCAATTACTTGTTATTAATAAAACTGACACTACAATACCGGAGATCATTGATGAAATTAAAAAGGAATTTAAAAAAGAAAAACCAATTTTTATTTCTGCCGTAACGGGTGAGGGGATTGATAAATTTTTATATAAACTGAAAGATGAAGTTGTTAAGCTACGGACCAAGAAAGTTTCAGATTCTACGACCAAGATTGCAAAAAAAGTATTTAGACCACATTTGGATTTGCCAGATACTAAACAATATACTATTGAGAAAACTGATGATGGATTTAGAATTATTGGTAAGCGCATTGAACAACTCGCTATTATGACAGATATGAGTAAAAGAGGCGGAATTTTTCGTATGCATGATATTCTCAATAAGATTGGTGTATATAAAAAAATCATAAATATGGGTGCTAAAACCGGTGATAAGATTTATATTGGTGAGCGTATATTTGATTTTACAGAAATTGATTGAAAACGTGAAAATAAAGTAATTAGTATATTATTTTTACTTTTTCACACTTTCAAGTTTTCACTTTTTCACATTTTCAATGTATATTAATGTTATGAAATTAATAGTTGGACTTGGAAATCCTGGAAAACAATATGAAAAGACTCGGCATAATGCGGGGTTTATTGCTATTGATTATTTGGCTAGGCATTTTGGTTTTGAGAAATTTAAGAAAATGGATAAATTTAGTTCCGAAATTGCAGAAGGTGTAATTGCTGGCGAGAAATCCATGCTTGTAAAACCTCTGACTTATATGAATTTATCAGGACAGGCTGTTTCATCTATTTTGAATTTTTATAAAATACCTATTGAAGACTTTATTTTGATTTATGACGATGCTTATGTTGATTTTGGTTCAATGCGAATTAAGCCTGATGGTTCATCTGGTGGACATAATGGAGTTCAATCTGTAATTGATAGTCTTGCAACTCAGGGCTTTACCAGAATAAGATTAGGAATAAAACAGATTACTCCATTTGCAGGGCCTTTGGAGGCTTATGTACTTGGTAAGCTTTCGGATAACGAACATGAGAGGCTTAATGATATAACAGAGAAATTACCTGAAATATTGAAAAGTTTATTCGATGGAAAGATTGAAGAAGTGATGAATGAAAATAATTAGTTCTTCCAAAAAAATTGCCACTGACTTGATGTCAGAAACAATTTCTTTGGCTCGGGAGGAGGGATTCGAACCCCCGAATGCCGGTACCAAAAACCGGTGCCTTACCACTTGGCGACTCCCGAACGATTGTGTAATTCTCTATTCGGTGCCTTATCCCGCTGAGCGGGACGACTCCGAACGATTGTGTAATTCTCTATTCGGTGCCTTATCCCGCTGAGCGGGACGACTCCGAACGTTTTTTGCTTAATCAGTTTATCAGAAAGCAATTTGCAGTCAAACAGTTTTTATTATTAAAATCTTGGCAAGAGGTACAGCTTAATGTAGAATTCACATTGTATCTTTCGAATTAAAATAAATATTTACATGAGATTCTGTTCTCTAATTATAGCTTCGCTTTTCCTTTTGAGCGCTTGTGGCAACTCACTAGGCTCAAATATTGCTGAAGATAACATTCGTAAGCCTAAAATTCCTGCTAAGGCTAGTATGATTGATTATAGAAATGTGGATACTTCCAATATGAATATTGATGAAATGGAAGTTCTTCTCGATGAAATAGAAAAAGATATAGAGAGGCCGAATATTACTGAGGATGACATTAGGAGGGGTTGGTATTATGGCGGAGAAGAGAATATTAAATATGGTACTCCTTCTTCCTGGTTATGGGTAAACGAGGGGGGGAAATCAAAATGGATCAGTCCGAGTATAATTGAGGAAACCGATTATCAAGCAGAAAGTATTCTATGTGAAGAAACATCAGGTGAATATATTGTTAGCTGTATTGATACGGAAATTGCTGATTGTAAATATATTCCAGAAACAGTTTGCAAATGTATTGAGGATTCTAAATGGGTAAAAACCCAAGGTTGTATTTTAACTGATGAAGATGGTGAGTTTATACAGGTTTCCCAAGAAGAATTAAATCAAGGTTGGTACAAGGGTTTACCAAATGAGAAAAAACTTGATACTCCACCTTCATGGATCTGGATAGACGCCGGTTTTGAGTCACAATGGCAGAATCCTGCTCCAAAATAATAGTAGATTTTAGATAATTTAATAAATATATAATTAAAAACCATAAAATTATCACTAAAGGCATAACAATTATACTAATTCTGACTTTCAGTCTTATTCCATTAAATATTCAAGTAAGTGCTCAAGTGCCTTTTCAGTTTGCAAGAGAATACAGGCTTGTAGTACACGAGATGAATATTAATAGGCCTATAGAAAGGATAAAGATGCTTTCAGTTTTGTTAAAATTTTTCTCTAACGCTGTACCACATATCGACTTATCCGAAGACTCTTCAGTCTGTAAACTTGAATTCCTTGAATGTGATGATTTTTTTTATAGATACCGAGGTGCTTCTCAAAAAGACCTACTAGTATGGATGTATCAATTAAGCAGATTGGATTCTGGAAAAGAAATTTCTACTGAGGATAGTGAGAATTTATATAGAAGATTATGGCTGGAAGCCAGAAATAATAATTGGATAGGAGATACCGAACTTACGTATGGGGTTTTTCAGGATTTTTTATACCGTTATATGATTACTGAAAAATTCAATACTCCTTATTACGAAGGTCTTGTTCTTGATTCTAATGAAATAAATGTAAGGAATTTCAGTGATCCCGATGTTATTTCTACTTATGAGGGTAATTTGTTTGAGCATATACTTAAGCTTAAATCTAAAAAAACTCGCTCAAAACATGAAACAGCAGTACTTAATATACTAACTGGCTACTATCAGGAATTTAAAAATGTTAAAACTGAAATTGTAAGGATGAATCATCCGGCAAATAAGTTTCCTAAAATGCCTGAAAGTATTAGGCAAGCTATTTTGGATAATAACCTTAATGAGGTTCTTAGCTCCGTAACCTATGATTATTCCCATGATACCAGTAACAGAAGATTTAATGTTGTTACAGGTGCCAGTAAATTAAATGGAGATGTAATTCAACCCGGGCAGGTAATTGATTTTATGTATGAGCTTTCGGATAAAAAGTGGTATGACTATAAATGGGGTTGGGTTATTTTGGAAGGTATTAGCCAATGGCAATTAGGTGGTGGTCTTTGTGGTTCGGCAACACTTATCTACAATCCATCGTGGAAAGCTGGTCTTGAGATAGTTACCAGATACCCACATAGTCTTTATTATTCATCACTTTATCCCGAAAATGGAGTTGGTCTTGATGCGACAATTTATAGAAATAGTCACAAGAATCTAAGGATAAAGAATAATACAAACTCACCGATAATTTATTACGTGGAAGATGACACTGAAAACGAAAATGTTAGTGTTTATCTTATTGGAAATTCACCTTATGAAAAAGTTGAAGTTGAAGGACCTATACAAATAAATAGAACTACATACAAGTGGGTAAGAAAGATGTATTATTCTGACGGAACAGTGAATGCTGAAGAGTTAATCTCAAAATATGGAGCAATTTATTAAGAATCAATACTAAGTTATGAATAAATTATTACTGATTATTTTTACATTATTTTTTCTTACCGCTTGTGCAGATAAGATTATTCTACCTGACCCAGATATGGCACTTCCAACTAATCCTCCTGATGCCGATTTGATGCAACCTGTAACTGACCCACAATAATGCCATTAGTTCGACTTAATAAGTATCTTTCAGAAATGGGTATAGCTTCCCGACGCGAGTCGGATGTTTTAATATCTAAAGGAAAAGTAAAAGTTAATGGAAAAGTGGTTACTGAAATGGGAATTAAAGTTGATACAGAGAAAGACAAAGTTGAAGTTAATGATTCTGTCGCAAAGGATCGTGAAAAACTTATTTATATTGCTCTGAATAAACCTAAGGGTTATGTATGCTCAGTTAAGCCAACCAGAATGGATCCAAATACCGTACTTGATTTAATAGATATAGATGAGCGCATTTATCCTGTTGGAAGATTGGATAAGGAGACTACTGGCCTTTTGTTGCTTACAAATGATGGTACATTCGTAAATGCGATCATTCATCCATCATCCGAATCAGAGAAAGAATATGAAGTAACTTTTTATCAGCAAATTCCACTGGGAGCTATTTTTAAGCTTGAGGAAGGTGTAAAACTGGAGGGTGTTCGGACTCTGCCGACAAGAGTAAAGAAAATTGCTCCAGCCAAAATTCGCATTATTTTAAGAGAGGGTAAAAACAGACAAGTCAGACGAATCTGTCAGAAAGTTGGGTATCCCGTTAAATCTCTTAAAAGAGTAAGAATAAAAGGGCTTAGCTTGGGGAATTTAAAACTTGGGGAATGGAGGTATCTTACTAAAAAGGAGGTTGAGAACCTAAAAGCTTAAGAATATTTAATGACTTACTATTTCAAACAAAAATTATTGGGTGATCTTGCTTCAACGATTAAAGGTATGTTGCATTTTCAGCAATCCGTAGAAAGTTGGATGGATGATGCGGGAATTGATATTTCTGATTCACAATATAAGAAGCTCGCAAAGTATGTTGATTTATTAAAGGGTAAAAATGAACAGCTTAATTTAACAAGAATAGTAGATAGTCAGGAGGTATGGATAAAACATATTCTTGATTCTCTTATTGCTGCACCTTTTTTTAAGATAGAAGCGGGGATGAAGGTGATTGATATTGGTACTGGTGGAGGGCTTCCGGGTATACCTCTTGCAATATTATTTCCTTCTGTTCAATTTACATTAGTTGACGCCACTCAGAAGAAAATTGATGCCGTACGTGAATTTGCCCATGAGCTAAATCTAAATAATGTAAATTGTATTGCAGAGCGTATTGAAGTTCTTGGACAAAATCCCGATTATCGTGATCAATTTGATTTGGTTCTATCACGTGCGCTGGCACCGCTTAGAGTCTTAATTGAACTTTCAGTTCCTTTAATACATTTATATGGAAATGTTGTTGCCTATAAAGGTCCTGAATATATTTCCGAACTTTCTGATGCTAGAAATGCGGTTGCGAAACTACAGTGTGAACAGCCAAAAGTTCTTCAGTATTCACTTCCAGAAAATAAGGGGAATAGAACTATAATCCTTATTACAAAAAAGCGTGTTACACCTAATATTTACCCCCGACGTGATGGCATGCCTGCTAATCGGCCACTTTAATTTAACATTTATCATTTAATATTTTTCATTTGTCACGATTTGATACTCAAGATAAGTATTTTCAAAAAGCAAAGCAACTTGGCTATAGAGCGCGAAGTGTTTTTAAATTGGAAGAAATTCAGACCAAATTTAATTTAATTAAACACGGAGATAATGTATTGGATTTAGGTGCTGCCCCTGGTAGTTTTTTGCAGTATATATCCAAAATAGTAGGAGAAAAAGGGAGCGCAGTAGGAATCGATTTGCAGAAAATTGAAAGTTTTCCTCAGCCAAATATTAAGACGTACGTAGGTGATATTTTTGATGATAAGGTTTATAAGGAAATTGGAATCAGAAGATTTGAAGTAATTACTTCTGATTTAGCACCAAAAACAAGCGGAGTCGCTTTTTTGGATGGTGGAAGATCACTTGATCTCAGTTTAAAAGTGTTGGATGTTTGTGATAAATATTTAAAAAAGGGCGGAAATGCACTTATAAAAATTCTTCCTGGTTTTAATGAAGGGGATTTGGTTGGAGAACTTAAAAAGAAATTTAAGTCTGTAAAAAAATGTAGACCAAAGGCTATTCGTAAAACTAGTGGTGAGAGTTATTTGGTTTGTATGCGTTTTATATAAAACAATAAGTCTCTGCTTATTTATAACGCAGCTTTTATAAACTCACGGAAAAGAGGATGAGGTCTATTTGGTCTACTCTTAAATTCAGGATGGAATTGTGAGCCAATCATAAATGGGTGATCTTTTATTTCCACAATTTCCATCAACTCCCTATCCGGTGATATTCCCGAGAATATAAGACCTTTTGATTCAAGTTGTTTTTTAAATGCATTGTTGAATTCATATCGGTGTCTGTGTCTTTCATCAATTCTTTCCTTTTTGTAACACTTCCAGGCCAAAGTCCCTTTTGTTATTTTACATGGCCATGATCCTAATCTGAGTGTTCCTCCTTTTGCACGTTTTTCATGCTGACCAGGAAGGAAATGGATTATTTTGTTTTTTGCTTTAGGACTGAATTCTTCTGATGTGGCATTTTTTATTTCAGCCACATTTTGTGCGAATTCAATTGCCATTATTTGTGAGCCTAAACACAATCCAAGGTAAGGTACACTTTCTTCTCGGCAGTATTGTGCAACCAATATCTTTCCTTCCGTACCCCTATGACCAAAACCTCCAGGTACAACAACGCCATCGACATGATGAAGTTTTTTCCATTCTTTTTTGTCTTCTGATTCAATTTTTTCAGCATCTATCCATACAATTTTAGCTTTTCTATTATGAAAGAAGCTTGCTGATTTAATTGCTTCGATTACAGATAGATAAGCGTCATCTAATTCATTGTATTTTCCTGCCAGTCCAATTTTAATTTCTTCTGTTGTTGTATGAATTTTGTCCACTACTTTTTCCCATTCAGTAAGGTTAGGTTTTTTGTAATTTAAATTAAGTTTTGTAAGAATAGTTTTGGTAATATCGTATTTTTCAAAATTTAATGGACATTCATAAATCGAACTTACGGTTGGTGCAGGAATAACTGAATCTATGCCAACATCACAGAAGTGAGATATTTTAACCAAATGTTTTTTTTCAATTTTGTCATCCGCTCTTAACATTATTAAATCCGGATGAATACCCATGCTCTGAAGTGTTCTTACAGAAAGCTGTGTTGGTTTTGTCTTTAGTTCGTTTGACGCTTTAAGGAATGGGAGTAAAGTTAGGTGAATAAAAAGTGTATTTCCTCTGCCTTCTTCTGTCCTCATTTGTCTCATTGCTTCTGTAAATGGTTGACCTTCGATATCCCCAATAGTTCCTCCTATTTCACAAAGCATTATGTCACATTTTGATTCTTTACCTGCAAGCCTTACTCTTCTTTTAATTTCATCAGTAATGTGCGGGATAATCTGAATAGTACCACCTAGATAATCTCCCTTTCTTTCTCTGTCTAAAACTGTTTGATAAACCTGACCAGTAGAAAAGCTACTTAGTTTACTTAAAGGAACATCGATAAATCTTTCGTAATGTCCTAAATCCAAATCTGTTTCCGCTCCGTCATCCGTTACAAATACTTCACCATGCTGAAATGGACTCATTGTACCTGGATCCACATTTAGATAAGGGTCAAGCTTTTGTGTAAAGACTTTGAATCCAGCCGCTTTAAGAAGATTTCCAATCGACGCAGATGCAATACCTTTACCTAGAGATGAACAAACTCCTCCTGTGATAAATATGTATTTCATAATTTAGATTTAGATTAAAGATTAAAGATTTGTATTAGTACTTCAATCCTGTGGCTTGGCGTACTTTATTAAGTGTTGAGAGAGATATTTTTTTTACTTTTTCAGCTCCTTCTTCCAGAATTTTTTCTACTTTTTTAGGGTTCGCTTCTAGTTCTACTCTTTTTTCCCTATATGGTTTAAATTCATTTAGAATTTTTTCCAATAATAACTTTTTTGCATCTCCGTATCCCATTCCACCTTTTTCAAAATTCTTTTTAAATATCAAAGCTTCATCATTGGGTACGAAAAGTTTATACAATTCATAAATAACATTTCCTTTTGCAATTTTTGGTTCATCTACACCTTTTGAATCAGTAATAATACCCATAACTGCTTTTTTTATTACTTTTTCATCATCAAAAATCGGTATTGTATTGTTGTAAGACTTAGACATTTTTTGTCCATCTGTTCCTGGTATTGTAGCTACTTCCGGTGGAATCTCCGGTTCCGGTATAACAAATGTTTCACCAAAGGAATTATTAAACTTAATCGCAATATCCCGTGCCATTTCTACATGTTGTTTTTGATCCTTGCCAACAGGTACTATATTTGATTGATTTATAAGAATATCGGCTGTCATAAGTGCAGGGTAGCAGAAAAGGCCTAGATTAGGTGATATACCTTTTGTAACTTTATCCTTATAACTATGTGCCCTTTCCATCAATCCAATAGGTGTAATACAGGAAAGTATCCATGTGAGTTCCGCAACTTCGGGCACATCCGATTGTACCCAAAAATGACACTTATCCGGTTCTATTCCAAGTGCGAGCATATCCATTGCAGCATCTAGGGTAAGTTTTTTCATTGTATCTGCATCCGAAATTGTAGTGAGGGAATGCAGGTTTGCTATAAAACAAAAAAGGTCGCTGGAATTCTGGTACTCGACCATTCTTTTTATCATCCCGAAGTAATTCCCTATATGGAGCTTACCGGAGGGTTGTATTCCAGAGAGAACTCGTTTTTTCATTTTTTTTATAATTTATTAACACATTATCAGATTCTAACTTGAGTGGTCAATTAATTAAATAAAAAACGAAATGACGAAATGACAATATAATGTGATGACGAATTCTGACTTCTAGCATGTAAATTGGAAGACATATTTTATTAATAATATTCAATTTAAGAAAGGGTTGCGCCTTTCGACATTTCTAAAGTAAAATATAATCGAAATAAATCTTAAATATAAAAATTATGCCATCAGATTTTTCAGCCGTAATTACAGATTCGGCAAAACCATCCGCTAAAGTTATTTCTTTAAAGGGCGAATTAGACGAGTCCGTTTTGGATGGATTGAAAACACAGTTAGATCCAATTTTAAATGATACTACAGTTTCAACTATAGTATTTAATTTACAGGAACTTGAGTTTATAAACAGTAAAGGAATTGGTTTTATTGTGTCTATTCATACTCATTTATCTAAAGATGCCAGAAAAATGATTATGGTTGCTGCCTCAGAGGAAGTAATGGATGTGATTAGTCTTGTGGGACTAACTTCAATTATTCCGTATTTTGCGACTATGGAGGAGGCTACAGCTACTTTATAATAATTGTAGTGTGATGGGTGCTAAATGCATCCCGCAATAATCAATACGCATACTATGGAATCACTTTTTTTCGAACTTGGACTTGTAATAATTGCTGCTTCGATAGTTGGCGTAATTTGTTATTATCTTAAACAACCCTTAATTCTTGCTTATATTGCTGCAGGTGTTTTAATTGGACCTTCTGGACTTGGACTTGTACATGATATTGAAACAATACATATTATTGCTCAGGTTGGCATTATGCTGATGTTGTTTTTAGTAGGCTTGGAAATGAATCCTACACGCTTGAAGGATCTTGGGGCTGTTGCTTTTATAACGGGGATTGGACAGGTTGTTTTTACTGGTTTATTCGGGTATCTAATTGCTTCTATATTTGGATTCCCGTTTATTCAAGCTATGTATATTGCTGTTGCATTAACTTTAAGTAGTACGGTTATAGCTTTAAAAATTATATATGACAAGCGAGATAACAATGCTTTATATGGTCAGGTGGCAATTAGTATTCTACTGGTACAGGACGTAATAGCTATTCTTGCACTTCTTGCACTTACTGGTTTTGAGGCTGGTTCTTTCTCTTTTGATTATATAAGATTTGGGGGAATTTTAGTTAAAGGTATTATTCTTTCTGCTCTTGCTATTCTTATTGCAAGAAAATTGCTTGGATATCTATATAATAAAATCGCAACATCACATGAACTCCTAATACTATTTAGCCTTGGTTGGGCTTTTTTAGTTGCGCTTGCGTGTGAATATATTGGTTTTAATATTGAAATAGGTGCCTTTATTGCAGGTCTATCTCTCGCAAGTCTTCCATATACGTTTGAGATTAATGCCAAAGCTAAAGTTTTACGTGATTTTTTCATTACAATTTTCTTTGTTGCTCTTGGTGCCGGTATGATGTTTGCTTCAATGGGGCCAATGGTTGTGAAGTTTGTAGTGCTAACTTTATTTGTTTTAATCGGCAATCCTCTTATTGTAATGACAATTATGGGGTTACTTGGTTATGATAAACGAACTTCATTTTTTACAGGCTTATCCATTGCAAATATTAGTGAGTTTTCTTTGATTCTAATAACTATGGGTGGAACGCTTGGTCATGTAGATCAGAATGTAATTTCTATGGTTACAATTATTGGTATTCTTACAATGACAATCTCTTCCTATTTAATGACATACAACAATCAAATCTACAATAAAATCAGAGGAGTGCTTACAATCTTTGAGTTCAGGAAATCCAAAACAGAGTTATCTACAAAAAAATCCGGTATGGCTAATCATATAATACTTTTGGGTTGCGGTCAGATGGGACATACCGTACTTGAGCAGATTAAGAATTTTAAAGAAGATTATCTTGTTGTAGACCATGACAATAGTGTTATTAAGGATTTAATAGAGAAGGGGATTACCTGCATATTTGGAGATATTGAGGACGATGAACTCGTTAACGAATTGGATTTAGATAAAGCGGAGTTGATAATAAGTACACTTTCTAGTACGGAAGATAATATCTTTTTAATTAATCATATTGAAAAATTACCACGAGATAAGAGGCCAATAATTATAGTAACATCAGATTCTGGTCGTGAGGGTGTTATGCTATTTAACAGAGGGGCTGACTACGTTATTCTTAAGCCTTATCTTGGCGGGGAGCATATAAATGATATAAATAAACAGCTTTATGGTCTTGAGGCGGAAACACCTTTATCGCTTGTTCAAGAAATTGCAGTAGATGGTAAGTCAAAATTTAAAAGTGACCATGATTATGCGAGGGTACTCCACAACTTGAACAAGCTTCGCTTGAGGGAAATTAAGCAGAAGATTGAAAAGAGGCATATTGTTTTAAATTCTAAATCTATATAGTACTCCGTGCTCTCGCTGTCGCTCGCCTCCTCCGATTTAGGATTGATTTAGAATTGATTAGTTATTTCGTTCAATAAATCTGAATTTCCTCACGTTTTTTAATTTTACCATATTTACAACTGATATTTGTGCTGATTTGGGTAGTTTTTTTCCTATTTCGATTTTAATATATTTTTTTATTTCATTAATATATCTATGAGTTCTGCATACAATATTTATTTTTATTTCATTGGCTGATTTTTGTTCAATTTGAGATTCAATAATTTCGTTATTGAATTTTGTATTAGATTTATTGATTATTTGTCTGAATAATGTTGGATAAAACCTTTTATTTTCTATTAATACATAATCATCTACTCTTCCATCAACGCTAGTAAGCTTTAGTCCTTCAATTCCACATTTACACTTATTGAATTCCACTTTTCCAAGGTCACCTATCTGATAGTTAATAATTGGCATATCAAATGAGTCATATCTGGTAAATATCAAATTTGATTTGTTTGACGTAACTTTAACAATATCTTCATAAATATGCATACCATTATGATATTTGCATTCGTGCGCAATTACCCCGATTTCGATTGAACCATAGTTGTCATAGATTTTTGTTTTGAATTCTCTTTCTGCATTTAGCCTCTGATGTTTGAATAATGTTTCTCCGCTAACCTCAATTCCCTTAGGGTAATGATCAATTTTTATTTTATTTTCTTGTATTGTTCTGGCAACATCATTTATATATGAAGGAAAAGTAACTATAAAATCAGGCTTATATTTATTATTTACATTAATAAACTTTGTAACTGTTTCTTTATCGAGTTGATCAAAAAAGAATAGTTTTATTCCGAATAAACAGCTTATTTTATTTATCCAAATCAAATCATAATCATAATATGAATTATAAAGTACCAATACTTTATCGCCAACTTTGTAGCCCATAAATTTCCAACCTCTTATAAATAAAAATGCATCTTCGATTATTGAATTCTTATTTTTACTGATAGAAAGAGGTGACCCCGAAGTGCCACCAGTGGTCATTGTAAAAGTAAAATCCCTACCAAAAATTATTCTAAAGAGATTTTTAATAGGGGAGTCATCTAATCTTATTTGATATATATCTAAATTTCTTTTGTATTCATCTGCCAGTGCTCCATCTGATGTTTCCTTTAGTAATTTTCTTGTAATAATTTCTTCTTTTATCTCATGCGTGGTTTTAGTTTTATAGTTCCCTACATGATTTCTTGCGAAATTAACAATTTTATCAATTTTTTCATCTAATATTTTTTTAGATGGACTTACGGTTCTAATACAAACGGTTTCGTTAAACAGTTTATTTTGCCTACTAATTAGTAAGAGTATTTTCCAACAGAGTAATCTAAATAATCTCATTTGGTTATTGGTTTATTTCATCCACCTTTCCAAATACTCCTTCCTCCTATCATTATTGTGAAACTTTAGCATATCATCCGATACAATTACACTTGCTTCTGGGCCAAGGTGTTTCATTTTTCGTAACGTACGTTTTTTAAATGTGTTTTTTAGTAATTTTTCAAAGTAGTCACCCATTTTTCCTTTAAGTAAGAATTCAAAAAACTTTTTACCCTTACTTTTATTATTTACATACATGTGCTTTTTTGTTCTTTCGGAAAAATTAAGACCGTATTGTTCTTTTAGCCAGACTTCATTCTCTGTCTTAAATTCTTCATATGTTTCTTCACCATAAATAGGGCATAGTAGCTTTGTCCAGTATGCAAGATATGGGTCCTCCGGCTTAATCTGAAGCTTGCCCATATTCAGTTCATTAGTAGTAACAAAAAAACTTAAGCAGAACCTGCCGGCTATTTTATCCTTATAACGCCTTACACCGTAAAAATGGAGAACTAGGGTTAGGATAAATCTTGCAATCCACATTCTACCCGGTTTAATTACTATAAATAAGTCGATATCGGATTGTTCACTTGAGTTATCGTAAGCAAGGTTATTACAAATGCCTACCATTTTTACAAAGGGAACATCCCTCATATATATTCCGTATAGTTTTACTCTGTTCCAGTATTTTTCTGCGATGAATTTTCTGGTTTTTCTTGTTTCCAGAATATTTCTTCGACCTTTTAAAATGTAATGTTCTTTAATCTCTTCAATCGTTTCTGCTTCAACCATTTCTTTCAATGTTCCTTTAATTTCTTTAATGTGAACCGGCTTATCGTATTCATATAAATACTCCAAAATCTCTTCTGCAGTAAGAGGGAAGTCGAATAAATCGAAGTATTTTATTGTTTTAATAATTGAGTCTTTGAGATTCATGATTTAACTATACATTTTACTTTTTACTGGGGCAATCAATTGACCAGCTTATGATATTGATGATAAGATTACACCTTAAATAAGGTGCTTATAATCCCACTTATGGTGATAGATGTCCTTATTTGATATTTAACATTTAGCGGATTTTTGATTGCGGAGTTTAGATGTTTATGACGTTTGAATCCTGCAATCAAATCAAGGTCATAGCGACCTTTATCAAAAGGAGAATAGTGATGAATAATAATTATGCAAAAAGTGAGACGTCTGTTAATACTGTAATATTTTGGACAGTGGTTGTTACGTTTGCAGCAACATCCTTTATTTCGGCGTTCATTGGCTTTTTATTTGTTCAGAGTGAGACGGCTGATGTAAGGGTGAACATGGAACAGCGTTGTCAGAAGTCCAGTTTGTCTTGTAGTTCACAAAATGCTGAGCTTACTGATAATCTGGAAAAATCCCAAGCAGAGATAAAAACTCTAAAAGCTGAATTACTGAAGGCAAATGAGGGTTGTATTGTTGAGGTCGTAGAAGCTGGGGAGTGTAATGCACTGATTGAAAGAAGCGGGTATAAAGTAATAAGAGGAATTGGAATAACATATCAGAAAAGAACTATTTCTTCATTTAATAAGGGTATGCCTGCTGAGAAATCTGGACTTGAGGCTGGAGACGAGATGGTCGAAATCGATGGGGTGAAAGTTGATGACAAAAACAGTGATGATGTCCCGGAACTTATAGCCGGAGGTAACCCCGACAGTGTTTCTATTAAAGTAAAAAAGTCTGACGGGAGCGAGTCAACTTACCAAGTAGAGAAGGCAAATCTAATAGTTACCAAATAAGGACTAATATCCGCTTAATGTTCTGCCGACTTGTCGGCTAAAAACCTCTTTCACTTAATATATGCTTATGAAGGAGGTTTTTGATATAATCATTTCATATGAAAACAAAACTTTCCAAAATCATAGCTAAAGCACCGCAAAAGCCAGGTGTTTATAAATTTTTGGATGATGAGAAGGCAGTTATTTATGTTGGAAAGGCAAAAGATCTTCGTAAAAGATTGCAAAGCTATGTCCGTCCATCCGCAAAGAATGGAATTAAGACAGAAAAGATGATTGAGTCTGCGGAGTCGGTAGAATGGATAGAAACTAATAGTGAGCTAGAGGCTTTGATACTGGAAGATAATATTATTAAAGAACTTCGACCTAAATATAATATTCTCTTAAAGGACAGTAAGACTTTTCAATATATTAAAATAACAATCCAAGACGAGTATCCGGAGGTAACAACAGTTCGTAAGATTGAAAAAGACGGTGCTAAATACATTGGACCAAAAACAAGCGGTTCCGATGTTCAGCATTTAATGGAATCTGTTAAAAAGATATTTAAATTATGTAGTACGAAGAATATTTCCGTAGACCCAAAGGGTACTCCGTTAATTGGCGCAAAGGTGGCTGTAAAAATTGGTAATGTCCCTGCCAAAAGACCATGTTTGGATTATCATATAAAAAGATGTACTGGACCTTGTGCAGGCATAGTAACGCCGGAGGAATACAAAGAACAGATCAATCAGGCTATAGAGTTTCTTTCTGGCGACTATAAGCCGGCTAAGGAGGCACTAACTAAACAGATGCACCAGTTTGCACTGGAAAAAAAGTTCGAAAGAGCTGGATCACTTCGTGATCAGATTCAGGCCATTGAAAGACAGGCTGAAAAGCAATTAATTACTGATACAAATTTAACACAAAGAGATGTAATCGCTTATGTTGAAGATTTGGGAAAGAATTACTTTGTATTGTTTCAAATAAGAGGTGGTAAATTAATCAATCAAGAAAAATTTGTATCGGAGGGAGGTGATACTCCAGGGGAAGTAATGGAATCTTTTCTTGTTGATTATTATGGTCGAGCCGCTGATATTCCAAAGGAAGTCATTATTTCTATGGAAATTGATGAAACTAAGATGATTGGTGAATTTATTACTTCACAAACCGACCACAAAGTTAAGTTGATTCATCCAACAAAAGGACAAAAAGATAAATTAATTGAACTTGCAGAAAAAAATGCCCGAAGCTTTGCCCAGCAATCACGAGTAAAATGGATGGCCGATGGAAGAAAGGGGGAGAAGGCTCTTGAGGAGTTACAGAAGGCTCTTAGAATCAAGGAATCACTCAAGAGAATTGAATGCTATGACATCTCACATCTTTCTGGCACAGAGACTGTTGGAAGCATGGTAGTATTTAAAAAAGGTGAGGCATATAAACCGGACTATCGTCAATTCCGCTTAAAATCTACCGTCGGTAAAATAGACGACTTTAAAAGTATGGAAGAAGTAATAACTCGACGATTAAATTATTTACCAGCTCAGCTACCTAATGAATATAAAATTCGAAAAGCAAAAAAAACTGATGCGGATTTTATTTTGAAATCTTATTCGGAAGTTAAAGATTTTGATTTTGACATTAAACAGTTTTATGTAATTGAAAAAAATATAAAAAAGAAGAGCTCAATTGTAGGCTTTGGACGTACTCATAAATTATCTGAGAAAGTTGAAGAAATAGGTGCGATTTGGGTTGACGATAAAGAGCGTGGTATAAAACTTGGTCATCATATAATGACTACTCTGATTGAAAAATCAAAAGCCAAGCGTTTGTATTTACTCGCTCATCCACATCTGGAAGACTATTATTTAAGATTTGGCTTTGATTCACTTCGTGACGCTCCATCTGAACTTAAAGATGTTTATAAAAAAATTATTAAAGTTGTTGGTGATAAAACTCAACCTGTTTATATGGCTTATCAAAAAAAGAAAAAAGATACATCTTTTGAAAGCTATCCAGACTTGATTGTAATTGATGGTGGCAAAGGACAACTAAGTACTGCACATCAGGTTTTGTTTGAAAAGGGATTGAATGTACCAATTATTGGACTAGCGAAACGGGAAGAAGAAGTTTTTATTCCAGGCAAATCTGAACCAATCGATTTAAAAAAGAATTCAGAAGCAGGTTATTTGCTTCAGAGAATACGTGATGAAGCCCATCGATTTGCAATTGAGCATAACCGAGCAAGTCGGGATAAAAAAATGGTGAAATCCGGACTAGACTCAATACCTGGTGTTGGTCCTAAGATGAGAAAAAAATTACTTACATATTTTGGTTCAGTACACCAAATTAAAGAAGCACCACAGGTAGTTTTAGAGCAAGTAGCCGGTGAGGAATTGGCTAAGATAATTAAAGAGAATCTGTAAATTTGTCTTTATATATTTCTGAAAGAATTTCTTCACCCACTCCACTTAATCCAAAATTTTCTGGTGTTGTATTTCTATAATAATCATTAATTAATCCCAAATAAGCTTCTGCTTCTTCAATTTCACTTGTAATTGTTTTTGGTCTTGCACCTTTATATAGTAATGAATTCAAATCTTCCTGTGAAATGTTTCCACCGTTTTTGATAGTTTGCCTGAACTTATTATGTGATAAGATATTCAATACTTCAAATTCACCTGCATAGCAAATTAATTCTTCATTAAGAAATTGATTTCTGTTCATGCCAGAGTTATCAATTTTCCAATGCTCCTCTGGGCTTGCTTTTCTGCCTAATTGGTTTTCAAATCTTTCATGCTTGTCCTTTGTAATTAATGCATGATTTGATTCATGAAACATGACTAAGGAAGCATATACTAAAACTATTTCGGGGTTAATTTCACTTGAAATGATAGCGCCGTTCACTTCATAGGTGGGCATCTTCGTTGTTTTTGAAGTATCAAATAACTGAAACATCACATGGTCATATTTTGTTGTATCAAGAGCCCTAGTTCCATCTGTTACGATATTCCTTCCCTTCATTGCCTCGTAAATTGTTTTTAAACTGTTTTCTCTAGTATCTGGATTTTTAACTTTTTCAATTTCAAATACTATCTGCCAACCATTATTGTCTTCCTGAGATAACTGCTTAATTATGAATTTGAAATTTCTATCCACATAACCTCTTACTATTTCGTTTGGAATAATATCTGGATTAGACTTAAAAAGTTCATACCATTTTTCTAATACTTCTTTATATATACTTATTTGTTTATCAGTAGCTTCAGCTTGATGTTTAATTTCAGCTTCATAATCTATTTCTGTTTCAGGAGCATATTTAATTTGATTTACTTCACTGGGTTTTTTATCTTTTTTGCCTTCAATCGCTTTTGCTCCAGCCCATATTCCCAATCCTAAAATAAGTGTACCTGTTAGTACTTTTCTTATCGTTTTTCTTTTTATACCAATTACTGTCGAAAGATCGTTAAGTACTTTTTCTTCCTTTTTCTTAAGTGATTTCTTAGCCTTTTTTTCTAGTAACATTGTCTTTAGCTCTGACCTAGCTATTTCATTAAAAGATGATGGATTTTCTATATATTCATCAACTAATATTTTGAGCTCAGATTTGTCCTTTTTTTTAGCCATTATTCTGTATTATGAATAGCATATAATTATAATAAATTTAACAATAATGTCAACGTTTAGCTAATCCAAATACAATCTCTTGATTTATAGTTTTTTTCAATTTAAAGTGTATTCATAATTTTAAAAAATAAGAATAAGTTTTATGTCAAAAGTCCTCTCTGTAATAGCATCTGAAGATTTTCAGGATAAAGAGTATGAAGATTCAAAGGATGCAATTGAAGCAGCTGGTCATGAAGTTATTACTACAAGCACAATGAACATCGCTACTGGTAAGTTTGGACTTGAAGTTGAAGTTGATATTTTATTAAGTGATGTAGATGTTGATGATTTCGATGCTATATTATTTGTTGGTGGACCAGGTTCTGAGGAATATTTTGATGATCCAACAGCACTTAACCTAGCTCAGGATTTTTATAATGCAGGTAAGCTTACAACTGCGATTTGTGCTGCACCGGCTATTTTAGCAAATGCAGGTGTGCTAGATGAGAAAAATGCGACATGTTGGGATGGTGTTTCTGATATACTTATTGATAATGGTGCTAATTACACTGGTAAATCGGTTGAAATTGATGGATTGGTTATTACGGCAGATGGTCCAATGTCTGCTTCTAAATTTGGAATGGCAATTTCTGATAATCTGAATTGATATTAGTTTATTTGCTTTTTTAATAAGGAATGTATTAAAATACAGTACTAATATTTTTTAAGGTTGCCATGAAAACTCTCTCAAAACTTGATACTCATTCCAATGGAAGATTCACTATACCTGTTTATCCGTTAAGTGGTGATAATTTTAATATGGGACCTTTTAGCAGAGAAAAGGTCTTAGAGCTTTTTAAATTGGCAGTTGATGAGACTCAAACCAAGCTTATTGGTACTGGATCTTCTGAAGAGGTTGCTTTTCGTTTTAAGGTGTCACAAGTAATAAGCGAAATTGTAATGTCAGATACATATATTCCCGGATTTACAGAAGTTATAACCGAAAAACAGACAGGTTCAATAGTGACTCTTTTAATTAAAATACTGCATGATCGTCGTAGTGAAATTCTCCGTAGTCTTATATACCTTAAATAGAATTTCCACTTAAAAATCGTAATGGATTTTCTTGGTAGATTTTTTTAAGCACTTTATTGCTAAGATTTAACCCTTTTAGTCTTTTTGTTTCTGTGTACCAGCCATAGAATGAGTCAGCTTTTTCGTTTTGGCTTTTACAGTATTTTCCCTCTTGTGGTTTACAGTCATCAGCAATTTTAATATATTTTTCAGCTTCATTTTTATAATATTCATTTGCTCTTTTACATATGTAGCTTTCTTTTTCCAGCATATCTCGGTAACACTGAAGAGTTTTTTCCATAAATTCTAAGTCTTTAGAACCTACTTCTGTTATTACCATATCCGTGCCAAATAAAATTCTATCTGGAAATTTATTTATAAAATCTGTGTATTTTTGCGAATTATTACTAATTCTACGCAATCCTGCGGCCATAAATTGTGGTGAGCCGAAACTTACATCAGTGTAAAGATTAGGATACTTATCAAACATCTCTTCCACTTGCTGAATATTAATACTTGAAACCATAAAATGAGGTATGGATATAACAAGATCTGGATATTTATTTAGAATATTTTCAAGTTCACTTCCATACTTTGTAATATTTATATGATATAGAATTGGAATTTTATTTCTTTCTGCATATGCATATATAGGCATCATTCTTGCGGAATCAAGTGGCTGTTTAAATACTTCATAGTAATACGAATGACCATTGTATAGCTTTAGCCCCTTTCCACCTCTCTTAATACAATCATCAAAATATTCCAAGGCGTCTGGATCTAGCGGGCTAATTGTGCAAAGCGGAATGAATTTGTCTGGATACTTCTGAGCAATTGCCAATATTTCATCTACATTTTTTCTGTAATCTGTAAAACTGTTATTTCCATTAAGTGTAATTGTCTCAATTGGAGATGGGAGGAGTATGGTTTTTTCGATACTTGAATTTTTATTCGCAATTTTAAGAATTTCAGCTTTGTTAAGAGTTTCTATATGTTCATGAGTATCTATGGCGTTTATTGAAGGTGAGCCAATATTTTTAAAAATCAATAATGCAATACAAATTCCAATTATAGCACCTAATGTCCTGCGGTTCATTTCGTTAAATTTACTAAGCATTTTATTGTTATTAATCGGCTTTTAATATATATATTTTTTGTGTTGATGTCGATGTTTTTAAGTAGAAGAGACTAATAACTGAGGAATAAGAACTAAGAACAAAGAATAAAGAACAAAGCTGTGGTACATAATTCTATTTTAATTTTAATATTTTTTTTACCTCTTAATTATTGATAAATAATAGTATATTTGTTACATTATAATTAGTATTAATAACAAAAAAATAATATGAAAATTGGAAAATATATAATTGGAATAGTGAGCGGGCTAACTTTCGGCATGCTCTTTGCTCCAAAAAAAGGAAGGGATTTAAGAGATGAAATAATGAAGAAGTCTTCTAAGTCAGGAGCAGATGGTTTAAAGGAGCTTGGAAATGCTTTTTTAAATGCAGGAGAAGAAGCTTGGTCGGAGATTAAAAATTTATCAGAAAATGAACAAATTGAGGCTTTCCTTGATTTATCAAAAGATAAATTACAGACATACTTATCTGGTCTTGAAGATAAAGGTTATGATGTTGCAAGTATTGCTCAATCTAAATTAGAAGAAATTGCAGCTGTTGCTACAAAGAAGGCTAATGAATATAAAAGTATTGCAAAAACAAAAAAAACTTCTATAAGAAAGGCGGTAAAAACTGCTAAAAAGAAGACTACTAAGAAAGCAGTGAAAAATGCTGTGAAGAAGGCTGTAAAAAAGGCGTCTAATACTATTTCTGAGAAGAAAGTAAAATTTTCCAAAAAGAAAGTTTCTTCTACAAAGAGTAAGCCAAAAACTGTTACCAAAAGGAAATCGACAAAAAAGAAATAGAATTTACTTGTTTTTTATTTATTATTCTATAAAATTTTTTCATACTTTTTAATTTTTAATTTTATTTGTAATGATTCCACTTTACGTGTCACTCGCGATTGCAGTGCTCAGTCTTATCTATGCTGGCTACAATACATATCGCGTGTTAAGTTATGATGCAGGTACCCCTAAAATGAAGGAGATTTCTCTTGCAATTCAGGAAGGTGCTATGGCTTATATGAATCGTCAATTCAAAACCATCGCTGTTTTTGCAGTTATTATTGCTGTATTAATGTGGTTTGGACTTGGATCATATGTTGCTTGTACTTTTATTGCCGGTGCTTTGTTTTCCGGACTTGCAGGCTATATAGGAATGAATGTTTCTGTACGTGCAAATGTACGAACTGCTTCTGCTGCAAAAGACGGAGTTTCTTCAGCGCTTAATGTTGCTTTTAAAGGTGGTTCAGTAACAGGTCTTTCTGTTGTTGGTCTTTCTTTATTTGGAGTAACAGGTGCATATATAATATTGTTTTATATGGGTGTACCTCAAGATGAGATCCCACATCTTTTAATTGGATTTGGATTTGGTGCTTCACTTATTTCACTTTTTGCTCGTTTAGGTGGTGGAATTTTTACAAAAGCTGCTGATGTTGGTGCTGATTTAGTTGGTAAGGTGGAAGCTGGTATACCGGAGGACGATCCAAGAAATCCAGCAACTATTGCTGACAATGTTGGAGATAATGTTGGAGATTGTGCTGGTATGGGTGCTGATTTGTTTGAAACATATGCAGTTACTTTAATAGCTGCAATGATACTTGGACTAACTGAAAACCAGTCAGTATTATTCCCAATTCTTCTTGGTGCTGTGGCTGTTGTAGCAAGTATGGTCGCAATTAATTTTGTTAAGACAAAATCCAAAGCTAAAATTATGACTGCGCTTTATACAGGTATGGCAGTTGCACAGGTTTTATCTTTAGTAGGTTTTTATTTCGTTACAAAGTATTACGCATCCGATATTAACTTGTTTTGGACAACTGTAGTTGGTGCTGTACTAACTGTTTTAGTTATTATAATTACTGAATACTACACTGCTACAAAATTCAAGCCAGTACGTGATGTTGCTAAAGCTTCTGAAACAGGCGCAGGAACTAATATTATTATTGGTCTTGCCGCTGGACTTGAAAGTACAATTGCAATTGTTATTGTTATTTGTGCTGCAATTATCGTTTCTTATAATTTAGCTGGTCTTTACGGAATAGCTATTGCTGCTGTTTCTATGCTTAGTACTACCGGTATGGTTATAGCAATGGATTCTTATGGTCCTATAACAGACAATGCTGGTGGAATTGCAGAAATGTCTAATCTTCCGGAGAAAGTGAGAAATACTACTGATGCGCTTGACGCAGTAGGTAATACTACAAAAGCTGTTACAAAAGGATATGCAATTGGTTCTGCTGCACTTGCTGCTCTTGTTCTATTCCAGGATTATAACGGAGCTTTAATTACTGAGGGTCGAGTTCTTTCTTTTGATATTACTGACTATAGAGTATTAGTCGGTTTATTTTTGGGTGGACTCATTCCTTATGCGTTCTCATCAGTTACAATGCGTGCTGTTGGACGAGCAGCTCATTCAGTTGTTACTGAAGTTCGAAGACAGTTCAAATCTATTAAAGGAATAATGGAAGGTACTGCTAAGCCTGAATATAGAAGATGTGTTGATATTGTTACTAAAGCGGCACTTATTGAAATGATTGTGCCTGCTCTTATAGCTGTAATTTCACCAATTGCTGTTGGCTTCTTACTTGGGCCTCTTGCTCTTGGTGGTCTTTTAATTGGTGTAATCGTTTCCGGATTGCTTATGGCTATTTCTATGGCGAATGGTGGTGCTACTTGGGATAATGCAAAGAAATACATCGAGGATGGTCACCATGGAGGTAAAGGTTCTGAGGCTCATAAAGCTGCAGTAGTGGGGGATACAGTTGGTGATCCTTATAAAGATACTGCCGGTCCTGCTCTTAATGCTCTTATTAAGGTAATTAATATGATTGCTCTATTAATTGCTGCAAGTGTGGCTAGCTGGAGTCTTTTTTAATCAACCAATTTATTTACTAAAAAGCTCCGATGTATTTCGGAGCTTTTTTTGATTGTGGGGTGAAGGCCTGCTTATATGCGGGAGGCCTTAGAACCGCTAGAATGTTAGTGGAAGAGTAGTGATGTACTCACTGCCCTTTGGCTTTTTGTGCCTTTTTTTTACTAGTAGCCTGATACCAGCTATTAGTGACGTTCCACCAACAATGGTTTGGAGGAAGATTTCCTTAAATTCAGCTTCTTCGTAGTGAAGAAACGTGAAGGTCAAATACAATATGCCAAGTAATATAAAAAATGTTCCTTGGAATATATTCCATTTAGATACTTCACGATTGTAAAGAAGACTCATTATTTTCCCTCCTTTCTATACAGTCAAATCTGCTTAATTACGATTTTTTTCATTCGTAATGCAGAAAATCGATGCTATGAAAAGCAATACAGCGAAACATAAGAAGACTACAAATACTTTAATTAACTTCCCATTACCGTTCTGAATACCTTGCACTAGACCTATTATTGAAACTCCTATTCCAATGCAAACGGTTCCAATTAGCAATGCTATCCACCAATTTCCTTTCATTGAATCCAAGATTGTTTTTTTCATTTGAATCAAATGCACTTTCATCTTTACTTCCCCTGTATTGTTGCCCTGAGCAAAATGCTCATTTACCGATTCCCTTTGTTGTTAAGGATTTGTGACTGGTCGTGTATGTTACCCTATATATAGGTATATGTCAATTTGATTGATTAATTATAAGTAGGGACGCGCCATAGCACGTCCCTACGTTTCATAATTATACGTTTTTATTCTGTGTTTACTTCGTTAAATCTACCATTGTTTTAATAACTGTATCGGGATTAAGTGACATACTATCAATTCCTTCCTTCGCTAAGAATCTAGCAAATTCTGGATAATCACTTGGAGCCTGACCACAAATGCCGACTTTGCGATTTTTCTTTTTACCTACTTCGATTATTTTTTTAATCATTGATTTTACAGCATCATTCCTTTCATCAAATACATGACGTACTAATGCGGAATCTCTATCTACACCTAATGTTAATTGAGTAAGGTCATTAGAACCTATTGAAAAGCCGTCAAAGATTTCACAGAACTCTTCTGCAAGGATTACATTACTCGGAATCTCACACATGACATAAAGCTTTAATCCATTTTTACCACGTTCAAGACCATTCTTCTTCATTTCTGCTTGAACTTTTAAACCTTCCTCAATAGTTCTGCAGAACGGAATCATTAATTTTAAGTTTGTTAATCCCATTTCTTCGCGGACTTTCTTCATTGCTTTGCACTCAAGGGCAAAAGCATCGCGGTATTTAGGGTCGTAGTATCTACTTGCTCCACGCCACCCAATCATAGGATTTTCTTCGTGAGGTTCGTATTCAGTTCCACCAATAAGGTTGGCATATTCATTTGATTTAAAATCACTTAGTCTTACTATTACCGGCTTTGGATAAAAGGCAGCTGCGATTGTCCCAACGCCCATTGCAAGCTTATCTACAAAGAAGTCAGCCTTGTTGGTATAGCCAGCTGTGATGTTATCGATTTTATCAATCACATGCTTATCCTCCAGTTTTTTATAATTCAAAAGTGCTTGTGGATGAATTTTAATATATTCATTAATTATAAATTCAAGGCGAGCTAGACCTACTCCGTCATTTGGAATAAATGAAGATTCAAAAGCCATATCTGGATTACCAAGATTCATCATTATTTTTGTCTTAGGTTTTTTGAGATTTTTTAAAGACGTTCTTTTTACTTTGAATTTCAATTCACCTTCATAGATATTACCAATTTCACCTTCGCAGGCTACTGTGATTTTTGACTTATTTTTAATTACGGAGGTCGCATTGTTTGTTCCTACAATACAAGGGATACCAAGTTCACGAGAGACAATAGCTGCATGACAAGTCCTTCCTCCTCGATCGGTTACGATAGCTGAAGCGATTTTCATAATAGGCACCCAATCTGGGTCCGTCATATCTGTAACTAAAATATCACCTTTTTTGAAGTCAGAAATTTGTTCAGGATCTAGAATTACACTTGCTTTGCCCGATGCAATTTTAGAGCCCACAGGTGCACCTGAGGCTATTATGTTTCCTTTTTTCAACAGAATGTAATCCTCTAATACACTTTGGTCTTTCTGAGATTGTACGGTTTCTGGTCTTGCTTGAACTATATATAATTTGCCGTCTTTACCATCTTTTGCCCATTCCATATCCATTGGTTTGAAATGACCAGCTTCAGCACTATAGTGGTCTTCAATTATACTGGCCCACTTTGCTAGTTGAAGTACTTCATCATCTGTAATACTGAATTTTGCCTGGTCTTGTTTAGGTACAGGAATATTCTTAACAGGGGATTTACTTCCACCTTCTGAGTAAATCATTTTAATCTTTTTTGAACCGAGTTTTTTTGTAAGAATAGGTTTAAAGCCTTCTTTAAGGGTTGGTTTAAATACATAAAATTCATCAGGATTTACAGCTCCTTGTACTACGTTCTCACCAAGACCATAAGCAGAATTAATTAATACTGCATCTTTAAATCCACTTTCAGTATCTATGCTGAACATTACACCGCTTGATCCTATATCTGAGCGAACCATTTTTTGAACAGCTATAGAAAGGCCAATTGAAAAATGGTCATAGCCTTTTTCTTCGCGGTAGGCGATTGCCCTATCTGTAAATAATGAAGCAAAACATTTTTTACAGGCCTCTAAAACAGCGAAGTCTCCTCTGATATTTAAAAATGTTTCTTGCTGACCGGCAAAAGATGCATCAGGTAAGTCTTCTGCTGTTGCCGATGACCTAATGGCAGTGTCGCAATTCTTTCCATACATCTTTTCCATTTTCCTATAAGAATCCAAAATTGCCTTATTTAAATCTTCAGGAAAAGTTGCATTTAAAATAATCTGTCTTACGTTATGACCTTTTTTATGAAGGTCGTGCATATCTTTTGCATTAAGTCCTTTAAGGGCTTTTTTTACATCATCTTTAATACCGGCAGATTCCAATAAATAATGATAAGCATAAGCTGTTACTGCAAAGCCGTTTGGAATCTTAACCTTTTTTTTGGTTAGCTTTTGATACATTTCCCCAAGGGAAGCGTTTTTTCCGCCTACTAATGGGACATCTTTAATACCAAGCTCCTTAAACCATAATATAAGAGCAGTATTGCGCGATTTGCGCTTAAAAAGTTTCTTTAACATATTTTGTTTTTGTTAATTTTTTTATCAAAAATAGTTTAGCACAATCAAAAACATAGTACAAATAATTTATTCAATAAATTTAATGTATTGCGATAACTACAAAAATAACAGTTCAGACAATTATTCCGTTTTTTCCAGACTAGCTTGGACAAGATCTCTTATATTGTGAATACCGACTTCTTCTGCGGTTTCATTTTTAGTAGCTGCTCTTTGTGCGATTCTTTGCGAAAGTGCTTCCAGTGTTTCAACTTTGCTTACCGGAGGTAATAGATGACTACCTCCTCCGTATCTGTAATTTAAAAATTCAGTTCTAATTAATTTTAATACTTCTTCCGATCCGCCTGATTTAAGCATGGCATCAGCACAGAAATCTATGATTGTATCAAGCAGTTTAGGATGCAGTTCTTCGCGACGTTTTATGTCATTCATATCTGCGTTACGGCCAAACGTTATATATTTTGTTTTTGCATATATTTCCACCATTTCCTTAAATTCTTCGGTAAGTGCCTCTATATCGATTCCCG
Organism: Candidatus Peregrinibacteria bacterium; assembly: GCA_016932505.1. GTDB lineage: Bacteria > Patescibacteriota > Gracilibacteria > UM-FILTER-43-11 > UM-FILTER-43-11 > JAFGCT01. The sequence continues at coordinate 45,962 of JAFGCT010000035.1, forward strand.
ATGTTGATTCGTTGTTTTCGTTCATTATTTGGAATATGTTACTAAGTTATTATCCAAAACATACTTCATTCTGTAAATAGTTTCTGCTACTTCACCACGTGTCATCCCCATATCTGGTTTTAACAAATTGTTGACTACAGTAAGAAGATTTTTTCTGTTAGTCATATATGCATATGGAGCATACCATTCGTCTTTAGGTACATCCGCATAAGGATTTGCTGTAATAGTATCTGTTAACTCAATGCCATTCGTTTTAAATAGCATTTTTAAATATTCAGCTTTATTTACCATAGTATCTGGTCTAAAGGTTCCGTCGTCATAACCTTTTACTATTCCTTTGCTTACTGCTGTTCCTAACGTTGTAGAATACCATTCACTATTACTAGTGTCTGTAAATGTCAATTCTTGAGTAGGTCCTGTTCCTGCGTTAAACGCAAGCATTAACATCTTTAACGCTTCAACTCTATTAACTGTATTATTTGGTTTAAATGTACCGTCTGAGTATCCATTTATTACTCCGTTATCACTTAAATATTTTATTGCTTCGTAATTTGGATGCCCCTTGCTTACATCCGCAAATGCTTTAACTTCCTCCATATATATTGGAGTACTTTCTCCGACCAAACTTCCGTTTTGAGCCCTTAATACTATTCGGCTTTCATCTTGTGCCGTTACTCTGATAGTTGCAATTCCATTCTTAAAATCATTAACTGCTATTCTATTCGGAATAATATTGGCCTTGCCTTCTTTGGCAACGATTGTAATTGTACCTGCAAAATTAACTACAGGTGTAGGATTACCATTTGAATCAATAGCTAATATTTTCACTTCTTCAACTGAATTTTTCTGAAAGTACCCATCGTGGTCAATTCTTAAACTAGCAATACCTTCAACCTTATCAACAAAACTAATCTGATGACTGGATTTACCAATAAGAATATTTGAAATACCAGCACTTGAACTGTTTACTACAATTTTAATCGCATTATTGTTGAAGTCTGATTTTTTGAATACTTTTTTAAGTAATGTTCCGACTCCATTTACTTCAACTCTGATTTCATCAGCATCACTCATTTTACTAAGCTGATTTTTTTCATCTATAGCGGTAATAGTAATTCCATTGTTTACCAAACTAACAGATTCTCCAATTAAATTAAATTCAAACAGTGAAGTATCTATCTTTGAGTCCGGAATTGGATTACTTACAACAACTACAGGTGGTTCTGGAGGAGCTACAGGTTTTGTTTCTACGACAGGAGTGCTTTCGACTGGTTCCGAATTTTCTGTATCATTAACATCTTCCTGAGTTTGATTATTATCGTTGTTATTACTGACAATTGAATTATTGTCGACACCACCAGAATTACTACTGGCCAAACTATAAGAACCAAGATACTTGTATACATACTGCATTGGGTTAATGGTATATTTTCTTGCATTATTCATTCCAAGGCTGGCATTTACCGCTTCAAAAAAGCTCAATCCTGCATTTTGTGATTCCGCCCATGTAAAAGGCCAATATGGATGCCATGGAGCTTCATCATTATCAATTTGAAAATGTAGATGGGGGGTTGTTGATGTACCAGTATTACCACTTGTTCCAATAATATCTCCTTTTAAAACATTCTGACCTTCGCTTACATCTAACCTATCCATGTGAACATAATTTGAGTAAATTGTTGTTGTTCCTCCATTTCCATCTGGTGCGCCGATATGTTTTATTACAATATGATGACCAAATCCTGTTGAATCTAAAGATGCTTTAATTACTTTTCCATTAGCAATTGCGTGAATAGGAGTACCGACTGGCATCCTTATATCCACTGCTAAATGACTTCCATGATTTTCCAAATGGTCATATTCATAGTTTCCTAAATAAACCACTGGATAGGTAATTTTTGTATTTCTGATTCCATCGTGTGATGCGTTTCCCCAAATAAGTTGAGTATCCGGAAATTGCATTTTTTCTAAATCATATCTTGGTAAATCAATCAATTTTGACTGATCTACCTCTGAATATTTTGTTGTTTTGTTATCTCCACCCCAATTTGTCCAATCGGGAACTTTACTAACAGGTAGCACAGATCCGTTAAATGGCTGAGGTGCATCTAGAACACTCGCCTTAAACCATTCTCCTGTTTGCTGTTGAAAATATACCGCAAACATCATCAGAATCGTAAAAAGTGCCATTCCACTATATCTGAAATATCTAATTGTTTGTGGACTGAAAAACAAACTTTTTATTGCGTTTTTAGCTCTGCCACCTTTTCGAATCTTTCTGATTTTGAATTTTGGTTTCTTTTCTTTTGGCATTTTTGCTTTTTAGTTATCATATTATTATAGCAAATTTTGGCTTAAAAATCAATAGCGGATAACTAGATATCGAAGTAACATTGTTTTAGTTTACTGTTGTTTCGTTTATAATCTATATCGATGAAAATATCCCATATTAAAATCAAAGGCTTTCGTAACTTAAAACCACTTGAGTTAAAAATCGATAAAGATAAGGATGTTTTTGCTTTTATTGGTTCAAATGGGCATGGAAAAACTAACTTACTTGAAGCTATCTATCTTTGTGCACTTTCAAAATCATTTAGAACAAGAACCAATTCCGATTTGGTTAACTTTGAAGTAGATTTTTGTAAGATTGAGTGTGCTGTCGATATGGAAGATCCAAAAATTCTTGAAATTATCGTAACTAAAGAGCCACCACAGAAAGTATTAAAAGTGAATGGTGTAAAGCGAAATGCTTCCGATTTTATTGGTGTATTAAAAGCTGTTTTTTTCTCACCAGACGACCTTTCTGAAATGGCTTTTGCGCCTAAATTACGTCGTAGATATCTGGATGTAATGCTTTCTCAGCTTGACCACGAGTATTTGAATATTCTTTTAAGGTATCAGGAAGTTGCTCGCCAAAGAAACGCTTTGCTAAAAAAAATTCGAGAAAAACTAGCCAAAAAGGAAGAGCTGATATTTTGGGATGAACAGATTGCTGATTTTGGTCTTTCCATTACCCAAAAAAGAGCTGATTTGATAATCCAGCTTCAGGATTTAATAAATACTATGTATAAATCAATTTCACAGACTGAGGATGAACTAAAAATTATCTATCAATCCAATATTGGCGAATTTGATGATAAGCAATCTTTTTTACTTAAAATGACTCAGAATATTGATCGGGATATTGCAACAGGAACTACTCAGCTCGGTCCTCATCGTGATGATTTGCAGTTTTTAATCAATGGTCATGATATGGTTTATTTTGCATCAAGAGGGGAGTGGAGGAGCCTTGTTCTTGCTCTTAAGTTTGCTGAGATACAATTAATCGAAAATAAGACCGGTGAAAAACCAATATTATTACTTGATGACGTATTCTCGGAGCTTGATGAAATTCGCCAAAAATACTTATTCGAAGCAATAAAAGGCACTCAGACATTTATTACCACAACTCATAAGGAGTTTTTAGATGGCTTAGATGTTGAAAGGGTGGTTTATAAAGTTGGGCATGGAGAAGTGATTATTTGATTTATATCTATGTTTGAGATAAAATTATATCTTAATATTTATTTAAGAATTATATTGAATCCTTTAAAACTTCTGCCCCATTGGCCTTTAAAGAAAGTCAGTTTATATCTATGTTAGATGATGGTTTTTTTTGAGAGATACTGAAGAATTAGTTGTTGGTCAGTTTATAATTCCTAAAGAAATTGCCGATAAAAAATCGTTAGCAATCAGTTAAAATTTAAACGAAATTTGCCAATGCCCACTAATCCTAATGACCCATTTGGAGTAAAAGAAATAGTAGTCACTAGTGGTAATGATGGTTTGCAAAGACTTTCTCGTACGAAGGCTTCAAATTTCTTAAAACTGAAACGAGCCGTTTTACAAGACTCAAGGACACGTATTTTTCAACTTAGCAATGGTTCAATCCTACATATGTATGAGCGACCTGATGGTGGTATTTTTGTAGTTGAATGTCGTTCAAATAGTTCTAATGGCGACGCGTTACATTTTATTCTTCCTAATAAGGTTGAAGAATCCAGAAGAACAGGAATTTTATCCTTACTAAACGGACATGGGGGATATACTGAGATAAAGTAAAAAAGATTTGACTTATATATAGGATAGAGTAAAATACATCCGCAATGTTGATTTTTGCCTCCAGCAGAGGAAACAATCACTTTGTACTATTAAAATTAACTTATCTGCTAAATTTTTGCGTATGTTTAAAATTATTGACGACAATTTAACAATGGATGACCTACTGGGTGCATCTAAAGAACTTACTAAGCCAGAGCTTGGAAGTGTTATAACCGGTACAGTTGTTAGCGTTGCTAAAAATAAACTGGTTGTGGATTTGAATGGTGTAGCTGTTGGTATCGCTTCAGGACGTGAGACTCATGATAGTTCAGGTACAATCAATGACCTTAAAGAAGGTGATGAAGTAAAAACTGTTGTAATTGAAGAAGAAAATGATGACGGTATGGTTGTTCTTTCACTCAAAAAAGCTTCTCAGGCAACTACTTGGGATAAATTTGAAAAGGGTTATAAAGAAGGTACTATAATTGAAATTACTGTAAGTGAGGCTAATAAAGGTGGTTTACTTATCGATATTGATGGTATTAAAGGATTTATACCAGTATCTCAACTTGCTCCAGTCCATTACCCTCGTGTTGAAGACGCAAATGCAGGTCAAATTCTTACTCGTCTTAATAAATTGATTGGAATAAAGATGAACGTTAAGATTATTAATCTAGATAGAGCAAGTGGTAAGATGATTTTGTCCGAAAAAGCTGCAATGGAAACAGATGCTAAGAAATCACTAGGTGAACTTAAAGTAGGTTCTAGAGTTAAAGGTAGAGTTAGTGGAGTAGTTAAGTTTGGTATATTCGTTACTTTCGATGGTCTTGAAGGTCTTGTTCATATTTCTGAAATCGCATGGGGACACGTTAGTAATCCACATCAATATGCTAAAACAGGCGATACTGTTGAGGTTGAAATAATTGGAATTGAAGGTGAAAAACTATCACTAAGTATGAAAAGATTAATTCCTGATCCATGGTCAGAAATTGAAGCTAAATATCCAATCGGCACTAAAGTAAAAGGTGTAATTAACCGCTTTTCTCCATTCGGTGCTTTTGTACAACTTGAAGATGATATCAATGGACTTATCCACCTTTCTGAAATTTCTAATCAGAAAGTTGATGATCCTGCTGATTTCCTTAAAACTGGTGAAGAAGTTGAAGCTCAGGTTATTAATATTGATAGAGATGAACACAGAATTGGACTTAGTTTAAAAGCACTTTCACCTAATAAAAAAGCAACTGCAAAAGCAAAAGATGTTGATGCTGAAGAAAAACCTAAGAAAAAGGAGTCAAAAAAAGAGGAAAAGGAGGAAGTAGCTGAAGAAGTAGTTGAAGATAAGGCTGAAAAAGAAGAAAAAGAAGAGAAGCCTAAGAAGAAAGCTGCTGCTAAAAAGACTGCCAAAAAGAAATAGGTTCTATTACAAGATTACAAACGCCCCGCTTAGCGGGGCTATTATATATTACAAGATTATCATTTATGGTTTATAATAATCTTGTAATTTTGTAATAATTAATTTTGTAATAAATTGTGAGTGAACTAAACAAACAACAACAAGACGCAGTAGAACATAAGGATGGCCCCATACTGGTTATTGCTGGCGCAGGAACCGGTAAAACCCGCGTTATAACCGAGCGTATTGCTCATATATTAAAAGAAAAATGGTGCGATAATACCCAAATATTAGCTTTAACATTTACGGATAAAGCTGCAGGCGAGATGGAAGAAAGGCTCGATACGCTTATGCCGATAGGATACGAAACAATTCAAATTAGCACTTTCCATTCATTCTGTGAAAAGTTGCTCAGACAATACGGAATTGATATTGGAATAAGTCCTAGTTTTCAAATTCTTGAGGGCGTAAGACAATGGCAATACTTAAAGGAAAAGCTATATGATTTTGATTTAAAGTATTATCGACCTCTAGGCAATCCAAATAAGTTTATCTCTGCTTTAATAAGTCATTTTAGTAAGGTTAAAGAGGAATTAAATTCACCTGAAGACTATATCCGTTATGCGGAAAATTCGAAGAACGAAGCTCAAGACTCGAAATCTGAAGACGAATTAATCGAATCAGAAAGACTAATTGAGCTTGCAAATGCTTATAAAAAGTATCAGGAGCTACTTGCTAAGGATAATTATCTGGATTTCTCCGATTTGCAATATCAGTTGATTACTCTTCTTAAAAAACGGCCAAACATTCTCCATCATCTTCAAAGTAAATTCAAATATATATTGGTCGATGAGTATCAAGATACAAATATCGCTCAAAATACCATTGTTGATTTACTAGCAGGTGAACAGAAGAACATAATGGTTGTAGGAGACGACGACCAATCTATTTACAAATTTAGAGGCGCTGCAATTTCTAACATCCTCCAATTCGAAGAAAAATACCCTGATTTAAAAAAGGTTGTCTTAACAAATAACTACCGCTCCAATCAGCGCATTTTAGATTTTTCTTATACCTCTATTCAAAAGAACAATCCGGATAGGCTAGAGGTAAAATCCAATGTAAATAAAAAGCTTACTGCGCTTCGTCCAGGCGAAGATGATTCTATTTGTTTGGTACACTCTTCAACAATTGATCAGGAGGTTGAATACGTTATTGAAACTATTAAGAAATCAGATGTAAATCTTTCTGAAATTGCAATTCTTGTGCGAGCAAATAATCATGCTAAACCTTTTATTGATGCTCTAAAAAAGGAAAATATTCCTTATCAGTTTCTATCCGAAAGAGGGCTATATAATAAGAATGAAGTGAAAGATTTGATTTCAGTTTTGCGATGTATTGCCAATCAAACTGATGATATCAGTTTCTTCCGTGTTTTAAGAATGCCGATTTTTAACATTTCAATGGAAACGATTCTTGGGTTGATCGCTCAGACAAAAAAAGACCATAATTCACTTTGGTCACATATTAAAAAGTCTCCAGAATGCAAGGTTTTAGCTAAGCTTCTTTCGGAAATAATCGAATACTCCAAAAACCATTCTGTTGGTGAGGTTTTGTATAAATTCACCAACGATATAAGTCTTTATGAAAGTCTTCTTAGCCATGGAACAATCGAAGCTGAAGAACAAATTACTAATATTGCCACCTATTTTAATAAAATTCGTGAGTTTGAAAGGGGCGCAGATGACCCTAATACTAGGGCATATATTGATTATTTAGATATGGCAGAGGAAGCAGGGGATAATCCTTCAGCAAAGTTTGATATAGAAGGCAAGGAAGGTGTTCAGATATCAACTGTACATGGCGCAAAAGGTCTTGAATTCCATACCGTCTTTCTACCCAGTTTAGTAAGCGGAAGGTTCCCATCAACTAATCGTTCGGATTTAATCCCTGTACCAAATGAACTTGTTTCCGAGATACTAAATGAAAAAGATAGTAATTTAGAGGAAGAAAGAAGATTATTTTATGTTGCTGTAACACGTGCAAAGGAAAAACTTCATTTGCTACATAGCAATTTTTATACGTCATCAAATGCTAAGAATCCACGTTCAAAGAAACGTTCGGTATTTATTGATGAAATTATCGATGAGGTAGATGTTGTAAATATTGAGAAAACAGTTGAGGGTGTAGAGCGTTTTATTAAGCCTAAGCCAACTACTGAAAGCGCGGATTATCATCCGCGCCTACAAGAGGCTAATAAACGCGAAATTCTTCGATTTTCTCACTCTGCTCTGGATACCTTTGAAACTTGTCCTCGTAAATACGAATATGGAAATATTCTTAATATTCCGCAAGAAATGAATGGGGCAGCGAGTTTTGGTTCGTCACTTCATAATACCCTAAATGAATTCTATAAACTTGTAACTCAATCTAAGCAAGCTAGCCTTTTTGAAAGCTATGAAGAGGATTTATCACTCAAGAAACTCCTTGAGATTTACGAAGATAAATGGATTCCATACGGATTTGATTCTAAGGAACATCACGACACATTAAAAAAGAGGGGGAAAGAGATACTAGAGGGGTTCTACGAACATTTTAAGGATGAGGTTTCTAATATCGAATTTTTGGAAAAAGGATTTAAGTTAAAAGCTGGTAAATACACGATTACCGGTCGTATTGATAGAGCCGACAAATTGCCAGACGGAACACTTGAGGTTATCGATTATAAATCCGGAAAAGCAAAATCCCAGAAAGACGTTGATAAAGACCAACAGCTAATGATTTATGCAATGGCTGTTAAAGAATGTTTTAATCAAACTGCTAGCAAGTTGACCTTATACTTTTTGGATGAGGATATTAAAGTTAGCACAGAGCCAGATGAGGAAAAACTCGAAAAATTTAAAGATAAAATCATTGAAATTGCTGACAAGGTAAACGAATCCGACTTTGCTCCAACGCCATCAAAATACATCTGCCAATTCTGTGCTTATAGGAAGATTTGTGATAAGGCGGAGCTGTAATTTGTGATTTGCGATTTTTGATTTGTGATTTATACTATTAATCTAGTAATAAATATAAATATGGACATTCTTTCAATTTTTATCCTAATCGGCATCGGTGCAGTATTATTTGTTGGCTACAAGATACTTGATACTATGAAATCGGCTCCTAAGGAGGATCAGTCAATGAAAATGCTTCAGGAGCAGTTATTTGAGCTTCAGAGGTCACTCAAGACACAAGACAAGACTATAAATGAACAGATGAGTAAATCTCAACAAATCCTTTCTGAATCACTTCAGAAGCAATTTGCATCGAGTCAGAAGATCATTAAAGAAGTAGCTGATAATAGTAGAGAGGTTACTGAAAAGCTTACAAAACTCGATGAAACTAATAAACAAGTAGTTGGTTTTGCAGAACAGATGAAGTCACTTGAAAATATTCTTAAAAATCCAAAACAACGTGGTATTTTGGGTGAATTTTTCCTTGAAAACTTGCTTTCACAGCAATTACCTCCGGATCATTTTAAAATGCAGTACCCATTTAAAAATGGAGAGATTGTTGATGCGGTTATTTTTGTTCGAGATAATATCATCCCAATCGATGCAAAATTCAGTTTAGAGAACTATAATGCGATGATGGAAACAAAAGATGACACTGAAAAAGCTCGAATTGAGAAGGAATTCAAATCTGATTTGAAAAAGAGGATTGATGAAACTAGTAAATATGTAAGACCGGCAGAGGGAACTACTGAATTCGCTTTTATGTTTATACCTGCGGATGGTGTGTTTTATAATCTTTTAAATCAGAAAATTGGAACTTTAGATGTTAATTCCCATGATTTAATCGAGTATGCATTTAAAAAGCATGTAATTATGGTTTCTCCTATGACATTTTATGCTTATCTGCAAACAGTTATGCAGGCGCTAAAGGCTTTAACTATTGAAAAACAAGCTGTTGAAATACAGAAAAGAGTAGGGGATTTAGGTAGGCACCTTAATGCTTATCAAGACCATATGAATAAAGTTGGTAATCACCTTTCTACAACTGTTAATGCTTATAATAATGCTGGTAAAGAATACGGAAAAATCGACAAAGATGTAATTCGTGTAACTGATGGTAAATCTCAAATAGATGCTGATATTCCTGTTATTGAAAAACCAAAAAGTTTTGATGAAATGAATTCAAGCATTAATGTAAAACTTAATCCTGCCGATGTTAAAGTGGAGGTTGAGTCGGATTAATTCTATTGAAGATTAATTTTTCAATATACCATTGCCTTTTGTGTGGTTTTTTGGTATAATAAATAGATAAAAATAAAAAACAAACCGATGTCCAAAAGGTTACTAACAATAATTTCATCAATACTCACTTTATTTGCTGTATGTATTTTACTATCTAGTTATTCTGATATTAATTTAGCAGATACTGTTTATGCTCAGACCGGAGACCTTGAATCGCCAGATTTTATGTTTAGCTTAAGTGGTTCGGGTGACCCGCATGATACTAGTATTGTTCATCCTGATATTGATCCGGGTAGCTGGATAAAAGGTGGTATTAATTACGTTTTTGAAAGAGTAATTACTTTAATGGCCGCAGTTATTGGTGGTCTTTCTGTTCTTGTTATGAGTTACGGGGGTTTTATGATTCTTTCTTCCGCTGGTGATGAAAATATGGTTACAAAAGGGAAAGGCTATATTAAATATGCCTTAATTGGTCTTGCTGTAGCACTTAGTGCTTATATTCTTGTTACAGCTGTTCAGATATTAATTAAAAGTATTTATGCTTAAAATTGTTAATAAAATCATTGCTGTAATTATTTTAGCTGTAAGCTTTGCTTCAGTTAGTGTATATGCACAGGGTGGTGATCCAGGTACGCCCACTGAGGCATCTTTTGAAAGTAGGTGTGCACAGATATCGGCAGCTCAAAGTGACCCAAATAGTAATTATTATCTTTTCCCGCCTTGTGCTAGTAGCCCAAGCGATTGTGGAACTGTAAAGAAGACTGACGCAAATAAAATTGATCACTGGAACTCACCATTAAATTGTCTATTCCTAGAAGAGCCTATTGGAGGAACAAGGGGCTATGATTTATTTAAGGTTGAATGTTATCCAAATCCAACAAAGTCTAGTCAATCCGCTTGTGAATATACACTCTGGCATGGTGAAGCGCTAAGTAGTGGAGGTGATGTTAATAGAACTGTACGTGGACCGGTCCAGGCTATTCTTACCTTTGAAGAAGGAAAGGAATATCAAGGACCATTTGGTCTTTTATATAATTACATTGGACTTATCTACAAGTATTTATCTGGTGTAATAGTAGGTTTTGTAATTCTTATGTCCATAGTTGGCGGAATAAGAATGACTACATCAAATGGTAATTCAGAAGCTTTTGATGGTGGTAAGAAGATGATTATAAAAGCATTAACAGGAATGGTGCTTTGGTTTATGTCTTCTTTAATTTTATATACAATTAATCCAACATTCTTTGCATTTTAAACGTATTATTACATCATTAATTCTTTCTCTTTTATCAGTTCAGTCTGTTATGGCAGCTTCGATATACGACAGAGATTCCGTGCTCTCACCTCCTGTAGGAAGAGACATTTTGCCAGGTGGCGGGCTTCAGGCTGATGAGGTTAAAAGTAGTTTTATCTTTTCCAAACTAATTCCTTTTGTAATCGATTATGCTCTTAAAATAGCTATCGGACTTGCTGTAATTGTTATTATTATTGGTGGTTATCAATATATGACAGCTTATGGCGATACTGAAAAACAAGAAACTGCTCGAAAAACACTTACGTATGCTGTTATTGGTCTAGTCATTGCACTTACTGCTTATGGAATAGTGTCCATTGTTACAAGTATAAGACTTTCGTAATCTACCACATTATGTTTCACAAAATCATTAAATCATTAACTGTAATTGGTTTGTTCCTTACTCTAGCTATTCCATCCACTTATGCTTTAAATAAATCACAAGCAAAGGATGCTTATATTGATGCTCATCCTGGTGGTTACGAATATTATCCAGATCAAATCGACGATCAAATAGATTCAGTTATTTCCAGTATGGAGGCAAGTCAGGCGGAAGTTGTAGATACTGTTGATGGATTAGAGGAAAGAATCCGAAATATTAATAGTAATGACCCTAAAAAGGATCCATTAACATCCCAAATGAAAAAGGCTAAAGATGCAGCCGATGATTTTAGCGACATCGAACCAAAAAATCATTTAATAGTTGTAGATGGTCCAGAAGGAGTTCTACCTCAAATATTGCCTGATAATGCCTTTCAGGATGCACAAGATAAAGCAATTAGCGAACTCAATATGACGAATAGAATGATAATAAATCCTCCTAAGCCTGGTGCTGTTCCCGAGGGTGATATTATCGAAGACTTCTTACCTCAGTTAATCCGCCAATTATTCCGTTTTGCCTGGCTTGCAATATTAGTTGCATTTGTAGTTTCCGGTTTTATGTTTATTACCTCTTTTGATAACGATGAGAAAATTACGAAAGCAAAACATATGATTTACTATACATTAGTCGGCTTTGCAGCAGTTACTTTAGCATTTGCTATTGTTAAGGCTGTTACAGATATTGATTTCTTCAGATTTATTTAATAACGAGATAGCGAACAATTATGAAGAAAATATTTAGCATCATCTTAGGTTCAATAATTCTTATGCCGTTTTGGGTTGCAGATGCTTTTGGTATAAGTGTAACTGATTTTGAGCATGAGGTGTATAGGCCTGAAAATTTACCTGCAGGGAGGCTTGGAGATGCAACTCCGGAGACAAAAATAAACGATATACTTGGTTTTGCTACCGATCTTATACTATATGCTTCAGGTAGTGTTGCTGTTTTAATGTTAATTGTTGGTGGAATCAGATACATCAGTTCACTTGGTAATCAAGAAGCTATGGAGGGTGCTAAAAAGACTATAAAGTTTGCAGCAATTGGACTATTCGCAGTAATACTTGCTTATGCAGTTGTAACAAATGTAATTGATTTGATATTCCGCGCTACTACGTAATCAAATACTAAATTCTAATATCTAAATTCTAAACAAATACCAAATCACAATTCTCTAAATTCTAAATTTGCTTGTGGAGTAAAGATATAGATATTAGATATTGTTTAGTATTTAGGATTTAGATATTAGATATTGTTTAGTATTTAGGATTTAGAGTTTAGTTTTTTTAGTATATAATTATCACGTTATAATGTAATTCAACGATGCTAAATAAAAATAAGTTTTACCTCACTACTGCCATTGCTTACGTAAACGCACCTCCTCACCTTGGTCATGCGATGGAATTTGTTGAAACTGATACTATTGCAAGATATAAACGATTAATGGGCTTTGACACCTTTTTTTTAACTGGTACAGACGAGCATGGAGTAAAGATATATAACACTGCAAAAAAGGAGAATATAGGTACTCAGGAACTTGTTGATAAATACTCTCAAAACTTTAAAGAATTGAAATCTATTCTGAATTTATCTAATGATGATTTTATTCAGACTTCTGACAAAGAAAGACATTGGCCTGCTTGCCAAAAATTATGGAGGAAATTAGCTGAAAATGGTGATATTTTTAAAAAGGAATATGAAGGAAAGTACTGCGAAGGTTGTGAAATGTTTATGAAAGAAAGCGAACTTTTGGATGGAAAGTGTCCTACCCATAAAACTGAACCTGTTTTACTAAAGGAGGAAAACTACTTTTTTAGACTTTCAAAGTATAGTGAACAAATCGTTGAACTAATTGAATCTAAAAAACTGAGGATCCTACCTGAGTTCAGAGAAGCTGAATTCCTAAATTTAGCGAAAGAAGGCTTAACGGATATCAGCTTTTCCCGTCCTCGTAACATACTTCCGTGGGGGGTGGATGTTCCAGATGACCCAAGTCAGGTTATGTATGTATGGTGTGACGCTTTAACTAATTATATATCCGGCATTGGATATGCAACTGATTCCGATACATTTAATAAATATTGGCCTGCAGATATGCATGTAATAGGAAAAGATATTGTCCGTTTCCACGCTGGTTATTGGATTGGCATGCTTCTTTCTGCCGGTATTGAGCTGCCTAAATCAATACTAATTCACGGATTTATTACTCACAATGGTGAGAAAATGAGTAAAACACTTGGTAACGTTGTAAACCCTGTTGAGGTAGCCAATAAATACGGCACTGATGCACTCAGATACTATTTATTACGTGAAATACCAGTAGGACGTGATGGAGATTTTAACGATAAATTATTTAAGGAAAGATATAATTCCGATCTCGCCAATAATCTAGGAAACCTTTTAAACCGTGTATATACACTTATAAGTAAGAATAATATCAGTGATTTTAAATTTAATTTGTATTCCGATATTTATAAAGAGAAAACAGATGAAACTTGGAAGAAATATATTGATGATATGGAAGGATATAACTTACACGAAGCCATTTTTCATGTATTTAGGTTGGTAGATTTTGCCAATAAAATGATTGAAGATGAGAAACCTTGGGCTTTAATAAAAGAGAATTCAGAGAAGGGGAGGGCAATATTGTGTAATTTATTAGAGGTACTAAGGCATATCAGTATTATGCTGTATCCATTTATTCCTGAATCAGCGGTAAAAATTCGAAGGCAAATAGGCTTGTCTGAAGATATTGATGCTAAAAATGAAAACGGTTGGGGGGTAAAGACTGGATGGCTTAAGCTAGGGGAGCAGGAGATTCTTTTTCCAAGAATTGATGTTGAATAATTCCATTATTATGTGTAATGTAATGACTCAATTTTAGTGTGAATTTGTATTTGACAAAACACGCAAATAATGTTAGTATTTGCTTAGCTTATGTATTGAGTTTTTCCTCAAAATTTGCTATAATATAAGGAATAAATGGAAATTACGTACGAAAATAACAGGGGAGCCGAATTTCAAAAAATCACAGTAGGTGATAGGATTTGGCAATTTATAAGATTTACCGTTGTAACCGGTATGATTTTTGCTATTTCATTTTTAGCAATAAACTTTACAGCCTACAAGAATATACTAATAAGCGCTTTTAACCCCGAAGCTCAAGCACAAGCGGAACAAGTATTAAAAGTTGCTACTGGTACAGAAACAATTGAAAACAATGGCTCAGGACTTCTTCCCGTACTTCCTGATAAAAAAGAGGTCAGAAAAAAGTTTACATGGATTGATTTTCCAATAGCTCCAACGGATAACAGAATAATTATACCAAAATTAGGAAAAAGTGTTCCTTTGGTTGATATGTCAACTGAGCATATTGAGGGTGAAAATTGGGTCGATTTAGAAAAACAGATTCAGGATGGATTACGTGAAGGTGTTGTTCATTATCCCGGTACAGCAAAACCCGGCCAATACGGCAATGTATTCATGACAGGACATAGTTCTTACTATCCATGGGATCCAGGCCAATTTAAGGACGTTTTTGCTCTTTTAGGACAACTAGAGCCCAATGATGAATTTATCGTCTATTATAACCAGGTAAGACATAAATATAGAATATACGAGAAATTAGAGGTAATGCCTGATAATGTTGAGGTATTAGAACAACCGAAGGATAAAAAGATAGCAACATTAATGACATGTACACCAGTTGGTACAGCATTAAGACGCTTAATAATCAAAGCTGAGGAAATAAGCTAATATAGGCTATTAAATAGTTATTTAAATAAATCCCGCACAAGATACATTGTACGGGATTAAATCAAATGATTAATAATCCCCCTATCCATAATAACTTTGAAGAAATAGGTCTAACAATAGATTCTGTTAAATTTAGATTATCTGAAACAAGAAAAAATCTCTGCCATGCTCTTGATTCTGGTTGTCAGTTAATTTCTTTTACAGATGTCCTCTATTACAATAGCTCAGACCCCGTTAATATATTAAACAATGAGATTGGAGATATTCGCGGTCAATCTGTTTTATCAATAGCAGGTAGTGGAGAATTTGCTCAGGTTTTTATGAATAATGGCGCAAGTAAGGTAAATATTATTGATATATCCTCACATGGTATTTTTTACAATGAATTAAAGCTTATAGCCCTTCGTAATCTTGATTTTATTAATTATCGAGCGCTATTTTCGTCACAAGATGGATTATTTAATAAAGATATATACCAAGTAATCTCATACCTTCTTTCTCCTCAGGCTAAAGTATATTTTGACACACTTATCGCTCCTGAAAATAACTTGCTTTTCAATGGTGGTTTAATTGCAAAGAGAAGAGAGTCGCGAGATGGTCAATATTTTGAATTTATGAAAGATGTTATTGATGATAATGAAGCTTATGAATTACTTCAAACTAAAGTTCGCACTACTGATGTAAACTTTAAAATAGCTGATATACTAGACCAATCAAAAGAAAAAGAGCCTAATGACATAGTATATTTAAGTAATATTCCTGAGCTACAATTTAATTATACTATGCTGGCTGATTTTATAAAATCTGGTAGTAAGCGAGTTTTATATACAAGTCTACTTCCACATTGTAATGCTTTCGAAGGTAATAAAGCTCAAATAATGGATTCTGCGGAAGGTTATAAGTATATTAAACCTGGTGAAACCTTTAGGTTGGATGGTATGAATGCTAGGCTTTTTGGTTTTGATCCAAATAGCCGTTTCCAAATAATTAATGAAATACGTGCTGAAGATAATCCAGAAATTATACCTTCATAATTCCAATTACTTTTCTAAGTGCCTTTTGTATAACGGTCTCCTCCCCTGCTAGTTCTATACCTAGATTTACAAGTGATAATGGAATTATATCCTGCTGATCTTTTATTTTCTTGGTTTCATCAATAATATTATTTAAATCGTTAGGATGCATAAATGTTGCCTGAGGGGTATTTGCAAAATGAAGTTTTTTATACCATTTTGTGTTATTTATTGCTTCCTTGATTTCAGGAAGATTAGTACCTCCGCCACATAAAAGTATTTTGGATGGAAGTACATCCATTGATTTGAATTCAGAAAGAGCAAGCATTACTCCTTCAAGCCATATATCAATGTCATTATTTATTATATCACTGATGATTTTCTTTGATTTTTGCTCAAGTTTATCATCTGTATAAGCTATTTTTAACTTTTCAGCTTCATCAAATGAAATATTCAACTCAACTGCTATCCTTTTAGTAAATGTTCTTCCTCCTATTGCAAACATTTTTGTTCCAATTACTGAGCCATCCGCTACCATCGCTATATCTGTTGTACCTCCGCCAACATCTATATATATTGCAGACATGCTTCCGTTATGTTCTGAGTCAAGACATCTGGAAAGAGCGTATGGCTCTGAGATAATACTTAGGAGCTCAAGTTCAAGTTCATCTGCTATATTTTGTAATGCAGTAAAGTGAACATGCGGAGCAAAAGAGTTAAAAATTGACATCTGCACTTCCCTACCCTGAAAACCAAGTGGATTGGTTACCTTATAACCATCTATTCTTACTTCTACAATTGAGCTACTTACCAATTTTACATCTATTTCCGGGTATCCTGTTTCTTCACTCATTTGTTTGCGTACTTCGTCAAATGCTCTCCATTCAAGTTTATGCACAATATTCCTTAGCTCAGATAAATTAATTTTTGCATCGTGCTCTTCTCTTTTATATTTAATTGTTGATGTTGAACCTTTTACAAATTCACCTGCAATTCCCATAACCATCTGAGATGCACGAATACCAGCTTCGTTAGTTGCGATACGAATGGACTCCTTGCAGTTATTGACCACGCTTGCTATGTCCGTTACTGCTCCATTTTTTATATCTCCTTGACGTTGTTTAACTCCGCCAACACCACGTATTATGGCTCGTTTACCAATAATTTCGCCACCTGCACTTAGTTTTTCTTCAATTGTAAAAATAATTGCTTTCACAATTTCTGTACCTATATCCAATGCAAGTACCGCCTTTTCCCTCTGCTTTCTTTTAAATATATTGAAAATTGAAAATTAAAATTAAAAATTATTTATTTAGAAGCATATCAAGATAATATTTCTTCTCGAAATCCTTATGACTGTATCCTAATTTTTTAAACATATCAATAAGTTCTTTCTTGGCTTTGAGTATTTCTTTTTTGCTTTTAACGACTCTTTCAATTTCTATAAAATATCCGAGCTTAGAAACAAAATTAAGTTCAATGATAAAATTATCCAAAATATATGCTTCAGTTTTTTTATTTTTTCGTATAAAGGGCTTAATATCAATATTATTTAATATCTTATTCCATTTTTTTGCATCTTTAATCCCCCACTCTATTTCTGTATTTGCTTCGATGCCTCCATGCAAGCCTTTATCCTTTAGTCCAAATATAATATCGCCATTTTCATCTCTTACTCTTATAAATGCCCCCTTGGAGTTATTGTAATATGTATCCTTTTTTTCATATATACCTTTAAATACTGCAATATTTTTAAGCTTTTTTTGTAACTTACAAAAATCCCCTTTGCTAATAGCCACTTTGGCTTCGACTTCAAACATATGCTATTTGCGTATTGCGTTATGCGTATTGCGATTGCATTTTCGCACAACGCACGTCGCATAAAGCATAACGTAGTTTATTTATAAATCATTTCATTCCTATGAACTCCTACGCCGATAAAATTAATCGGAACCCCTAGTAATTCCTCCAACTTATTAACGTATTTTTTTGCATTTTCAGGAAGCTCATCGAAGGTTTTTGCCTTACTTATATCCTCCTTCCAACCAGGCATTTCTTCATATAACACTTCAACTTTCTCGAAATCTTCAAGGCTTGAAGGTATGA
The DNA here is from genome assembly GCA_016932505.1 of Candidatus Peregrinibacteria bacterium. Classification (GTDB taxonomy): domain Bacteria; phylum Patescibacteriota; class Gracilibacteria; order UM-FILTER-43-11; family UM-FILTER-43-11; genus JAFGCT01. The sequence continues at coordinate 64,227 of JAFGCT010000035.1, forward strand.
AGTTTATTGTTTTTCCATCAAGTTTGTATTCCACTCCAATCTTAATGCTATCCATACCTGTAAGGACATCTAATTTTGTTAGATTAATACTTGTTATGCCACTTAATACAATTGCATTTTTAACCACTGTACTGTCAAACCATCCACACCTTCTTGGCCTTCCTGTTGTAGCTCCGTACTCTCTTCCTTTCTGTTGTATATGGGCGCCAAGTTCATCTGTTAATTCTGTTGGAAATGGACCTGCTCCTACACGAGTTGTATAAGCCTTTGCAATTCCGATTACTGTATTAAGTCTGTTTGGTGCAATTCCAAGGCCCGTAGCAACTCCGCCACTAGTTGTACTGGAAGAAGTAACAAATGGATATGTTCCGTGATCAATATCAAGGTGAGTACCCTGAGCTCCTTCTGTAAGAATGTTTTTACCTTCTTTGTAAATATTATCTAAATATTCAGTAGTGTTTATAATCATCGAATCAATCAACTCAAGTGCATCTTTGTGAATATTTATTTCTTCTTCAATATCAAAATCAAATCCATATTCTTTCATATAAAATTCTGCGTTTTTTCTTAACTTAGATGCAAACGTATCGAAGTTTTTAAGGTCGCCGAATCTTATACCTTTTCTCGAAATCTTATCAGTATATGCAGGCCCTATCCCCCTTAATGTTGTACCTACCTTATTATCCCCTTTTCTTTCCTCCTGAATTCTGTCTATTTCGCAATGGTAATTAAATATAATATGAGCTCTATCACTTATGAAAAATCTATTGGTGACATCAATCCCCTGCTCTTTTAATTCATGGATTTCATCAAGCATTGTAGGAATATGAACAACAAGCCCATTACCAATTACACATACTTTGTCTTCATGTAGTACTCCGGATGGCAAAAGGTGAAATATGAACTTTTGTGACTCTCCCCCCTTATTTACTACAATTGTATGACCAGCGTTAGCTCCACCTGCTGCACGAGCAATTACATCGTATTTTTGTGAGAGAATGTCTACAAGTTTTCCTTTGCCTTCGTCTCCCCATTGGGTTCCGGCAATATAAATAACCTGACCGAGTACATTTACTGCTTCATCGGCATTTTTTATTGAAATTGGCATTTGCATATTGGTTATAGTGCTATATAAATTTATCAGATAGAATTTAAATTTACAATTTTAAATTTCTATTTTTGCTTCTTTAATTATTTTTTTAAGAAGATCAATTGGCAATCCAACGACATTCCAGTAACAACCTTCCACTTTTTTTATCCATTTGCCACCTCCACCTTCAATTGTCATTGAGCCTGATCTATCTTTCCATTCACCAGAATCAAGATATTTTTCTATTTGGGTATCTGTAAAATCAGAAAAAACAAGTCTTGTTTTCTCATATCCTACATACTTCTTCTTTTTAGACTTATTAATTACTGCAAGACCAGAATAAACATCGCAGTATGAATTTCTATACAATTTAATTGTCTTTTTCGCATCTTCTCTGTTTTTTGGTTTTACCGATATTTCGCCATTTGATAAAACAACAATTGTATCACACCCAATTATCCAATCGTTTGTATATTTATTACTAATTGCCAGGGCTTTTCTTTGAGCTATCGATTTTACTATCGCGTGAGGTGCTTTAAAACCACAATGATGCTCGTCTATATGAGCAGGAATAGCTTTAAACTTAATACCTAAATCTTTAAGTATTTTTTTACGCTGTGGACTTTGCGATGCGAGAATCATTGTGTGAGAATTTGAAAATTTTATGGTTTTCAAAACATCTTTTTTAATTCGACAATTGCACGCTCTAATTGCTCATCAGTTTTAGTACTTGCTACATCCACTACTTTAATATCAGGAACTATGCCGTTTTCTTCAATGTCCTGCTTTAAAGGTGTTAGCCATTTTGCCACTGTAAGCTTTAGGCTTGAGTTATCTATAAAGTAATTAACCTCCTGCACTGAACCCTTTCCAAAACTTCTTACACCAATAACTTTTGCAAGACCAAAGTCTTGTAATGCACCTGCTAATATTTCTGAAGCTGACGCGCTATTTTCATTAACAAGTATTACAATAGGAAAATCTGAAAGCTCTCCTTTGCCTGTACTGAATTGAGCGTATTTAAAGTAATTGTATTGTATTGTGACAGATTCTGCACCCGGCTTAAGCAAGTAATTTAGAATCCCTATTGCTGAATCAAGAAGTCCACCCGGATTATCGCGCACATCTATAATTAACCCTTTAATCTCTCTGCTATTCTGAATTATATCTACAATATCACCGAATTCACTTGGTGCGTTTTGATTAAATTGGTCAAGGTCAACGTACATTATTTGGTTATTACTAATTGTTTCGTAATCCATTGAATCAATCGTAATAACATCACGAACAACTTCGACCACTTTATTGCCACCATTTCTTTTTATAGTAAGTTTTACAGTGCTTCCTCTTGGCCCCTTAATTAGATTAACCGCTTCATAAAGCGTCTTGTCAGTCAAATCAACTCCATCCACCTTTGTAATTATATCACCAGGCAATATACCGGCAATTTCGGCAGGACTATTTTTTATTGGAGCAATAATTGCAATTTGATTATTCTCATTTATACCAATAAAGGCACCAATTCCTTCAATTTCCCCATCTAAATCATCTGAAAATGCAGAATTCTGTGCAGGATCAAGATAGGCTGAATATGGATCATTTAATACATCTACCATTGCGCTAATTGCCGCATCAGATAGTTCTGACTGGCTTATATCGTCACGGTTTATATACCCTGAATTAATTATTTCCCATGAACTTATTATTTTCTGCAAATATAAATCGAAGGATTCCGCTTCTGGCTTACTTGCCGGTGTTAGATTTACTAAATCCATTTTATAAATAATCCTAGCTGCTTCAGCTCTGGTTACCCTTCTATACATTCCTACATAATCCGTCTTTTGAGGCTCGATTAATCCAAAGCTAAGTGCACGCATAATAAGAGGCGCGAAGGTTTCATTCCTTTTTGCATCCAGATAAGGTATATCACCTTTATATACTTTTGGAATTGGAATACTCTGAGATTGAAAGACCAGCTGAAGTGCGTCTATTAGTGTTAGCTTTTTATAAGGTTCCATCTTCAATTCTCTATCGGAAATAATCCCAAGTTTTATCGCTTCAGCAAAATAAGGCGCATACCATCCATTGTCCGATGTATCTTCATAAGGTAATTTTACATTTTCTACAGGAGAATACTTAGGACTATTTAAAAGTACCAGATATTTTATAAATTCTGCTTTTGAGATAATGATATCCGGATTAAAATTCTTTGTATCCTGAAATACGTCATTTCTTCTCAGATATTCTATTGCATAAAAATATTCCGAATCATTTGGAATATCATCGTACGCATATGCATTTCCGTAGTTCGAAATCAATAAAACTGAAAGTAGAACAGAGGCAAATAATTTTTTCATGACTAATATTATAAGATATAAGGACAAAGGAGTAAGGACAAGGCGGGAATTCATCTGAATCCTTAAGGCTTATGGCTTATTCCTATTTTAATGGATTTATAGTTTAATTCCTGGAACTGGAAACTTCAAGCACATTTCTTTTACTTCATTTTTAATTTCCGCTAAAGCTGATTCATTCTCAACATTACTTATTACTCTATCTATCCAATCCGCTACCTTTTCCATTTCCGGTTCTTTCATTCCTCTTGTTGTAATAGCAGGAGTACCAAGCCTTATTCCAGATGGATCGAATGGCGAACGAGGATCGTCTGGAATTGTATTTTTATTAAGTGTGATTCCGACTCTATCTAATGCAATTTGTGCAATTTTTCCCGGAACATTCTTATTGGTAAGATCAGCAAGGATTAAATGAGTATCAGTACCATCTGAAATCAATTTAAAATCACGTTTCATTAATTCATTTGCCAGATATTCAGCATTTTTTCTTACCTGCATAGCATATTCTTTAAATTCCGGTTTTAATGCTTCGCCGAATGCAATAGCTTTACCTGCAATCGCGTTCTCATGTGGACCACCCTGAAGACCTGGAAATACAGCTCTATCAATATCTTTTGCATATTTCTCTTTACACATAATTATTGCCCCTCTTGGACCCCTCATTGTTTTGTGAGTTGTAGTCATTACAACATCAAAAAACGGAACCGGAGATTCAAGTGCTTTACCCGCAATTAATCCGGCTGTATGAGAAATATCTGCAAATGCTATTGCTCCAACCTCATCAGCAATTTCTCTGAATGCTTTCCAATCAATATCTCTTGGATAAGCTGTGTAACCAGCCACTATCATCTTTGGTTTATTTTCCAATGCTAACTTTCTTACTTCGTCCATATCCAATCTACCTGTCTGTGGATTTACTCCGTATTGTACAAAATTATAGGCTTTACCAGAATAAGCTATAGGTAGACCGTGAGTTATATGACCTCCATGGTCAAGCTTCAGACCCATTATAGTATCTCCAAATTCAAGAAGAGCAAAATAAACAGCAGTATTTGCAGGCGAACCAGAATAAGGCTGTACATTTACATGCTCTGCACCAAACAATTCTTTAGCTCTATCAATCGCCAGATTTTCTATCACATCAACATTTTCCTGACCTCCGTAATATCTTTTACCTGGATACCCCTCCGAATATTTATTTGTTAATATTGAACCATTTGCCTCAAGTACAGCTTGAGATACATAGTTTTCGGATGGGATAAGTTCAATTCCCTCAGACTGACGCTGAGCTTCCTTAATCATTGACTCATAAATACTAGGATCTTGTCCTTTAATAGTTTCATACATATTTTTGGAGGGTTAAATTATATTTGTGATTTGAGATTTGTGAATCGAAATTATCAAATCACAAATCACAATTGTAAATATTTTCTTCTGTGATGATAATATTTACAGATTCATCATACTTCTCTTTGGGAATTGATTCAAGCACCTGATTTTCAAATGCCAAGGCTACTTTTGGAGTATGTGGTAATTTGGCTAAATAGCGATCATAATAGCCCTTTCCCATACCAATTCTATTTCCATTTTTATCAAAACCAACACCTGGAACAATAATTAAATCCAGTCTACTCTCGTAGCTTTCTTCATCTTCTTTTTTAATTGGTTCAGGAATTTGAAATGAACTTTGTTTTAATGTATCAAAATTATGAAATGGAAGTGCAACAAACTGATTTTCACTAATTAATCTTGGTAAATATATTCGTTTTTCTTTAACGTATTTATTTATAATCGGTATTGTGTCGACCTCGGTATCAAATGAATAATAAAAAAGAATATGGTCTGAATTCTGAAAAACAGCCAATTCTTCCAATTTATCGCAGATTACTTTGCTCTTTTGATTTCGCTGAACAATAGGCAAAGACCTTCTAATCTCAAGTAACTTTGATCTGATTTCTTTTTTGTCAGACATTATTTTGAAATTAATTATTTCTAATTATTTTTACCACCAAAAACCTCCTGAGCCATCTCTATTACACTTGAGTCTTTATTGTCTTCAACTTTTGTATCGACTGTATTTAGTGATACTTTTTTAACTTCCAATTTTAAGCCTATTTTACTTCCGAGCACTGTCTCAAAAGCCTTTTGAACAACTGCTTGATTAGAAGTATTTGCAATTTTATCCATGTATGTGCTTGATTTAAAGTTTAAATGAAGCACCCCATCTTCATATTTAACCGGCTCACCATCCAAAAATGACATACGAACAAATGGCGTTTCAATATTATCGACAATCCTTTGCCAGTTATTCTTGACTTCATCTAAGCTAACATCCGGAAAAGATTTACTTTCGCTTAATGCATTTTCTAATTTATCTTGAGCTATTTGTACTTTTTCAGCTATCTCTTCTTTTTTTACCTCCTTTGTAATTTTAGGTTTTTCTGTTTTTTCCTCTGATAATTCAATTACTTCTTCCGTTCCAAAATTACATGCTTTAATTACTCCTATTTCAAGTGGCAGTTGTGGAATAATTGATTGAGAGATTTTCATTTTAGCATCTGAAAATATCTCAATAAATCCTATAATAATTTTAATTTCATTACTGTCGCTTAAATTAATAAGCATTTGTTCTCTTAGATAGGAAATGACATCAGAAATAAATTGTTCAAGGCTTTTTCCCTGTGCATTTATTTGATTTAAAATTTCTATCGCCTTTAGCGGTTTTCTTTGTAGTAAGTTTTGAAAGAATTTTTCTACATGTATTGTTCCTCCTAAACCAAGATTCTCAGCTACTTTATCAAATGCTATTGAACCGTCAATAATCATTTGCTCGAAGAGTCCTATCGCATCTCTTAATCCTCCATTTGAGATTTTAGCGATTAGATTAAGTGATTCATCATCCGCTGTAACATTTTCCTGCTCGGCGATATATTGAAGCCTTTTAACAATGTCACTTTGAGTTATTCGCTTAAAATTAAATTGCTGACATCTTGAAATAATCGTTTCTGGGATTTTATGTACTTCAGTAGTTGCTAGTATAAAGTAGGCGTGAGATGGTGGCTCCTCTAATGTTTTCAAAAGCGCATTAAATGCATCTTTTGTCATCATATGCACTTCATCTATTATATAAACTTTAGTTTTTGCCTGAGAAGGTGCAAATACTATTTTATCTCTAAGTTCTCGTATCTCATCTATACCTCTATTACTTGCTGCATCAATTTCAATCATATCAACAAGACGGCCTTTATTTATACTATCGCAAATAGCACATTCATTACACGGCTCTGATTCATCTATAGGATTTAAGCAGTTCAATGCTTTTGCAACAATACGGGCTAGTGATGTTTTACCGGTTCCTCTTGGTCCTGAAAAAATATAAGCATGAGTAAGTGATTTGTGTTTTAAGGCATTCCTAAGAGTGGTTACAGCGTGATCCTGCCCAACAAGGTTATTAAAGTTTATCGGTCTGTATTTAAGGTAAAGAGACATCTATTTCAGGAAATTAAGAATTAAAAATCACTAATTAATATCGCGTTTTGAGTGATTATTATATCAGATGACTTTGAAACTTGAAATTAGAAATTTGATTTTTTTTCGCCAAAAAATCTTTCAACATTTTAAACAATTTGCAATTAAATATTAGTATAGTAAAATAATAATACCTCCTAACCATGAAATAAAAATGAAAACAAATTCCTTGATACTGCTAATTGCCACAATTTTTTTGATGAATGGCTGTAGTAATTCTTCTGACCTATCTCCTTTAACAATGGGTAAGGATGACGCACCTGTTTTAATTGAGGAATTTTCTGATATTGAATGTCCTGCCTGTGGTGTAATTAGTCCTCAGGTGGAACAAATAGCCAGAGCTAACTCGGACATAGTAAGACTTGAATATTATCATTTTCCTCTTTCGTATCACGATTATGCTTTTATTGGTGCTGAAGCAGTTGAGTGTGCAGAAAACCAAGGAAAAGGCTGGGAATACCTTGGCGCACTTTTCAGAAATCAACAGAATTTAAGTGACGAAATTTTTGATTCTCTTGCATCAACTTTTAAACTAAATGAATCAGAGTTTAAACAATGTTTGGAAAATCACGAAATGAAGTCAAAGATTACCTCTCACCAAAGAAAGGGCAGTCAGATGGGCATTCCAGGGACACCCACTTTATTTATAAATGGAAAAATGGTCCAATGGCCTGGAAAGGAACAATTGGATGCATATATTAAAAGCTTAGCCTATTAATTTCTAATATAGACATTTAATTTATATCCAATGAGCTTAAAAACACCTTCACCATTGGTTGTATTCCAAGTAGAAATAAACGGTAATGAACAAATGTTAACTGCTGCAAGAACGCTTGCACTTGCAGGAGCTGGACAAATCAATGAAAATGATAGCCGAAATGAGAGATTGGTTTTCTTCGTTAATGCAAGACGTAGAAAATTTGTTGATACTGTAATAAGAAAATTCTGTGACAGAAATGATGCCAAAATGAGCGTAAGGGAATTCGACTTCCTTCCATCTTCAAATTCTGAGCTTAGCGCCGAATCAGCCTGATATTATCTAGGTGGTTTTTCTTTGTACTCCAATATTATAGGTGTGCCAGAGAAATGAAACTTCTCCCTAATTCTATTTTCAAGATACCTTTTATATGAAAAATGGAATGCGTTCTTTTTGTTAACAAAGGCAATAAATCGAGGTGGATTTACTTCTGCCTGAGTTATGTAATACAGTTTAGGTTTTACATTAGTTCTACCTGTTGGACCATGATCTAGAATTAACTGCTCAACAAATGAATTTAACTTTGCTGTGGATATTCTTTTTCTGCGTTCAGCAATAATCAATTCAATTTGAGCAAATATATGATGAAGATTCTTTTTTGTTACCGCAGATGTGAAAATAACTGGTGACCATGAAAGGAATGGGAATTTATTCATCAGTTTTCCAATATATAAGTTCCTCAGGTCCTTCTCTGCTTGCCCCTTAAGTTCAGCATCCTTATTCTTTCCATCTTCATCATCTGTTTCGCTCTTTTTCTTTGCTTCACTCTGGGGAATATCCCATTTGTTTGCCAAAATTATCAACCCTTTACCTGATTTCTGTATATAACTGGAAATCTGTTGATCTTGATGACTTATTGGTTGGCTTGAATCTAGAACTAAAAGAGCTATATCACACCTTTCTATAGAAGCCATTGACCTTAAGGCGCTAAATTTTTCAATTCCTAATTGGGTTCTTCCCGGTCTTTTTAATCCAGCCGTATCTATAAAATTATATTTCTTCCCTTTATGAAGAACCAGTGAATCGGTACTATCGCGTGTTGTTCCCGGTACATCCGATACTATTAGCTTCTCTTTATTTAAAAGAGCATTGATTAGAGAAGTTTTGCCAACATTTGGCTTCCCTACCATTGCTATATTTCTATGAGATTGTTCCAGTTTTAACTCATGTTCATATTCCGGGTCGTTTTTAGTAAGGAAGTGCTGAAATTTTAATTGTTCTACAATTTGACCAAGCAGCATATCAATGCCCGTTCTGTGCATTGCGGACACTTGTATTGGCTCACCGAGACCCAAACTATATAATTCTGCCAGTTCCGTTTGTTCAAGAATGTTATCGCACTTGTTAGCAACTAAAAAGACTGGCTTCTTCCCAGCTTTTGTTCGTAATAAGTCAGCTGCTTTATAGTCCTCTCCTACAAGTCCCGTTTTACTATCCATTACAAATACAATCAAATCTGCTTCTTCAATTGCTACTCTCGCTTGAATTTGCATGTTATCTTCTATGTTGGTATCCCCTTTTCCAAATTCAAGCCCTCCGGTATCAACCATGAAAAAATCAAGTGTAGGATGTTCGACTTTGTAAAAAATCCTGTCACGAGTTGTTCCTGATTCTTCTGCAGTTATAGCAATACGGGATCCGGCGATCTTATTAAAAAGTGTTGACTTACCTACATTTGGTCTACCCACGATCGTAACGATCGGTGTTTTCATAAAATTCGATTTATGATTTACGTTATGCGATTTACGAACTTAATCGTAAATCGTTAATCGTTAATCAGAATTAGGAGCTATAGAATTGTTCTTTTGCACGTTTCGAACGATAAAAATCGCGTTTTACTGCGGCAAGTCTGGTATATCGCTTTCTTTTTGGTTGTTCGTGATAACGATGCTGTTTAGCATTCATTAAAACCCGACTGCGCTGTACAACTTTTTTAAAACGACTAATAAGACGTTCATTGGACTCATTTTGCTTTTTTATGGCGTAAATCATTGATTGCTCCTTTTAGGTTTATTAATTAAGCTAATTATTTATATAGTAATTGTCCGATAAAAGCAAACTTTTTTATAGTAATGCGAAATGATAACAATGAACTAAGTCTATTCTCAATCTTTACTTCTTATTCTTTAGTCTTTAGTTCTTAATTCTTTTATTGGATTTCATGTTATGTTAAAATGCTTAAGAACTTACAAATTAACATTAAAAACTATGGGTTTTATGGATCAGGCCAAAGATATGTACAAGCTACAAAAACAGGCTAAACAAATTAAAAAGGAATTAAAAAACATTCACGTTGAAGCCGAAAGTGATGGGGTCACTGTTATTTGCGATGGTGAGCAGCAATTTATTGAATGCAAAATCGCAGACGCAATTCTTGGCGATTCAAAAAGAATCGAGAAGGGATTTGTTGAGGCGGCTAATAAAGCAGTAAAAAAATCACAGACTATTGGAGCTGAAAAAATGAAGGATATAATGGGTGGATTTGGAGGGATGTTCGGAGGAGGTCAATAATTTTTAATCAGTACTGTAGTAACGCGAGATCTCGCGTTACTACAAACCATTATATATGAGAAAATTTTTGTACCTTCTGGTAGTCATAGTTATTGCATTCATTTTTTTCGGATACAGTTATTATTCTGGGGCGATTTCATATTCAAAAAATCCTATAAGTGAAGATAGAATTGTTATTACTATTGATAAAGGTCAGTCCGCAGATAGTGTTGCCCAAATGCTAGCCGATAAGGAATTAATAAAAAGCAGTTATGTATTCAAGCTTTACCTAAAGCAAAAAGGTTTAGCATCTGATATTAAAGCAGGTAGGATAGTATTATTGGAAAATTACAAATTACCTGAAATCATTGATGCTCTTGTAAAAGGCGGAACATCCGAAGTTCCCATTACCTTGCTAGAGGGTTGGACAATTGCTCAAATTGGTCAGTATTTGGAAGATGCAAATTTTACAACCGCTGAGGAATTTATTGAATGCACTAAAACTTGTGAATTTGATTTCGATTTTATCCCTGAAGATTATTTGGAAGGTTATCTTTATCCTGATACATACTTTGTTGAATCAGCGAATTTTTCCAGCGAGGGTTTAATATCCCGTATGATTAGCACATTTGAAAATAAACTAGATGATGAAGACTGGGAAGCAATTAGTAAATCCGAAAAAAGCCTTGAAGAGATTATAATCATGGCCTCAATTGTTGAACGTGAAGAACGCAGTTCTTCGGAAAGAGCAACGGTTGCCGGTATTTTGTGGAATAGATTCGATGCAGGTATTGGACTCGGTGCTGACGCTACAGTTTTATATGCACTTGGCAGAACAAAAGGAGGTCTTACCTACCAAGATTTACAAGTAAATTCTCCATATAATACCCGTAAATACCGTGGCCTTCCGCCAACTCCTATTTGTAATCCTAGTATATCCAGCATACGTGCTGCACTTTACCCTAAAAAAACAAACTACTGGTATTACTTACACGATAGTGATGGCGGTGTACATTATGCCGAAACATTAGATGGGCATAACGCTAATAAAGCGATGTATATTAATTGATTTTAGTTATCAATGAATAGTAGTGTCATCGTCTTTTCCAGATAGTAAAAAATCTAATTCAGCCATAACTCCAGCTACTGTTAAATTTACCTGTTGTGAAAATTCAAGAGATTCTTTTAGAATTCTTAATTCTTCTTCTTTATCTATTTCACTTTCAGGCTTATCTTCTTTGCCCATTCTATTGTTGTTTGGTAATTAAATATGTGCATTTTCTATTCTGTCGCAAGCGAACCATCAATATCGTTTTCAAAATCACTTCCCCAATTGCCATATTCATTAAAATTATCTGTAATTTTTTCAACTGCCATTTTAGCTATTTTAGGCAAAAGGATTTGATTAATTAATTCTCTACCATCGGTAATTCTACCACAGATACTTATAGCAAATTCAGTTTCAATAGCGGTATTCACATCTAATTCAGAATTTCCTTCTACTTGTGCAGTGATTTTCTCAATATACCGTACGGTTTTCTCTTTTATCCAAACTGCAATCTTAGCTCGCGATAATTTAAGTATTTTTAATGCGCTTAAATGTTCAGTAACAAAAAAATCCAGAGATCTTCTTGAACAAATCGAACCACTTAATTGCTTTATTATTTCCTCATTTATTTCTGTTAAATTGAAATTTGGAGGTAGCTTTTCTGACATTACGAATAAATTAACTATATAAGAAAGTAAGGTATTACATAAATTGCAATACGTCAAATAATATATAATTTATATTTGCTAATTCAATCAGAAAAATTACTGAGTATAAGTTATTGTAATACTTACACTTGAAGTCTGTACTCCGTCCATTTCACCTTTTACAGTGAATGTATTTTCACCCGGGTTAAGAGTAACTGTTTTTCTCCACTGTTCACTGCCTGGAATATAGTCAGTAAGTTTTTCTCCATTAACATAAACTTTGTCAGTCCATTTGCCAACGTCGCCACCAAGTACAACTTCGTTTAGTGATGTTGTGTATGAAGCTGATGAAGAAGGCATAGTAATTGTTGGTGCCGCAGCCGAACCGCTTTCTACATCAATTGTAATAGAAGCACTACCAAGTACCTTACCGCTTTCATCATAAGCTTTTACTACATACTCATTCTTTTCACCGATTGTCAGATTTTTAAAACTTGCCTTTGCAGAGTAACGGAATGTTGAATCCCCTGCCTCGTATAGGCTTAGTTTATAATCATTAACTTCAACAGTTTCAGTTCCTGCAGGAACAGTACCTTTTATATCAAATTCTGTTTCAGATGTTGTAAAACTCTCTCCTCCGTTAGGTTCGGTTATTGTTACGCCACCAGTAGAAGTAGCTACTGGCACAGGAGTTTCTGTTGCTGATGTTACACTTGAATCATCTTCTTCTGTTACTTCTTCATCTCCCCCCGCTTCATCTACTGTATCTTGTTCGAGAACAAGTATAATTTTTGCGCTTTCGCTTTTATTTCCGGCTTTATCTTCGGCAATAACTTCGTATTCATTTTCCCCTACCTCTAGATTTCCGTAAGCGGTTTTTGCGTAATAAGAAAATTCTTTGCTTCCCGGTACATATTTACTTAATCGATAATCATTTACTATAACAACGTATGTATCACCGCTTACAGTACCCTCAATCATCTGCTCAACATCATCAATTGTCACCGTTTCGTCATTAGCTCCCGGATTTGTAATAACCGGAACAGCAGGCGGAGTTTTGTCATAAGTAATTATGAATGAGTCGAGCTGAACTTTTGCACCTGAAAGATCTTCAGCTTCTACTTTCAATTTGTTCTCACCTTCAGTCACTAAAGTAAGTTTACTAATTTTCCACTTATTTTTTTCAAGCAAGCTCGCCTTTTTGCCATCAATATAAACAGCTTGAACTTTTTCTGAATCGTAAACTCCTTCTATTGAAATTTCTGATGATGATGTTGCACTATTTGAGGAAGGCTTGGTAATTGAAACCATTCTATCTGGATTTATCGATGTCTCTTCATCTGTACTTGCCTGTTCTGTTTCATTGTCTTCATCTGTAGTTTCTGTCTCATCTGTTTCAGCATCCTCATTATCAGACTCCTCAAATGCATTTATTGCACCATCTTTCTTAGTATTCCATCTATACCACTCTGAACTTTTAAATGATTCACTTAATGCAAAAATTAAGTCAGGTTCTGTGCCCTCATTTATACTGGCTATCGTATCAGAATCAATTACAAGCTGTTGCCCTACACCTACATTAATAGTTTTTATAATTTCATCTTCAAATTTAACACTAACCTGAGCAGTTCCATCCAATACATATACAGTACCGGGAGCTTCAACCGCTATATCACCGCCTTTAGTGTCAACAGCTATTAAATCAGTTGAAATTGTAAATCTTGAGTCGGGATGAAAAATTCTTTCTATCTGAGACCATATCTGACCATTAACAAGTGACACCTCTATAACATTTGCATCATTCTTTTTACTAAGCTGAACAAGATCAATTTGAGTGTTGTTATCTAAACGAACAATGCTTTTGTCTGTAAAAGTAAGTGACACCCTTCCATCTGAACCTGTTTTTAATTTTTCACCTTTATATAGGTAGATATTATCAGGCGCATTATCCCAATCTCCATTACCAACTGTCATCGCCTTTGCGCTACCATTTTCAATACTCAAGAAAACTTTTTCACTGAAAGTTGTTCTGTTGTCGTCAATAAAAACCTGATTAAGCGTTCTCCATCCAAAAAATATTATCGCAATAATAATAATTATAATGAAAAATGGCATGAAGTAATCGCGAGTGCGCTTTCTTGGTGCTCTATTTTGATAATACATAATATTTTTTTTAGCATTTAAAATTTCGCATTTTGCATTAACCGATTTTAGCCCACAAATGTTACTAGAGAGGTAGGATTTTGTCAAACAAGGTTGTTCGTTCTTAATTAATTTTTTTGCTTATTCAACAAGTGGTAAAGATATTTATTTGCTAATAAAGAAAATTAATTTAGTATTAAAAAATGAAAGAAAAGTCTTCCGATTTAGTATTAATGTTTATATTGTAATTAAAGATTCTAATTTATTGTTTGGAATTTTATAAAGTTGTAGTATCTTTATTCCGCTATATAAATAAAAAAAATTAATGTTACAGAAATTATCGAAGCTTATCTTCGGAGATTATAATGAAAAAGAGCTAAAGAAGAAGGAACCAATAGTAGCACAAATCAATGAAAAGGAGTTGGAGTATCAGTCATTATCGGACGAAGAATTAAAAGCTAAAACACCGGAATTTATAAAACGAATAGAAGATGGGGGAAGTACTGACGACCTTCTTGTTGAAGCCTTCGCTGTTGTAAAAAATGCGTGTAGGCGCTTAAATGGAACCAAATTCACTTTGGGAAAAGACGAAAAAGAATGGAATATGATTCCTTATGACTGTCAGCTTCTCGCAGGCATAATGCTTCATGAAGGAAAAATTGCGGAAATGAAAACGGGTGAAGGTAAAACCTTGGTCGCCACTTTACCTATGTATTTGAACGCTCTTGCAAAAAAAGGGGCACATCTTGTAACTGTAAATGATTATCTTGCTCAGCGTGATGCTGAATGGATGAGCGTTGTTTATAAATACCTTGGTCTTTCCGTTGGTGTAATTATACATGGGCTTTCTCAGGAAGAAAGAAGAGAGGCATATAACGCGGATATTACATATGGAACCAATAATGAATTCGGCTTTGATTATCTAAGGGATAACATGGCAAGTTCGCTGGAATTACGCGTACAAAGAGATTATTACTACTCAATTGTAGATGAGGTGGATTCCATTTTAATTGATGAAGCAAGAACTCCTCTCATTATTTCGGCACCTGCAGAAGAATCCACTCAAAAGTATTATCAGTATTCTCAATTAATAAGACAGCTAAAAAATGAAGAAGATTATGTTATAGACGAGAAACAAAGAGCTGTAACTTTAACCGAGGAAGGTATTGCAAGAATGGAGAAAATGCTTGGTGTTGATAATATATATACGGATGCCGGATTTATGGAAGTTCATCATATTGAACAGGCATTAAAAGCTCATGCTATTTTTCAAAAAGATACAGATTACATAGTTAAAGATGACGAGATTGTTATTGTTGATGAATTTACCGGACGTCTGATGCCGGGAAGACGCTATAGCGATGGTTTACATCAAGCGATAGAGGCAAAAGAAAATGTTGAAGTAAAACGCGAAAGTCGAACTCTGGCTACAATTACTTTTCAGAATTATTTCCGTCTATACGAAAAACTTGCAGGTATGACAGGTACTGCGAAAACCGAGGAAGAAGAATTTTATAAGATTTACGGTCTTGAAACTATTGTTATTCCAACTAACAGACCCATAGCCCGCGAAGATCTATCCGACCAGATATTTAAAAATACCCGTGGTAAATGGCAAGCCGTTGTTAATGCAATTAAGGAATATAACGAAAAAGGACAGCCCGTTTTAGTTGGTACTATTTCTGTTGAAACTTCGGAAATGCTTTCCAAAATGCTTAAGCTGAGTGGTATTAAACATGAAGTGCTAAATGCAAAACAGCACGAGCGTGAAGCTGAAATTGTAGCTCTTGCCGGTCAAAAAGATGCAGTTACTATTGCAACAAATATGGCAGGTCGTGGTACGGATATTAAACTTGGCGAAGGAGTTAAAGAACTTGGTGGACTTGCAATAATCGGTACAGAAAGACACGATTCCAGACGTATAGATAATCAGCTTAGAGGTCGTTCCGGAAGACAAGGTGACCCAGGTGCAAGTCGTTTTTATATTTCAATGGATGACGAACTAATGCGTTTATTCGGTTCGGACAAAATTAAGTCTATGATGGATAGACTTGGTTTGCCAGAAGATATGCCTATTGAGAATATGATAATTTCACGTTCAATTGAGTCGGCTCAAAAAAGAGTGGAAGGAAATAACTTTGATATTCGTAAGCATTTGCTTGAATACGATGATGTTATGAACAAGCATCGAGAAATAATATATGCAAGACGCCTAAAAATTCTTAAAAATAACGATTTAAAAGAAGATGTTATTAAATTAATGTCCGAGGAAGCTAAAAACATCACACTTTTTCACACTTCATCTGTTAATCGTGAAGACTGGGATTTTAATGCAATCGCTGAAGCTATTAATGCTATTTTACCGCACCAGACTAAAAAGTTTGATTCAGCTGATATTGAAAAACTTGATAAGACCGAGGATATTATCGAAAACCTTACAAATATTCTTCATAATGAATATAGAATCAAAGAAGAATCTCTTCCTGATCCAAAAATGTTACGAGATGTAGAAAAACGTGTTTATCTTCATATTATCGATTCTCTATGGATGGAACATATTGATTCCATGACTCAATTGCGTGAAACAGTTTCTCTTCGTGGTTATGGTCAACGCAATCCTTTAATGGAATATAAGCAGGAAGCTTTCCAGATGCTAAAAAAACTATTGGATGCCGTCCAGCACAACACAATCAATACCTTATTCAAAGTTCAGATAAATGTTGAGGCTCCTTCATCGGCGCAGGATAAAGTGATTGCTCCAAAAAATATTCGGACAAATCAAGACGCAATTGAAGGAAACATTTCCGGTCCTAAATTCCGTGCGCGTCCTGCATCCGCAGAAGCCGCAGTTGCAAGCAGAATATCCGTAAGCTCCCCTACTCCACGTAATATGCCAACAGTTGGTCGTAACGACCCATGCCCTTGTGGAAGTGGGAAGAAGTATAAAAAGTGTTGTGGATAAGTAACGTTTAACTCGTTTTTGGCGGAATGTTTATTACCGATAACATTATTTTTCTTGTTATTAATCGATAAACATTGCAGACAAAAATGAGTTGTAGGTAATATTTTTAAACATGCGAAAAAGCCCCAACACAAGAAAGTCGGGGCGAATTTTCTAGAGATAGAAATCACATCAGAACGATGGATTATCTCATTAAATGAATCATTTACTTTTTTAAGATATTGTCACAATATACTTGCCAAGCTTTCTCAATTTCAGGTCCAATTATCGCATCCCATTCCGCCTGTTTGACCCCATACCTTTCATAACAACTGCCACACCTGGCAATATGAACTGCCATAGGCATACGATGTTCAGGTTCAGTTCCTTCCTGGGCAAACAAATAGATGTCCTCATCACTCGGATGATCATCCATTTGAGGAAGGTCGATGTCAGATTTTCTAATCCAAGCAACAATCCGGGAGACAACCGGTTTCTCAAATGCACAAGTGTCACAGTTAGTCGATAACTGATCCTTAAGGACTTCAAAATCAAGCTCACTTAACTCGTCTTTTGCATCTAAATAATCTAAGTCGCGATGTTCAACAGCATGAACACCATCTGGAAAATAATAATGAGTACGCATCTTACACCTCCTTATGTTATAGTTAAAAGTAATATGATTGTAAGTAACATAATAAGCTATAAAGCTAATTAGTATTACATTATATATAATTTATTGATTGTGTCAAATAGATAAAAATACAACCTACAGCAGCAGTTTATAGGGCTCGCCCCCTATTTGAGATAGACTGGATATTTGTTCTCCCAAATTTACCAATTGAGTAGAATTATACCATCGGCACTCTTCCTATAAACTGCAAACGTTAGTATAAATAATGTGATAAACTTAAGTATACTAGACTAGACTTGACTTTTTTATATAAATAGCTATAATATACTCCAAAAAAATAATCAACTTAATTATGAAAAGCAAACTAGGATCATCCCCTGAAGATAATGCCCGACAGATACCTGTTCCAGGCTTTCTATCTGAAAGGGATGGAAGGCTATTTGTTAAATATATAGAAGGAACTGATGTCACGGATGAATATCGGCAAATCTTGGAAGAAACCGGAATAAAAGCATCAAGCAAGCTACCTTATTTTTTGTATATTTATGATGCAAGAAAAAGTCTTGGGAGAGCGATAAGAAAAGTACCAAAAGACGGAGATTCCATCAGAATTAGTGGAATGGAAGGTGCTGATTACAGGAATGAATGGGAAGAGTGGGTTAGAGAAAAGTCCAAGAACTAATAAATTCATACCATTACAACCTACAATAGGGTCTTATATGGGTAAACCCTTGTTTTTTTGTGATATTATACCAATTTAAAAGTATTTTTTTGGTAAATATATTTAGATTAAGAACAAATGAAAAATTTTCTTTATTTGATTTTTTAGTTATTATATTGTATAATAATAAGATAGAATTTCGTAAATACAAAGAAGATTATTGAGGGTCAACATCACATTGTCGGCGCAAGAAGGAAAACCCCTGAAGGACCATGGGACTTTTCACGTGCAGCCATTCTGGAATCTGCGTCTGCAACCAATAGAGATAGAATGAAAGATATTCTAAAGCCTAATGTGCTATCGCCAAATGAATTGCGAAGCCTATCAATGCAAATATTATCTGCTACCGAAGTCGGAAAAAATATAAAGATAGCACAGGTAGCTAAACAAAAATCAGTTTCTCCTGAACAGATATTACAAGAAGTAAGAAATTACAAAAAATCAGCTATAAGGGCAGCAGAGAAAGGAAATATCAGACACTTCCATAGAACAAGTATTGAAAGTTTTAGAATTATAGCAGAAATGAAAAGATTATTGTCCAGAACTGAACTAAAAAAAGAAAGACCTGATATCAACCTTCCAAAATGGTCATCCAGCGACGACATTATGATGACAAGGGATAAATTTAACTCTGAAGGAGATATGATTGAACCGGGTTTTCATGATCAAGAAGTGGTAGGGGCATCTGGGTCAGGGGTTACCCTTGTTTTGAAGAATAACATAATGGATAGAAATGATTATGATATTACTCGCCAGTATCCGACAATAACAGATTTGCCGTTGCAAGACTACTGTGAAGTCATTTTGGTTGATTCATCAGATCAATATCATAAAATTGAGAAAATTCTATCAAGCAATGAATTAAATATTCCAATTTCTTTAAAATCTAATTGGAAAAGATAAGAAAATTTTTCACGTAGAAATTATGCTGAGACTTAAAAATACACTAGCTCTTCACTTGCGTGTTTTGGTCTGCTCCTGCCAGTGCCCGAACCTCCTTCGCCCATGATTATTTCAACTTTTTTAAAAGTATTTTTTTGATGATTGATTTTTTGTAGTATAATGAACAAAAATATTTTTAAATTAACAAGAGATGTCTAAATCAAAAAAAGTAATAATTGATTTACTGGCAAAAGCCGGAATTAAAGTAAACGGCAATGAGGATTGGGATATTCAGGTTCATAATGATAAATTTTACTCAAGTGTAATTAGTGGTGGTTCACTTGCATTAGGAGAATCTTACATGAAGAAGTGGTGGGATTCTAAAAGGCTTGATTTGTTTTTTAACAAACTATTACGGGCTAAAATTTATGACAAAATGAATCTGCCATTAATATTACACGGTTTTAAAGCCAAATTTCTTAACATGCAATCCAGATTCAGATCAAGAAAAGTTATTGATAAGCATTATGATTTAAGCAACGAACTGTATGAGTCTTTTTTAGACCCATATAATCAGTACACATGCGGTTATTTTGACGGAACTGATGATTTAAATGAGGCTCAGGTTAAAAAACTCGAATTGATTTGTAAAAAGCTGCAGTTAAAAAAGAGTGATAGAGTTCTGGATATAGGTTGTGGCTGGGGTGGTTTTGCAAAATATGCAGCTGAACATTATGGTTGTCATGTAACCGGAATTTCAATTTCCGACGAGCAGATTAAATATGCAAAGGAGTATACAAAGGGGTTACCTGTTGAAATAAAAAAGATGGATTATAGAGATTTGGAAGGAAAATTCGATAAAATAACTGTGGTAGGAATGATAGAGCATGTTGGTTATAAAAATTATCGCAAAATAATGAAAGTAATTAATAAATGTTTAGCTGAAGACGGATTGTTTTTACTCCATACAATTGGTGATAATGTTTCAAGTACCAAGTGTAATCCATGGATGGATAAGTATATATTTCCAAACGGTATGCTTCCTTCTATAAAGCAGATAGGAAAAGCCTATGAAAAACTGCTTATTATGGAAGACTGGCATAATTTTGGTCCTTATTATTACAATACGTTGATGGCATGGGATAAAAACTTCAGAAAAAACTGGACTAAATTTAAAAAAGTATATTCTGAGAAGTTTTACAGAATGTGGAGATATTACCTTCTTAGTTGTGCCGGTGCAGCAAAAGCAAGGCACTTTCAATTATGGCAAATAGTATTCAGTAAAGGTAAAAGTGATAAGGTTTATCAATGTGTAAGATAACTTGACGTATTCTAAATATTGGTATATATTTGTGCCCATATTTTTTTAATAATCAGATTATGTACACAAAAGGAATTTTAGAGCGTTATGGAGAAGCAATTATAATTCCTGAGTTAAAGAATTTGTTCTTATCAAAAATTGAATTAATTCAATTTACCAGATACAATACGATTCAAGCTTGTACTGCTGGAGCAGTAGCCCAGGTATTACGTGGAACCGATGCTGAAGGTTTGGTTGACGATTTATCTCGAAATTTTATGCAATTTGTTGAAGCTGAAGATATTGAATTCGAACAGACACCAATTGATACAAACTCATCAGATGTTGAAAAGCCTGTACCTTTAACACGTGATACTGTGAGAGTAGGAATGAAAGTTATATCAACTGATGGACTTTCGAAAGGCGAAATTACTGGCGTTGAAAGTGCTGGTTTTCTTATTAAACTTGAAAATACAACAACTCCAATAGGATTTGCATGGGATATAGTGCAAAATTTTGTAGAATATATTGAGAATTAGGAATTATTGTTCCAAAATTAAGTGGGCACGAATCCAATTTGAATCCGTGCCCGTATGTTTAAGGTTGTTCCAGCTTCTGCGTTACACGCGAACCATCGAGCGCCTGACCGCTTCCGCGAATGCCTTCAGCCCGGCGGGCTTGATGACATAGAGATCAACGGTTCCTGAGAAGACACTTTTCGCACGAATGTTGTGGAGGAATCCGAAGATCCTCACGAAATCGTGCCACTCTTCGTCGAGTGCGATGGCTTCTTCTTTGGGCATGCCCGCGCCCGTGATGGCCTTGGCTTTCCACTTGCCGTCATTGGTGCGAGTGATCATCCACTGACCGATTCTGCCATGGATATTCGACCAGGCATCTATCGGACGGAAGATTCCGCCAAAATCGCCAATTTCGATTCCAGCTGACCGAAGTTCCCTTTTGAGCTCTTCTTTCATCTTACTTTCTCCTTTTCCCTAAAAGGGATTTACTGTGAACGAACCTTTCCTATAGGTAAGCTCACAACTTTTTTTAATGCTGAAAGGCAAACCAAGAAATAGTATTACAATTTAACATTATTTTAATATAATGTCAATATATTTATTTAAACAAGCCATTTCTTAAAATTATTGTTACGTTGACAACTCATTGACATTCTGATACTATCTGCTTGTTATTTAATTATTTTAATATGGAAACGCATAAAGAAAGCATATCAATCGAATCAATGTCATCTGAAGAAATGCTCGATATTGTAAGATCTCTACGCATTAATTCTCTTAATGAATTCCAAATGAGGGATAAAGAAAATTTTAGTAATAATGATTTAGCCGAAATACTTATTGAAGCAGAAAATGTATGTCGCGAGATTTTTCGCGTGTATCCAATCAATAGTAAAACTACTAAAGATGAAATTGATTCTTTGCAAAGGCCTATTGAAAATTATTTGATGTTGGTTACTAGGAATAGATGTGCTCGTGGTGGTCAACAAATCTTAGACCTACTTGAAGCATTAACCGGAATAAGCCTCTCTATAATCGAGAGATGGGCTGAAGAAACAAGAAGAAGAGAATCAATTGCAGAACCATCTAGAGATAGAATCAGTAGTCTTTAAAAAAAATCCATAAATGCCCCCCAAACAATCCACTATTCCAGCACCTTTTTTTGATAGGCAACCAATTAAGAGTTTTTCGAGCGTAAGAGAATATTATGGACTTCCCAAAGATGCTCCTGATTTTGAATTACAAAAAGCTATTAAGGCAAAAGTTGCAGAAATTATTGGTGATTCCGACTTGTATGAAGGATTAGAGGATGAAAATGATTTTTTCAAGATGCTTTGATTGTAAGTTTGTATTTAACGATACAATTTTTTTAGCATTGACTTTACTCAGGGTAGGCTTTGCCTTATACTTCTAGCACTTACTAAGTTTGATTGCTAATGGATTTAAGAAAAAGGCAAATTCTGGAAGCTATAATCGATTCATTTATAAAAAGTGCAATACCCGTTGGCTCAAAGCATATTCAAGAGTCTTACGATTTTGGTGTGTCCCCTGCTACTATACGAAATGAAATGGCCGCACTGGAAAGCGAAGGTTATATTGCTCAACCTCACACTTCCGCAGGTCGTATTCCAACAAACAGGGCTTACCGAATGCTAGTTGATCAAATGGTAATTCAGAATCAGCTGATGAATAAGGTTAAACGCGACATGGAGCGTGTAAGTAAGCAATATTTTTTACGAAAAACTAAAGAAAAGCTATACGACACAGTTTCTATTCTTGCAGGAGTAACAAATAATATTAGTTTTGCGACAATACCGGATAAAGATAGGGTTTTTTACATAGGTATTAGTAACCTCCTTAAAAAACCGGAATTTATTATTGAACCTGAAAAAGCATCACGTGTTGTAGAGATACTTGAAAATGACTTATATAATATTATTTCAGAATTAGATATTACTGAGGAAGGTACTATATACATTGGTGAAGAAAATATTCTACCTGAAATCCAGAGCTGTAGTATTCTGGCAATTCCCTATCAATTAAATGGATTTAAGGGCGTAATTGGTTTACTTGGTTCAACAAGAATGGATTATGCTTATAACCTAGCTGCGATTAGGACTTCATTACAACTACTTTCTGAATAATCAATTATGAAATTCTATTTAGGAATCGACCCAGGTCTCTCCGAAGTTGGTTTCGGAATTATTAAGTCCGACGGAAGAAAGGCTGAATTTGTTGATTGCGGAATTATTAAAACAACTCCTAAAAACTCATTTTCGGAAAGACTTGAAATTATTAAAAAGGATCTTTCAGAAATTCTTTCCATGTATAAATACGAAGCCGTTGGAATAGAAGACTTATATTTTGCAAAGAATGTTACAAATGGTTTAAAAGTTGCCCATGCACGCGGTGTGATTCTTCTTACTATTCATGAATCAAAAATTCCTATTTATGAATTCTCACCACTCGAGGTAAAAAATAATATTTGTGGTTATGGTGGAGCTGATAAATTACAGGTACAAGAAATGGTTAAAAGGCTTTTAGAACTTAACACTTTACCAAAGCCTCACGATGCTGCCGATGCTCTTGCAATTGCAATGTGTACAGAAAGAAGTAGCAAATTTTAGATGTCTGAACTGTGATTTCATATGATTTAATTGATTTATATGTTTTTCCGCAATAGTAGGGTCACGCCATGGCGTGACCCTACTATGAATTAATAAAAATCATCAGTTAGTGCAAAATTGTAGCTCAGACCTAATTTTCAATTCCAAATTGTGTAATAATTTGTTAGAATTTGTGTTGAAATAAATAAAAAGTTTTAAATGCGTAAATTCCTTGCTTTCCTACTTGCGGTAATACTTGCTTTGGTCGTTGTAACTGGCGGTCTTTTCTATAAGCAAGAAGGTTCATTTAATGAATTCTCATTTAGTTCTGCAATCAATATTTGGAAGGATATTGTAAAAATTGATAGTAAAGTAAACGATAAGGATAAAGTTGCTATTACTGAAACAAATATACCCGAAATTGAAGAAAATCTTAGTTACGATGAAAGGATTGAAAAGGGAGATTATTACTTTGAAAGAGGGTTTTTATCCTTTGCGTCAAATGAATATGTTAAGGCTGCAAATATGGAGCCTAATAGAGTTGATCCATATATTAAGTTGCTAAAAACAAATTACGAGCTTGGAGATTACGCCAAGGCTCAAAAGAACGCTGAAACAATTCTTGAAAAAATCCCAAATGATTCAAACACGCTTTTTGATTTGGCTATGATTCATATAAAGCAAAGTGAATTTGAAAGCGCTTCGACAATATTAGAAAGTCTTTCTGTTGGTCAAAACGTTGACCCAAGAATTACTTATTACCGCGGTTTGTTACAGATTGTAAATGAGAACCACGACGAAGGAAAGAAGTTAATAAGGCAAGCCTTAAGTACAAGTAAAGACCCATTACTTGATGCAGATATCGAAACTATTTTAGCAGCCTACACTGAATATGAATTTGCAAAAGCAGCTGATGAAATATATTTATCCGAATTACTAGCTCGTTCATTTAATAAGCTAGGAGAATATGAAATGGCTATTCATAAGCTAAAAGGAATACTTAAAACTAGGAATGATTTAAGAGATGCGTGGATATTATTTGGATTTGCTTACCTTAGTTTAGAAAAATATTACTTTGCTCAATCTGCATTTGAGCGCGCTTACGAGCTTGATTCCGAATGGCCAACTACACAGTATTTTTTAGGACTTACTCTTGCTGAAATGGGTAGTATAGATGATGCTATTATCTACCTTAATTACGCTCTTTCAAATAATTTTCAGCCTGAAATTGTTGTTCATCAAAAACTTGCAGATTTATATATGGAAAAGGGAGATTATACAAAGTCTGTTGAATCTTATGAAAAAGTTCTAGCACTGAGTGATGATGATATTAATTCATTTGTCAGACCGATATGGATTTATTTGGATTACCTTAATGAACCGGATAAGGCACTTAATATTGCAGAAGTTGCCAATACAACTTTTCCAGAAAATGCCATGAGCTATAATTTGCTAGGCTGGAGTCAGATAGGTACAGAAGACTACAATGAGGCTGAAATAAATTTAAAAAAAGCTATTGAACTTGATCCAAATCTTCCTGCGGCTTATTACAATATCGCAAGATTATATGACACTCAGAATAGAAAATCTTTGGCTCTAGAAGCCTATCAAAAAGCCTATGAGCTTGATACAAACGGCAGTATAGGTAATTTAGCCGCTCAGGCATATAACGAACTACTTTCACAGTAATCTTCTATTATTCAATCACTAATTATAAGAATTCATAATGTTTAAAAAATTCAAAAAAGAAATCATATTCACAGTCATTCTGATTCTAATCGGTCAGATAGTATATGCGACCGTAAGCAAAAAATTCACTACACCTGTATGGGAAAACAGAATTTATGCAACAACAGGTGTAATGCACGATACAAGCGATTTACACAAACTTAACGAAGCGGCTCATTACTTTGGGCAAACGATGATAGGCTGGACTAAATTTCCAAGTTTTATGAGTAGTATGTCGGATAACGTAGACTTACCGGAAGGAAGTTCAATAAATGCTCATATACAGGAACGTCAGAATATAATCTTTACAGTTACCACTCCTGAGCCTATTGAAATGAGCAAGATAATTCAAGTAAAAGATTATATACAAAAGAAGATGGACGAATATAACGATGTAAATCGCACTAAATTTGTTCTTAGTAGTTTAGATTACGAGCAGGCTGAAATATGCAAAACATATGGCTTTGGCGCAATGGTTGCCTTAATCGTTTCACTTGTTGTTGCCGGATGCTCACTATTTATAAGGAAGGAATTCTTCTAGGCTTCGTCCAGTAAATTCTCTTTATGAATTCTCCTTACTTCCTTTATTAATCCTGATAAAAACGGACATTTACTTTTTACGCAAATTTCCAACCCACTTAAATCTACCTGCGCTTTTTTTAATGCATCTGTAATCTGGTCTCGTAATTCATCACCTTCTTCAACACCTTTTGTATAAGCGAACGTTGCTAAAGTTGTTGAATTATAAAGACAACTTTCTTTTGATCTCTTGCATGATTTTGTCATCTTTTTTTAGGATTACCACTTACAATACTTGCCCGAACGTTTGCAATGTTTTTTGCTCTTTGTGATTCTTTATTATCCCCTGTCTGTCTTTCAGCTATTCTTACTATAATTTCCTGAAGTCTTTTAAATACATGAGGTGAATTATATATTCCACCTGCAACGCTACTAAGAACATCTCTCATTCCCGCTATGGCATTTTCAGATAGCATATTGCCCTTTCCACATTCCATTACTGCTAAATATGCTGCTGGGCATTGTTTTTTCATCATTTCAACTCCAATAGCAGTTGCAACAGCTTCTATATCAAGATTTTCAACCGCAGTTTTTGTAATTTCTTCAATTAAATCCGGTAGTATTGAATCAATTTTTGCTGATTCTGAAAGTTTTCCAGTCTTTATTAATGCTTTCAAAATGAGCTTTTTAACCGTTGCCTTTTCGTCAGCATCTGAGTCTTCATAATTCAATATAGCATTTAGTTTTTCTGAATCCATCATATATTCCTTATACACAACTAAAGCCAGATGTGCGAGTGGACCTTCACGAAACTGAAGAGTCATATCACCTCTTTCCTCAAATGCTTTTTTAATAATCCCTGTATCATCTGGATTACCTTGAACAACTTCACTTTCACGAACATACCTCTCTAATTCAGCTCTTGGAACGGTAGCTGTTACTGCTTCACCCTCAGTATTTGGTCTATCTACTTCGATTAAATCCTCAACAGGCTGACCACTAACAGCTTTACGACCTGTTTTAATTAGTTGTACTGTTTGATCATTTCGTTTAACTCTTTCTAAGCTTCTTGCAGCGCCATAGCTCCCATCGAATTTATTTTTATCGACCATAATCAAACTTTATTATTAATTAAGTACTAAAAATTAACACTTATTTAATAAAAAGTCAATTTATTTTCTGAACATAATTACAAAAATACCGTATCACCATAAGGAACTTCGACCCATTTATCATCTTCATTTCTTACAGCCACTATTACCTCTTTTCCCGCTCCCCCAAATTCCTCCTGACATAAAAACATAACTTTTTTTAAACCAAGAACTCTCATAACCGAACCTCTTATTGTTGTTTGATCCATCCTTATGATTGTAGGAAGATCCTCAATTATATCACTACCTTTTTTATGTGGTGAGTTAGGTAGTTTTAGTGTTGTTAATGTTTCTGAGCCTTCTTTTGGCATTGGATAAATTTATAGCAATTTAATCAGTACTTCCAAAACCCCCTCTACTTTCCTTGTTTATCTCATCAACTTCCTCAAAATCCATTTTATCAACTCTCATAAATAATCCCTGAGCAATCTTTGTACCTTTTTTAATTTCTACTGTATTCTCTGTAAAATTATACACCTGAATCTTTACCTCATCTTCCGGTCCACAATAATCTTTATCGATCACCCCAATTCCATGAGGCTTAGTTAAACCATGCTTACGCGGTGTGGAACTTCTGGAAGCTACTATTAATGCGTACCCCTCAGGAACTTCTACAATTACATTCGATGGGATAAGTACTATTTCTTTAGGCTTAATAACAGTATCAACACGAGCGAATAAATCAAATCCCACCGAACCAGCGGTTTCATAAACCGGAATCGGAAGAGATTTGTCTATACGTTTGATTTTAACTTTCATGAATCGTAGCGTACTTATAAGTTCTTCATAACATCTGTAGCATCAAGAGCAATTCCAGGCCCCATTGATGATGCAATGGATATTGACTTAACAAATGTACCCTTAATACCTGCTGGTTTTGATTCGCGAATTACCTTTAATACTGTTTTTAGGTTATTTTCAAGTTGCTCTTCTTTAAAAGAAAGCTTGCCGAAAATTGTATGGATAATTCCTTCTTTGTCATTTCTGTATTCAACTCTTCCAGCTAGAAGTTCTTTAATTGTTTTTTCAACGTTATCTGTAACAGTTCCTGATTTAGGATTAGGCATAACACCTTTTTGACCAAGAATCTTAGCTACTTTTCCTAGTTTTTTCATAGAATCCGGAGTTGCGACGATTACATCATAGTCAACTTTACCCTTTGTAAATTCTTCTATAAGATCTTCTAATCCCGCGCTAACTGCACCAGCTTCTTTAGCGGATTTAATTTTGTCGTCAGAAACAATTGCAGCGATTCTTACCTTTTTTCCTGAACCATGTGGAAGAGCTACTGTTCCTCTAATTGCTTGGTCAGCCTTTTTTGGATCGATATTAAGATTAATGTGTACTTCAGCAGTACCATCAAATTTAGTTGTTCCAGTTTCCTTTAAAAGTTTAACTGCTTCTGTGAGTTCGTAAAACTCTTTACCTTTGATTTTATCAAGGGCATTACGATAATTTTTACCTTGTTTAGGCATGTTATAAAATGTTGCGTGGTATTAACGGCTTTCGAGGCCTCCCACATTATATAAAACTTTAACTATAACCAATACTAGTACTAGTTATAGTAATAGTACTAGTATTGGTTATTCTATTGTTACCCCCATACTCCTTGCAGTACCTGCAATGATTTTCATTGCCTGATCAACATCATTTGCATTTAAGTCTTCCATCTTCTTTTCTGCAATCTCTTTAAGTTTTGCTTTAGATAGAACACCTACTTTATCCTTATGAGGTACTCCACTCCCCTTTTTTAGATTTATTGCTTTTTTTATGAGCTCCGCAGCTGGTGCGGTTTTCATAATAAAGGTGAATGAGCGGTCTTCATATACGGTAATTACTACAGGTACAACGGTATCACCCAATTCCTTGGTTTTATCGTTAAACTGAGAGCAGAAATCCTGAATATTTAAACCATGCTGACCAAGAGCAGGACCAACTGGAGGAGCTGGATTTGCCTTTCCGGCAGGAATTTGTAATTTGATAAGCTGAATTACTTTTTTAGCCACGTTATAAAAAATTAAATTATATTAGTAAGTCTATATCCATCAGTGCATTAATCATGCTTTTGATAGTTGTAAAATTGTTTTCATCGGCCTTGCTATATTGAAAACCGAATATATTGTCTTTAATCTGAGAAATCAGATAACCAGTATTTGCGTTGTTAATGTCGTTATAAAAGAAACTATTATACCCATAACCATCTACTTCATTTATTTCTCCTCCTGAACTCATCTGATCTACTATTTTTAATTTCATGTTCTGATATACAAGGGCTCCCTGATTCTTTTTGCTTTGTATTTCGTATATTGTGATTGGTGCTTTTCCCTCTAATATATTCGCATATATTACTGCGTTAGCTAGATTACTTAGATCAAACTTCTCAAATAATTGTTTAGTTCTTTCTCGTTTTAAGATTTTATAATTGAATTCAGATGGTTTGTAATCCAGAAGCTCCTGAGTAAGATTTGGATAAGGATCTTCAATTTGAGTAACTGCTGGTGCTTCAGTGGAAGATGAATCTGCAAGCCTTAACCCATCAGGTGTATTTACGTAGTAATCACCTGCAATGAATAGCGCGATTGCTATAAAAATGATAATGAAAAGCTGAGCTTTCTTCATATTTACTTCTTTTTTACTTGAGTAAAATCAAGTTCAATTGGAGTTTCTCTATCAAAAATTGAAACAAGTACTTTAACTTTACCTTTTTCAGGGTCGATTTTATCAATAATACCATCGTAATTAGCAAATGGACCGCTATTAATTGTTACGTGGTCACCAATACTGAAATCAATTTTATATTTAAGGTCCTCACCTCCGACTCGCTTCAACATCATTCCGATTTCTTCTGCAGTTACTGGAACTGGAATGTTACCAGAACCAACGAAACCAGTTACATTAGGAGTATTTCTTACTACATACCATGAATCATCAGTTACTATCATCTCTACAAGTACGTATCCAGGGAAAATTCTTTTTTTCTCTTGTACAGGCTCGCCTCTTTTGATTGCAATTTGTGTTTCTTTGGGAACTTTTACATCAAAGATAAAATCCTGCATATTCATTGCTTCAATTCTCTGTCTAAGAGCTTTTTCTACGGCATCTTCGTATCCTGAGTATGTGTGCAGAACGTACCAATTTCGTCCTGTTCCTTTTGCTTGTTTACCCATAGTTATTAATTATCTAATATTTAGTAATGCCTTGTAACCAACAGCTAGAAGCTGGTCTACAAAACCAAGAATTGCAGCTGCAACAATCATAAATATAAAAACGATTGTTGTAATGCGTATAGCCTGTTTTTTAGTTGGCCATGTAACATTGTGCAGCTCCTGTATGCTTTCACGTATGTATTTTCTAATCATGATTATAAATGTTATTAATCAGAGTTTATGGCTTATTGCAGATGTTTTATTCACAAGCACTCCTCTGATTGCCATACCCTTAAAAAGCCGGCACCGAAATCTTATCAAATACTATGAATAAATACAAGCGGAATATTTGAAATTTGAGATTTGTGATTTGAGATTCAAAAAATTAGAAAATCACAAATCTCAAATTACAAATCTCAAATTAGTTCTTTTCTTTACCTGATACAACACGCTGATCTTCCGTCATCGGCGTTACATAATTATTCAGTTTATTTATAACTTTCTCTACAAGTCTTTTCGGATCTTTATCAAAAACGATGTAATCCTCTAACTGTCTATCGCAGATATTAAGTATCTCTTTAATATGATTTGAAACACCGCCTGAACCTCTTAATACTCCAATTACTTTTCCTTCATCGTATGCAACTGTAAATTCATTAAGTGTACCGATTCCCCCACCTAAAAGGATTATCGCATCTGAGCTTCTTATATTTACAATATCACGTTCCATAAGACCCATTGCTGTATATAGGATAATATCGTAGTTCTCACTTGGAGATTTATATTGCTCAATATGCTCTTTTGCACTAAATGCCGGTGATACACCAATTGTTAGCCCTCCTGCCATATGTGCCCCATATGCGGCTTCATCGGGTAGACCGGGGCAGGCACCATTAACCAGTATACAGTCGTTTTTCGCAATATAATGACCTATTTCTATAGCTTTTTTTATACTTTCCTGATTTTCGATTGTAGGTCCTTGTGCAGAACCCATTACTCCGATGCGGTATTTCATCTATTTGTATTATATGATTATCTTAATATTATATCATTAATTTTCGTTTATTTCAAGCACAATATGGCTAATGTTACCAAAAATGGAAAGTTGTAAAGTTACTATAATTAATGTAATCTAGTTTTAATAATGGTTAATAAAAATGAAAACTTTCTCCTATTCAAATTACAGGGAAGTAAGTGCAAAAGGTGGGTCCGATAGAATAAGGATTTATACACTTATAGTGGTTGTAGTTATTTTATTTTTAATTATTATAGGTAGGCTTTTTCAGCTACAGGTATTTAAACACGATACTTATAGCCAAACCGCTGAGAATCAGCATTTTGGTGCAATTGATCTACCTGCAAGAAGAGGTGAGATATTAGTACGCGATACTCATTCCGGTGAATTTTCCAAACTTGCTACCAATACCACTTTGGATTTGCTTTATGTTGACCCATTAGTTGCTGAAGATAAAACTGATATTGCCAAGAAATTAGCACCACTTCTTTTTACTGCTGATGATTATGAAGCTTGCACGGAAGAGCCCGATGAATGTACTTACAATGTAATTGAAGATGAGCCAATTGACAGTTTTATTACAACTGAGCCAGTATGGAATTTAGGAATTTCAGATAATACTGAAGTTACCATACCGACCGAAGAAGATAAGGATAACTTCAAAAGTTATTATGAAGTTGTTCAGGAGGTAGAAGAAAATATTTTTAGCAAAATATCCAAACTTGAAGTTGATTTTGTAATTTTAAAACGTGATGCTGAACCGGATCTAATGGCAAGTATTATCAACGAAAGGTTACCAGGAATTTTTGTTGATACTGAGCGATTTATGGTTTATGGGGATCCTACCATGATACCTGAAAACCAAATTGGACAGATTTCCAAAACCCTAGCTAGTTTTCTGGAAGACTCACCTACTACTTTGGAGAAAAAGCTTATTCGAAGAAAAGTCAGGTATGTCTTCTTAAAAAATAAACTCAATCCCGATGTTTCAAGAAAAATCAGAGATCTTGATTTAAAGGGAGTGGTTCTACTGCCTGAACATTGGAGATATTATCCTGAAGATAGTCTTGCTCCTCATGTTATCGGATTTTTAAACAGAGACAATATAGGCCAATACGGTATTGAGGGCTTTTTTAATATTGAACTTGAGGGTAAAAAAGGAAAGATTTATGCCGAAAGCGATCCATTCGGAAGGCAAATTACTGTTGGAGAAAGTAAAATTGTAAATGCTATTAATGGTGATACTGTAGTGCTTACTATAGATAGGATTGTTCAGAAGAGAGTTGAGGAAATACTTGCTGAATCGGTTGAAAATTTTAAAGCGGATAGCGGACAAGTTGTAATAATGAATCCTTATACCGGTGCGATAATTGCAATGGCTAATTATCCATCATTCAACTCAAATTCTTATACAGATGCTTATACTCTAAGAAGTGTTGCACGCTCCGAGAAAGAGACAATGTACAAAACAATTCCTGCATTCAAAAAAGATGACAAAGGGAAATATGTACCCGCATCCCAAACTGATAAGGATAACTTCTTTCTTGATTACGCTGATCGCATGAAACTACCGGAAGAACAGCGAATTGATGAACTTTTTATGTACGAAAATAAATTCGGTCCAGGTGTTTTTAAAAACAAGATTATTTCTGAGTATTACGAACCTGGTTCAGTATTTAAACCAATTGTTATGTCGATTGCACTGGATGCAAAGGAAGTAGAGCCACAAACAAAATTCTTGGATGATGGACCACTTAAAATCGATGAATTC
Source organism: Candidatus Peregrinibacteria bacterium (assembly GCA_016932505.1). GTDB lineage: Bacteria > Patescibacteriota > Gracilibacteria > UM-FILTER-43-11 > UM-FILTER-43-11 > JAFGCT01. The sequence continues at coordinate 97,218 of JAFGCT010000035.1, forward strand.
GAGATTAAAAATTCAGATAATCAATATCACGGTGAATCTACTATGACTGAAGTTCTTGAACTTTCACTTAATACCGGAATGTCTTTTGTGGCTAAAAAACTTGGAATGAGTCTTATGTACAAGTATTTAAAGGATTTTGGTTTTGGTGAATATACAAATATAAAACTTGAGGGTGAAACAAAAGGAGCTTTGGATTACTACAAACATTGGTCTAAGGCCCAATTACTTACTACTTCTTTTGGTCAGGGTATTGTTGCTACGCCACTTCAGATGATTACCGCATGGGCAGTACTTGCGAATGGCGGGAAATTAGTCCAACCTTATATTGTTGAAAGTGTAATTAAAGATAATGAAGTTATTCAAACTGAAACAAATGTTATTCATAGAGTAATATCCGAGGAAGCATCCAGTATAATTACTTCAATGCTTATAAGCGTTGTAAGACTCGGACATGCAAGACCAGCAGATATTCCCGGATACCTTATTGCCGGTAAAACTGGTACTGCTCAGATGGCAGGTCCTAACGGAAAATATGAGGTCGGTGAAGGTTCTACAATTACATCGTTCGCAGGATATTTACCAGCTTTACAACCTCAATTTGTCATGTTGGTTAAGTTTGATAGACCTCGTATTGGTGAAAACACTTGGGGTTCTACAACTGCCGCTCCTACCTTCCGACGAATATCTGAGTTTTTAATTGATTATTATAATATTCAGCCCAACTCATAACATCCAAATAATGAAAAAACAAAAATTCTTTTTTCCAGCTCTAAGTTTTTTTATTATCGGAAATGTTTGCGTTCTTGCTTTTAAACTTATTGGCTCAAGTGTGGATGCAAATGGAGTACTACATGAACCTTTTGCTTTAATTCCAATCGCATACATTGCTTTTTTCCTTGCTCTTATATTTGGCTTATTAGCTGTTTTAAACAGATTTCGTAAATAACAAAAGTAAAATCGCTTGATGTATTTTAAAAACTTATTTAATATGTTCAGGCATTAGAACAAGCGGGTATAGTATAGTGGCTATTATGTTGGCCTTCCAAGCCGAAGACACGGGTTCGATCCCCGTTACCCGCTCCAAAAAATTATCTATTATAAATTCCATTAGTAGTGCTAATTAATGGTATTTATTAGGAAATTATTTTTTCTTCAATTAGCTATTCGGATTTTTAAGATATTTCAATGATTTATGCTATAATGTTTTCAATATCAAATAACAAAAAATAAAAATGAATGATATAACTATATTTTTAGCTCAAATCTTTGGGCCAGTACTTGGCTTTGTTGGCTTGGGGATTCTTTTAAATCAGGGCTTTTATATGAAGGCGTTTAAAGACCTTACCAAAGAAAGCTTTGGCCTTGTAATGAATAACATGGCAATGATTGCAATCGGTGTGGTTCTTGTCATGAAGCATTTTTTATGGGGATCTTTACCAGAAGTTCTAATTAGTCTTGTAGGCTTAGCTTTTTTGGTTAAAGGCGCTTTACTTGCAATTATGCCTAAGGCTTTTGATTCTTTTATAAAATCAGTATTGTCAAAAGAATTGATGATGTTCGCTGGTGGTCTATGGTTAGTTGGCGGAGCATATCTTTCTTATGTTGGCTTCATGGCCTAATTTGTCCTAATTACATATGTAAAAAATATAACTAATTTGTTATTGATTTTAAGTGTTAGTTAAAATTTCTACGAATATGAAATATTCTTGTCATTTGCTCAATTAAAACTTTAATTTTTAATTTTCAATCTTCTATTTATAATGTAGTCTTGTTCAGCTTACTTCATAAAATAAATACTTATGGCAGATGTAAAACCAGGTCAAATAGAAAAGAAATTAGTTGAATTAATGGAATTAAAAGAGAAGATGCTAGATACTAAGGAGATTTTAAAATCTTTCAAAGTTAAATCTGAAAGACTTACTGATTTAGTAAAAGCAAAAAAAGATATTTCTGAACAAGTTGCTGAAGAAAAAGACAGAATTGAGAATGAATTTTATGAAGATAATGATTACGAGAAAGCAAAAAATGATGAGCTAACCCTAAAAAACCAGATTAAAGAGAAAAACTCTGAACTTAGAGAGATGATGAAAACAGTTGAAGTGGAAAAACAGCTACTTTCTTACGATTACAATATAAAAGGAGAAAAGGTTAAAATGCAGGTCGAAAGAGTTGTAAAGGTATATTTAAACGGAAAAGAAGAGAAATAATTTATCATTTGAGATTTATCATTTTTAAATTTTCCTAGTTCCACCCCTTCTTTCTTTTTCCATCTCTAGGACCATAATTTGATATGCTTTTTCTATTTTTGTGACGTTTCTTATAACCCTTAGCTCTTCTCCCTACAAATACATCATTAGAGAGTGGAGACTGATTACTTGTTTCAACCTTTCTTTCATCTCTTTTTAAAACTGTAGTCAATTTCTCATTTTTCACTTGCATTACTTCTTGTAGGAACATTCTAATTTTTTCTATAGACCTAGTAAATACTTCTTCATACTCCTGGATATCATCTTTTTGTGAGATTCTATCCGCCTCCATTTTAACGGGAACTAAGACTTTTAGAATTTCTGGACATCTTTCTTTTCTGCTTGATTTACCACCCCAATATTTTCTCCAAATATTGATTTCTTTTGTGGCGAGCTGAAAAAATAATCTTGGTTTATTTATTTTAAGTAATTCTATTAAGCCAAATCTAAGAGCACTAACCTCATTTTCTTTCAGATTAGGTAAGCTTGTACGAAAAACCTCAAGCAACTCATCAAATCTATCTTCTATCGGTAGCTGTTCATTTAATTCCATTATGAATAATTAACTGATGAATTATTATACTAATTCTTGCTTCTAAAATGTATTGAAATAACTCCGTTTATTACAATTACAAGTGTATAAAATGTAAGTATCATTTGTGCTATAACAAGCCACTTTGCACCAGTTGATAAAGGAATTATATCGCCAAATCCAACGGTTATCATCGTAACAACACTAAAATAGAAGCTATCCAGAATAGATAATGCTTTTGAAAATGAAGCCGGTTCCCAAAAACTCATAAGTCTGTACCATATTGCAAAAATAAGGACTATTTGAATCATATTAAAACTGAACATAAGTATGAGCCACTGCCCTCTTCTTTCAGGAGTTTTAAATGCCGTAAAAATTCTTCCTTCGTTTAATATGAAGTTTCTTGAATACACTATTAGAAATTCAACAACACGCTGTATAAGCAATATGCATACAATTAAAGCAAGCCAGTATGGAAACATATGAACCGTTAACAGAAGTACAATACAAATGACTGTAATTATTACCATTAATTGCTCAAGTTTGCTGAAAATATGTTTTTCGTTCTTCAAAAACCAATTGGATAGAGTCAGCCACTTGTTTCCAAAGTTTATAATCATTCTAAAATAGTGAATAATTATTCCTATTTTTGGTTCATCTGGGTGTTCCATGCTTTTATTTTGGTTAACTTTATGTTATAATAATGAGATACAACTAATAAATCAAATGAGAAATTTCTTATTTAACAAAGCACTGAGGATTCTTCTTATAACAAATGCGCTAATTTTAATATCAGCGGCTATGCTTGGCCCAATATATGCGATATTTGTAGAGAAAGTTGGCGGAGATTTATTAGATGCAAGTATAGCCGGAGGACTATTTGCTTTAACCGGCGGACTTGCAACTCTTTTATCCGGCAAAATGTCCGACAAAGTAAGGCATAGTGAATTTATTATAATCCTTGGCTATGCTTTTATGGGTACGGGATTTTTTCTATACCAATATGTAAATACTGTTGAATTTTTATTTGTAATCCAAATGATTATAGGGCTTGGGCAGGCTACATACTCCCCTGCTTTTGACAAACTCTATTCCATGCATCTTGATAACGGAAAAGGTGGTACTGAGTGGGGCGCATGGGAATCTATGTATTACTTTACTACTGCGGCTGGTGCATTTGTAGGTGGTTTAATTGTTACAAAATTTGGATTTAATGCAATATTTGTGATAATGGCTATGCTTTGTTATTTAAGTGCATCCTATCTTTATCTTCTTGCTCCAAAGAGAGTATTTTAGCTAAATGATGTTTTTTATTATTAATAGGATTTGACAAATGGCTTTTTTTTGGTAAAATATCTTCCACCCTTTAATAATAAAGTGATATGCCCAAAGAAATAAATAATGGAGCTGATGCAGTTGATGCAGCTCTAGAACGAATTACAAACCTTAAAACCCAAGTTGGTTCAGGCAGCAATGTTTTCGGTCTAGACCAAGCTGCTACTGATCTTGTTTTGGCGACAGCCAGTGGCAATAAAAGAATTCCTGAGACTGTTTACCGCTGTAATTTTGATGCACTCATTCAACAAATTCATTCAAATCGTTCTCAATATGCGAGACTAGTAGAATTGAATCAAGGTGGTGATGGTTCAACAGATACAATTGATAATAATGAAGCATTAGATCCTTCAGCCCAGGATGATGCAATAGAATCAATCCATTTTAATCCTTTTGAACATAAGAGGTTAAGTATTTATAATCCTAACTTTAAAGAAAACGCTCGTTTATATATTAAAATGTGTGAATCTGGTATATTTGGTACAGGAAAAGCTGATGCTTCTCTAATCGCAATTCTTAAACAGCAGCTTAAAGATTAATTATGTATAGTTTTATATGGAATGTGAACTTTCACCAGAAGAGGCGGATAACTTATTAGAATCTATTATTAGTAACTGTCCAGACCGAAAGGAAATGATAGCTAGATTAAGGAGTCTAGTTTTAACACCAGAACAAGCAATAGCACTTGATGTTGCGGCTTCTACATATGTATCTGGACTTAGGATTGTTAAGAGGCCTAAAGAATTCAGTGAAGCTGAAAATTTAACTAAACTTATTGGTCAGCTCAGACCATTAATTACTGAAAGGTTCAAAGAGATACTAATGCCTAATCTATAATTTTCTCCAAAAACTCCGTCGGATACATCGGCGGTTTTTCTTCGAGTGCCTGATGGTAAATTACAGTAGAAGGAGTTAGACCTGGGGTAGTATTGGCTTCTATTATTATAAGCTCCCCTGTTTTAATATGCATAAAAGCATCAATTCTGCAGTAACCGGAAAGACCCAAAGCATTTGCAACCTTTTCCATTCTTTCCTGTGCCTTTTTAACAGCGGAAGGTTTTACATAAGGTGAAGGTGGTGGTGTTATGTTTACCCCTGTTCCCCCTTGGAACTTTTCTTCAAGACTTAATATATTTCCGACAGCAACTGTAATACTCGGCGACATAGCTTTCATCTTCCCATTTTTTTCAATAAGCCCCATTGTAATTTCAATCCAATTATTTTTTGTCTGCCATTTAAGCTTGTTTTTTATAACACGCACTTTGTCTGTTGAAATAAACTGCTCAAACATAATATTTTTCATCTTTATGTGGGGCATATCAATTATTCCATGTTGTTTTGTAAGTGCCCCTTCTGGAATCATAGGCGATGCATTCAGGGCATATCTCATATACTGTTCAAGGTCTTTAGGGGTATAAAGACGTGCTATTCCCGAGCTACATCCATCATCTACTGGTTTTACAATTATTGTCCTGCTAGATAAATCACGGACTAATTCTTTCCAATATCTTTTGTAGTCGACTGGTTTGAATTCTTTAAACAAATTAATTTTTTCAAGTTTTTTTAAAGCAGAATATACTCCGTCTTTTTTTAACGACTTTATCGCTTCGGCAGTTTTATATTTATCCATTCCTAGTCTAGAAGCTTTTGAGCCCGAACCATTGAAAGGTACTTTTGCCTCTTCTAACATCTTTTGTAATGTGCCATCTTCTCCAATTCCACCATGCAAACCTATAAATACAAATTTTGATTTTTTGATAAATTCTTTCAGTGTCATTTTTTGCGGAAAAAACCACGGCTCAGTTAAATCCCCTTCTTCTACCGCAAGCTTATCCACCACCCTGCTAATTAGCTCATGAAGCCTTTTCTCATCATTTTTAGCGTTCATACATGTCTCCATCATTTCTTCAACCGTATGATTAAGCGTAAGAGCATAAGGGAGATGCCATACGTTATGATTTGTATCGAGTAAATATGGTTCAGGGCAGTATTTATTTGAACGTTTTAATTTTAGCCATACATTTGTGCCAGACATTACAGAAACCTGACGTTCTGCGGTTTTGCCACCGAAGAGAACATTGATTTGTGATTTGTGATTTTTGATTTGTGATTTTTGATTTGTGATTTGTGATTTGTGATTTGTGATTTGTGATTTTGAATCCTTAATTCTCAAATCACAATTCTCAAATTCTATGTTATATCGTCGACAAGCACTTTTGATTATGTATTTTAAAACATCTCGGTGACTCATACCAATGCGTGATGACTGCATAAATAAGAAACTGTTTTGCTCCATTCCGCTTATCGGATTAAAATCCGAAAACCACAATTTCCCGTCTGGCATCAGCCATCCATCAAAACGGGCAAAATCCTTCATTCCAAGAAGCTTAAAAAGTTGTTCTGCCTGTATCTGAATATCTTGAATTACCTCGTTACTGAATCTTGGCGGACAATGATAAGTTACCTGACGACTTGCCAGGTATTTTTTTCTGTAATCGAAAATCTGATGGTCTTTGTAACTTATTTCTATTTCAGACGGCATAACAGCTACTGGCATACCAAAACGGTTCTGCAAAATGATGACTGTAAATTCAGTACCTTGGCAGAATGGCTCAATTACAACTCTTGTATCCACACGCTTAGAAAATATTTCCTGAGCTTTTTTAAGTGCTTCTTCTGGTGTTGAAATTGAATACACAGCAATACTGGAACCACCTGTAGCCGGTTTTACAATTGCGCGTTTTATTTTATTTTCCCTAAAGAACTTATCAATTATTTTTTTATGATCATTTAAATGACTCTTTAGTAATGCGGACGGAAGAGTATAGAAACCATTCTTCTTTATAAACTCATTTGCATTATATTTATCAAATGCCTGCTTACATGCTTCCTCTGGTGAACCAACAGTTGGAATATTTAATTTCTTCAACATTCTTTGAATTTCGCCATCTTCTCCAAAAGGCCCGTGCATTACAGGAAAGGCTAGATCAACTGTTTTTAGAAATTTAGCGAATCCACTTTTAGAAAGCGGTTTACCAGAGGTATTTAACTTGAAATCAAAATCAGACGGTGTATTGGAATAAAGTTGGCTACGTGATATCTGATATGCATTTTTTTTATGGTCAAAATAAATCGGTAGTACCTCAATACTTTCGGAATGTAAATGGTCGCATACAGACCGTGCGGAATTTAGAGATATCCCCCTTTCAAGTGATGGACCACCGCATAATAAAGCAATTTTTATTCTATTTTTTGACATTTATAATTTATTATTTGAATTTTCGTCAAAATCATATAACTTTTTTTTACCTATAACAAGCCAACTTTCAATTTTTATTATCTATCACTTATATTTAGACATTTTCTGGCAATTATATCTAATGTCATTTTTGACTTTTTTTAATTTGACATCAGCAAAGCGAAAATACTAAGATAATTTCCACGCTACTTTTATTGAGTTATTTTGCGAAAGCAAATTAGCTGTAATAAAAAGTGCGAAATTTAAATCAAAGGAGTGTCAATTTTTCAACTAGGAGGGAAAAATGGGTAACAACCATCAAAAGAAAAAGAAGAACCGAGTTTCAGATGAAGAAAGCGTAAGAAAGCAAAAGAAAAAGAGGAAACAACGTACTGGTGGTGGTAAGTGTACGATACGGTCCAACACTACCAAATGCCCACAATGCGGACGTTCAATAACTATGAATGCCACAAGATGTAAAGACTGCAAAACAGTGTTCAACCGCGAGTAAAAGATGCAATCTATTCAACCTCTACCTAGGAAAAAGGAACACTCCTTTTTCCACTTATGACGGATAAATTTAACTTAATATTTATTCATTTTTTTAGCATTCATGTTTTCAAGTTTGTAATTTTTCAAGTATAGTTATTCTGTTATTTTGTTAAAAAATTTTTATGATTGATCAAGAAATATTCCGTGCTTACGACATTCGTGGCACTTATCCTGAGCAAGTAAATGCAGAAGTTGGAGAGTTAATTGGGAAAGGGTTTGGAACCTACTTACGTAGAAAACTCGAAGACAGAAGACCGAAGACCGATGAGAATTCCAATGACCAAAACTCAAATATCAAAGTGGTTGTTGGTATGGATTGCCGAACTCATTCACCTGAAATTCATGAAGCGTTTATAAATGGGCTACTTTCAACGGGTTGTGATGTAACTAATATTGATAAATGCCCATCACCTTATATGTATTTTGTGAATTCAAATGGTAAGTTTGATGCAGGATGTGCGATTACCGCAAGTCATAACCCTAAAGAATTCAACGGTTTTAAACTGATAACCGATAATGCGCATGCCGTTTTTGGAGACGAACTTCAAAAGGTATACCAGATTATAGAAAACGGTGAGTTTGCAGAAGGAAGCGGACAAAAGATAAGTGCCGATTATTACGATTTCTATGTTCAAAAAATTAAAAGCATTTTTTCTTTCTACCGCCCATTAAAAATTGTTATTGATACAGGAAATGGTATTGCGGGAATAATGTATCCGAAGGTCTTAAGGGAACTTGGGCATGAAATCGTTGAACTTTTTACAGATTGTGACGGCACATTCCCTAATCATGAAGCAGATCCCGTTAAAGAAGAGAACACTGAAGATTTAAAGAAGAAAGTAATTGAAGTAGGCGCTGATATAGGACTTTCATTTGATGGCGATGGTGACCGCTTAGCAATAATTACCGAAAAAGGTGAATATATTACTGCTGATAAACTATTAATGCTCCTTTCTAAGGATGTTCTTTCCCGAAATTCCGGTGGATCAATAGTATTTACTGTTGCCTGCTCTCAATCATTATTTGATTTAATAAAAGAATGGGGTGGAAAACCAATTATGTGCGAGGTAGGCCACTCATATGTAGAACATGCAATGGCAAAAAGTAACGCTATACTTGGTGGCGAGCAATCAGGACATTTCTTTTTGCCTGAAAACTATTTTCCGTATGATGACGCCCTAGTAACTGCACTTAGAACATTATTTATTTTAAGTCAGTCAAATTCAACTGCCTCTGCATTATTCAGCAATTTTCCAAAAGTATTTGCCATACCAGAAATAAGGCCATTCTGCCCAGATGATAAGAAGTTTGATATTTTGAATGATGTTAAAAAATACTTTTCAGATAAATATCCGAGCATTACAATCGACGGAATTAGAATGGATTTTGGCAAAGGTGGTTGGGCTGGAATACGCGTAAGCAACACAAGCCCTCGAATTTCAATCATTATGGAAGCTCAGACACCTGAACATCTTGAGGAGATTAAGGGAATCGTTTTGGCTCATATGAAGACTTATTCCGAGATAGATTGGACTAAATAATTTCAATTTGTGATTTAAAATTTGTGATTTGGAATTTTACCTTTTCATAGTATAATAATTAGGATAATTGATTAATATGCCCTTATGGAATTAAAGAAACCTAAAGTAGGAAAGAAAATATTCAAAGTACTAACAGGAGTTGTTGTTGGAGGTGCAATTGGTTCCATCCTCGGCTTAACACTTGCTCCCAGAAAAGGAAAAGAGACAAGGCAGTATTTACGAGACAAATCTCTTGAAATGTTTCTGGAAGGCAAGGCTCATTTAAAACAAGATAAAAAAATCGGTCTTTTTAAACGTTTTATTATAAAAGTTCTCACTCCAAAGAAAAAATGAAATTCCTTCTACGAATTGTGTCGGTCCTAATAATTGTTTTGTTTTTTACTGCGGACGGATATGCAGAGGGACTTCCGAATAGCCTTGTACTAAAAACCCCTTTCAGAATTTGGACAATTAATCCAAATAAAATGGATTTTCAATCCGAATATGAAAAGATGTATTTTGGTGATTTTGAGGTTAATACCGATGAAGAGGATTCTTTATTTATCGAAGGATTACTTGAAACTAAACCTGTTGAAGGGATTGATTTGAAGAAAATAACTGCATATTTAGAAAAAGTAATTGCACCTGAGCTGGAAAGAGAAAAAAGTGATGTTACCATTGATATGAACGAAGAAGGTAAGGTTACTTTTGATGGATATGGTCTTTATGGTCGAAAACTGGATATCGAGAAGACCGCTGGGATGATTAAGTATGCCCTTGAACATAATATTGAATATGTTCATCTTCCTTTTATACGTGAGGAACCTATAGTAAACGTTTTAAGTGAAGATTTAAAAACAATGGGGATTATTGAACTTTTTTCTTCCGGGGAAACTGATTTCAGCGGTTCACCCGCAAACCGGATTGTAAATATCAATACAGGTCTTTCTAAGTTTAATGGTCATATAATTAAACCAAATGAAGAATTTGTATTTGGCGATGTACTTGGTGAAGTCGGTCCGGAAACCGGTTATAAACAAGAGCTGGTTATTAAGGGTGCTGAGACAATACCTGAATATGGTGGTGGTCTTTGCCAAGTTTCAACAACAACTTTCCGCGCAGCATTAGACGCAGGCTTCCCAATTTTGGAAAGAAAAAACCATTCTTATGCTGTAAGTTATTACACCCCCCATGGACTTGATGCAACTGTTTATCCACCTTCACCAGACTTAAAATTTATAAACGATTCACCTGCTCATATTCTAATGCAGTCTTTCACAATTGGTAGTAAGGCTTATTATAATTTTTATGGAACAAAAGATAACCGTGAATCATTTTTGATAGGTCCGTATTATTCAGGATGGAAGGCGGCACCACCTGCAAAAACCGTGGTGGACAGCAAGCTTGCACCAGGTGAGACAAAGGTGGTGGGTCACAAAGTCTCCGGTCTTGATTCCACATGGTATAGACATGTTGTTTATAACGATGAAACCAAGGAAGAAAAAGACAATATTTACACCATTTATAGCAAATACCAAGCCCGACCGGATTATTATTTAGTTGGCCCTGAAGAATAATAAACTTAATTATAAATATCTCCGCCAAAAATGTCATAAGCAACATATAGTGGCATATTTTTTACTGTAAGCCGATAGATAGCCTCGGGACCTAAGTCTTCGAATGCAATCAATTCAGATTCAACTACAGATTCCTGCATCACCGCTCCCCCACCACCCATTGCTGCCAAATAAGGTGCTTTGTATTTTTTAACAAGTTCCTTAAACGCATCCGACCGTACACCTTTTCCAATAGTTATTTTAAGCCCCTGTTTAAAAAGTGGCTCCGATATTGTATCCATTCTTGCCGAAGTAGTCGGGCCAATTGAGCCAATCACCTCACCTGGTTTTGTAGGACTTGGTCCAGCATAATATACGACCTGATTTTTCAAATCGACTGGTAATTCGAGTTCCTTTTTTATCATATCTATCAAACGTATGTGAGCCTGATCTCTGGCGACAAAAATAGGACCACTCAGCAATACTTTATCGCCAGCTTTTAAACCGGATATTGATTTTTCTATTAATGGTGTGTTTAGTTCGATTGTTTGCATTGTGTTATTAGTTTTTACCGTAGGCGCGATGATAGGTAGCGCGTTAAATTTTTAATGTTACGGATGCGTGGCGATGCATACTACATTCTGTGTTTACTGCTACTGGGAGAGAAGCTATATGACATGGCGCAACTTCAATATTCACTCCAATTGCCGTTACAAACCCACCAAAACCCTGTGGACCTATTCCTAACTGGTTAATTCTCTTTAATGCCTCCTTCTCCATTTTATCGTAAAAAGGGTCTTTGTTTGGTTTTGTAAGGTTGCGGAGTAGTGATTTTTTTGCGAGATAAGGAGCTTGCTCAAAGTTTCCACCTATTCCAACTCCGATTACATATGGCGGACAACCTTTAGAAGAAGCTTGGCGGACTGTTTCTACAATAAAATCTAAAACACCTTCATAGCCTTCTGCCGGTTTAAGCATTTTAATCTGTGAACAATTTTCCGCACCTCCGCCTTTTTGAAGTAATGTGATTTTAAGCGATGAACCGCGTTTAGGTTCTATATGAATAATTGCAGGAGTATTATCTTTAGTATTCTCTCGCCTTAATGGATCTTTAACAATAGACTTGCGCAAGAAATATTTCTTATAACCGACTTTTACTCCATTATTAATTGCATTTATCAAATCGACATCCGATATTTTCACCTTGTCTCCTTTTTCCACAAAAACTACTGATGTTCCTGTATCCTGACATGCCGGTACCTGTTTCTTTCCTGCTATCTGAATATTCTTTTTAAACAACTTATAAATATCTTGAACACGTGGACTCTTTTCATTCTTAAAAGCGTTATCAAGCGCCTGCATAACATCTTTCGGCAGACTGAAACTGGCTTTCTTACATAATTCTGCAACTGCAATTTTTATTGTTTTTTGTGAAATCATTTTTTTGATTGGGATATAGGAGATGAATGGTATGGATAGGATAAATGGGATAACAACTAGTTACATTCCCAGCCAATCCTAGTTTATCCTGTTTATCATATTAATCCCAAATGAAATTAATATTCAAGTCGTCCCTCCAAAGCTCTTTTTAGCGTCTGACTATCAGCATATTCCAAATCTCCACCAACAGGAATACCACGAGCTATGCGTGTTACACGGACATTTAATGGTTTAATAAATCTCATAATATAACTGGCAGTCGCCTCCCCTTCCATTGAAGGATTTAATCCGATTATCACTTCCTTAATATCGTTGTTCTGAACTCTATCTACTAAATCGGTAATTGTAAGTTCATCTGGTCCTATTCCTTCCACCGGAGATATAAGCCCATGCAAAACATGGTAAGCGCCTTTGTATTCATTTGCTTTTTCAAGCGCTATTAAATCAAGCACGTCCTCTACAATGCATATAGTAGATTGGTTTCGACTTGAATCTTCGCAAATAGCACATTTTGTTTCAGTTGTAAGATTTTTGCATATTTCACAATACTTAATCCCCTCTTTTAATTTTGAAATCGTATCACCAATATTCCTGATATCACTTTCGGTTTTTTTTAATAAATAGAATGTAAGACGTTCAGCGGATTTAGGACCGATACCTGGCATCTTGCTGAATTCTTCAATTACCCTTTCTATGTTTTTTGGAATATATTTCATATTTTTAATTTGTGATTTGCGATTTATGATTTGTGATTTAATTAGAAATTCTCAAATCTCAAATAATTATTAATAGTTCTTAGTAATTCTATCCATCTGCCGCTTAACATCCCTATCTTTAATTGAATGTCTTTTATCGTGTTTCTTTTTACCTCTCACAACACCAATCTGAATTTTAGCATACTTACCCTCTAAGCCTATTGCAAGCGGTATTACTGTAACTCCTTGAGTGTTCAGGTGATTTATAATCTTATGTAATTCCACTTCTTTTAAAAGTAATTTCCGGATGCGAAAAGGGTCGTAATCCGAACTTGAGTCATGTTTGTACCTGGAAATATTTACGTTTTTTAAAAAAGCTTCTACATTCTGAATGCTAACGTAACCCCCTTTTAAATTTACATGCCCTCCACGAATAGATTTGATTTCAGGACCGGTCAAAATTATACCGGCTGTATATTCATCTATAACTTCGTAGTCAAAATATGCCTTTTTGTTCTTATTTATCAGCTTCATAATACCGATTCACGATTAGTGATTAACGATTAACGAAAAATAAATTGTACAACGTAAATCGTACAACTTTAATTCTAATTCGTAAATCAAATTATACTGCTTGTGATATTCCTTTAGCCTTTTCTAAAGTCTCCATTATGGCATTTTTAAAAGAAGAATAGATTGGCACGCCATCGCCTTCTTGATAATATTTATCGTTAAATATTTTAGTGTCCATAACCTCGAATGCTTTTGCATATCTCTCTGAATCACTTATCCCACTACCATGTGTTCCAAATACATCAGTCGGACGATGTATATCTATTAAGGCCGAGAATACATCGGCAAAAGCGGCAATCTGATCTTCTTCATTCAATTCTGGTTTTTGATGTGTCTCCTGACAATACTTAAGAAAATCTTCTACCGGATAACCGGATATAACCACTTTACCATCAGGTAATGTTTTATATTTTAGATGATGTGTAAGTGCCAGTCGTACACTTTTATCATCAAAATTCAGCGCACGCAAAATCAAATGTCCAGTAACCGGATGGGTTTCCTTAACACGTGTATCCCCTTCCGTATACATCCCATGTTTATCTAATATTGAATCTGGCATAACTAATTTACCTATATCATGCCGTTCAATAGCCTCCGCAAGCTCTTTTAAATTAACATTATGAAATATCTCTGAACCTTGAGCCTGCTGTAATCCATCCAAACTCTCTATTATTTCTTTTATCCATTTACTATGTATAACCGAATGTTCTGAATATTCACCAAGAATTTCCATAAGCATTCTTGTTTTTTCTGAATTTTCATTATTTGGATTTATTTTCCCAAGCTCTTCCAAGAAACCATAAGCTTTTTCCTTGTTATTCGCATATAACAATTTAGCTATTTCCACTAGTTCAGGCTTATTTCGTAACAATAAATTCACTTTTTGCCTATTCTCGCCAGTAAATTTAATACCAATAACTTCATTATCAAACGATGTACTCAATTGCATATCCCGTGATGTACTTTCTGCTTGTAGCATATTGTTTTATTCTATTAATTATACATTAATTAGAATAAAACTTCAATGCATTGTGGCGGAGAGAAAGGGATTCGAACCCTTGGTCCGAGATAAACTCGAACACCGCTTTTCGAGAGCGGCGCCTTCAACCACTCGGCCATCTCTCCACTTACAACAAAATAACGATACAACTAGATAATAATTGCATCAAGACAATAGTGATATCACCTCGTTGTTTCGTTGTTATAACAAAAAACTCCAAACTGCCATTCACTACTGTGCTATTTAATCCAGATTAGTAGGTGGGAAGGGCCGATCCGGTACTGCCGGATGGAGAAACCCATAATCCCGTAAATCTGATGAAAGAGTTAATGCACAATGCTAAGCGGTCAATTTCGAATTTTTTTGTTTTTATTTTTCTTACACAATCATTGAACCAAAAATTTGTTCAAGATGCAAATGGTTTGAGTTGACAAACTTTTTATTTGGCATTCTGATTTTTTTACTTATTGGTCTATAAAAGGGATTTCTCGACTTCGTAAACTACGCTCGAAATGACGATTCCCTTCCCACAGTGATTGACCGTCATTTCGAGCGAACGGAGTGAGTCGAGAAATCCCTTCGTTTCGCATTTTCCAAATCAGGTAGCCAACATCAATCCAATAGTCGTTAGTTCGTATCCCCATTGAAGATAAGTTCCTAGAATTGTAAAACCTGTAACACCGGCTATTAATCTATCAAAAACAATTAGCAATATTATATACAAAGGACCTTGTGCCAAGAATTTTTGATACCAGTCCTCTTTTGAATGGGGAATAACAAGCCCAAGCAATTTTGAGCCATCAAGAGGTGCGATTGGTATTAAATTAAAAAGGAATAAGACAATGCTTAGCGAATAAATCGCTCTTATTATTTCAAATGCAAATACTGGCATCGACACATATTTAATTAAAATTGCGATAAGAAAGGCAGTAATAAGATTGCTTGTAGGCCCTGCAATTGCAATTAATGCGGAGTCTCTTCTTGGATGTTTTAAATTATAATAGTTAAACGGTACAGGCTTACCCCAACCGAAGTGGGCGATAAAAATCATAAGCGTACCGACTATATCTAAATGTCGCATTGGATTAAGCGACACACGGCCTGCAATTTTTGCTGTAGGATCACCTAATTTATAGGCAACCCAAGCATGTGCGGCCTCGTGAACCGAGATACAAACAGCCAGTGCTATCAACAAATATATATACTGCATTTACGATTTATGATTAACGATTAACGTTATCGATTTTAATTTATATTTAATTATTATTTGACAATATTCATTTGAAATGATAGATTCTTTGGGCATTTTAATCAACAAGAACATGTCAAAAGTATGTGAAGTCTGCAACAAAGGTCCAGCAACAGGTCATAATGTATCTCATTCTGTACGTCGTACAAAACGTCGTTTTATGCCTAATTTAACTACAAAAAAGATATTTGACCCAAAAACCGGTGAAACAACTAAGGTAAAAATATGTATGAAGTGTTTAAAAACTTCTTCAAAAGCATAATTTAATTTAAATATCGATATGAATCCGCTTTATAAAAAGGCGGATTTTTTGTAAATTGATTTTTGTTTGATAAATAATTTATTATCTAGGATAATCCTAAAGCGTGTTTACGCGGAGAGGTCGCATAGTGGTTTAGTGCGCTCGCCTGGAACGCGGGTTGATCCGCAAGGGTCTCGAGGGTTCGAATCCCTTCCTCTCCGCCACAAAACTCCAATACGACATCAATACAATAAGCCGCGATAGCTCAGTTGGTAGAGCGCACCCATGGTAAGGGTGAGGTCCCGGGTTCGATTCCCGGTCGTGGCTCCATTTATATTTGCATAGCAAAAAGACGGCGCGTTAGAATAAATCTTCCGCATCTCCGTCTTCAATTTGCCCTGCATATTGCCCCAGACAGGGGGCTATGGCACTTGTGCACCACTTTTCAATTCCGCCAGCTTGTGCTGGAGAGCCCTGATGGTCGTTTCTTTGTCCATCAGTTGTGTCTCGTACTTCGCTATCGAGTTTGCGGATTCTCCTTGGAGTTTCCTATATTCTTCGAGGAGCTTCATCCTTGCCATCTCGCAAAGCTCAAGCTCCGAAGCTCCTTGCTGTACCGGCTGTTGCACTTTCGGGGGCGCAAGAAGTTCTCCGCCTGTGAATCCATCTGCCATGTAAACCACGGCAACCAGAAATCCCAGAAACAAAAAAACCAGCAACCCTTTCACTCCAGGACTAGTATTTTGCCACATTCTTTTTTTCTCCTTCGTTTTTTGGGCTTGAAGCCCATTCTTCACATCATTTTTTCTTCCGATTTTATTCGTTATCTGTCTGCACTTCAGCCTTCCCGTCAATCCCGAGCACCTGGTTCCATTTGTCTCTCTCGGTGAACCAAGTCACTACGATACAAATAACCGCAACAATAAATAACATGATTGCAAGTTTTGAACCGTATCCCATTTCAGGATTCCGATGGACTGGTGACCCGCTCACATGGATGTAATTGATATGGCCTCTTTTCACTTATTTTCTCCTTTCGGGTATAGCACTTTGCTACAGAACTATCCCTCTAAGCGGGACAAATCAGTAGCAAAGTACTTGATTAGTAGGCAGGGCAACTGAACTTAAAATTAAGCAACCTGATAAACAAGTTTCTTAATAATTTAAGAACAGAAAAATGCCTATTAATCTTATATGATGTCAATGAACACAATTTGTCTAATTTATACTGTTATCCTAGACTATTTTACATATTTTGTCAATATTAGATTTGACAAACTGTTTCTTTTTGTATAACCTTGTTCAGCTTTATAAGTAATCAGAACATTATGCCACGTGGTAAGAATACAAACGTCAATTTATCCTGCTCAAAATGCAAGATGAAGAACTATACAACTCGTATCAATAAAAAATCTATTAACGGTAAATTGGAGCACAAGAAACATTGTAATACATGCAATGCTCATACTACGCATGTTAGCGGTTCTGAAATAAAACACAGCAGTTCCTAATTTACCATTTTGCATTTTCCATTTCGCATTCGAATGCGAAATTTGAACTGCGAAATACAAAATAATTTAGCATCCGTCCGCCTTTAAAACTACTGCGATGCTTTTTAGAATTATCTTTATATCAAACCAAGGGCTCCAGTTTTCTATATAATAAACATCAAGTTTAACCTCTTCTTCAAAATCCAAATTAGAACGTCCTCTTGTTTGAGCTAAACCAGTAACACCCGGTTTAATTGCAAACACCTGATAGTGATGCTTTTTATATTGCTCAACCTCTTCAGGTAAGTGAGGACGTGGGCCTACAAGGCTCATGTTACCGATAAAAACGTTAAATAGCTGTGGTAGCTCGTCTATACTTGTCTTTCTTATAAATCGACCGAGTTTAGTAATTCGTGGGTCATTTTTAATTTTAAACAGAGGGCCTTTTCTTTCGTTCTGCTCAATAAGTTCTGTTTTTATTTTATCTGCGTCAACTCTCATTGATCTAAATTTATAAACATTAAATATCTTATCCCTGTATTGTCTTTTACTCTTGTAGATAATTGGCCCTTTCGAATCAAATTTTATCGCAAAGGAAACAACAAGCCATACAGGAATTAGAATAATTATAAAGATTAGTGCGAATAAGAAATCAAAGATTCTTTTCCAAACAGCCCCCCAGCCCTCTAGCGGTGTCTGTTTAAGACTTATTAAAGGAATATCATCAACCATTTCCATTTCTACATTTGTTCTCTGGATTCGAAGTAAATCAGGTATAAAATAGTATTTAATTTGATTTGAACGGCAATAGCCCAGTAAATCACTGGCTCTTTCCTCATCAGCCTGAATTATTTCCTCAATATTGTATTTTTTTACTATTTGTTCCAACTGGTCATATGTACCTACTATTTTTAAACTACCCATTTTTCTTGATTCCAATTTTTCCGCCAATGCACCAATAATCATGTAATGTCTATCGTTTTTTAGTTTCTCATAACATTGGTCTGCTATTTGATTTACCCCAACAATTAGAACCCTTGTTCTGCCAATATTAAATCGCAATAAAAATGATTGAAGGAGTATTATTACAAATCTAACAAATCCTACAAATACAATTGTTAGTAACCATATATGAGCTAATGCGATTCTTGAAAAGAACAGTTGATGCACTATTAAAAAGTAATAAGCGATTATAAACATCAACCAAGCTGAAACCCAAAGAATTATCTTCAAAAATGTTCTTCCGAACTTCTCAGTATTTTTCATTGAATACATTTTCCCGAAGAATACAAAAAGCAAAATTAAAAAAATCGATGCATAAATCGAAAATCTAAAGTAATCATCAAAATTAGGCAGTAATTCTGGCGCATATACAAACTGTATTCCAGGAATTAAATCTGTAAGCGGTCTTATGTAGTATGCCAAAAGCAAAGCTGCCATAATAGCTATAAAATCAAGTGGCAGACGCAATACTCCGAAAATTATTTTGGACTTTTTCATTTATTGTGCGATTTGTGGGATTATTAGGATTATTGGGATTATTAGGATTATTGGGATTATTGGGATAATTCAGGTTGCACTCCCAATAATCTCAATAATCTTACACCTCTCAATAATCCCAAGTAATTATTCAAAACTCATAAGCCGAGTTCTGTTCCCCGAAGTAAATTGGGGAAGTAGTTATCTATCTTAACCCCGAAGTAAATCGGGATATTTAGCGGTTGCAGGAATGGATAAACGAGCAATTCATTAATCCCATTCCCCCATACAACCTTGCACCAGGTGGGGTTTACCGCCCCAATACGCTCACGCGATTGGAGACCGTACTAATTATTACGGACTTTTCACCCTTATCCGCCGAGGCGAAAGGTATAGTTTCTGTGGCACTTTCCCTTGTCCATGTGTTACCACTGGACCGGTCGCCGTTAGCGACCACCCTGCTCTTTGGTGCTCGGACTTTCCTCTCATAGACACACTTTCGCGTGTCTAGAGCAACTACTACGGTTTAAAATAATCAAATGGTACAAGTTTTATAACATATATTTTCTAGTTTGACCATAATAAAAAATATTGACAGTTATTCTGAAATCCAATAACTTAGTTCTGCTCATTTTAATTTTAGATTAAAAAATATATCATTTCTTAAATGAAGAATGTAGAATCTAAAATGCAAAATGAAACGAGCCATCCTAGCTCAGTTGGTAGAGCAACCGCCTTGTAAGCGGTCGGTCGCCGGTTCGAATCCGGCGGATGGCTCCATAATAAGATTTACGATTTACGATTAGCGATTTACGATTTAAAAGCAGAAATACAATCGCTAATCTTAAATCAACGTTGTTAAATCACTAATACAATATCGGGGAGTAGCTCAGTTGGCTAGAGTGCACGGTTTGGGACCGTGATGTCGCAGGTTCGAGTCCTGTCTCCCCGACCAGTAAATTTAGTTCCGTAGGTCGTAATGTTGGTCCGATGTGCATCGGACTCTCCCCGACCAAAGTAAATATGGGTAGGTACCAGAGCGGTCAAATGGGGCAGGCTGTAAACCTGCTGGCGTAAGTCTACGGGGGTTCGAATCCCTCACTGCCCACCATAAGAAGTTCACCTTGGTGGACTTTTTATTGAATTTTCATTTAATAATTTTTAGTATTTATGTCAATTCTATTTTTCTTAATTATTGACTTAGATAAATGTATTTGATAGAATATGTATGATAATTTATTAATTAAACAAAAATAAATCATGATCAAAAAGATTCTTGCACCCCTTGGAGTATTTGCTTTATATATTAATGATGCTTATGCACAATCCGCTGGGTTTTTTGATAACCCCCAGACTGGTGCAGCACCATCTGCTACTGCTCAAGGCACTTTAGGTCAAAATATTACTACTATATTAAACTTCTTCCTTGGAATTCTTGGTCTAATTGCTGTTGCATTCTTAATTTATGCTGGAGTTCTTATGGTTACTGCAGGTGGAGGAGAAGAGCAGATTAACAAGGCAAAGAAAATTATCACATATGCTGTTATTGGTATCGTGATTATATTACTTGCATGGACAATCGTTACATTCGTAACTAGCGCTCTAGGTTAATATTAAACAAATTCATTAATTAAACCCTACCCCGACAAAATCAGGGTAGGGTTTTTTGTGCGCGAGTAAAAGTCTGAACTGCGAATTATCCGAATAAAGTATTAACTATAATAAATACATCGTAGGGATCCAATAAGCGGGACGTCCCTACGAGTATTCCACCCATTACAAAAATTTATAAACCAAACGTCTAAGTCACCGCTGGGCTCTCTAATATAACCGGCTCAATGATTTCCTCTTTAATTTCAGTTTTGTCTTCCACAATTATTGCCGATTTCTTAATCTTTATAATCGAGTTAAAACTGAAGATTCTTCTCTGATAGCCAAATAATCCTATAAACTTCTTTTCTGTATATATCTGTCTTAATTTCAAATTCTTTGTATCAAAATCAAAATCATAAACAGAGCCTAAATATCTACCTTCTTTATTTTCTACATTGTTTCCAACTATCATAATTTCTTTTTCAAGAATTTCTGTAATGTTTATTAAATCGTCTGACTCAGATATTACAGAATCGTCTTTAATATATATTTTGCTCTTCCATTCAATAATATCTGATGTACGTAAAACCGCATTAGTTAAAGGTAAAGTCAATGATTTTACCCACAACCCCTCAATTTTACCTGTATCAGTATCTATTATTACATCGCTAGCTACTGCCAAAATATTACCATCATCGTGCTGGTGTATTTGTGTGCCGATAATTGATAGGTAATCTTTTATCATCGGAATGAATAATAATTGATTTAGCGTCTATAAACAAACAATTTTACTTGTTTTCCAATTTTACTTGACATTTTTAGATTAAGTGGTAGAATGTGAAATAAGCTGTGAGCTAGTAACTCCTACATGATGCGCCTCGGCTTCCACATCACATACCATACCCGTCGGGTTTTATTTTGGCTGATTTTACTAAATCTATATTCGCTTAGAGTAGCCAAAAACCCATTGTAATCCGGGTGAATTTGTGATATAATAATTAGATAATATTAATTCAATGGATATTTTTCGAAAGAACAAATTATCGGTATGTAGTTATTTTGAATTTAATCATGTCCTTTTCAGCAATAGAATGCTGTTCTATACACCTGAATCTTTAGAGCATTCAAATAATGCAATAGATAGTGCGATTACAAGTAAAAGAAATGATGTAATTGCCAGAATGAATAGCGCTAAAAGAAATTCAAAGGAGTGGCATGAATTAAATACAACTCTGGATGAAATAAATACTTCACGCGACTTAATCGAATCCCCTGTTACTGATGAGCGTAGTGCAAATAGTGCTATTGAAGAAATTGATTTATCGAATGCATGGCTCGCAAACATTTCTAAAAGTGGCGTAAGAGCGCAGGATGTATTAACTATTGCTAGGTATAAACATTTCTTTGACGATGCTACCACCGCTAGATTCAATCAGATGTTTACGCAACTTCAAACATCATTCAATGTTTCAGATGTATTAAGAACTAATAACACCTTTGTACCAGATAATATTCAATCTCAGGCTGAAAGAATGGTTGATAAAAAGGACACTGAGGTAAAACTAGAAAAAATCCGTGAACAGAAGCTTAGTGAATATGAGACTCAATTTCAAATTGATCTTAAGAGTTTAAAAACCAAATATGATTCAAATGATATTGATTTTGCAAAGTATTCAAACGAACGTTCTAAACTTATTAAGCAACGACAGGATTTTATTGAATCTCTACAAAGAGACGACTTTATTGACCCTACCGAATTAACTAAACTCTTAAAGGAAACAAATGGAATGACGGATTCTGACAGGCAAAAGTATCTCGACTCCGTTCTATACAAATTGCAACATAAGGAAAAAATGAACCTCCTGACCGAAAAGTCCAAAGGTTTCCTTTCCGGTACTGAAATCGATAAAATTAAATCTGTTCTTGTGGAAGTGAGAAGATACCGAGGCCTTGCTCTTCATGAGCACATTCAAGGCAGATTAGATGGAATAAGAAAAATCTACGAAGAACATAGCTGGCCAGCACAAGACCTTGACCTTCTTGAAAAGGGGCTAAGGGATAAATCTGAGTATTTACAAGACCCCGATTCTATAAAAAGTGTTTTAGATGCAATTAAGAAACTAGAGTTCCGCACTAACGCAATTGTTAAAAAAGAAGCTAGATTACAAACCCCTGAAAACAAAGAAAAGCTTTCTTATTTGGAAAGAGAATTTGCGAAATTTACGATTAATCCTGAAAAGGCATCTTTAATTGCCAAGTTAATTCCAAATCCGAATGAAGGTTCAGTAATATATTTGAAAAAAGCTCAAGGCGTCGCTAATCTTGCTGAGTATCAGCAATTTCTTTCGGATTTAAAAGCGGATGCGAATAGCGCAAATCAACAGGAAAGATTTGATGCCTCAGTTACAATCGATGAAGTTTACACATTACTAAGACGTGCTGAAGCGGATAAAGCCACCAGAATCATAAACGGACTTTCTGTGTGTACTACAACAGAGGAAATGATGAAGTTTGTAATGGATAATGCAAGCGACCATGTTGAATTAATTAAAACCACAACTGAATTTAATTCAAAATATGGGGATTATACTTCTGGCGGAATGGTTTTTTACCGCAGAGGCGAAGAATGGAAAGTGATTATTAATGAACAGAAGATGAATGACCCGGGCACTGATCCGGAAAAATTCAAAGAGCAGATGATACATGAAATGCATCATGTTGAATATGATTATAATCAAGACATTACTGATTCAGAGTACGCCAGGTTTACTAATAATAAGAAATGGATTGATATTAAACAGGCTTTTATTGATAAAGCTAATGCCAATCCAACGCCAAAAATGCCTCCTACTTTCAAAGGTAATCCTAAATCCGCCTATACAATTAAAGACTGGGAAGATGCCGATGTAGTAAGTGAACTGTATGCGATGCAGGAGACCATGGCAAATCATTCTATTGCTGAAACTCCGAATCAAACTCCATTTGATAAATTAGTAAGTCTTGTCGCTTCTGCAGGGTTATTAGCTGAAATAAATAAACCTAATGCAAAGATTTCCGGTTTTGAAGGTAAAGATGATGCAGTAATAAGAGGCGCAGAAGATGATGGAGGCAGTAGTCCAAAGCAAACCAATGGAACTTCTGTGGCTAGCCAAGTAGCTTCCAGTGCAGATGAAACTACAAATGATTTTAAAACCTCCAATATACTAAATCGAATTAAAGCAATAAGAGAAACCGGAGTTATAGGAAACATCCCTGATGCTGCTGAAATATTAAAAGTTGTTGAAGATAAATGTAATGATAATCCTTCTGATACTTATCTTGAAAGTGCTGAAGGAGCAATTGGAAAAGTAGAAGATGCAATAAAAGATTATACCGCCAAGAATCCAAAAGGCTCTGATAATCCTATTAGGGATTTATGGAATGGCACAACCTTTTTATCAATTGACGATATTGTACAGCTTGGTAAATTTACTTATGAATTTTATCAAAGGAGACACAAACGAAGAACTGAAGATCATGCAGCTAAACTTGGAGAAGCACTCTTTAGCAATATCCCTTTCTTAAAAGAACTTGGAATGGATGCATCTGCTAATAAAGAAAAGGCCGAAGCAGAATACGTAAATGAATGGAAAGGAAGACTTGAAAATAAAGATGCATGGGTATTACTAAGTATGATTGATAAAATGGGGAACCAACCCTTACCCGATAAAGATCAATTAAAAGCTATATTAAGAATTCTTTCAGAAAAAGGTCGTATCGATTGGACTCAGCCCGGACTTTGGAAAACATTAAATAAGCTTCAGGCAGGTGAAAAATTTGACTTGGGTGATCAATTCCTACTTCAGAACCCAGACGCTCTTAACCAGAAGATAATGGCGGCGATGGGTGAAATGTGGGATTTTGACGAATT
The DNA here is from genome assembly GCA_016932505.1 of Candidatus Peregrinibacteria bacterium. Lineage (GTDB taxonomy): Bacteria > Patescibacteriota > Gracilibacteria > UM-FILTER-43-11 > UM-FILTER-43-11 > JAFGCT01. Next base: position 121,867 of record JAFGCT010000035.1, read on the forward strand.
CCAGCAATTATTAAATAAAAACGAAAGTAGCTACAGTAGTAAGAAAGAAGATTATATGAAGACATATGACAAACTTCAGGGACGTCTCGATTCTAGGCTATACGAATTACTTTCTTTACATAGAAATGATGGGAATGCCGATCCTGCTGAGTTTGAGGCTATTCTTGAATATGCAATTAAAAACGGAAAATCACATCAGGAAAACGTCTTCTTTTATCTTATTTCAGGAATGGCGTCTGGACTACTTGCAGCAGATAGAGGTATACATCTGGATAAGCATCTAAATCTTTTTCCGCCACTAGATTGGTTTACATTTTTAAAGCCACCTCCAACACAGCAGTGGTTCGAGAATCTATGTAATACTTACTTTAAAGATGAATATAAAAATGGGAAAAAGCAAGCGACAGGTACTGGTGGTGAATTTCAGAATTTTTACTGGACGGTTATTCTTAATAACAAAGATGTAATTGAAAGAACTCAAAAATCTGCTAAACCGGATGCATGGGATCATGACTGGTCTAGAGGTATTTCCGTTAATGGAGGTGCTGATACCTGTGATCGTTTCCTTAGTGGAGGTTCAGGACAAAAACAAACAAGACCTACCGCTGTTGCGAATGCAATGGGAGGTATTATTCAATGGCTGGAGGAAAATGCTAAAAAACCTGGTAAACACTGGGATGATAATATTGCAGACCATATAGCTTGGATGGCAATGGCTGACGGTATTATGGAAAATGTAGCTTATTCAGACAATAAGACATATACGAGAAAAGAAGCCCTTCAGGGTGGCAAGCCAGTACGTGAAGGTAGTGTAGGTTATCACGGAAATCAATCAGCCGAATGGCATTGGAGAAAGATGCAAGATATTCTAGATGTAATTGACCCTGTACTTTTTGGCTATTTAAGAAACAAGGAAATGAGAGATGAGCCTTCTAATAACGATAAGGACGGTAAGAAAGGTGTAGCAATAACAAACAGAATTCTTACACATTTAAAGACAAATTATAGTGGAGATAAAGATTTGGATGATACCATTACTGGGATTAACTCAATCGATGATGTGTTTAAAAACTTGGCTGTAATTATTAATGCTGTAGTTAAAGCGAATCCTGGAAAAATGGAACAGGTAAGGAATATGCTTGTTGACCCTAAAACCGGGCAAGTAAGAGCTGGGTAAATTGTTTAAACTGATAAATTCAAGGAACGAATAACTAAGAACGAAGCTCAATTTCTAAAATCCCTTTAACTTCATCAACCGATTCAACTGTAACAAGTTTTGCCCTTAGTTTTGCTGCATTTGGAAGACCTTTTATGTAAGAGGCAAAGTGCTTTCTTATATCAAGCATTCCTTTCTTTTTGCCAAGCATTTCAATATTAAGCTCGCAGTGATGTATCATGAATTTTTTAAGTGATTCAAAATCTTCTGGTTTTTTCTTGATATCTTTCTCGTCAATAATTCCTAAAGCCGCGCATACCTCACCCATTAACCATGGATTACCAAAAGTCCCCCGCCCTACCATTACACCATCTAAATTTTTAATTTTGTTCTTGGCATCATTACCACTTATTATATCACCATTACCCGTAACAGGAATTTTTAGAGTTTCTTTCAATCGATAAATCGGCTCCCAATCTGCTTTACCTAAAAATGCCTGAGAAGTAGTACGCCCATGTACTGTAATCATCTGAGCTCCAGCATTTTCAAGCCCTTTTGCAAAATCAAGTAATGTTGAATCATCCGACCACCCTAGCCTTGTTTTTACAGAAACCGGAAGTTTGGTATTTGCTCTGCAAGTCTCTACAATCTCAAAAGCCAATTCAGGAGTTTTTATAAGGGCGGAACCGTGCATAGAACCAACAACTTTTTTTGCGGGACAACCCATATTAATATCCACACCATCAAAACCCATGTCCTCAGCAATTTTTACAGCTTCTTTAAAATGGTCTATATGTTTACCAAATAACTGGAGAATATGTGGTCGCTCGGCTTCTTTAAACCTCAGCATCTCAATAGTTTTTTTGGAACCGTAAGAAAGTCCATCCGCACTTATCAGTTCTGTAATACAAATAACAGGCGGTGCTATTTCCTTTATAAGCTGGCGGAATGGCGAATCTGTATAACCCGCCATTGGGGCGAGGATTACGTATGGTTTTGTGATTTCGTTCCAATTGAATGTCATGTTTTGTATAGTATTTCGTATTGGGGATCGTATTGATCCATCCAAACTCCTATTCGAGCTCCAATTCGATTCCCCCATTCGTATTTAAGTTGTATGTATCGGGTCCACATCAATTCTCCAATATTTTGGCACTTTCCAATAATCAAATATTACGTGTGCGTTCTTTGCACGGATTAAAACATGGTAATAAAATCTACCGGCGATTTTAGAAATCATTGCGGGAGCGAAGACGATTTTAAATGGCAGTTTATTGACTTCAAATATATCTTCGAGTATTTCGGATTCTATCTGAATATGTTTTTTGAGCTTTTCCAAATCCGTACCGACTACTGTAAATTTAATTAGTTCGTGAAAAGGAGGATAATTGAGTTTTTCACGAAATTCCAGTTCTTTTTCAATAAATTCAATATATTCATTTTTAGAAGCACTTTGAATTGCAAAATTATCTGGCTGATATGTTTGAAGAATCACTGACCCACCTGTATCTCCCCTTCCGCACCTCCCAGATACCTGAGTTATTAGCTGAAAAACTCTTTCGTGACTTCTGAAATCCGGTAAATGAAGACCAATGTCTGCAAGAATTATGCCGATTAAACTTACATTCTCAAAATCCATTCCCTTTGCTACCATTTGAGTTCCTACAAGAATGTCGTAATCTCCTTTTTTGAAAGCGTTATAAATTGGCTCGAACCCATTCTTATCACTTGTAGTATCACTATCTGCACGAACAACCCTAGCATCCGGATACAACTTCATCACTTCTTCTTCTACCCTTTGAGTCCCTATACCGACATGTTTGATATGTGGTGATTTACACTCAGGGCAGGTAATAACCTGATTTTTTTTAAATCCACAATAATGGCACACAAGTTCTCCTCCTCTGAAATTTTTATGATATTTGAGGCTAACCTCACAATGAGGACATTCTTCTGTATAACCACAATCTCTGCAGACAACAGCACTTGCCATTCCTCTCTGATTTACAAATAATATTATTTGCTCTTTTTTCTCAAGTTTTTCTTTTATTTTATTTTGAAGCGCAAGAGAAAAAATACTGAAGTTCTTTTTCTGAAATTCATCACGCAAATCTATTATCTCAATCTTTGGCAGTTCGTTTTTATTTATTCTTTCTGCAAGGTTTATATATTTATAATCCCCTATTTTTGATTTATACATTGTTTCTAGCCTTGGTGTTGCGCTTCCTAAAATCAGCTTTGATTTATACAAATCACTTAGTATTTCACCGATATGATGAGCTTGATAGTAAGGTGATGATTCCTGCTTGTAAGTCCATTCATGCTCTTCATCCAGAATAATAACTCCAAGATTTTCTGCAGGCGCGAATATTGCCGATCTTGAACCGATTACTAGTGGTGCATATCCACTTTTTACTTTCCACCATTCAATCAATCTTTGCCCGTCCGATAATTTTGAATGAAACAATGCTAAGTGCGGACCAAAGAAATCTTTAAAATAATTAATCATCTGTGGAGTAAGAGCAATCTCTGGAACTAGTAATATAGCTTGCTTATTATTCTTAACTACATCTAGTATCACCCTAAGGTAAACCTCTGTTTTACCCGAACTTGTTATCCCATGAAGTAGAATGGGTTTTTCTGAATTTCTTATTTCTTCCAATGCTTTTTGCTGACCTTCGTTTAATTCATGTCTTAGTTTTATTAACGGAAACTGGCTGTAATCTGGTTTTACATAAATAGGTTTTTCAATTTTTTCGATTATTCCCTTTTCGATTAATGATTTCATTGTTGCTTTTGATGCATTTATTTCTGACTCATCAAGCTCTTCTACCTCCGATAACAATCCGACAATTTCTTTTTGCTTTGCACCTCTAATATCATCCGATGAAATGGTAACGTTTCCGTCCTTTCTTTTTTCTGCAATACGGTAAAACACTTTCATTGGTTCCCCTAATTTCCCTTTCCAAATTGCAGTTGGTACCAATAATCGAAGAGACCGTGTTAGAGATGTCCTATAATAATCGGCGATTTTTTTTGCTAACTCAATATGACGAAAATCAATGCTGATATCGCATATTTCACTAATTTCCTTTATTTTTTCGCTATCAATATCTGATGGGAATTTTGTATCCAGTTCAATAACAATACCGTCTACCTCTTGAGACCTTAGTGGAACTTTTACAAAACTACCGATTTTGCAAATACCATTCAATTCATTTTGAATTTTATATGTTAATGGAGCATCAAACTCCCCCGCTTTTTTCAGTATTACTACCTGAGCGTATTTCATATTATTACGTAATAGCGTTTTATCGAAGAGACCAAAAGACTAAGTCACATAAATGATTATACATTTTTCAACTGTTTCGTCATAACGTCATTTCGATGTTTCGTCTAAAAATTATACATCCAGCTTGTTATATTTCCGTTATTGCACCACTTAATTGCTTTATCGAGCTCCTCTCTACATAAATTACTATTTCTATCACATGGAATTACTTCGCTACTATCCGCATAAATGCTAAGTAAGAAATCAAGTGACTTTCTATCTGCTAATTGTCCAAGTGCCCATACAGCATGATTTTTTTGTCTATAATCAAAATCATCTGATGCAACAATTTGAATCAATGCGTCAGTACAATCACCTTCAAAAATATTTATCGCTTCATAGCATGCAGTTTTTACGTCCGAACGCATTCCAAGTAGCGAAAGTGTAAAAAATGAAACACCGATTAACACAATTGTTATAATTGTTCTTTTTAGATTTGGTTTATATTTATACTTCATGTTTCGGTAAATAAATGAGATAAACAAGATAAGCGAATTGAATGCAATTGATATATTAAGATTTTAATAACATCTACCAATTTTATATAAAAAATTCATCGCAATCATCCTTATAAATCAATCATACTCTATTATATATATAACAAAATCATTTTTTCAAGTTTTATCAAGCCAAATAAGGCAAAAAATTATCTACATAATTTCTTTTAATCGTCAAATCGTGCTACAATTTCATAAAATGAAAATAAACATATGAAGTTTACATACACAGCTCTAAGCAACGACAATCAGAAACTAACAGGTGTACTGGAAGCTGAAGATCAAAATGGTGCTCAAGAAGAGCTTCATAAAATGGGAGTTTCTATTATTAGTATTAGCGAAGTTTCTGATGCTGAGTATGAAGAAATTAAAAAACGAGAAACAACTGACAGAGAGAAATCAGGTGTAATTACTTATACTTTTTTAGCTGTAGATAAAAGTGGTAAGGAGATTAATGGAACTATTGATGCACGCGATCCTTACTCTGCATTCAAAAGATTATCCTCTGAATATGGATTTAAAATTTCAGAGCTTTATCCATCTGATGCAAGTGATGAGGAGAAAGCAGACTTAAAAAATCAATTACCTGATTTTGACTTACGAGCTCGTGATGAAGGAATTAATATTGATGCCAAACAAAAAGGATCGGATGATGAAATGCTAGAGGCAACAGAACAAATAGACAAAAAAATAATTGAAGAAATTGATCATTTCATTATTAATACAAAAAAAATACTATCTGATTTTAAGGACAAGTTTAGTCCTCCTTTTTTACGACAGATAGAAGCAACACTTGGTGAACTAGAACGGATTCGTACCAGTAATAACCTTAAACACATTACTGAAGTCTGTAATCAAATATATGAGCTTATAAGCAACCCCGATCAAACCAGTGATACAGATTCTATTCAGAAAGATCCTTCATATATGCAGATTGTAGACTCACTTCAGAGTACGGGCATAGTAAGGAATCAATTTAGCATTCATTCTAAAGCAGTTGATTTATCAAAAGTTAAATCTGTAATTGATAAAGTTCTAAAAAAACTCAAGTTACGTGCAGATGAAAAAACCGAACTGATTGATACTATTAAGAAAGAAGACACAGGTATACGAAAATTCTTAAATTCTGTTTCAAATAAATTTAAATCAAAAAATAAGACAGTTAAAAAAGAAAAGCCTTACGAAGCAAAGAAGCCAAGCCTTTTAAGAATCTTATTTTCTTATTTAAGCGCACCAAACCCTGTTTTAAGAAGAGCGAGAAAACAGGAACTTATTCGTGCTTTTAGTGAGTGGCGAGGAAAACATTCTAAAATAAAGGAAGCCGAACCAACGGAGGTATCCAAAGAAATCAAATCTGAAAAAACTAAAGCTGAAGTCCTTCAACCTGACGATAATAAGTTGGAGGAAGTTTCGGAAGAAACAGAAGAAATCACAGTAGACGAAGAAACAACACAAGAAGACTCAACTCCTAAGTGGAAACTATCTGCACTTTTTTCTGAATTAGATAGTTTTATCGGTTGGCTGCTCTTCTTTTACATTATTTACTTTTTCCTTGTCGATTTTTCAATTGAAAAAGATATTGGAATTCCAAGAGATTTTATTATTAAGACACTAAAAACCCCCTTAATACTTAATATTACGATTTTCCTTTTGACAGCTCATCTCCTTTTTAAATTGAGAGATTCATTTTTTAGAAAGAATGTATTTGGCTCAATTTTCCTCTTCCTTTTTGGCATTGGACTTTTCTCACTAATCATAATTAATTTTTAAATCAAAAAATTTACATAAACCCCATACTCTGATAAATTTATGTGGATAAATATTATTCTTTAAAACAAAAAAATATGCGTTTAAATAAAGGTGGAATAAAGACTTGGCTAATATTCATTCTAGTGATTGTAATTGCCTTGGGAGCGCTTTTTTATTTTAAAAGTATTAGTAAGGTACCATCCGAAGATGTTACTGAAATAGAAGATACCGGGCCAAAAAAAGGATTTGCCGTAAGGGAGCTAACCGAAGAAGAAAAAGCTGATTTGGATGCTTCTGCATTAGAAAAGGCAATAAATGATGGTAGCTCCGGAGATTGTGAAAAAATTACTTATAATGAAGAACTAAAACAGAAATGTCTCGATGACCTAAACTATGCTTCATATTTAAGGTCCGGAAGTGAAGATGAATGCAATAAGCTTTTTAATAAGGAATTACGTGATAAATGTCTAAATAGTATTTATTATTCTGATGCATTGGATCTACTCGATGATTCTTTATGCAATAAAATTTCTGACATTGATCTTAAGCAAAAATGTCTTGATCAGTTACAAGTAATCTTCGGAAAGAATGCAGAAAGCGCTGAAGACTGTAACTCAATTTCTAATCCTGATTACAAACAGGAATGTTTAAATAATTTTTATTATTCTGCAAGCATTGATGAATTAGATGAAACAAGCTGTACACAGATTACAAATACTCAACTCAAAGAACGATGCCTTTCTGTAATCGCTCAGAACAAAAAAGTAGTTGAAATAAGTAAGGCTGCAACAGCCTCTGCCCCTGCAACTACTCAGGAAGTATTAACTGCTTGTGATAATTACACTGGTGACAAAGTTACAACATGTAAAGATGAAACTAATTATGATCTTGCTTATGAAGAAAAAGATATTAGTTATTGTAACAAAATATCCGATACCACTTTAAAGAAGGAATGTGTTGAAAAACAAACAGTAGATATAGATCAGTATTATTTCCGTCAGGCAACTACTTATCTTGATGCTGCAATGTGCCAAAAGATAGTAAATGCTTCATTAAAAACTCTTTGTCTTAGTTCAATTCAATAATCTGTATAACAGATTTTCTAACCGAAACCCCATGAAAAACAAATACAATTTTTTAACAATTATATTAGGTCTAATTTTCTTAGTTCCTTCAGTTTATGCTGCCAAACCTATTACCGGTACTGCATATGGTGAAAATATTGGCTTAATACATTTTAACTATACTACAACAGTTGTTCCAGACCCTCTTAACACACCGGACTATATTCAGGGACCTGATAATGAGATTTATGTAAGTCCAGTTCTTTCCGAATACAACCCTACAGCTGAATATACTGCGTTAAATATGGCATATAATCCAGCTTTTATAAGTTCGATAAGCGATATAAGCGACTGCGTTGGTGGTTATTGTAAACTAAGCGGTTTTGCATGGAGTACTAAAATTGGTTGGATGATATTATCAGGAGATGTACTGAGGTCTTCAATTGAAGCACTTGGGGGCACTTTTGACGATAATCAATATGCACGTGCATCAACAACAACCGGTGTATTTTTGGGTTATATATGGAGTGAAAAAACAGGTTGGATAAAACTTTCCTCAGATGGTTTTAATTATGCAAATCCTCAAACCGCTACTAACTGGGGTGTACGAATGGATCCGCTGGCACCGATGGAACCAATGCTTGTAAGTGATGAATGTGAAGGTTTAGATGAAGCTTCATGCAATGATATTTCTCGCATTTGTATTTGGGATTCAACAGAATGCCAACCTAAAGGTATTCAAGTAGGAAGACCATTGGTTGGATATGCATGGAGTGAACATCTTGGTTGGATTAAATTTGATAAAGATACAGGTGATTTTTTTAATGGCGTTTATACAACATGGGTGCCGGATACTACTCCACCTGAATTCAATGTTGATGGAGATAATATATGGTTTGCTAATGATAATGAATACGGAATGATTGTTTGGGATAATTTTGCTTATGACCCAGAATCCGGTATTGATACAGAGGAAACTAAATTTGTAATTACTTCCGATAATCCGCAGTGTGCAAATGCACTAGATGATACAGATGGTGACAATGCGAATAATACTTATCGATTTATAGATTACGATACAATGAACTTAACACTACGACTACCAACTCTTGGTATCGTAGATACCGATGAGGGATATTGTGAGTATGAGCTTACAGGAACTATGGTAAATGGAGCAGGGCTTGATACGGATGTGTCATTAACTTTCTTTGTAAGAGCTGGTGATTATGATGAAGCCCTTTCTAGCGTCGATTATTCCGCAACTACTTGTGTTGACCCTTCTAGCTTAACTGCGATTGCAGATGGTAACGATTGCTACGAATATAGGTTTAATCCAGTTGATATAGCAGGTAATCCAATTGTATCTGTAGAAGTTGATGTTACCGGTGCTCCAGCAGATTCTGCTGACTGGATGAGGAATGTAAGTTCAACATATGCGTTTGAAAGTTCTACATATTTTGATGAAGTAAATCCACCAATAGGTGCTCATGCTGTTCCAATCATCCTTGATAGTGGCAGCTTGTTAAGTCAGGTTAGCAACGAGCAGTTAATGTATACCACTGATGAACCTATTAATGGTCACTACAGTGTTAAAGTATACGCACTTGCTCCTACATTAGGCGAAAATGACTTTGATATTGATTCAATTAGATTAAACTCAGAGGAAGCTGAAATGCCTCCAATTTCTAATGATGCACTAGCAACACCAGCTATGCCAGTTGAGTTATTTAGAGATGCTGAAACTGTTCTAGCTTATGCACCTGCAATAACAGTTACCGGAATAGCCGATACTGATGTTCTTGTTCCATCTGTAGATGCTGGTATTACAATAAGCATGATAAATAACAGTAGCAATGTCGATATTGATTCAATAGCAATTGATAACAGACTTTATTATGAAAATGCAGAAAATGAACCTGATAAAATTGGTAAACAGGTTCTGGATATGAGAAATATTGCTGAAGGAGCCGGTATACAACCAGACGTATTTATCGGTCGCTCTGACCCAGTTAATGTTTATGCAAGATACTTAGTAATGACAAATGACAATGATCAGATAGATAATGTTTATCATACATCTTCCGGAAATATTCATACCGAACCTTACAGCTTCCAATTTTCTTCAAATCCACCTTTAGATTCTGAAGTATTAAGCTCGGGTCAGTATGAAGCAAGTGGTATATATGATATGACAGTCGAAGAGAAAAAGGAATATATAGATTCTATATCAAATGTGGATCCTTCAGATGATATCGACCCAGGTACAATTTCTGTAGATAGGAATGATATTCTCACTATTGGTGGATTGGATAGTGGAAGTATCGGTTCTTACACATTTACCTTTACTCCAAATCAGTTCCTAAATACCGCGCCTAATACAGATGTAATATTTGGTGTCCACCAGTATGTTGCATATAAATTAGAAAATCCTTTAGACCTTTACACAGTTTATGAGGTTCCTGATACAATTTCAGATATTCAGTTTAAAAGCATTGGAATTCAAACAACTGGTTCGGTTACAGGTTCAAATGTTTACGATACTGTAAGCGGAAGAGATCTTGATACCATTACACCAACCGATTCAGGAGAACTACAGAGACAGATAAGAAGTAATGTAGCAAGCCTGACAAGGAATATGAACCTAGAAGGTTGTAACGGCGTTTCTTTAAGTGAACTTCCTACCGATCCAGATAACGAATGTATAGTGGTTGATGACATTAATAAAACTATAATTGCTGTATATACTAGTGATGTTACTTTGAATAATAATATTGAAGTACCTGAAGATACTTCTTACACTCTTATATTAAAAGATGGTGCAAACTTAATTATTCAAGGAAATATACTTCAATCAAATAGTATTTCATTCGGTATTATTGCCCTTGCGGATGAAGATGAAAAAGGTGGAAACGTGTATATTTCTCCAGAACCAACTAATATAAATGCTTTATTATATGCTGAAGGTAGTTTACTTAGTATAAGTGGTGGTGCCCCTTGTTATTCAAACACAAATCCTTCATGTGAGCTTAGAAATCAGCTGTACTGGAAAGGAAGTATTGTTTCGCGCAATACAATCGGCGGTGCTCCAAGTGGAACCTTACCTCCTGGCATAAATAGAATTACTGATTGTCCTGGAGTTGATGCTGCTACCTGTGCTCAAAAATATGATATGGATTATATAAGAAGATTTGTATTACGAGCATACAAAGATGCTGGTACAGGAGCAGTGATAGGACATTATTCAGCAGATGGAGTTAAATACAGTGGTGGAAACCAATGTATACCTGGAACACCTCCAAATTGTTCATTTGGCGGAGACACGACAATGACACAAGATGGCACTCTAATTAACCAGGAAAATTCATTGTCCACTGATCCATTCTTTATAGAACAGGATACAAGACCTGCCCCTCCAGGTTTCACAACCTCTGCTGGACTAGGCAGAAGTCAAATTATACGATAAATACTAATGACAAGATTACTAAATGACATTGCATATGCATGTCATTTAGTAATAACGTCTACAATTTTATGTTCGAAGTACTATTTCAATATGGGTCTGTAACTTTAAAAACATTTAATGTGATTCTTGCAATTACTTTTTTACTTACAGGAGCTTTTGCAATACGGTTTTCAGATCGACAGAATCTCAATTTATCTTTTCTTTCAAAGAACTTCGTTTATTTAATTCTTTTTGCATTGCTTTCCGGACGAGTATTTTATGTTATTGAACACTGGCCTGCTTTTCGCTCAAGCCTTTTATACATATTTTACTTCTGGGATATGCATTTTAGTTTTTTTGGAATCTTATATGGATTTGTTGGCGGTCTTTTGCTTTTGACACATAAGGCAAAAGAAGATTTTTGGTCTTGGTATGATGTAAGTGTATTTTCCATGCTTTTCTCCTTGATATTTATTAATATCGGGCATTTTTTCAACGGCTCTCATTACGGCATTCCAACAGATTTACCATGGGGTATTTCATTTGATACTCAGAATATCCCTTTCGTTAACCCAATTCATCCTACCCAGCTATATGCAGCTATACTTGCGCTATTAATATTTTTGTATTCGATGAAACGAAGCAAAAGAGTACATCTTTCGGGTGTTGTTGGAAATACTGCCATTATGGCATTTTCAATTGGAATGATTGCACTGGATTTTTTACATGGTGCTCCTTCTTTATATACCAAAGTTAGCTTCGGAATAATTGCGACACTTGCCTTTATATTTCATGTTATATGCTCCCATAAATCTCATAACCTCCCAAAAGACGAATAAACAAATAATTTAATATTTAAAATAATAAAATATGCCTCCATTCTTAACTACAGCTATTGAATTTATCAGCTCTCCAACTTTTGGAATTATACAGATAGTAGCTATTTCTTATATTGGTCTTTTGTGGCTATCGATAATAATATGGGTAACACGTGATTCTATAAACCGCTCTAGCAGTCTTCTTTTTCAAACATTTTCAATAATTATAAATATCGCTATTCCAATTCTTGGCGTGATTTTTTATCTGATTATTCGACCTTCAAAAACAAATATTGAAAAATACTATGAAGAAATTGAACATAGAATGATTGCGGATGGAGATGATGGGACTAGCTGTACATGCGAAAAATGTCTTACTGTTGTAAGTACCGATTATTCGTATTGCCCTAATTGTTCAGCAAAATTAAAAAAAATCTGTACTAAATGCAAAAAGGGATTCCCAAGCATTTGGAATATATGCCCTTATTGTGGAAGCGATTATGAAAAAAATGAAAATGACGATAAGACAATCTTTGAACCAAAAAGGCATAAGCGAATTACTAAAAAATCAATAAAGAAGTAAATTTATTATCCAGCATTTTACTAATAAGTATTGACTAAGTAGTATGTGGAATGTTTAATATTAAAGGTTAATATGTTTAATTTTATACTATGGAAAGATTTCTCTCACTAAAATATTATTTCGAAGCTGTACCTGACCCAAATTTTCAGTATACTAAGCTTTCCTTGGCAATTGGAATTTTATTAATTGTATCTGGTTTCGCACTTTCTTTTTATAGAAAGAGATATTTAAAGGATCAAATTATTAAAAAGGTAATACGCAAATATCCTCCGATGCTAAGGCTTTACGGAATACTAGTTTTAATTTTGCTTCTTATACGTGAAACCGGAATCCCCTACCTTTCAATAAGATTTTTATGGGTACTTCTTATGGTTTTTTTCCTTTATTCTCTTCTAAAAGCTCTTATAACCTATAAAAGGGAGTATAAAAGAAGATTAGCTAAAGCAAAAAAACAAGGTTCAAAATCTAAATACCTACCAAAAAAGAAAAAGAAGTAGTTTTGTAAGAAATTCCGAGATATTCTCAGAATGTCAATAGTATTGGCTTAAAACTCAAGTGTAAATTTAAACATCATTATGCTGAGCGTTAAAAATAACTCACATCAATGGATAAATATTGTAAAACCAACTCTAAAAGATGTTGCTGTTTTAAAAAAGAAATTTAAGTTTCATAAACTTGATCTAGAGGACTGTCTTCAGGGTAGTCAACGACCGAAAATCGATGAATATGAGAGTTATTTATTTATTATTCTTCAATTCCCTTTATACAACAAGCGACATAGAAGATTTGAAACAGAGCAATTAAATATTTTTATTGGCCAAAATTATTTGATTACTATTCATGATGATAATCTCCCTATTATAAAGAAAATATTTGAAAAGTGTAAAAGGGCGCCAAAAACACGTGAGCAGTTTTTTGGTCATAGTACAGGCTACTTACTTTATGAACTTATAAAAGCCTTATTTGAAGCTACATTCCCAATTACAGATAAAATTGAAAAGTCCTTAAAGAGAATTGAGTCTGATATTTTTGAAGCGACTCACCCCAAAGACCAACTATTCAATATAATGCTTATTAAAAAAAACATTATTTCACTTAGGAAAATAATGCTTCCTCAGCGTTCAGTTGTTGCCGCACTTGAACATAAGCAAAAGCGATTCCTTCCTGAACATTTGGTTATCTATTTTGATGATATAGTTGATAAGATTGAGAAAATATGGGGCATACTTGAAACTCAGAAGGAGGTAATAGAATCACTTGAAGACACTAATGAATCATTGCTTTCTCACAATATTAACTCAACAATGAAAACTCTAACAGTTTTTTCTGCGATAATGCTACCTCTTACATTCCTTACTGGATTATTTGGTATGAATGTTAAACTACCTTTTGTTCAAGCAATGGAAAAGATTGACCACTTTTATATGATATCAATAATCATGCTCACTCTTATTGTTGTTATGTTTAGTGTGTTTAAATGGAAGAAGTGGCTATAACACTTGAGATTTGAGATTTGTGATTTGTGATTTAAATTCACAATTCAGAATTCACAAATCACAAATTGATATTAGTCTTGCGCAAAGATTAATTTTTTGGTAAGATACTCTTGTTATTCTTTAAATTTTAAACTTCTACTACATAATGAAACGCGATCAAAAGAAAAAGGTTATAGCAAAATTCGCCAAACATACTAATGACACTGGGTCAGCTATTGTACAAATAGCAATTTTAACAAAGCGAATTAACGAACTGACCGAACACCTAAAAGAACATAAAAAAGATAATCATAGCCGTCGCGGTCTTTTAATGATGGTAGGAAAACGCAGAAAGCTTCTAAACTATGTAAAAAATAGCCAGCCTGAAGCATACGATGACGTTTTAGCAAATTTAAAGTTAAGAAAATAATCTTTTAAACCAACCCTACGGCACCTTAATCAGTGTTTTATATCTCTTTGTAAGGAATTTGAAATTGGAAATTGGCCCCGCCATGCGGGACAAACTTCAAGTTTCAAATTTCAATTGATTAAGACATCGGATAAAAGGTTCTGTAGTAAAAATATAATATCTAACATTTTTATTATGGAAACTAAATCTTTTAAGTTACCTATTGGTAATTCTGAATTTATTGTTGAGGTTGGAAAACTAGCTCAACAAACAAACGGAAGTTGTACCGTAAGATACGGTGATACAGTAATTCTAGCTACTGCTGTGATGGGTAAAGAACCACGTGCAGGAGTTGATTTTTTACCATTAATGGTAAATTATCAGGAGAAGTTTTATGCAAGCGGTCAAATCAAATCCAGCCGTTTTATTAAACGCGAAACCAGACCAAGCGATGATAAAGTTCTAATGGCACGTGTTGCAGATAGAACATATCGCCCATTGTTCCCAAAAGGCTTTCATAGAGACATTCAAGTTATGCTTACAACTCTTTCTTATGATAGAGTAAATGAACACGATATGATTGCTACAATTGCCGGTTCTGTGGCTCTTTCTATTTCAGATATTCCATTTGAAGGACCAACGGCTACTGTGCGAGTAGGAATGATTAATGGGGAATTTGTGCTTAACCCTACAATGGAAGCCCGTAAAACTTCTGATTTGGATTTAATTGTATCAACAGATACAACTAATATTATAATGATTGAAGCGGGTGCGAATGAAGTCCCCGAAGAAAAAATGCTTGAAGCAATGCAATTCGGTAAGAAATGGGCTACAAAAATTGCTTCTTTTATCAAAGATATACAAAGTGAAGTCGGCAAAGAAAGAATTGTATTCAATCCTCCTGAGAAGAATCAATCTATAATCGATTATATAGACAAGACTTATGCAGATAAAATAATGGATGCCCTTTATACCAAACCAGGTAAGCTTGAACGCTTTGGCTATTTTAAGGAAATCACTAACGAAGCTACTGAATATTTTAAAGATAAGGTTGATGAGAGTGAGTTACCGGAAGTGAGACAGGCAGTTGATAAATTAGTAAAACATACTGTACGTAAAAATATTTTAGAAAATGATAAACGTATTGGTGGCAGAAAATTAGATGAAATCAGACCGTTAAGCGTAGAAGTAGGATTACTACCAAGAACTCATGGTTCCGGTCTATTTAACCGCGGTGAAACTCAAGGTTTAACAACTTGTACCTTAGGCGCCCCTGGTGATGCTCAGATTCTTGATGGCATTGAAGGTGAACATAAGAAATTTTATTTCCATCACTATAACTTTCCTCCGTTTTCTGTTGGCGAAACAAGTAACCGCTTGATGACAGGTAATCGTGAAATTGGTCATGGTGCACTTGCTGAACGAGCCATTACACCTGTTTTACCAAGTAAAGAAATATTCCCTTATACAATTAGAACGGTAACTGAGATACTCGCTTCTAATGGCTCAAGCTCAATGGCTGCTACTTGTGGCTCTACTCTAGCTTTAATGGACGCAGGTGTACCTATAAAGAAGCCTGTGGCTGGAATTGCTATGGGTCTTATGACATCTCATCACAACCCTGAGCTTTATAAGATTCTTACTGATTTGCAAGATGAAGAGGATATGGGCGGTGATATGGATTTTAAAGTGACTGGTACTAAGGATGGTATTACTGCTATTCAGATGGATATTAAACTAAAAGCTATTCCTGATAAGATTTTTGTTGAAGCCCTTGCAGCTGCTAAAAAAGGACGCTTAGAGATTTTAGATGTTATGATTAAATGCATTGCTGAACCTAGAAAAGAACTTTCTCCATTTGCTCCACAACTGATTACAATGAAAATCAACCCTGAAAAGATTAGATTCGTTATCGGGCCTGGAGGCGAGGTTATTAATAAAATCATTGATGAGTGTGGAATCGACAGTCTAGATATAGAAGATGATGGAACACTTGTTATTACAACCCCAAATGGTGAAGCCGGTGCAAAAGCAAAAGCTTGGGTCGAATCAATCGTTGCGGATCCTGAAGTTAATAAAACTTATATGAACTGCAAGGTTACAAAAGTTTTGGAATTCGGTGCTATTGTTGAATTTATGCCTGGTAAGGAAGGTATGGTACATGTATCTGAAATTTCTGACACCTTTGTAAAGGATGTTGGCGACCTTGTTAAAGAGGGGCAAATCGTTAATGTTAAGCTTCTTGGAATAGACGAAAGACAAGGAAGATTTAAATTGACTATGAAAGGGATTCCTCAGCCTAAAGCTGAGTGATTGTGATTTGTGATTTCTGATTCTATTTGAAATTTTTCATTTATCATTTAAAAGGCCTGTTCCGGTATGCGGAGTGGGTCTTTTATATTTTATGATAAATTATTTATGTCAATTTGTTTAAATAATCTGAAATTAACTTAAAAATAAATCAATGCTAAAATAATTACATTATTAACTAACTTTGAATAATGAAAAAAGAATTATTTTTAATATCTACTTTATCTATTGTACTTTTAGCTGGATGTGGAGCATCTACCGAAAGCATTACCGAACTTGAAGATATCGGAAAAGCCATTGAAAATGGAACATCTATGATTTGTACTATTGAAGCTTCTGAAGAGAATGCACCAGCAATCGCTAATATGATTTATTATATCGATGGAGAAAACATACGAGTTGAATCTGAATTCAATGGTGAAAAAATGATTGCGATTCAAAGAGGTGACGAATCTTTTGTAAATCCTAATTCTATGATGGGTGAAACTGACTGTGACTGGATTGTAACAAGTGAAGAAGAAGAGGGTGTGTCCGATGCACCTGATTTTGACTATGAGCAATATCAAGAAAATCCTATGTATAAAATGGTTTGTACTAAAGGGAAAGTTGATAGTGCTATGTTTGATACAAGTGGTAAAAAATGCACTACTGATGATTTAATGCAAGGAGTTATGAATGGCATGAATCTTGGTGGAATGGACTTAGGAAATATTGATATTTCGCAGTTCCAATAAAATTGACTTATCAATAAAAGCCCGTCTTTCCAAGATTTATCAAAGAAAGACGGGCTTTTTAGTAACCTAAATGTTAAATCCCCTTTCTCACAAAAGTTGTAATTGAATTTCCTTCAAGATATTCTTCAATTGTTTTTTCACTATCTTTTACAAAAGACTGTTTGATAAGAGCTGACTCTTCTCTGAATTTCTTTTCTTTACCAATCATAATTTTATCTAACATTTCTGCTGGTTTTCCTTCATTTAATAATTGCTCTTTCCATATCTCTCTTTCTTTAATAACTACATCTTCTGGTAAATCCTCTGGTTTTAATACAATAGGATTCATAGCTGTAATATGCATTGCAACATCACGAGCTTTGTCGGCATCCGGTGAAGCAAGATTTACAATTGTACCAACTTTTCCATTTGTATGAACATAGTCGGCAAGTCCTTCACCTTCTACTAAATCAATTTCAATAGACATATTTTCACCTAACTTAGTGAAAAGTTCTTTAAGAGAAGTATCAGCCTCTGCTTTCGCGGTATCTATTCCACTTGAAATTGCAGTTTCTGCTGCCTTATTAGCAATAGCTACAAATTCCTCATTTTTAGCTACAAAGTCGGTTTCACAGTACTGAGTTACAATAACTGCCTTATTGCCTTCAATTTTTGTAGCAATTAACCCCTCCTTTGTTTCACGGTCTGCTTTTGTTGCAGCTTTTGCTTCTCCCTTTTTACGAAGGATTTCAATTGCCTTTTCTTCATCCCCTCCTGATTCTTCAAGGGCTGACTTGCAACCCATCATAGAAACACCTGTTCTATCTCTTAATGCTTTTACTTGTGATGCTGTAATGCTCATGATAATTAAAAAATTACGGATTAAAAAAATTAATATTTAAATCAAATGAATTTACTTTTGTGCTTGATTCGGTTCGTCAGCCTCTTCGTTAATCTCACCTGCTTTTAGGGCAGCTGAGTCCGCCTCTTCCTCTTTTGTTTTCAGGGTTAAAGCTTCTTCCAGCCTACAAGATGCCTCATATATAAACGGAAGCTTTTTCCATTTTCCGGAAAGTGCGCCAAAGCCCATATATATAAATATTACAAACTGAGTAATAAGAACAATATCCATAATAAGTCCCAGAACTTGAAACAGGCTTAGAGAGAAGAATATTATAGCGACCAGCATCCCCTGCTTGCCGTGAAAACGGCAGAACTTACTTTCTTTTTTTAAATAGAAAGGTACGATTGCAAAAAATCCAATATAACTTAGAGCTGCAATTGTTCGCTCATGGAGAGTTGTCATTTCTTCAATAACCTCTTCTTTCTTTTCTTCATCCTTAGACGGGAGATCTTGCGCTCCTGCCTGCGTTTCTACGTCCGATTCTGGAACCGCGGTTTCTACAACTTTTTCCTTTTCTTCCTCATGTGGTGTTGAATTTTCTTCTGTCATAATATTTTAGTTATCATGGAGAGTGAGTAACTGAAAAATAAAATGATAAATGCTAAATAACAAATGTTATTTCTATCCTTTCTTTACTGTAATAGCCTCTTTTACAAGACCAAGAATATAAGTAAGTGACTTAATAGCATCATCATTAGCTGGGATTACATAATCAACAATATCAGGATCTGAATTACTATCTATAATCGCAACTACTGGGATATTTAATCTTCGCGCCTCTTTAACTGCAATGTTATCTCTTATTGTATCGGCAACGAATACAACATCAGGTGCTCCCTCCATATTTTCAACTCCAGAAAGAGCTGTTGAAAGAGTCTGAATCTTCTTTCTAAGATTTGATTGTTCTTTTTTTGTATATTTAGAAAGGTTACCTTTGCTGTCATCTTCCTTTAATTGCTTAAAGTAATTAATTCTTTCTTTAATAGTCTTAAAATTAGTCAAAAGACCAGGAATCCATTTGTCAGTAACAATTGGCATACCTGTATCTAATTTGATTTCCTGCAATATTTTACGACATTGCTGTTTTGTTCCAACAAAGAGAATTTCTTTGTTATTTTTTGCTGCATTTTCTAGAAAACTCAAAGCTTCAAGTAGCTTTTTAGCTGTTTTCTGTAAATCAAAAATATGGACACCGTATCGATTTCCGTAAATATACTTTTTCATCTTAGGGTTCCACTTGTGTGTTGGATGACCGAAGTGCACAGCGCACTTTGCCATCTCTTTTAAAGAAATGTCTGACATAATCCTTGGGGTTATCGCCTTATTTCGTCGCTTCTGTACTTGAATCCCCCGCTAAGCGGGAAACAGGATGTGCAGATCGGAAATAAAACTTATATAAATTAAAGCTATGATATTTTAGGGGTTAAACTTAATTAATGCAAGAGATTTTTCTTCTTTCTTCAGTTTCTTTTGTATTTTTTCTTTCCCTTCTTTCTAAATACCCTCTTACCCCAGAATGAAGGGGGCGCATACTCGCGTAAAATGTGATAATATTCTGAATGAACTAATAAAAGTATTATGGATACAAAGCACCTTATCAACTTATTATTCGAACTCGGACAGTTGCGTCGTATTCAACATGATGGCTGGAGAAATGCGAATGTTGAGAAACCCGAAAGCGTAGCAGAACATAGCCTAAGGGCTGCTCAAATTGGGTATTTCTTAGCAAAAAATGAAAAATATGATAATCCCTATGAAGTCGTCACAATGATTGTCTTTCATGATATTGGTGAATGCCGTATAGGCGATATCAATAAGGTTGCAAATAGATATGTAGAGGCAGATGAAGAAGGCGCAGTAAAAGATCTTACATCTGATCTTAATGATGGAGGAGAATTATTTGATATGTGGAACGAAACTGAGAATAGATCAACAGAGGCAGGCAAAATTGCAAAAGATGCCGATTATCTAGAACAAGCCTTCTGTGCTAAGGAATATATGGATACTGGCCATAAATCCGCTGAAGACTGGATTAATAACGTAAGAAAGAAACTTGAGACCAAATCTGCAAAGGACTTACTTGAGACAATGGTTAATATGAGTTCAACAGATTGGTGGCAAGGGTTGAAGAAGATTTAATATTTAACAATTATCATTTGAGATTTGAGATTTGAGATTTGAGACCTGCCTGCCGGTAGGCAAGGTTTGAGATTTATCTAGTGACCAATTCGATAACGCTTTCCATATGGTTTGTTTGAGGAAACAAATCGAAAATGGCTGCTGATTTTATCTTGTAGTCCTTTAGTTTTGGTAAGTCCTTTCCAAGCTGTTCAACATTACAGGAAATGTAGATAAGCACTTTTGGCTTAAGTTTCTTTATCTCGATTATTGTTTCTTGGCTCATGCCACTGCGAGGTGGATCTGTAATTATGTATTGTTCTTGTGGGAATTTTACTTGTTTTAATCGTGCTGCATCCATACATATAGCCTCGACGTTTGTTAGATTATTTCGTTTTATATTCGCATTTGCGGCCGTTGTGCACCCTTCAAAGCTTTCTACTGATATAACTTTGTGAAACAAGTCAGCATTTATTATTCCAAATGCACCAACTCCACCATATAAATCTAATAGTTGGGCATAATCTTCGATTGATGGGCTATTGATGGGCTTATTGTCAATACGATTAACCCCTCCATTAGCCCCCCTATAGCCCTTCAATAAGTTATGTACGTATTCGTGCATTTTTTCCGCCATAACCGAGTTGTTTTGAAAAAATCCCTGAGCACTGTAATGGAATACTTTGCCCATAATTGTTTCTTCCAGCATATCGCTCCCCTTTATTACCTCGAAGTCTTCACCTATACTCTGTGAGCTTTTAGCTTTGCAATAAGTAATAAGCACATTATTTGCGGTGGTCTTTTTTGCAAACTCTTTAACCTTTTCAATCGCTTCATCTAATCGTTTTGAATCTTTATTCAACACAATTGATATTGATGAATCATTTTGTGGCGTTCGTATAACCGCATACTTATATGTACCTTCATGACTTTTCACATTAAACGCATCAAAATCAGGCCCAAAAAAATCACATATTTCTTTGTTTAATTCGTTTAAACGCTGATTGGATATAGCGCATTCACTTACAGGAATTGTTTTCCACCATTTTCCCTTTTCCCTAAATCCAATTCCCTCTGATGTAAACGTCATATCCATTCGATTGCGATAATTCCACTCGTTATCACTAAAAACCTTAATATCATCGTATTCAATTTCCTTCATTAATCTGGTTACTTTGTTTTCTAACTGGGTTTTGTAGGGAAGATGCTGAGTTGCACATCCACCACAGACATTAAAATATGGACATTTGGGCTCTATCATATTGACAATTTTTATATTAGTAGTAGAATTCATCTCCATTTACTAAATTAGTTTATATTATTATGGATAGAATGAAAATGAGAACTGCTACTGATTATTTAGGTGAAGGAAATTGCCCAGTGCAAGAAGGTGAGGGAGGTTTAAGTGAATCAACATTAGAAGAAATAAGAGAAAGGGCTCATCTAGGTATCTGCAAGGGAAGTTCGAGTGAATCAACATTAGAAATAATATTAAGAGTAAGGGTTCATCAAGCTATCAGCAAAGAACTTGATTGGAAATGCCCAACTCCTGATGAACGTTGGTATTATGAAGTTATGTTTAAAGCAGCGACAAAGAGATTATTACTTAATGAAGATGGTATTATTGCTGAACCTGATGAAGAATTTCTAAAAGAAAATTCCGAAGCAATCGCAACAGAAATTGAAAATCTCTTATCTCTTATGAAGGGTTGGCGCTATAGATGTGATAAATGCATCAGAGATGGTAATTGTGAATTGCAAACAAAGCTACGTACGAAAGGGTGGGAATTTTAATTATGTTTTATTGAACACATTTTTTGTTCATCATTTCCAATTAAGGATAACTAAATCTTATACAATTATTTAATAACTTAAAGTAGCTATGAATAAAATTAACAGAACTCCCGCAGGTGAAGCTTTTGAAGCAATAAGAGAAGCTGATGACAATTCATTCACCAGAGCTTTAGCAGAGTGTACTACTAATACACCTGCATGCTTAACAGATGGTCAACTTAAACATATAAAACATTGGGTTGACTCTGCAACCTTTCCTATCGATCCAGATAAAAAAATTGCTGGATTAAGACCAGTGCATAATGCACTACTTCGCAATCAAAGAGAAATATTAACTTTTGCATTAGCCTGCAAGCCAATGTGCAAACCATGTACTAGGAGTGGTAACTGTGAGATAGAAGATAATCTTTAATTATTGAACACATTTTTTGTTCATAAGACTTAGATAATCACAACAATAAGACTATGAGAAGTTCTCTTCAACATATTAGCGACGTTAATTTTACTGTTTTTAATGGACCCGATAATAGAAATATATCCAGAGTCGTAAGGCTAATACGAAATTTTCTAGATACAAAAAAAGTATGCCTTGATTCGGATGACATGAAAAGCGTAAGACTTTTTGTTGAGAATAAGGTATTTAGCTCTTCTCCCGATGGGAATTTAAATGAAAATGAAATTGCAGGAATTGCAAGCGATGCAATCTTAAATATTCTTTTATTCAGACAAAGATGTGAAGCGTGTACAAAATCTGGTGAATGTAAAACTTCAAATCTTCCCGATTTATCAGATGATGACAGTTTGTTTTTTGCTCAAATGAGGAGAACAAAGTGTTAATTTATGAACACATTTTTTATACAGCAAGTTCAATATAGCTGAATTTGCTTATTCATGGTAAAATTTTTTAGTATGAGTAAAAATCCTAAAGTAACCATCGGCGTAATATTGTTTAAGGGTGAAAAATATTTAAAACACAGTCTTACTTCACTTGTTAATCAGGACTACAAAAATATTGAATTCTTGTTCCGTGACCAGAGCCCTGATGGTGAGGCTTATGAGTATGTAAAAAATGAAATACCAGACGTGTTTTCAAAGGTTAAACTAGAAAAAGGTGGTAATTTGTGGCATTCAGGAGGTCATAATGCGCTTATAAACCAAATGAAAGGTGACTATTATTTTTGCTGTAGTAACGATATGCTTTATGAATCTGACTTTGTTTCCAAATGTATTAAAGAGCTCGAGAAACCTGAAAATAAAAAGTTTGGGAGTGCAACGGTTAAACTAATGAAATGGGACTTTGAAAAAGCTGAACGTGGAGACTTAGAAGGTTCTAAGACAAGAATGATTGATAGTTTTGGAATTGGCATCGCTAAAAATCATCATTTTCATGATATTGGCTCTGGTGAAACTGACCAAACTCCATATTTTTCTTTACATAGAATATTCGGACCCTCCGGCGCTCTTGCTATATTCCGCAAGGACGCACTTGATGAAATTGAATATAAAAATGAAGAAGGTAAAATAGAATATTTTGACGAACTACTTCACTATAAAAATGATGTTGATCTTGCTTACCGTCTTCAATGGGCGGGAATCCCCTCTTTATTAATTCAATCAGTTAATGTTTATCACGATAGGCAGGCTGGTGTATTCGGTCATACAAATTTTAATATCATCAATCGGCTTGTAAGCCAAGCAGGGAAATCAAAATGGGTAAAAGCAAATTCCTTTTTCGGCCAACTCGTTGTCCTTAAAAAAAACTATTACAAAGGTTTTTCGTGGGAAGTTAAGATAAAAACTGGAATATCACGTCTTATTCGCTTTTTATATGTTTTGTTCTTCGATGCAAACTCACTAAGACAATACAAACAGGTTAATAAGTTCAGACGCGAAATAAATCTAAAGCGGAAAGCTATGCCTAGACGTGTAAATGCCTCCAAAATTGAAGAATTAATGACTTAAGGAATTTTTAACTTTTAATCTTTAGTTTCCAATTGGAATATAAAGCTTCAATAATCATACTGGACTACAAGAAAAGCAAACGTGTTTGCGAGAATGTTAAGTATCTGCAAAATCAGAATACTGCCTTCCCTTATGAAATTATAGTTGTTGATAATTCCTGTGATATATCCAATGCAGATAAGCTTAAATGCCTGGATAAATACGAAAATGTTCAATTACATATCAATAAAACTAATGTCGGTTATATTAATGGCAATAATCAGGGTGCAAAACATGCAAAGGGCGAGTATTTATTGATTGTTAATCCGGATATTGTGATGAGAGATGAAAACACTCTCCAAAAGCTTGTTGATTATATGGAAGCCAATCCGGAAACCGGAATACTTGGACCTAAGCAAATTAACGACGATGATGGCAGTACGGCAATGACAGTTCGCGCTTTTCCTAAATTCTTTTTACAGGTAGCAAGACGCACATTCCTACGTAAATTACCAATAATTAAAAACCTTGTAGCTCACGATGAAATGCAACATCTTGACTACAATAAAACTCAAGAGGTTGATTGGCTTCAATCTTCTTTTTGGGTTATACGAAAAGATTTATGGGATAGTTTTGGCGGACTTAATCGAGATTATTTTATATTTATGTCCGACCCAGATATGTGCTTTAAAACATGGAAAAAGGGGTTCAAGGTAATTTATTATCCTGATGTTAAGGTTTATGCAGACGGAATTCGGTTAAGTAGTGGTGGTTTTAAGGCTTATTTTCAAAAATGGACCCTTAGGCAACATGTAAAGGATTCTTTAAAATATGTTTGGAATCATTTGTTTGCTAGAAATCCAAGGACTAAATAATATATCGTCTGCGCGATTACGAAATCGCGCAGAATATTGAATTATTTTATAAATTTTAAACGAATATCAACTTACATGACGCGTAAAATATAAAACCAATTGCTATTACGAGACTTGCTCTGATTATTTTTTCTTTATTCCGTGGTGAAAATCTAAATTTCTTAGATAGATCCCACTCAGATTTGACACCTGATATTTTGACTATTGTATCAATAACAAATCCAAAAAATACCAACCATAATACTTTGCCGCTTAATACGCTGTTTGCAATATTATATGCTTCAAGTGAACGATTTATTGCACCATTCTCGCCTGCACCAAGAACAGAATACAGAAATATTATAAATAATATGCTAATAGACAAAGACACATAGAGAATATAAAAACGACTTGCCCAAAACACAAGAGTGTCTTTTACCGAACTATTAAGATATCTTTTAAACCTCTTCTTTAATTTTAATATCGACATTTTTTAATTCATTCATCTTAATTTTTATATCCGATATTTTTCCGGTTATACCAAGTTTATATTCACGTGCAACAACACTTGCTTTATGTAAGCTTTCAAATGTACCTGCATCTATCCATTGGCCCTTTAATTCCTCCGCAGAAAGTTCACCTATTTTAAGATAATGATTGTTTAAATCCACTATTTCATATTCACCCCTGGCGGATGGAGCAAGATTTTTTGCAAATTCAACAACTTTATTATCATAAATATAAAAACCCACCTGCGCTAAATCAGATTTTGGAACTTTTGGTTTTTCTTCAACACTTATAACTCGCCCATCCTTCATTTCAATTACTCCAAATCTCTCTGGGTCGTGTACTCTTTTGGCAAATACCTTCGCACCGGTTTTGAAAGACTGAATTGAGTCTGTGAAGTCATCTGTAAAAATATTATCACCAAGAATCATCGCAACTGAATCTTTTCCAATAAAATCTGCGCCTATCTTAAATGCCTGTGCTAATCCTTCTGGCTTATCCTGAACCTCATAAGCAATTCTTGCTCCAAATTGCTTGCCAGAACCAAGTAAATTTAAAAAGTCACCAGACCGTTCGGGTGCAACAATAATCAAAATATCCTTAATTCCAGCTTTTAGTAGCGTGTTTAGTGGGTAATAAATCATTGGCTGATCATATACCGGAAGCAATTGCTTGCTTGTAACCTGTGTTAATGGATGTAAGCGTGTTCCGCTTCCACCAGCTAAGATTATTCCTTTCATGTTTCGGATTGTTGAGCCAGTTGGGGAGCCAGTTGAGGAGCCAGTTGAGGAGCCCATCGATTGGCTCCACAATTTGCTCACCCATTCGGACTACCATATTACCAAATCATCAGCATGAATGACAGGTTTTTTTAGTTTTACGCCAGAATTCTTTAATGTTTGTGAGTTGTAATGAACCATTCCTGTGCCAATTGGTATTTGGTCGTGATTTAGAATAGTCACTACATCTTTTGAATTGAATTCACCTATTATCTTACTTATTCCTACGGCAAGCAGGCTCTTTCTTTTTTTGAGTGCATCATAAGCCCCTTTATCTACCACTATTGTTCCTGTTGGAACTACACCCGCCGCAAGCCATGACTTTTTTCCGACAAATTTCGACTTCTTATTATTGCAGACTGCAGGAAAATGAGTGCCTGAGTTTAAACCGTTTGCCGCATTAAGTAAAGCGTTTTTTTGTTTTCCATAACAAATATCAGCCTCAATACAAGCCTTCATTACCATATCTATGGAAACAAGTTTATTTATCATACCTCCAAGACCAACCCCACTGCTGGATTTTGAACATGCTTTTTTTAACTCCGGAGTAATTTCTTCTACAACTTTAATTAATTTTGCATCTTTACTTTTAGTAGGATCTTTATCAAAAAGCCCTTTTATATCGGTCAGAATTATTAAATGGTCTGCCTTAATTGCAACGGCTGTAAGAGCTGCAAGGTTGTCATTATCACTAAAACATAAATCCGCGGAAGCCAGAACGTCGTTTTCATTTAAAATTGGGATAATCCGATTTGCAGTAAGACGTTCGATTGTATTTCGAATTGTTATGTATTTTTCCCTGTTATGAAAATCATCACGCAATGGAAGTATCTGCGCGACTTCAATTCCATATTTCTCAAATGCAGTTCTGTATTTATTGATTAATCGACTTTGCCCAACCGCAGAAAGCATCCTTTTTTCCATAGTAGCGTCTTCTTTTTTGAAAGTTACAAGCTCTCTTCCTGCACCTACAGCCCCCGAACTAATTAGAATTATCTCACTTCCCTCTATCCAAAGAACTGACATCTGTTCCACAAAATGATTGAAAACTTTTTCATCAAGTTTGCCGGATTTGTTCACCAAAACCCCTGTGCCTATTTTTATTACTATTCGCTTACTCATTGATTAACGATTTATGATTAACGATTAACGTAAATCGTTTTAGGTGTAAAACTTTTTTATTTCGGAGATTATATCTTCCATCTTTACATCCTTTGCTTCTTTATCAGTCCTTTCTTTCCATTCAACGCCGTTCTTTTCAAGTGTTCGATTTGATATTACTATTCGAAGAGGAATGCCAATTAAATCAGCATCTTTTAATTTAGAGCCCGGTCTTTCATCACGGTCATCTAATAATACGGACATTCCCTGTTTTTCAATTTCATCATAAAGTTCCTGCGCTTTCTTTGTAACCACACCATCGCTCCCTATCGTCACCATATGAACCTCATATGGTGTAACAGATTTTGGCCAAATGATTCCGTTTTCATCGTTATGAACTTCCACAATTGTACCCATTGTTCTTCCTATTCCAATTCCGTAGCAACCCATATAAAAAGGTTTTTCAGTTCCATCTTTATCTGTAAAATTGCAACCTTTCATTTTATCGGTGTAGTGTGTTCCAAGCTGAAAAATATTACCAACCTCAATCCCCTTTCCTTCAAGTAGCTTTTTCCCATCTTCGGATTTACAGTTTGTTGGTGGAAGAGCAATGTCCCCCATAATATCAACTTCAAAATCTCGCCCGTAATTCACATTTAGCGTATCTACCTGTGGCTTATCTGCACCAGTGTAGAAGTTCTTTACAGATTTAAGTGAAATGTCACCGACCTTTTTGATTGTCAGTTTTAAAGGTGAAACAAATCCAACTGCGCTACCCAATTCCTCAATTTCCTCTGGAGTAGCCTGACGTATTTCAAAACAGCCAAGCGCTTTCTTTAATTTAATTTCATTTATATCCAAATCTCCTCGAAGTACAGCAAGTACAAAATCTCCCTTATCCGTTACGTAAACAATGGACTTTATCTGACGCCATGCAGGTTCGTTATAAAGCTTCACACCATCGGCTATTGTAGGCCCTCTTGGAGCGTCTTTTATTTCCATAAGAAGCTCATCTTCATCTGGGTTCATTTCCTCACGCTTAAACACTGCTACTTCCTCATGAGCCGCATATGATTTATCATCCGCAATTAAATAACGAGATTCTCCCGCTTCTGATTCGACTACATATTCATGGCAATATTCACCACCAATATAACCATTATCGGATTCAATACGAACGGTATCTAGACCCACTCTTTCAAATATTCTAGTATATGAATCCCCCATTACTTTATATTCTTTTTGAAAATCATCCGCATCGGCATGGAATGAATAAGCATCTTTCATGAGGAATTCTCTTACGCGAAGTAAACCTCCACGCGCTCTTTTCTCATCTCTGAACTTTTGTGAAAACTGATAGATATTGAATGGTAAATCTTTGTAACTCACATTGAATTTACGAACTAGATCGACCATCATTTCTTCCGCTGTACCACCAAGTGCGAATTTCGCCCCACGTTGATCCTCAATAGACATAAGCTCAAACCCCACGGAGTTTGTTCGGTTAGTTTCTTCCCATAATTCAATTGGATGAAGTACTGGAGTAATCATCTTCTGTGCACCCGCCTTATCCATCTCTTCCTCTATGATTTTCATGATTTTATCCTGCACACGAATACCAAGAGGCAAAAAATAATAACGTCCTGCAACGGATTCACGTATAAAACCTGCCTGATAAAGTAACTTATGACTAATTAATTTAATCTCACCGGAAACTTCTTTAACTGTTTTCCCGAATAGTTTGGAGTATTTCATGTATTTATTGAAAATTAAAGATTCAAAATTCAAGATTATTTTTTAATTTTGAATTTTCAATGATATTCTACTGATTTTCTTAATTGCCGTAAAGGAGTAGATTTGTTAAAATTAAACAAAATCTAAAAACTAAATGATTATGAAAACATCAATGCAAAAATTGTTTAAAGTAATGCTTCTTATATCTTTTGTAATGCTTGTATTTTCCGTTCCAGTTACATTTGCACAATCCAGCGCTCCTTCAGTTTTACCTAGTGATGATTTTGATATCGGTGGATATGGAGATGCTTGTACAGGTCTTGCCCAAAGAATTCGCACTGGAGATATCACACTTGAACAAATCCCATGCTTTATAAAATATTTTTCTCAAACTCTAATTGCCATTGCAGGATCTCTTTCTGTGATTTTTGTAATGATTGGTGGGTATAAATATGTCGTGGGCTCTGATGAGCAAAAAGATGTAGCTAAGAAAACAATCACTTATGCACTTATTGGCTTAGCGGTAAGTTTAAGTGCTTGGATTTTGGTTGATTTAGTTCTTCAATTTGCTACGGAGTAACTTCGAATAGTTGCTCGAATAGGGGCTCGAATAGGTAATCGAATAGGTCAATACGATCCCCAATACGATTTTCAATACGATAATCAATTCGAATATATAATAATAAATGATAAATATGGGTTTCTTAAACCGTTCAACAAAAACATTTCTAAAAAATTCACAGAAGAAGATAAATGAGCTGAAAAAAAAGCTTGAAGAATTGAAAGAATCCGAACATAGACTGGATAAAGAGGAGAAAGCATTAAAAAGCAAAGCTCCTAGTCCAAAAAATGAAGTACGTGTCGTTCTATCCGTTGATTCAGTTGTACGCTCTACAATTGCAATTCTACTCGTTTTGGCTTTGGTTTATATATTGGGGATAATAAAAGGAATTATTATTATTTTCCTAGTTGCACTTTTCCTTGCTGCCGCCTTTAATCCGGCAATAGATAAAATGGAAAAGAAAAAAATTCCTCGTCCAATCGGAATTATTTTTATGTATGTAATAGTACTAGGAATATTCGTACTAATGATTACGTCTTTGGTTCCTATTATTGCCAGACAAACTGCCTCCCTGGGATTTTCCGTTAAAGATATTATTCACACCATTGTAAACGGAACCGATTCAGATTCGTGGATTATTCAAAAAATTCAGCCTGTTGCTAATCAAATATGGGCAAGTGTAGATCAAACCCAAGTTACTGAATATTTATCCAGCTCACTTTCTGAACTTGCATTTCGATTAACTAATTTTGCAAGTAATGCAATTGGCGCGGTTTTCGCTATATTCAACGGACTATTTAATATGTTGCTTGTTCTTATTATTACCTTCTTTATGGTAGTAAGTTCAAAAAATACAACCAACTTCTTCCATTCGCTCTTCCCACATAGATATTCCGGTTATATTTCTGAAAAATCCAAACAAATAAGTATTCGCATTGGTTCTTGGATTCGCGGGCAAGTATTACTTGCAATTATAATGGGTATTATTAGCTATATAATTTTTTCGATAATGGGGCTTAATTACGCCCTAACCCTTTCTATGGTTTCTGCACTCGCTGAATTCATTCCATACCTTGGGCCACTTATCACATTTGTCTCTGCCGCACTTATCGCACTTAACCAAGATCCAATAATTTTACTTTGGCTGATACCTGTTTATATAATTCTGCAATTTCTGGAAGGCAATCTGCTTATACCGCTGATTATCGGAAAATCTATGGGGATGAATCCAATTGTGGTACTATTCGCTCTGCTTTCTGGCGCTACTATTGGATACAGTGTTAATGGAAGTATTGGACTTGCACTTGTCGGAATGATTATCGCCGTTCCTGTTGCTAATATTATTTCGATGTTTGTTTCCGAATATACAGACAGACATAAATAGCTAAAGACGAGACGACGAGATGATTTGGTGTAAAGCGGTTGAAAAAACGTCCTATTGCCTGTATGGTTGTTTCGTTATTTCGTTATTTCGTCATATGAATAAACTATTTGTTGAAGGCAAAGACTATAAACAAGCCGACCTTGATAAAATTCGCAAAGAACTTTGTAAAATTGCCCCTTTGGAAACTTTTCAATTCAAGGAACTTTCCGCTGGAGAGCATTGGGTTAGCATCAGCTCTCCTGAATTCACCGCGATATGCCCATTTAGTGATTGGCCAGATTTCGGGTCCGTTACAATTAAATATGTACCAAATAAAGCCTGTCTGGAACTTAAATCCTTCAAAGTCTACATAAACAGCTTCCGCGATATAAAAATCTTCCACGAAGCCGTTACGGAAGTAATATTCGCTGACTTTCTTGATTCCGTTAAACCAAAAAAAGCTCATATTATCGTAGATATGAATGTTCGTGGGAATGTTAAAACAATTTGCGAAAAAAGATATAAGTGTTGATTTATTTTGTTCCCTTTTCCAATTCTTTCGGCACACCTATCCATGATGTAGCTAAATAAACGAAAGGAGTATCGATTACAGCGATTACTAATTTTACAACATACTGACCAAATATCATTGCTACGAGTACGGAATTTGGTACGGTTACATAAAAAGCGATTGTGATAAAAAGGATTGTATCAATTAGTTGGCTTGCCATTGTAGCAACGTTATTTCTAAGCCAAAGGTACTTCCCTTCTGATTTTTTCCTGATCAAACTAAACATCCAAACATCAAATAGCTGAGAGCAAAGATAAGCGACCATACTACCAAGTATAATACGAGGAACCATACCAAAAAACATGCTGAATGATTCCTGATTTACAGCCCAGAAATCAGCTGAAGGTAGTTTTACTGCTATCCAGATGAATAAGAGGATTAGGAGATTAGCGAGAAAGCCAACCATAACAGTTTTACGTGCGCGTTCTTTTCCCCAGCATTCGCATATTATATCTGTACAAGGAAATGTAATAGCATAGAAAATTGCACCAGCAGGCATAATAAAGCCGTA
This sequence comes from Candidatus Peregrinibacteria bacterium, assembly GCA_016932505.1. Taxonomy (GTDB): domain Bacteria; phylum Patescibacteriota; class Gracilibacteria; order UM-FILTER-43-11; family UM-FILTER-43-11; genus JAFGCT01. The sequence goes on from JAFGCT010000035.1 coordinate 154,153, forward strand.
AATATCAATAATTTTTGATGAAACAAGGTTAACAAATGTAATAGTAGCCATGAATATACCGAACATAATATAGAATTTAAGTTCTCGATTTTCTTTAATTGTTTTTTCAATATTCATAATAATTTTGTTAGAACAGTATTATTTGTACCATATATTGTTTTTTATTGTTACTGGTTTTTCTAATATACCCCTTTTTTAATTGCTATTCCATTAATTTCCTACTATAATAACTTACTAATAAAGTTGTAAAACATGAATGATAATATCGAAAAAATCTCAGTTATAGGAGGTGAAAGGAAGGATCCTAGTGCAGATAGACAATTAGGTTTTTTACGTGCGTATTTATCAGGCAAAAATGTTAAAGAATATAGTGGAAAAATTGGAGTAATTATTCAGATTGCAAGAAAGGCAGTGGAGGCAATTCCTGATACTACTACAAAAAATTTAAAGAAAGCTGAGCTTGTAATGTTAATTGAACTAGCTGAACAAAACAGCAACGGTCAATCTTTGTTTGAAATGATTAAAATGGGAATTAATTGCATTCGTGTTTTTTTGGAAACAGAAAATACAGGCATGGCTAACCCTATTGACGAAGCAAAAACAATAATCTTAGAAATGAATCAATTAATTAGTATTGCTAAATTAGCAGGCTTGGATTACGAGCGCTATGAAAAAGAGCTTGCTGAGATAATTGAGAATAACGCTAGTAAACTTGGAGATTTAGAAAAATAGTTCCATTAACTCTCTGGCTGCCTTTTTCCAGCTAAACTTTTTCGCTTGTTCAAATCCTTTTTCTATAAGAGTTTTGCGTAGTACTTCGTCTCTATAAATCTCATCCATTGCCTGTTTAAGCTGATGCGGTTCATTTGGATTAATCAGAATAGCAGCATCTCCCGCTACTTCTGGGATAGATGTGGCATCCGAAGTTATAACAGGCGTTCCACATTGCATAGCTTCAAGTACCGGCAAGCCAAATCCTTCATAAAGCGATGGGTACAGAAATGTAAGAGCGTGTTGATACAAAATGGCTTTATCTTCCTCATCAATAAAACCAGTCATAAATATCTGTGGATGTTTCTGTAAATGTAAATCCGCAAAAATATGCTCGTGTTTTCTACCTGCAATAACTAGTGCCACTTCGGATTCATTGCCATTTTGCCACTCGCTATAAGCTTTAATAATGCCCGTAATATTTTTACGAGGCTCAAGTGTAGAAAGGCATAAAAAATATTGGTCTGGAAGGTTATATTTTCGTTTTATTATCTCAAAACTCTTAGCAAACGGTAGTGGATGCAAATGATCTGCTGCGGCTTCATATATAACTTTGATTTTATTCGGATTGATATTGTATTCATCTACTAACTGACTTTTAGTAAATTCGCTTACTGCTACAATAGTGGTAGCTTCTTTCGCTTCTTTTTTTGGTCTAAGTATTTTATGCCAAAGACGTGTTTTAAAGTTGAATGAATATTTAAAGTCAACAAATGACAAATCGTGAAATGTTGTGATTTTTTTACATCTTTTACTAACCGGTGCCGGTCTTGGGTCTGGTATCCACAAAGCCTCAATATCTTTATCTATTAATTTATCGACTTTTGGCCAGCGAAGTAAGCTCAAAGATAAATTTAGTATTTTATTAGGAATCCGTGTTCGTTTAATAGTTACGTTCGGATGTCCTTTTGGAAAATGACCGATATTTACATTTTTAAACGAGTTATACCAAAGAATGTATTTATTTTCGCTATCTGCCTCAAAAAGAGCCTTAAGCATACCAAGAATATACATCTCTACTCCACTGATTTTGCCCGACATTAGGGGTCTTAGGTCGATTGCTATTTTCATAATTTAATTCTATGTGAAATTATATGTTTATTCAATTCCAAATTGACATATCAACCTTAATTAGTCTAGAATGAGTCCTATTTTAATTCTCCTAGCTATTATGCACAGAGTAAATGAAATGTCAGTGCCAGATTTCAGCGTCAATTCGCAAGAAGCAAGGGCTTATATCGAAGCATCTGCCGATGAGCTATGTGAAAGATTAAACACTACCAAAATCGCAAGAGAACGATTTATTAATCTTTTTTTGGACTCATACGAAGCATATTTTGGTTTGGAAAATAAAAACCCCACTCCGCATACACCTGAAGGTCGAAAATTAACTGATGGTATATCCGAGCTATTGGTTCAAAATAACAGTGAGCTTATAGGTAAAGAGCATTATGACAAAGTCAAACAGCATATGGATAGAGGTGGAAATGTTCTTTTGATTCAGAATCATACCAGTATTGCCGATATGCTTGTAATGGAGGCATTAATGCGCAGATTTATTGATTCTTTAAGCACGGAAGACTGGGCATATATAACTGGTGGACCAATTGCAGATCCAAAAACTATTCAAGGTACAGCAATTTCCGGTGGTTATCATCGTTTTAATGTTCATTCAGAAAAAGCATTGAGTAAATTGGCGGCAAACCCTGCTGAATTAAAAAGCGCAAAGCATCAAAATATTAGTACAATCAGAGCATTATATGGTCATGCAATGCAAGGTGGAAAATTAGTTGTTGTTTATCCTGAAGGAACTCGAAATGATGGAATAATGGAAAGAGCAAAGCCATTTACTACTCTTATTCCTTCAACAATGACAAAGGAGGGATGTCCTCCTTTACTAGTTCTTCCTACTTATATGTATGGTGCGAACAAAATTTTACCAGTAGCAAGAAATGACAAAAATGAATTTAGTACTCAATTACAAAAATGCAACCGAAGAAAAGCGGATATGACAATCGGACAACCTATTAATTGGTCGGATATAATCAGCCACGCACAGAAACATGAGATTATTAGAACGTATATTTCTTCTAAACTTGTCCCGGAGGGAGTTAACAAAGATAACACTAAGGAACTTGTATCTGCAATTGCTGCGGATATAATGGGAGGAATGATTGCAAACATTAATTTAACTTCAGACCATCCGAATTCTAATGAAAGCGATGGAAAATATGGGATTAGGCTTCAAAGAGTTCTTATGGCACAGTTTTTAGCATCGGTTTCTATATAGCTTCAGTGACTACTCAGGCGGACCGCCTATCTCATGTCCCATTGTTTTTAACATAAACTGTAATTGTAAGTATTTTGATATAACTGGAATCATCAGACGTATAAGCTCATCTTCTAATATCTCACTCTTTTCACAAAAATAAGCCTTGCATACTACAGGTCTTGCATTTTCTGGGAGCAAGCATCCATTATTTGAACTTAAACGGCATTTTAAAATTCCGCCATCAATTTCAAGCGCTTCAATTACTTTAGCTCTTTCTTCCTCAGCCATTTCCGTAAAAGCTAAAAAATAGTCGATTTCATAAACCATTTCTTCCTCCACAGTCCGCTTGCAACACTCTCCTTCGCAATCTCTACATATTTTCCCAGCTTCTTTTTGTTTTAATAATTCATTGGCGTACCCATGCATTGATTTTATTTCATTAAGAAGAGTGGATATTTCTTCCTTCTCCAGTTCAGTGAGTGCATTAAGTATTCTATTTGCATTTTCCGCTTTTGCTTTGCTCGTTTTAAGGTTCTCCATAATTAATTTAATCCATTAAGGATATCTTGAAAATCCAATTCTTCCAGATACTTCTGCAAACGAATAAACATAGCTTTTTTGCTTTCAATATCATGTTCTTTTTGCTTATGAACCCTTAAGCCTTTTACAAGCATTCCTACGATTGCCTGAATTCCTTCATAGGTTTCTTCATAGTCTGTTCTTATAAATTCATATACCTGTCTTTTCGAAATAATTAAATCTAGATCACTTGCATATGAAACAAGAACATTAATATCAGTTTCATTTGGATTAAGTGATATTGCTTGTAAAATCCTTTCCTTTTCCTGTTGCACTTTGAATATTTTTCCAAGTATATAAGCTTTAATCCCAGAATCACGCATTTTTTCAATATCTCTTTCGTCTAGCGCACCCCTTATTATTTCCGCATGTTCTAGAATTTTCTTTGCATAAAGATTAAATGGGCGGATTTTTAAAGTGCTGAGATTCTGAATTTTTTCAATCGAGCTTAATGTGTTTTCTCTTAGCTCATTATAACCTTGAAAAAGCTCACCACTTTCATTACGACCTTCATAGGCTTCCATTTGCGCACATATTTCTAATAGTTCTTTTCTGCTTTCGTTCAAAATTTCCTCTCCTCTGGATATTCTCATATAAAGAGTCTGTTCATCCTCACTCATTGCCTGCGCTTTACTTTTTATTTGTGGTAAGCGTTTTGTAAGCCTGTTTAAAACCGCTACGAGCTTTGTACACGTTATACCAGGATTATGCCTGCCTAAACTGTCTTTGATTCCGCTGATTTCTTTTAATAAATCTCCTGCCTCAGCTTTAAAATGATTTGTGGCACCTTCAAGTATCTCGATTTCCCTGCCAAGCTGTTCTACTATAGCATCTCTTTTTCTGTCACCTTTCTTTAATCCTACTGTTTGTTCTCTTATAGTATTAATCCTATCCAGCAATCCAAATATTTTAGGAGCCTCGCTTTGATAACTACATTTAGCATGTAAGGCTTTTCTGTGAGCGGGGTAAATGCTATCGAATGTCTGAAATACTTTTCTATCTTCGATTGGCGACTGTCTACCAAGAAAAATTGGAGCTAGGATTTTACCATCGTGTTCAGGTTTATAATCTTCGAAAACAAGAAGTCTGAAATTATCCGCCTGACGTTCGGGGTTGAATGGTGACATAGGTTTTAGATGCTCAAAAGCATCGACAATTTCAGGTTTCGCATCCATAACCGCCTGCATTTTCTGAAAAGATGTCATTCCATTCGGAATTTCAGCAAGACCGAATTCCCTGACAAATCTGTAGGCCGAGCGTTTCAAGTTGGGATCTATTACACAAGAATCAAGAGGAATACTATTTAAATCCCCCTCAAATATACCTCCCGACTTTGGCACCATCCTATATCCCGGTACTGCAAATAAATCCTGCATAGTCTTCCATACGGAATTCGGTATTTTTTGCCACTCTTTCCCTGTTGCTTTTCTAAGCTCTCCGCTGACTTCTGTATACTGGCTTTCTGCAGGATTAAAATCAATAATCTGCTCAATTCTCCCCCTCAATAATATTATTTGAGATTCCAGTTCTTCAATCTGCTCTTTTTTTCTCTCAATCTTTATTCTACGTGATTCAAGTGGATTTCTTTCATAAAATACCTCATGACGCATTAAAATACCTTTCTCAGATTCTAACCGAGCTTCAAGTCTTTGTAGCTTATCTTTGAATTTATCCTGGATTTTTGGGAACTCCATTTGGGCAAATTAAGGTAGTTATAATAACAACAATAAGCGATATTGTCAAATGAATGAATTTATTTTGAAGAATGCTGATTGAAATCTGCATCTTAAATATAATATATTAATAAAACTAATGACGTATGCAAAAAAATCTGATAAAGTTCTTTTGACGTGCGCTCATAGCTCAGCTGGATAGAGCACCGGTCTTCGGAACCGGGTGTCGGGGGTTCGAATCCCTCTGGGCGCACCATTTTTAAATTACCTTTTTCTTCCTCTTTCCTGCCAAATAGTAAGTAGTGGACTTGCTATGAATATTGAAGAATAAGTTCCTACAAATATACCAATAATAAGTGCAAATACAAAGATTCTGATTGATTCAGCTCCCCATACATATAAAGCAACCAATGGGAATAATGTAGAAAGTGAAGTGTTAATTGAGCGTGTTAGTGTTTGATTAAGACTTATATCTGCAATATCCGCAAATGAATCGTCCCTTGTCTGCTTTTTAAGATTTTCACGAATACGGTCGAATACAACGATTGTATCGTGAACGGAGAAACCCATAATAGTAAGAAGGGCAGTAATAAAGAATGTATTAACTTCAAAACCAAGAATTGCGAACACACCCAATGTGATAAGAATATCGTGAACAAGTGCAGCAATAGCACAGAAACCGAACTTCCATGGGCTAACCCTTTTTGGTACTTTTCTGAATGCATAAGCTATATATAGGACAATGGCGATGGATGCTATAATAAGCGCTGTAATAGCCTTTGTTTTTAAAGTTGAACCAATTTTAGGTCCGATTGTATTGAATCGTAATAATTCAAATTCACCATTTTTTTCAGTTATTATTTTGGATACGCCTTGCAGTTCTTCTTCCGACATATGACTAGCCTGAATAATGTAACTACCTTGGTCAGTCTGTACATATTCTTTAAACAAACCTGGATAAGCTAAATTAACAGCTGCTCCAGTTGTATCCATATCGATTCCTCCATCAGCCTGTATTTCCATTAATGAACCACCAGTAAAATCTATACCAAGCTCAAGAGCTCTACCATAAGTAACATGGTTATAAGTCATTGCAGCAATACCCGCAAGTATTGCGATAATTGATATCGAAAACCAAAGTTTGGTGTATTTAATAAATTGTAATTTCATTATATCGATTAAAGATTAAAGATTAATGATTCAAGATTAATTTTGAATTTTCCAATCTTGAATTTTGAATAGTATAGATTTTAGATATCAAGATTTTTTACCTTTTTAGCATGAGTCTGGATGAACTTTCTGCGAGGTAATACTTCAGAACCCATTAAAGTATCGAATACTGAATCTGCCAGTTCTGCATCTGCAATTGAAACTTTTAACATTGTCCTACGTTCTGGATCCATAGTAGTTTCCCATAGCTGATCGGGGTTCATTTCACCATGACCTTTATAACGCTGAATAGATACGCGTTGCTTTACAACCTTCTTCTCTTTATCTTCTTTTTCTCCGGTTTCGGTTGCCGCATCCTCTGCAGCTTCTTCTGCAGCCTCATCTTCTTCATCCTCAACTGCTGTTTCCTCTTCGGTTTTCACTTCAACTCCCCAATCTTTCAATATATTTTCTTTTGCTTCATCGGTAAATGCATATTCAGACGTTTTACCTTTTGAAATTTTATATAAAGGAGGCTGTGCGATATAAACATAACCCGCTTCAATAAGAGGTTTAAAGTATCGGAAAAATAATGTTAATAATAGAGTGCGAATATGAGCTCCATCAACATCGGCATCTGTCATTATTACAATTCTATTATATCTTAGTCTGGCAATGTCGAATGTTTCACCAATTCCAGTTCCAAGCGCAATGATTAGAGCTTTTATTTCATTATTTCCAAGCATTCTATCTAGCCTTGCCTGCTCTACATTAAGAATTTTACCTCTAAGCGGAAGAATAGCCTGAGTGTATCTATCTCTACCTTGTTTTGCGCTACCTCCGGCAGAATCACCCTCCACTATGTAAATTTCAGACTTACCTGGATCACGAGTAGTACAATCGGCAAGCTTACCAGGAAGAGTCATGCCTTCTAGTGCACCTTTTCGTAAAACTGTATCACGCGCAGCGCGTGAAGCTAACCTTGCGCGTGAAGCAAGCATTCCTTTTCCGACAATTATTTTCCCTTCATTTGGGTTTTCTTCCAAGTATTCACTTAATTTCTCGTTAAACACAGCTTCTACTGCACTTCTTATTTCTGGATTTCCTAATTTGGATTTTGTCTGACCTTCGAACTGCGGATCAGCTAATTTTACTGAGATTACAGCTGTAAGCCCCTCACGCACATCCTCATTTGTCATATTTAAATCCTTTTCTTTAAGGAAGCCTTTGTTACGGGCGTAATTATTAAGAGACCTTGTTAATGCAGACTTAAATCCTGTTAAATGCATTCCACCTTCTAAGGTATGTATATTATTTGCAAAGGTAATTACGTTTTCGTTATAACTTTGAGAATATTGCAATGCAATTTCAATTTTAGCCTCTGGTACTTCATGTTCTATATATATAACATCACAAATAGGCTCTTTGTTTAAATTTAAGTGATCTACATAAGATTTAACTCCCCCCTCAAAGTAGAATTGATACTTAAAGCTTGCATCACCTGCCACCACACCTTCATGTGCACCAGGACGCCTATCTTCAAAACAAATTGTTACACCTTTAGTTAAATATGCCTGCTGACGCAAACGAGTTAATATTGTCTGAGCATCGAATACAATAGTTTCAAAGACTTTTGGATCCGGCCAAAAAGTAATGGCTGTACCAGTGGATTTTGTTTCTCCTGTTACTTCAATTTCCCCCTGGGCAACACCCATTTTATATTCCTGACTGTGAACCTTACCGTCTCTTCTTACTTCAGCTAGTATTCTTTTTGAAAGTGCATTTACTACAGAAACACCCACGCCATGAAGACCTCCAGATACTTTATAACCAGATTCATCACCTCCAAATTTACCACCTGCGTGAAGTACGGTTAATACTGTTTCTAAAGCTGAAACACCTGTTACCTTGTGTTTGTCGACAGGAATACCACGACCGTTATCTGCGACGGTAGCACTGCCATCTTCATTTATTACAACCATTATTCTGTCACAATGACCAGCCATAGCCTCATCTATTGCATTATCCAGAACTTCCCATATTAAGTGATGAAGACCACGAACATCCGTAGTTCCAATATACATTCCTGGTCTTTTTCGTACCGGCTCAAGCCCTTTTAATACCTGAATCTGATCTGCTGAGTAGTTTTGTTGTTTGTCTGCCATTTAAACCTAATTATAAATTACAAATTTTGAGTTACGAATGAATTTTGAATACTATTTCTAGGAATCAAAAATCAACCCTATAAATTCTACTAGAAAGCTTAGCTATCTGCAATAGTTAAATAGCGAAAAAAACGTGACAGAATTGATAAAATGTGAAAACTTAAAAGCTTTCAGTTTTTACTCAACTGGCTGTTCTTCAATCGGCTGTTCTTCAACTGGCTGCTGTTCAACTGGCTGCTGTTCAACTGGCTGCTGTTCAACCACAGGTTCTACAGGAACAATACTTAGAAACTCTTCAAATGACATTGACGGTATTACACCACCTGATTCTTCACTTGTTATATTTTTAAGACTCGAACCAGCTAAATCAATGTCAAAGCTGTATGGCTCACTGCCTAGCATATATCCTTTTACTGTAATTTTATCAAAAGGATATTCAAGGGTTAATTGATCTTCGCTAACATTCATCCCCTTTTCTTCTAGAAATTGATTTATATAAATAGCCCCTAGTTCTTTAAAATATTCTTCTGGCTGAACATTATTTGCCTGAGATATCTCACTTGAAAAGCTTGTAAAGCTACCGGTTGTGGAGTTGAATGTACCGCTTACTCCTATTGGAATAGCGGGAATATACATATTTGTAAATTCAATATTACCGTCCCCCCTTACCACCACATCGGATGGATTAACAACAAGACTATTATTGGTTACCGCTTCATTAAACACGCTTAGCGCATTTTCCTCTCTCTTCTTTTCAATTATTCCTCCTGATATAATATTTGATAGTTCACCTATAGGCACTGAACTTTTCTCAAAAGTAGTTCCATCGGACATTATAATATTTGTAGCCTTTTTTGTAGAAGTACTGAAATCAAACTTTATTTTTAATGGAGCTTTTTCATTTTCCGGATTAGGAATATATGCTTCGTTGATTCTAAATTTAGTTAATGTGAGTGCGTCTAAAACTTCAATAGCATCAAAACCTGCTGTCTGTATTCCTGCGCTTTTTAGTTCGTTTACTACAAGCTGTTTTGCAAGTTCCTGTGCAGTTGCCTGAGCTCTTAAGGCTTCATCCTCTCCTCCGCCACCTAGTAAGTCATAGATATCGGTTCCTGAATCGGTTTGCTCTATTTCTTCCGCCTTTGTTTTACTGATAATTTCAACAAGATCGCTCAACGCAAAACTGCCATTAAGTGGCGTTTCACCAACAACCACATTGTTTACGGCATCAGTACTATAGTCATATGTAGCGCTGAATGTTATCTGAGACCCATCATCTGCCCTATCAATTAGTCTCGCTTTTACAATCGCAAAAACAAATGGCGACTGAGTCGTAGGAACAATATCGCTATCCAAAGTAATCACTCTTGATTTTGCAATCTTATTTACTACATCTTTTATTTCCGGACCTTTGGTATATTCCTCCGGTTCAACATCTATCTGCAAAAACTCTTTAAGATTTTCCGAAAGCATATCATCTCGGTTTTGCATCTGCATATATTCCCGGAAGTCCTTTTCATCTATCGCCTTAGCCGCACTATGCATTCTGTCCTCTGCATATTGAATTCTTTGTGCTATTAACTGAGCTTTTTCAGTAAAAATCTGGGAAGCCTGACTTACAGCCTCAAGGTTATCTATACCGAGGCTTTCATAACTATTTTTTAAAAACTGTTTTGCAGCTACGTATCTATAATTTGCAACAAGAGCTCCACTAATTTCCAACCACTCTTCTGCTAATACAAATCTGGTTTCCTCCATATCATTTGAGGAATCCATTCTAAGCTTTCCGCTTTCATCCAGTATTGATAACAATGTCCCTGTAGTTCTATCTGAATAAGTCAGTAGTATTCTATGAAACATTTTTGATTGTTTTGTGAATTCCTGCAGATTCTCTTTAACAATTGTCTTGCCCCATGCCCCAATCCAGTCTGAAGCAATTTTTTCAGCATCCTCAAGCTTGAATTCATTAAGATTAACTCTTAAGTCAGATAAATACGAACGAAGTACATAGGGACCATCTTGCGAAAGCAAGTATCTCATCAATTTACCTTTAACCAAATCAGCAGGTGAATTGATTTTTACAGACCCAATTGCAAAAAATGTTTCTGTAAGCAGTTCTTTCATCAACGGATCAGATTCCATACTGTTTATTACTTCACTTAAGTCATTCAACACAAGCATTGCATTATCTGTATCATTGTTTTTCTGAATTCCACCAAGTAAATACCCCAGCATTATTTCAGCTCTTTCTATTGTGAGCTTTCTTTTTGTTTGCGGAACAAATGTCATTAGCGAACGCACTTTATTAAATCCACTTTTTATTGAGTATGAAAGTTCTGAATTTATAAATGTATCCTTAATATTAGCAAGATTACTATCTACTGCAGTATTACGCACAACCCAATCGTCTCTTAAAACAGAACTGGCTATAGGCGCCATTTTAAGTTCTTTTTTTAGTTTTGACTCCTTTAGTTGTGAGTATTCAGAAACAATTTGAGTATCCAGATATGTAATCTGATTATATAGAGGTACTGTGTATGAAGTTACTATTTCACCTTCTTTCGCAAATAAATCTAAATCCGCGCTACCTGTAATTACCATTAAACGATTAATGGGTTCATTATATGTAATTGAACCAACTGAATGTGCAAAAGAAGCAGTACTCCTTGGAGACTGCACTTCTATGCTATCAAACGCATTAATCCACATATTTCCTTTATTCAAAGAAAATATAAGTCTTGGCATTGTTGGTTCAAAAGTACTGTATTCCACAAAATTATTTTCAAGCAAAGTTATTTCAGTATTTTCATCTAACCTTACTACATTATTTTCCAAAATGATCTCCGCAAACTGAAGTTCACCAGTACTAATTGTTGTACCAGATATCAATTCTTGATTTGCCTCTGCTGAACGCTTCTCTTTGTCGTATTGTGTTTGGATCTGTATATCGTGAGCACTTGCTGCAAAAACTAATTTCGGAGCTACTGTTCTGTATGGGTCACCTTGAAGGGTAAATACTGTAAGTACATACCATGTAGCATTTATTAATAGAAATAAAATGCTTAACAGCAGAATCTTTTTGGAAAAATGTGGAATGTTACTTTCGTCCATAAATTTGTTTTTATCTATTTATTATACCAAAAATAAGAGTAAAAATCAATAGCTTTACTCTTAAGCCTCTACAACAATCCTTGTACGGGAATCTGTCTGAACTGTGATTTGTGTGATTATAATGATTTTCTTATGATTAATA
>JAFGCT010000036.1 GCA_016932505.1 Candidatus Peregrinibacteria bacterium
AAACTCATAAACTCATAAACTCATAAACTCATAAACTCATAAACTCATAAACTCATAAACTCTAAATTAAATAATAATATGGCTAAAAAAGTAACTACAAAGGAAGTTGATGCACTTAAAAAATATGTGCGGGCAACTAACTATCTGGCGGTATCTCAGATTTATTTAAAAGAAAACACTCTTTTAAAACGTCCTTTGGTATTTGATGATATAAAACCTCGTTTGCTTGGTCACTGGGGAACTTGCCCCGGAATTAATTTTGTTTATGCGCAGGTTAATCGTCTTATTGTTAAGAATAACGCTAAGTTTTTGTATGTGGTAGGGCCTGGTCATGGGTTCCCAGCAATGCAGGCTAATCTTTTTGTTGAGAAATCACTTACTAATTATTATCCAAAAAGGATTCCTTATAGCGAAAAGGGGATAGTAGAAATATGTTCTAAATTTTCTGCTCCTTATGGTTATCCGTCCCACTCCAATCCTGCTGCGCCTGGTGCGATATTGGAGGGCGGGGAGCTTGGGTATAGCCTTTCTGTTTCTTATGGTTCGATTCTTGATAATCCTGATTTAATTACTGTCTGTTTAGTTGGTGATGGCGAATCGGAAACAGGACCAATCGCAGCCGCTTGGCATGCTAATAAACTTGTTAATCCTGCTGAAAACGGTGCAGTTCTTCAGGTTCTTCATCTTAATGGTTATAAAATTTCCGGTCCTACAATTCCAGGAAGAATGGATGATAATGAACTAAGAAAGCTGTATGAAGGATATGGATACGAGCCTCATTTTGTAGATGAAAGCAAGAGCGGTGATGTTTATAGGAAAATGGCGGAGACAATGGATGAGTGTTATGCAAAAATTCGTGATATTCAAAAAAAAGCGAGGACTAAAAATGGTATATTAAAGCCAAAATGGCCGATGATAGTAATGCGCACACCAAAAGGGTGGACCGGAATAAAATATGACGGGAAAACAAAACTTGAAGGTAATTGTAAGTCTCATCAGGTAATAATAGGTGATGTAAAAAAGAACAAAGAACATCTTAAGATGTTGGAGAAATGGATGAAGTCATACAAATTCCATGAACTTTTTGACGATAAAAAGAATGACTTTATACCGGAAATCAAATCACTTATTCCCAAAAAAGGAATGGCGTGTGGAAGTCAAAAGCATGCGTTTGGCGGAGAAGTAATGAAAGAACTTAAATATCCAAAATTAAGTGATTTAGCCATTAGCGTACGAAAACGAGGCAATGTTAGGTCCAGTTCTATGGCACTTGCAGGTAAATATTTTGAGCAGATTTTTAAACTTAATAAAAAGAACAATAATTTTAGGATATTTAGCCCTGATGAAACTTATTCCAATAAAATCGATGCAGTTTTCAGTCAGACATCGCGCTGTTGGCAATGGCCGATTGAAAAATTTGATACAGATTTGAAACCTCAGGGGAAAGTTATGGAAATGCTTTCTGAGCATACTCTTTTTGGAATGCTTCATGGTTATGGTGTTACGGGTCGTCATGGAGTTTTTGTTTCTTATGAAGCGTTTGTTCAAGTTGTGGCTTCTATGGCGGATCAATACGTTAAATTTATTAAAGCTTCCGAGGAGGTTAATTTTCGTAAACCCCTTCCTGCGCTGAATGTAATTCTTACTTCTCTTTTAGAGCGTCAGGATCATAATGGTTTTTCACATCAGAATCCTTCTTTCATTTCATCTATGATGGAAAAAGACGGAAATATAATCAAAACTTATCTTCCACCAGATGCGAATAGTATGCTTGTTACCATGGAGGAATGTTTCCGTGATAGAGATTCACTCAATGTAATTGTAGCTGCCAAAAAGAAGAACTACGACTGGCTGACTCTTAAAGAAGCTAAGCATCAAATGGGGCATGGAATAATGACATGGGATTTTGCTAGTGATAAAAATCCACATGTAGTAATCGCTGGTTGCGGAGATTATGTAACAAATGAGTGCCTGGCTGCTATTCAAATCGTAAAAGAAATGCTTCCTAAGGTTCGACTTAGATTTGTTTGTGTTTCCGAATTAACTGCACTTGGAGTTGGGGATGAAACGGTTAAATCAAGCTCACCTATGCTTGATGAATACTTTACTAAAGATAAGCGTGTTATTTATAACTTCCATGGTTATCCTCAAACGATTAAAAAGCTTCTTTTTGATTATACTGGTTGTAATCGTATAAAAGTAAATGGGTATTTAGAAGAGGGTTCTACAACAACTCCTTTTGATATGGAAGCAAGGAACAAAACATCGCGTTATCATCTTGTATTGGATATAATCGATGCCTTGCTTTCTGAAAAAGTAATAAATAAACACGACCATGATTGGGTTAAAAAAGAAACTGTATCTGATTTAAATAATCACAGAGATTACATTCTTGAATATGGAGATGATCCGTATGCTATTTCTAATTGGAAATGGAGCTGATAACGATTTACGATTTACGATTAAAGATTAACGTAAGTCGTATAACATTAATCGTACAACATTAATCGTAAAAAATGAAAACAATAACTATCAATCCAGGTTCTACATCAGTTAAATACACACTTTTTCATGGTGATAGTAAGTCCGCTTTTTGTCATTTTAAAAAGATAAGAGGTAAATACAGAATGAATGGTGCTAGGATAAAAGAGCGGGATTTTTTGGATAGTTTTAGATTTTTTCGTGGGTATTTAAAGGGTAAGGGGTTGCTTAAAAATTCACAAGAGATTACCAAAATTGGTATTCGAATTGTACATGGTGGAAATTATTTTTCTGAGCCTATTATTTTAAATAGGTCTGTAATAAAAAAGATTAAAAAGCTTTCGGAATTGGCTCCACTCCATAATCCGTTTGCTCTTTCAATAATCAGTCAGGTTCAGAAAAAACTACCCAAAGTTCCTATTACCGCTGTGTTTGACACCGCCTTTCATCAAACTATTCCAGAATACGCATCTACTTACGCAATTCCAACTTCTGTTAGTGATAAATATGGAATTAAAAGATATGGTTTTCATGGAATTGCATGTCAGTGGGCTTTGCGTCAGATAGCAAGAAAATATAAACAGATTCCTAAGAATATTGTTATCTGTCACCTTGGTGGTGGTGCATCTATAACTGCTGTTAAGAGCGGAAAATCAATTGACACATCAATGGGTTTTACACCGCTAGAGGGGCTTATGATGGTATCACGTTCGGGTGATATTGGTGCTGGAGTAGTTGAGTATTTATCAGAGAAAAAACCTGTTCAAAAAGTAATTGATATGTTGAATGAAGAATCAGGCTTTTATGGGATTACTGGTAGTAAAGATATTGAAAAAGTCGTTAATAAGGCTGTAAAAGGTAATAAAAAATGCAAACTTGCACTCGAGATGTTCTGTTATAGGTTGGTCAAATATATTTATTCATATTGTGGCGCAATGCAGGGGCTTGATTTGGTTGTGTTCTCTGGTGGTATGGGTGAGGGGAGTTCTATAATCCGAAATATTGTTACCAAAGAATTGAAACCTCTTGGAATTACATCGAAGCAAGTAATGGTAGTACATACGGATGAAGCTCAGGAGATTTTTGAGAATATAAAACTTGCATAAATTTATTGTTCATGATAGGCTTTTTTCAGTTTAAAACTTAAACAAAAAACAATATGCAAATGCTAATTTTATTACTTGCATCAATTGGTGCAATTAATTGGGGCCTAGTTGGTCTTGGTTCTTTTTTAGATACCAATTTAAATCTGGTTAATCTTCTTCTTGGAAGCTGGCCAGTTGTAGAAAACATAGTATACCTCGTTGTAGGTATATGTGGTATTGTGCTACTTATTGCACATCTACAAAAGAAGTGCACAATGTGTGCAAGTTGCAAATAATTAAGGAATTCTGAAAACCCCGACGAAAGTCGGGGTTTTTTGGTGTTCAGAGATTATTGGTTTTTCTTAAGTTTTCCTGGTGCGTTTCCTGAGTTTCCTTTTGGAGTAGTGCTATCTTCAGTCACTTCTTCCTCACTTCCTCCTTCGTCTTGTTCGATAGCATCTTCTTCGTCACCTGCACCTTCATCTTCCACTATTTCTTCTTCGTCACCTGTACCCTCATCTTCCACTATTTCTTCTTCGTCACCTGAATCTTCATCCTCAGAAACGGCTTCTTCGTCACCTGTACCTTCATCTTCAACAACCTCTTCCTCAGGTTCGATCTGCTCATTCTTTTTTATTTTTTCAGCCTTGCGCTTTTCGTTTTTCACTTTTGCGTTTAGTGCTGTTGCAAGTCCTTTGGCTTTACCAGCCTGGCATTTTTCACCAGTTTCGCAAGATGCTACAAGTTCCTGTATTGAATCGTATTTTTGCTGCATAGCTGGAGTTAATTCCATTTTACCCACTTCAAGACCGGCCATTAATTCCTGAGCTGTCTGTAATTTTGCCTGAGTCCTTTCCTGTTTTCTTATTTGCCCTTCTTCATCTTCGGAGGTGGCAACATCCACTTCTACTCCATCTTCACCCGCTTCAATTACTTCTTCTGTTTCTTCTAAGGCTTCTTCGACTTCTTCATTTTCAGCAATAGTCTCATCTATAGCTTCTTCAACGGCTTCAGCAACTTCTGGATTTTCAACTTCTTCAAGTACATCGGAAAGAGTATCTACTGTTTCGTCCTGCACTTCATCGATTTCTTCTAATAACTCCTGTGTGTCTTCAGCGTCTCCGACTTCTTCAGTCTCTTCTATAGCTGCTTCGGTTTCATCAACTACTGTTTCCACAAGATCTTCCACTACTTCTTCTTCGTCGGTTGGTTCTTCCGCTACTTCCTCTTCAGTAGGTTCTTCCGCTACTTCCTCTTCGTCGGTTGCTTCTTCATCTTCCTGAGCGAAAGTCGAAGAAATGAATAGATCATCAGTCTGTATCATCGCAAAAGTATCGCCTTCAGTATATTTTTGAAGTTCCGCCAATGCGAGTCTGGCGTTATCTAAATGCCTATTGGCTTTTGCCACAGGACTATAATAAAATTTGCCAGCAAGCACTAATAGCGCTATAGCGATAACAATTGATATTGTTTTTTTCATATTATGAAAATTATTAAATAAATAATGAAAATATGACTGACTTTTAATATTTGACGATGTGTCATTTTGAATTGCATATAATTTTAATTTATATGCTGTATTTTTTTGCCATTCTTCTGAAGGATTAAAATCTTTCTTTTTAATAGCGCCTATGATTTGTTTATCAGTAATTTTTTTCATTGTTACTCTCTAATACTTCAAATTAATAAAAAGGTTACAATTTACTCATTGCAATAATCTTGTAGTTTTTTTATCGTACGATGAATACTGACCTTTACGGCCGAATTACTCATTTTCATTATAATTGCAATCTCTTCAATTTTTAAATCGGACTTATATCTTAAATTTAATATATTTTGTTCTTTTTCAGATAAATTAAGCATTTTGTTGAAAACATAATCTGCTAAATTATTTTCACTATTATCTTTCGATATATCTATATCATCACTTATCGCTTCATTTAATTCTTCATTATCTGGTCTTTTGTTTTTATATATATCTTTTAGTAAATTTATAGCAATAGCGAATAACCAATTTTTTAATGATGATTTTTTACTGTTGTATGAATTTCTATATAGCCATGCTTTCATAAATACCTCCTGAACAGTTTCTTCAGTTAGCTCTTTATTTCTAAGTCGTGCAAATATATATCTATATATAATTTTATTCCATGCATTAAATGCACTTTCTAAGTCATTCCCACATTGTAATTTATTTAATTCAGTTATAGTGTTTTTTATAATCTTATTATATGGATACTTGTTAAATTATACTTGGTTACAAAATACTAAATTTATTGAAAGTAAAAATAAATCATATTATGATAATATTCTTTATTATAAACAAAAATACTGTATAAAAAATTAATACATGAATAAAAAATGTATTCATCAATTACTTCTTTGTATTGTTAATCATTTCTCCAACACCACCTAGTCCTGGCCATATAAAATCGGTTTTAGTAAGCCCTTTATCTAGTCTTGCAGCATATAGGCTTATTGGTGCTTTAATTTTGCTAAGTCTTTTAATGTACTGTGGTGTAATTACAAGATTAATAACTACATATTTTTTTGCTTTGCCGAAGTTTTTTTGGTAATGGTCTATCACTTCTGCGATACTTCCCCCTGTTGCGCCCATTGGATCGGGGATTATGACAATTGCACCATTTATACTTCCGTCTATTTTTGAAGCCATTAATGACGTTCCATTTACTCCTTCTTTTGTTTCAATTCTTTGTGCCATTATGTGATCCTGACGTATGAGTTTAGGGTCTAGTAAATAGCTTAATTTAAGGAAGTATTGATGTGAAGGTGTCATTCCTCCCCGGATGATATCAGCTACTACAATTTTTTGTTTTTTCTTGAAGATTTTTGTTTTAAAAGCTCCACGTTTATCCTGCGCGTAAATCCTTGTTTTAACAGTTCTTATTTCTGTTTCTAACTCATTATCTATAACAGTCTGAAACATGTTTGCGAAAAGTTCATCAACAATTTTGCTGACTTCGGGCTGAACAACTTCCGGCAAGCCTAGTCTTGCTAAAAGTGAAAGGTTGTATGTTGTTGAAAGTATTTGTTTTTTCATAGTTTTATTTCTTATTTCTTATATCTTATTACAAAATTACAAGATTACAAAATTACAAAATTAATTTTCAATTTTCAATCTTCAATTTTCAATGATATAATTCCATAAAATAAATAGTATAAAATGAAAAATATTTCAAAAGTTCTGGAACTTCGAAAAATAAAGCTTCTTGTTTTTGCTGTATTCCTTGCTATTAGTATCAGTCTACCTGCTTTTATACATATACAATGGATAACGGGGCCGATCATTAATGCCTGTTTATTGTTAGCGGTTGTTTTGGTTGGTCCAATGGAAGCTATGGTACTCGGTTTAATGCCTAGTGCTGTAGCGTTGTCTGCTGGGTTACTACCCTTACCACTTGCTCCAATGGTACCTTTTATTATGATAGGTAACGCGGTGCTTATTGCTGTCTTTTACTATCTCCGTAATCAGAATTACGCGCTTAGACTGGGGATTTCTGCTCTGCTAAAATTCGCATTCCTACATTTCTCAGTTGTGTTTATTATGAATGGATTTTTAGCAGATTCACTTGTATCCAAACTAATGATTATGATGAGTTGGCCACAGTTTTTTACGGCGGTGATTGGAGGGGTTATTGTTTATCCAATAATTAAATCGAGTAGGTAATCGGATAGGTGCTCGTATGGAAGATCGAATAGATTAGTGCGAACTTCTATATGATTTCCAATATGATCTCCAATATGAAATATGAATAATATAATTGATAAAATCGAAGAAGCTAATTTAATCGGACGTGGGGGTGCCGGCTTTCCCACTGCCAGAAAATGGCGGATGGTAAAAGAGGCTGAGGGAAGTCCTAAATATGTTGTTTCTAATGCTAGCGAAGGTGAGCTTGGTTTACATAAAGACATTCACATTCTTAAAAAATATCCAGAAATGGTTTTTAAGGGCATGGTATTAGCTATGGATTATATTGGCACTAAAGAAGCGTATTTCAACTTTAATGAAAAGTATTATTTGTTAGTAAAGTGGAAGATAAGAAGATTAATCAAAAAATATAACAAACTTGGTTACAATTTTACTGTTTATCAGGAGCATCCAAGTTATATAGGAGGTGAGGAGACAGCTTTATTGAATGCTATTGAGGGCAAAAAGGTCCAACCTAGGTCAAAACCGCCTTACCCAGTAGTGTGCGGGCTTTTCTGCAAACCAACAATAATTAATAATATTGAAACCTTTTTTAATGTGGCTCAGGTAGCGGAAGGAAAATATGAGAAGAAAAGATTTTGTTGTATAAATGGTCCCGTAAGAAAGCCAGGGGTTTATCACGTTCCTGAAGATATGAAATTGGATGAGGTATTGAAAAGCACAAAAAATTGGCCGAAATTCAAATTTTTCGTTCAAGTTGGAGGTAGTTCAAGTGGCCCTGTTTATCATTATAATCAGCTACATAAGCAGATTTTATCAGGTGCCGGTAGTTTGGAAGTCTATCCTGCTACAACAACACCTCGCGAGATTCTGACCAAGTGGTTTAAATTTTATGCAGAAGAAAGTTGTGGAAAGTGTACCCCATGCAGAGAAGGGTCTTATCAGCTCTATGAGCTTATAAAAAAGTCTGGAGCAATCAAATGGAAAGAAATTATGCAGATTGTTGAAACTATGGAAAAAACCTCTTTCTGTGGTCTTGGGTATTCAATAGGGAAGCCTGTGAAGAGTTATTTAAAGAATGTTTTGAAGAAGAAAATCTAACGAATAGTAGATCGAATGGATAATCGAATTGGTGATAGAATAGATCAATACGAGTCCCAATACGATCCCCAATACGATCCCCAATACGATTATCAATCCGAAATATGAAAAAAATTCAAATCAAAATCGACGGTAAAAAGATACTATGTAATCCAGAGCAATCGGTTTTACAAGTTGCAATAGATAACAAAATAGATATTCCTCATTTCTGTTATCATGAAGATTTACCAATAGATGCTCATTGTCGAGCTTGTTTAGTGGAAGTGAATAAAAAGGTTGTTACATCTTGTAATCTAAAAGTGGAATCAGGACTTTCCGTTTTAACCGATTCCCCAAAAGTACGAAAGCTACGAAACGAAAATCTTGAACTTTTGCTTGCTGATCACAAGAAACTTTGTAAAAACTGTAAAGTTGGGTATTACTGTAAAACAGCTGCTCTTATGCGTAAATACAGAATATCTGGCACAAAATACCACCGCAAGCCCATAAATAAACCTGTACATAAATTGGGATGTGCGGCGGAATTCGATCCACAGGCGTGTATATCTTGCGGTAAATGCGTGGAGATGTGTGAGAAAATCGGTATTGGTTTTTTAAAGCTTGAAGGTAAGGGGGCTGATTCTCATTTAACTTATAATTGCGACCCAGAGGTGGATTGCATTTACTGTGGTCAGTGTACTGTCCATTGCCCAGTAGCTGCTGTTCATGAGCAGAATGAAATAAAAGATGTTGAAGCGGCACTTCGTGATAAAGATAAAATCGTAATCGCTCAAATGGCGCCTTCTGTACGTGCTTCAATTGGTGAAGAATTCGGTTTAGAACCTGGAAGTAATATGGAGGCTCAGATGTACACAGCTCTTCGTAAACTCGGTTTCGACTATATCTTTGATGTAAATATGGGCGCGGATATTACGACTTATGTGGAAGCTACAGAACTTGCGGAAAGAATCAAAAAAGGCGGCGTTCTTCCTATGTTTACATCTTGTTGTCCGGGTTGGGTAAAATATGCGGAATTCTATCACCCCGAAATTCTTCCAAACCTAACAACTTCACGTTCACCGCAAATCCATTCAGGTGGAGCATATAAAACATGGTGGGCGAAGAAGATGAAGATAAAACCAAAAAAGATTGTTGTTGTTTCTTTTATGCCATGTACTTCCAAAAAATACGAAGCGAAATTCGAAAAGTTAAAAATTAAGGGAATGTTTCCTGTTGATCATGTTCTTACAACTCGTGAAACAGCGTCTTTACTTAAAAAACGTAAAATCGATTTGCCAAATCTTGAACCGGGTAAGGTGGATAGTTATGGTGAGTATTCCGGTGCGGCGGCTATTTATGGTGCATCCGGTGGTGTAATGGAATCAGCGCTTCGCTCGGCTTACTTTTTTATTACTGGTAAAGAGCTTAAAGAAGTAAAATTCAAAGAAGTTCGTGGTATGAAATACGTAAAAGAAGCTAAAATCAGAATTGGAAGAAAGGTGATTAATGTCGCGGTTTGTGCAATGGCGAAGAATGCCGGTAATTTAATAGAAGAGGTCAAAAAACACCCTAATAAATATCATTATATCGAAGTAATGGCTTGTCCTGGAGGGTGTATTGGCGGCGGGGGACAGCCAATTCCATCAACAGAAAGAATTATTGCGGAGAGGATTAAGGCACTTTATAAAATTGATAATAAATGTAAAGTTCGCAAAGCTCATTTAAACCCTGTTGTTCAGGATTTCTTTGATAATTACATAGCTAAAATATCCAAAAGAAAAGCCTCAAAAATACTTCATACTAGTTATAAGAAAAAGAAAAAATTTGAATAGTTTTATTGCTGTTTTCTGGTGTTAATAGTCTTTCTTTTTTGGCTTGTTTGTGGTATAATTAGTGGAATAAATAAGTTGAAAATATGCCTAAGGTTCCTAAAATCACTGTGAATAATGGAGAATCTGATAGGTCTAGCGAGAGTAATAATACTCTAGATTGTGAGAATACAGTTTCTGAAACTAGATGTAGTGTTTCTAAAATAGAAGATAATGAACACTATGCTTTAGGTAAAGAATTTGATTTTGATGAAGAGTCTAGAAATGGCAATATTTTACCAAAAGCGGTTGATTTTCTTAAGGGTTGTGATATTGCCCGAAAAATTTTAGCAGATTTATATGAATATGATATGTATTCATATATTCATACTGTCCAAATGCTTAATCTTGGATGTTCCCTTATTGAAAGTCATTCAAAAGAATTAAAGAATGTGTTAATGATTACTGAAAATAAACGAGGAAATAGTTGGATGGATTTAGCTTTTGATGATTATAAAGAGACATTCCTTGGGGCAATAGTGATGCATGATTATGGTAAGATAAAAGTTGAAAGAAAACTTATCAATACAGGTAAGTTTGTTGGTGGTCAATATAAAAGGATGCAAAAGCATGCAATTGAGACGGTGAATATTATTACTGATGAGGTAGTTGGTAAAGTGACTGATGATTTAAGTAATGAATCAAAGAAAAAAGTTATAAGTAAAATATTGAATAGTGATGATTATCCTGAACAAAAGAGGTTGCTTAAAATGCTATATATGGCTTCAAGACATCATATAAACAAGGGGTATCCTTCTGTTCAAGAACTAAATATGGTACTTCCTGATTATGAATTATGGCTTGAGTCAACAGGTAATGAGCAGGGTAGCATTCTTGCGATTATGGATATTTTTGATGCTCGTAGAAGTACAAGGTCTTATAAGGAAGAACATGATGAAGATGATATAAAATTTGACCTTAATGAAGAATTTAAAAATATAGCTGAAGAACAAGATTTTTTTAGGGAATTTATTGATTGTATTTCATCAAAAACTTGGGTGAAGATGAATGGTTCGAATGATTACGAGGTTCATAGGGAAGCAATGGATAGGAAATATCCAAATAATGGCAAATAATATTGACAAAATCCATTTTTAAGACCATAATTTAGTTGAGGAAACAATAGTATATAGATGTTAAAAATAATAATTATAAAAAATTACTATGCATAGAATGGAAAAACATGAAGGGGAGCCAAATCAAACATATTCTGATGTTGCTTTCGAGCTTGCTGAATTGGCTAAAAGAGGATTGGATGGAACTGATGAATCTGATGGTATGAGTGAATTAAAAAGGGCTTTTAGGAAGTCAGAGTCTAATCAGGATAATCCTTCCAAAATTATTTCAATTTTGAAATTTCTTTCAGAATTTATCGATGAAGATGATGATCGGTTATCTAAAGTCTTAAGTAGCTTAAGTGGTGATGATGCTAATATACAAGCAGTAGGAGGTGTTAAGGAGGAATCTTCCAAGGTTTTGGGTAAGTTATTAAAAGGGGAATTAGATGAACATATTAAGAGTGCAAAAATTGCAAGGATGGGACAAGTGTATTCTTTGGCACTTTATTTATATATGCATACAACAAGTGATTCTAAAATAGAAATTGCGAATGTACTTGAGGGATTAATAAACCATTATGACGATCCAAGGGCAAATAGTCCTGAGCAAGGGTATTATGGTATGAAATCTACCAATTACTTTCTAAGTTTATCTAGTAAAGCAATGGAAATGCATAGGCTTGAAAATGAGTTGCGTGGTAGGTTTAGGGATGTATTAAGTGATACTAAAACAGAGGATGATGGTAATCCTGCTCATTTAAATGCGCATTTGGTAATTCCTAAGGCTAAAAAACGCTCTGAGCCACCAAGGGTACATCAATCAGTTTCCGATAGTGTTGCGCCACCGATGCAATAAATTAATGTCTGAAATACCTAAAACACAGGAAGAAAGAAGACTGGATTTTATTCAGGATATTTTACCGAGGGGTAATCGTGGTGGTTTTATGACCAAATACGGTTATGTCGGTATAAAAAGGCATCCGGATTGTTTTACTATTGGGGTGTATAAAGATGAGAATTCTGCCACTTCACAAATGCTTTTTAAAGTTGGTCTAACTGGTAGTGTAATCGCTGAGCTTGATGCTGAGCATATAAGTGTATGGAAGGATGAGAATTCTCATGTTAAACTAACTCTTGAAGATTTGATTGATGAGTTTTATAAATAACCTTTGTATTATGAAAAAGACTATTCTAGCTGTAATTATCACAGCAATCGTTGTTGGTGGCGGAGTTTATATGTGGCAAAATTACGAAGTTATTCCTTCTCAGGAATCGATTACTGAAGATTCTTCTGAAAGATCCATTACTGTGGAAAAAGTAGAGGATAAGCAAACGGTAGATATTCTTAGTAATGACGGCACAGTTACAAAATTCACACCATCTGAAGATGATTGGAATGAGGATAATGGTTGCCTTTATTATAACGATGTATGTTATGTAGAAAGTTCAAATCCGGCTCATAATGGCTCTTTTGTACCTGAGGGTGTTGATTTTTTCGCTAATGAGGGTGCTGCAAAAGAAGCTGATGAATATTTTAAAGATGTGATTAAAGAGGATATGGATAATATAACAAAACCTGCAACGAAGGAGGAAATTGAAAATTTTGATACTTATATTGACCTAGAAGGTTCAATTAAAGAATCAGTAACATTCCCTCCTGGTGGGTGTACAGTTTACAAAAAGTATTTAGCTATGCTGGAATCAGGTGAAATCAATCAGGATGCTAAATATGATGAATCCATGAAAGGTGTTGATTGGGAAAAATATGTTGATTTAAACGAACAGCTTGTTAATGGTGATATAAAGAAAAAATTCTTTTATCAGGATATGGGTATGAGTCTTTCGTTATACCTAACGCCAAGATATGATTTTAATGAATCGAATGCTCAGGAAATGAACAAATGCATTGAGGGTGTGGGGTATTTGACTTTATATAAAGTTTTTGATGATTACATTTTATGGGGTGACACACAATGTACAGGAGGTGCTGTTATGACTGAAGATCAAAAGCCTGGTATTACGAAGGCAATAGCAGAATGTGAAAAGGTTAGTGAACAGCTTATTCAGTACGTTCGGTAATCGAGCATATAATCTATTAGATACAAAAAGCACTTGCGTTACGCTGGTGCTTTTTTAGTATAGATTTTTTGTGATTGCAGTTTTTAATTCCTCTAAATTAGCCTTTTCCAGTGCAGATACAAATACCGGAGAATAATTTCTGATTTCTGATTTAAGATTTGTGATTCCATTTTTCAGGTCTTTTTCATCCATTAAATCGATTTTATTAAATACATAAATCATTTTCTTTTTATCGCAGTTTAATTCTTTTAACACTTGATTTACCGCATTTATCTTGGTTATCATCTCAAAATCATTAATATCTATTACATGGAGTAATAAATCAGCCTCTATTGTCTCAGCAAGGGTAGAATGGAAGGCGTGAATGAGTTCTGGTGGCAAATCCCGTATAAAACCGATTGTGTCGCTTAAAAGGCAACTCTGTTGAGTTTCCGGTAAATAGAGTTTTCCGATGCGAGAGTCTAATGTCGCGAAAAGTTCATCTTTTACTTTAACTTCTTTTTTAGTCAGAGCTTTTAAAAGGGCTGATTTTCCGGCATTGGTATAGCCGACAATAGCAACTGTTTTGAATCCATGATTTTTGCGTGCTTTTCGTTGGCTTTTTTGATTACTTTCTATTTTCTTTAAATCTGAACAAATTTTTTGTTCACGACGTGCGATATGACGTTTCATGATTTCTATGTTTGTCTCTCCCTGACCGCGACGAGCGCCACCACCACTTGTTCCACCACCACCTTGTCTTGTTAGTTCTAAACCCATTTTTGAAATGCGCGGACCGAGGTGTCTTAATGATGCTAATTCTATCTGCATTTTTGCCTCTTTTGTGGTCGCGTGTTTGGCAAAAATTTTTAAGATTAAATCTACCCGATCCCATACTTCTATCTGATGCTTTTCGAATCTTTTTTCCAGATTATAAATTTGCTGAGGTTTTAGAAGATTGTTCACTATTATATAGTTCGCTTTTTTCTCCAGTGCTTCTTCTAAAATTTCCTCAACCTTGCCTTTGCCTATATAAGTTTGATAATCCGGCATTTGTTTTTTCTGGATTTTCCTAATTATTACAAAACCTCCGTAGGTAAGCAGTAAGCTTTCTAACTCATTTAAGCGCGCCATACTTTCCTCTGGCGTTGTTTCGGGTTGGATTATGTCGACGAGGATTACTTTTGGGAGCATAAAACGTTGTGCGTTTGGCGATGTGCGTTGTACGAAGAATACGCAAATCGCATCACGCAAATCGCATCACGAATTAGTAAATCAAATCAATATCCAAATCAGTTTTAGCTCTGCATTGGCAGCTTAATCTGTGTCCTTCAGGTAAATCCATCATTTCTTCTGTTTCGGTTTTTTCAGTTAATTCACCACTTTTTACATTAATAGCACAAGTTTGGCAGATTCCTGCACCACCGCATGCTGCAACAATTTCAGCACCTTGGCTTTTTAATTGTTCCATTAGTGATTCATCGCTTGTTTCATCGACTTCATAATCTTTTCCGTTTAAATGTACTGTTACCATAGCTTTATTATTAATTAATAATTGTGAATTAAATTTAGCAGAAAACAATAAATAAAAAAATAATAAAAAAGCCTTGCATAAAAAATTTATACGTGATAGACTCTTTTGTGGTCGTAGATAATGGCAAGTCTGTTACGAGTTCTCTGTTCCGTAGATAACAAGACTTAGCCATTACGAACTATCTTAGCTCTTCTGCACCTCCGGAGAGCTTTTTTTATATCTGATTTTCTTTTTACTTTTTTCTTTATAATATGTTTCTTTCTTCCCTTTTTCTTTCCCACTTACCCCATAAGGAATGAGTAAGGGGTGTACATGCGTGCGAAAAAAAATAAATGGTGGTATTATTCTCCCGTAAAATAAAAAACTATATGAAATTACTAAGTTGGAATGTAAACGGTATAAGAGCGGTGGAAAGAAAAGGTTTTTTGGATTGGCTTGAGCATATTCAGCCTGACGTATTGTGTTTACAAGAAACAAAAGCTCATCCTGAACAACTCAGTAAAGCCTTGCTTGAGCCTGAGGGGTATTTTTCTTATTTTCATTCTTCATCCTTAAAAAAAGGTTATTCAGGTGTTGTTACTTATTCCAGGAAAGAACCTAAGAATGTTGAATACGGCTTATTAGGAGAGAAATTTGATGCAGAGGGGAGAGTGGTTATGACCGAATTCGACAAATTTGTTCTTTTTAATGTTTACTTTCCAAATGGAAAAGCCAGTAGTGAAAGACTTAACTACAAATTGGAGTTTTACGATGCTTTTTTGAAAAAAATTGATTCGTTTAAAGAAAAAGGTATAAAAGTCATATTTTGTGGTGATGTTAACACTGCTCATAAAGAAATCGATCTTTCTCACCCAAAAAACAATGAAAAGACGTCTGGATTTCTACCTATCGAAAGAAAATGGATAGATAGAGTTATTGAACATGGGTATTTGGATTCTTTGCGTGAATTTCATAAAGAACCTGAAATTTATACTTGGTGGGACATGAAAACTAGAGCAAGAGAGAGGAATATCGGCTGGAGAATCGATTATTTCTTTGTACAGAAGGAACTTCGCAAACATATGACTGATGCTTTTATTATGCCCGATGTAATGGGTTCTGATCATTGTCCGCTTGGAATTACATTGGATTTTTAATTTTCATGTGCGTACGCCCCCTTTCTTCATTTATTTGGGGTAAGTGGGGGTAATAAAGGGATTAGAAAAGAATTATAATAAGAAAAGAAAAATCTTGACAATATCTATATATGAAAGTAGACTTCCCTCCAGTTTTCCAGTTTTTTTTTATTTTGAACAATCAGCAATGACAAACAAACACGCTAGCAAGCAGCACGGACTTAATAATGTCAAATCTCTTCAACCGAAGAGTAAATTGAGGGTGCGCAGAAATAAGGCGAAGGCTTCTGATCGAAAGGCGCAAAGACGTGAAATAATTAAGTCTAAATAAAGTATTGACAAATATTATATTTCATATATAATTATATCCTTTAACTTAATGTTCGCGTTTAAAAACCTGCTTTTAAAAGCAATTAACAGCAATTTGACACAAGCGAATAATTGAAATTTTATATAGTACTTGACGTTTCGAATAAAATGGTTATTATAGGATATGTACTAACTTAAGACAATTAAGTAACTTCTAAAAAAGCCCCTTCAGTTATTAAGATCTAACCCCCCTTTATAAATGAGTTCAACAGGTCAAACACAGCATAATACAAATGCTACTCTGGCTGTATTGCAGCAGGAGAACTTTAATCTCAAAGAGGTTATTGAGGACATGTTTTTGGTACTAACCGAAAAAGAAAAAGATGTTATTATTAAGCGTTTTAGCTTGAATAACAAACCACGTCAGACTTTAGATAAAATCGGTAAACATTATTCAGTTACTCGTGAACGTATCAGACAAATTGAAAACATTGCACTTAATAAACTAAGACGTACCGTAAGTAATACCAAGCTACGATTAATCAATCGTTTAGCTAAAGATTTCATCATCCAAGACGGGGGAGTGATGCTTGAATCTGATATTATCAATAAAATTTTACAGAATATCTATACAACTTCTCAGGTAGACGGAAAGATTATTGTTCTTTCTTTAAACTGTGATGTTGATCTTAAGAAATCTCCAAGAACAAATACCACTGAAGCGTTTTGGATGCTTAAGGAAATTAATCTTGGTGATATACGTAAAATAACTGAGGCAGGTCTTAGTGTATTAAAAAAGCACGGTGATATTATGACTGAAGATCAGATTATTTCATCTGTTCAAAACCTCGCACTATTTAAGAATAAAACTATTGCAAATAGCTTGATTATATCTTGTTTAAAGACTGACAAACGAGCAAGAATGGTAGAAGGAAGATGGGGTCTTATGGAATGGCGTCATGTTAATCCTCGTTCTATTCGTGATAAAGCTGAAATTGTTTTAGATAAAGCTAAAAAACCATTACACTTTGTTGAAATCGCTAACAGAATTTCTGAAATTGGTTTTGATAAAAAAGTAGTTACAGTTCAGGCAGTTCATAATGAACTTATCCGTTATGATCAGTTTGTTCTTGTGGGCCGAGGTCTTTATGCACTTTCTAAATGGGGCTATGAACCAGGAACTGTTGCTGATGTAATTGAAAAATTACTTGAGACAAACGGACCAATGAGTAAAAAACAGATTGTGGAAGAAGTTCTTAGTCAGAGAAATGTTAAGATTGGAACAATATCCCTAAACTTACAAAAGAATCCACACTTCGTTCGTGTAGGTCGTGCTGTTTATGACCTTGATCTGAAGAAAAAATAAATCACTTTTGTTTTGATTTAAGCAAAATCCAATTACCTACGGGTGATTGGATTTTTTGTTTGTGATTTATTTTTTTTACGATATAACGATATACCGAAATAACATTATACAATAATTAGTCTTTTCGTCATTTCGTCGTTTCGTCACTTAGTCGCTAAAAGACTTGCTATTCGGCGTGATTTTTGCTATAATAATTAGATAATTTTCATCAAAAACAAAAAATGATTCGAATCATACAAAAAATAATTCTATCACTTGCCATAGTTTTAATGATGGGTACGGGCGTTCAGGCTGCAATATTTGGTGGTACTGTTGAAACAGATGTTCCTGGTAGTGTTGGCTATTGTTTACGTAATCCTAAAGCTATTCCCTGTGTTGATGCAGAGTATGGTACTGTTTGCGATAATCCGGAGTTTTATAATGATTTGAGATGTGTTTCTGAAGCTGCTCAAGGTTCGCAGTTAACAAAGGATGCTCTTACAGGTTCTGGAATAACACATACAGAGACTGTGGGTGAATTAATAGTAAAATATGTAAACTTTATTCTTCCGTATTTAACATTGGCCGCTTTTGTAGGCTTTGTTGTTGCGGGCTTCTTGTATGTAACTGCTTATGGTAACGATGAACAATTGCAGAAAGCAAAAAAGATTCTCATGTGGTCAGTTGTTGGTCTTATACTTGTAATTATGTCATTCACAATCGTTCAGTTCTTAACTTCCAGTTTAGTAAAGAGTTTAAGATAAGAATTTTGAATACTTGAAATTAATTAATGAAAAACAAATTATTTACAAATAGGCTAAAGGGGTTCGGAATACTGTTTATGATTGTGTTTACATTTTCTTTTGCTGAGGTGGCAACTGCCACAGTGGGAAATCCTTGTACTACCGATATTCAATGTAGTGGTGGTGAATATTGTGAAAATGAAGTTTGTGTAAGTCTTGATCTTACAACAGGAGGAACAGGTCTTAGTATTCCTACTCAGGGGGCGACAATAAGCAAGGATATAGTTCAGGACAGAACACTTGGTGCATTAATAACAGATATTGTTAATTATTTTATCGGGTTTTTAGGAACAATTGCAGTAGTTGCTTTTGTTTATGCAGGTGTTTTATGGGTAGTATCCGGTGGTAGTGAAGAACAGATTACAAAGGCAAAGAAAATAATGACATATGCTGCACTTGGTTTAATTGTGGTTATAGTTTCGTATTCAGTTGTTACGTTTATTACAAGTTCAGCACAGAGAGACATGTGTAATGGAGCTTGTACAGATACAGAGGCTTGTCAGAATTTAGGAACCCCCAAGGAACCGATTTATACATGTGTACCAATTGGAGATACGAGCCAGTTATGTGGTGAATGTAATGAAGATGCAGGGGAGTGGTGTTTAAGAGACAGGGATACAGGAGTTTATAGCTGTAAGGTTCCTGAGGGAATTGACTGGCTGGGTAACGCTTGTGTAACAAAGGCAGATTGTGCTATTGGGGAGTGGTGTATACAGCAGCCTGATGGAATTCGTTATATTTGTGGTCCGGCGGGGACAGGTGATACTCTTCCTTGTGGTTATGATAGTACAAATTGTCCTGTAGGCATGTATTGTTCTGAGGCTACCAATACTTGTCAGAATGGTTTAGATCAAACATGTGATCCAAATTCTGATACTAATACATGTGTCTCTCCTAAAATATGTGATGATTACGGGCTTTGTCGTAATCCAAATTCCGATATCAATACTGATTGTACTGACAATACAGATTGTCCTCCTAATCATGGTTTTGTATGTAACCTTGAGAAAAATAAATGTGAATATGGAGGTACTGAATTTTTAGATGGTGATACAGATGGAGATAGTGGAGATTCTGTTGATAGCGATGATAGCACAGGGGTTACTGATGATATTTTAGATGGAATGGATGATTCCATTGATGATTTGGTAAATTCTCTTGATGATATTAGTGATATTATTGATGGTTTACCTGAGGATGTTAAAGCTGAAGTTGAAAATGCGCTGGATCAGGGAATGTTAAAAGATAAAATTGCAGATATAAAAGAATTAATGAAGAATACTGATAATCCTGCGGTTCTTGCGGCATTAGCTAAAATTCTTGAAAATTTAGAGAGGCTTCAGGATTTAAGAAAGGAGCTTGATGATTTACGCGTTGAAATGCCTGAATCAGAAAAGACCATAAAAGCTTGGGATGATACTTCCAAGGCTCTTGATGATTTAATAGATGACCCAAAAAGTAGTGTAAGACTCAGAAGATTTGAAACTAATTATCGAAATCTTGCAGAACTACTACGCAAATTTCCAGTGGTCATCTCTAGAATTTCCGCAGCACCTTCTTCCGGCAATGTTCCTTTTACTGTTACTTTTGATGGTCTTGATTCTATTGATCCTACAGGCGGTACTATTAGTGAGTATAAATGGTCTTATCTTGATAATTCCGGAACACAAGTATCACTAGGAAGTTCTCCTGTTATTGTTCATGAATTTACTGAGCCAAATACATATTCTGTTCGTTTGCAGGTTTCAACATCCAAAACTGATTCAATGGGATATAAATCCGCAATGGATGGTATTTCTACAGTCCGTGTCCGCGCAAATCCACCAGCTTCAAAAGTGGCATTCCGTATAAATGGTGTTGAGGTTAACGACGTTCATCATGTTACCATAGAAGAAGGAAAGGCAGGTCTTGCCTTTGACCCTTCTCCTACAACTCCTGCGGTAGGAAAATCAATTGTTAAATATGAATGGTTATATGGAGATACCGCAACAGAACAAAGAAGTACACCTACTACAGTTGTTCATAGTTATGATAAGCCGGGTGAATACTTTATCACTCTAAAAGTAACTGATAATCAAGGCACTGTTGATAAAAGGGTAATAAAGTTATTTGTTAAATCACTTGCAGCTGATATTAATGTTGCCCCAAAAGAAGGTAACGTAAATACACAATTCCGTTTTATAGGCGTTAATTCTCGTTCTGATGATGGTTCCATTAAAACATATGAATGGGAAATTCAGGATGTTGATAGGCAAACTGTACATCAAAGTGATGAGGAAAGTTTTTATTATCAGTTTGATAAACCAGGTACATATGATGTTACTCTTCTTGTAACAGATACAACTGGTGCAAAAGATAAGCACGTTGGTACATTAAAAGTATTTTCACGTCCTCCAATCGCGAGTTTTACTTATGAAATACCGGAAGCAAATCATCCTAATAAAGTTGAATTTAATGGTATTAATAGTTATGACCCAGATCAAGGTGATCGTATTACTTATTCATGGGATTTTGATGGAGATGGTAATTTTGATGTTGTGGATTCTCCAGAAATCACTTCTGAATTCGAATATAAAAAAGTAGGTGAATATAGAGCTACTTTGCAGGTACAGGATTCATTTGGACAAAGAGAGCAGATTGAGAAAGGTGTTTCAATTCAATCGGTTTTATCTGGTGATATCAGCCTTGAATCAAGAGCCGCTCAAGTTGGTGAAGAGGTTACCTTTAAGGCTCAAAGTCCAAATGCAGTAGCTTACCTTTGGGAATTTGGTGATGGTCAAACATCAAGCACTGATGAAGATTCAGTTACTTATACCTATACTAAGAAGGGAAAATATAGAGTTAAGCTTAATTTCTTCGATAAAGATGATAATGACAATTCCGATTACGCTTATGTGTTAATAGGGGATCAAGATTCTCCTATCGCTGCGGCAACTGCTCTTGTTAATAGTAGAAGTCAGGGATTTGTTGATGATTTATGTGGACCAGGAAAACACGGTATGATTGTTACACGTGCTGATAACATTCTTCTTACGGCAAGGGATTCCATAAATCGTGATGGTTCATCACGTTTGCTTTCTTACGATTGGACAGTGTCTGGTGGAACAAGAAGTGATAGGAAGGAATTTACACATCGTTTTGATGAGATAAACGGTGCTAACCAGTGTTTTGAGGCTAATTTGGTTGTAAGGGATCAGGTGAGCGGAAAAGTCAGTAATGAAGATATTGCGTATTTCAAAGTTGTAAACGAAATACCTTCTGTTGTTGATTTTTCTATTGTGGGTGAAGAAGATGGTGTAACACTTGTTACTCCCGCAAAAGTAACTCTTCGAGCTATTGCTCCTAAAGACAAAGACGGTCAAATAAAGAAGTATAGATGGTGGTATTTCAGAGAAGGATACGAAGACCAAAAGCTTGGAGTTCATTCAACAAGCGCCCCTGAAACAAGTATGATTATAACCGCTCAGGGTCAGCCTGATGTTATAAATAAATATTATTTTGTAATGGAAATTACAGATAATGATGGTGGTGTATATAATAGTATGGAACGTTTTGGAGAATTAAGTTCGCTTGAAGTTCAGAATGGTCCTAATTTATCTCCTGTTGCAGAATTTACAGTTGATAAAACAACAATCTCTACAGGTGATTCCATTTCTTTTATTTCTAAATCCTATGACCCTCAGGGTGACATACTTCCAGACGATGCATATAGATGGGATTTTGATGGCGATGGTGAATTTGATGATATTTCTTCTGGTCCTCAGGTAAATCGTCAGTTTAATACACCAGGAGAATACGAAGTACGTTTAAAAGTTACATACAGAGGTCTTTCTTCCAGTACATCACAGAAAATCTTTGTCGAGCAGGTAGATAGCTATCCTCAGGCGGCATTTACTTATTCAATAGATGGCGATACTGTTACATTTAATGCAAGTAACTCTCGTTATGACCCAGACCTTTCTGATACTACGCTTAGATATGAATGGGATTTTGATATTCAGGATGATGATAATGGAAACGGAATAAATGATGATGATGTTCAGTCTACTGAAGAGTCTCCTTCCTATATATATTCAGAGTCTGGAATTTACAGGGTTAGACTTAAAGTAAAAGATAGCTTGGGAATGGAAGGTGTTGTTGTAAGAGACGTTGACCTTGCAATGAGTGCAACTGAAAGAGAAAAGAATTCGTACTACTCAGCAAAAGTTACTTCACCAAATCAGCCGATAACTACAATGGATATTGTTGTTTCTCCTGATGAAGTAATAAAGGGCGGTACTACTGATATAAAAGTAACAGTAAAAAATGCGGATAACTCTCCTTATTATGGAGATGTATATTTTGAAGTTGTAGATGGAAGCGGAACTTTCACTCCAAATCCAGTTAAGTCAAAAGGGTCAGGAGCTTCTTCTATTTTTACTGCTGTTGATTCAGGAACTGTTAGAATCAGAGTTCGTGCTACAGATACTTTCTTTGGTGAAATATCTGAAGAAGCTGCTATACGGGTTAAATAAATTTAATTTATCATTTATCATTTATCATTTTTTATTTCAATCTCAAAATTCAAAATTCAAATAATAATTAATGTCAAAATCCCTAGTTAAATTAACGGCTACAATCCTTGTTCTTCTCTTTCTTCCTCTTGCAGGTGCTTTTGCGAGCGGTAAAATGGAAGTTAAAATTGGCGAAGCTGTAACTCTTCAGGGTGATAATGTTAGGGCAGGTTCTACTTTTAAATGGATAGTAAAGAAAGGAAAAGAGATAGTTAGCACTCAGTCTACTTCAATATTCAGTTATACTTTTGCTCAACAGGGTGAATATGAGGTTAATCTTACAGTGACAGATTCACTTGGAAATATTTCAAATACTTCGGTATCTGTACTTGCTGGAGGTAAATATCCAAGTTCTGCATCATCAGATTCAACTTCTGGCGATGGAGGCACTATAAATACCCAAGTGGAAGGTTCACCTATTGTTATTTCTTATTCTACCTTGCCTTCACCTGGAAGTGACGGTGCTATTCATTTAATAGGAGATAGTAAAGTTCTATTTAATATATTACCTACAAATATTGATGTTATAGAATACAGAATAGACAGAAATATATTTCAAGACAGTGATGGAAATGGAAAAGCTAATGATGATATAGATAACTCAGGTGATGATTCATATTTACTTGGAGGTTCATGGGAATCTCTGTATAAAGAAGGCGAATCCGCAAAAACTGTTGCTGAAATAACACTTGTTAATAAGGCGGGTGAAAAGGCTAAGTCACAGGTTGAGATAGTTTTTGACCAGGGTCCTAAAAAAGAAGGAGATCCTGTTGCAATCATGCAAGTTACTCCAGAGCCGAATCCTAAAGATCAATTGGTATATCTTTACGAAGATCCTTCTGTTGTAGGTTTTTATTCAAAAATGAGCGAAGGTAAAATACTTGAATATAGAATTGATAAAAATATTTTCGAAGATAGCAATGGAGATGGAAATCCTGCAAATGATATTGATAATTTGAACGATGTATCGTTTAAGACCGGTGATACTTGGTCTACTCAATACTCAAAAACCGATGAGCAGATAATTGCTCAGCTTATTGTTGTTGGCGAAGGCGGAAAGGGTAGTCGTGTACAGCGTGGTATATGGTTTTCCGATAGTCCTAGACCTCCTACTATTGTAGAAGTAAAAAAAGATATTCAATTAATATCTGATAAGAGTTTTGTACTAAAAGGTGATCCAATAACCTTTACGGTAACAGGTCTTAAACAGACATTGGATAACTATACATTCGCATGGGACTTTGACGGAAATGGTGAAGTGGATAAGGAAATTGAGGGTGATAATACAGTTTCGAATATTTATGATTATGCTGATTTATATACCGTTAAGGTAACGGTAACCGATAAAGACGGTGTATCCGCTGACTTTAGCTTGGAAACTCTTGTAAAAGATGTAATCGCGACCGTTGCTAATTTTGAATATATAGTTAATGGTAATTCGGTTCAGTTTACAAATCTATCTACAGTTGCTTTAAATCTTACCAATAAGAACCTCGATTATACATGGAGTTTTGGTGATACTGATGCTGAAAATTATAATAGTCAAAAAGATCAGACAGGAGTTCAGGATCCAACATATACTTATTCAAAGGCAGGTAAATACATAGTAACATTATCTGTTGTGGATGCTGATCAGGTGACTGATACAAAAACTGCTGAAATTACAATAGATGAGAGTGCATTTCAAGATGAGCAAGTAGTAGGTGATATAACTCAGGATGAAACGGTAGCTCCAGATACTGGAGGCGGTGGTTCAATAATAGTTAAAATTCTTAAGATTATTCTTTATTTGATTTTAATTGTAATTGTTCTTATTGTTCTAATAGTAGTCGGATTTTTATCTTTCTTAAAAATTCAACAGCCAGATTTAACATTCGATGAACTTATTGATGAGCTTAAAATTAAAATTCTCACTAAGTTGGGTGTGCACGATATGATTGAAACAGCTCCGACTGAAGAGTCAGTTGTTGAGCCTATTGAAGAGCTAACTTCGGAGCCTGCTACTGAAGAAAAGCCAACTGAGGAGTCTGCTACTGAAGAAGAGCCAATTGAAGGTGAGGTTATGGAAAAGCCTCCTTTGGCAGAACAAACTGGTCCAGTTCCAGATTGGATGAAGGGTGGAGCTATGTCTGATTCTTCAGTTCCAAAACCAGAAGAAAAAAAGGAAGAGGAAAAAACATCTGAAGATATGGCAAAAGATTTAATGGGAGAACCCGAGGAATATGATGAAGAAGAAAATGAAGATGAGGATGAACCGCCAAAGCCTCCAAAAAACGGTCAGGCACCATCTTTGTCTGATCAAAGTGGTCCAGTACCGGATTGGTTGAAAGGGGCATAGGTATTTGTGATTTGTGATTTTGGATTTGTGATTTAATTCTCAAATCTCAATTCTCAAATCTCAATTCTCAAATCTCAATTCTCAATTCTCAAATCTCAAATTTAGTCGGTATTCTTTTTTCGTATGTAGAAATGGTTTTGATTCCAATTTCTTTTAAGATTTCCATAGCCTTATCAATATTCCAACCGATGTCTTTTGTTTCATGTCCGTCGGAGCCAGTTGTATAATGTTCAATTCCAATCTCTTTACACCATTTTAGGATATCCGTATGCGGATAGATTTCTTTGCAATTACTTCTTAGACCGCTTGTATTTAATTCAATTCCAATACCTTTTTGTTTCATAAGCTCCAAAATAGGGATTATCTGTTTCTTGTGTTTTTCCGGATTGAAAGGACCGTAAATATCTGTTCCTCCTTTTTTACATACATCAAAATGCCCCACAACACTAAAGTTTCCCCATTCGACCATTTTAAACATTTGTTCGAAATATCTTGAGTAGGTGTGTTCCTCATCAACTTTTTTGTATAGCTCCTGACTTAGCTCTGTATTTGATATGACAACTTCATCGACTACATGTACTGATCCTATAAGAAAATCAAAGTCTATATCATCAACCAATCTCTTCATTTCAGGCATCCATTCTTCAATATATTCTAATTCTGCTCCGAATTTTATTTTTATGTTCGGGAAATCTTTTTGAATATCATCAATTTCCTTTTTTACCTGTGTGAATCTTTCAAAAGCTTCTTCGTAAGTAAATATTCCTGTACCTCCGTCTTGTGGGAATGTTTCTATATGATTTGTTATACATATTTCATCAATGCCCATTTTTATTGCATGTTCAATTAAATCAATTGTGCTTTGGCTTGAATCTACGGAAAAATGGTTGTGAGTGTGATAGTCTATTTTCATTTTTAAATATTTTATATAGGCATTATACATTATTAATTATTTATTCAAACTAGCCTATTTATATTTTAAGTAGCGATAAATATGTTCCGGAATGGAAGGAGCTCGCCTTAAGCGAACGACTGTAGTGAAGGATGTTTTATTGATAATACACGGAATGTAAATGGAGGATATTATTAATAAAACAAGTATTTACCTATTGCCCCTAAAGCGGGGCGACTTACTTTTTTCCCTGTGACTTCTTCTTTAATCCATGAGCTGTAGCTTTGCTCTCATCTTCTTCATCCCGATGTCACTTCGGGACGAAGCAAAAAAAGCGCTGGGGTTGCGCGAGACAAACTCTTTACTTCTCGCCTGCGTACCATCTTCGACATGTCCGCGCTACCCCAGACCCCGTTTTCCTTTTTTCTGCTTTTTGCCCTTCTGCGCATTTTCGTGTCTTTGTGTTATTCTTTCTGATTTGGAGTTTTTGTATTACTAAATTACAAAAACCACCGAGGAAGGAACCGTGATAGCTACAGATAGCAAGTTGATTGTAGGTCATTGAAACAAGGCGGTATTTGGGGTCTGGGGTTTTACATGAG
>JAFGCT010000037.1 GCA_016932505.1 Candidatus Peregrinibacteria bacterium
ACGTTGATAATTTCATGAGTGCGAAGCCTTGGAGCACATTGCGGTAATGCTGAAGGGCGGTTAGTCAGGTTCTTGATCTTTTTTCGGTGCCACCGGTTTTTTGCATCAAGGCAAAAAATGGGTGGCAAAGGCGATAGCCGTTAGTCACACAAGTTTATAGCGTTGAAAGCAGGGCTGATTGAATGTCAGATTGATGGGTGGATATACCGTACAATGGTTATTGTAGAGGATTATTTAATAATATTGTATAATGACCCCGATATGGACATTATTAATTCCACAAAATCTGTTCTTTCCAAAATTCCGTCATTTAGACGGGTTGTTGTTGGTGTAAGTGGTGGAGCAGATAGCGTGGTGCTAGCACATGTTTTAAATGAGCTTGGTTACGATATTACAATCGCACATTTAAATCACAAATTACGTGGGCGTGAAAGTGATGGCGATGAATTATACGTAATGAATCTTGCTAAGATGTGGGGAGTTGGATATGTAGGCGAAAGAATAAATATTCCAAGAGAAGGAAATTTGGAAAACAACGCAAGAAATATTAGATATGAATTTTTGGAGAAAGTCAGACAGGAATGTGAAGCTGATTATATTGCAGTTGCTCATCATTTTGATGATCAGATTGAAACGGTTTTAATGCACATGGCTCGCGGTGCAGGGCTTAGAGGGAGAATTGGAATGAGGCCACTTTCCGATAAGCTAATTAGACCACTTTTAGAGGTTAGAAGAAAAGACATTGAAGAATATGCGAAAGAAAAAAATCTTTCATTTCGTACTGATAAAAGTAACTTTGATACCAATTTGGAAAGATGTTTTTGGCGCCAAACTGCCATTCCCGCACTTGGCTATGACGATATAGCTGAAGAAGTTAGAGAAACAATTAAAGAGGCTGGTGAAAAACTTGAGGTTCTTTTGAAAAAGGCTGAAAGATGGATTTTTATCAACTTTTCTGAGAATAAGTTTAACAAAGAGCATTTTAATATGCTGCCAAATGATGTTAAATCGGAAGTACTTATTCAGATTTTGGGACCAAATGATTTATACGAAGCATCGATAAATAGGCTTATAGAGTTTTTACAAGATGGGCAATCCGGAAGAATGGTAAAAGTTAAAAATTTGGTTTTTTCCATTGAACATTCTAATGTTCTAGTACGACAGTACATAGATGCGAGTATTGGCTTACCTAAAGCACAAATAACCACTAATGGTATTAAGTGGGGTAAGTGGATTATAAAGGCAAATTCTAATATTTCAGATTGCGGAATTCAGATTTCTGATTTGTATGTACGTCAGTGGAAAGCTGGTGATAAATTCAGACCAAGCGGTATGAACGGAACAAAGAAATTACAGGACTTTTTTGTAGATAGTAAAATCCCCCTTCATCTACGTATGCAAATTCCTATTATTGTTAATGAGAAAGATGATATTATTAGCGTAGGTGATTTGAGAATAGCTGACGGTTACGAGAATCTTAAACACTCTCTATTAATTAAATCAGAGGAATAAATAAATCCTATAAATAATATGAAAAAATTAATATCAATAATCATAGGGCTAATAATCATCGCTCCTTCTACATTCGCTTATTATGAAACAACTGAACGAGCTGAGGTTCTTTCTATAAATACAACTAATCGCAATATGGTGTTGGAGCGAGGTGATGAAAAATGGCTTATTCATTACGTAGGCAATTGTGGCGATCATGCCGAAGTTGGGGATAATGTTGTATTGGCAATTCGAAGTGACTTAGATGGATATGGAGACTATTTAAAGGCTAGCTCATACAATAAATGTGAAATTGATCAGGCTGAGGAGATAACCGGAACAATACATATTAATTATGTTTTCAACAACAATACTATGGCAGGCATAACGGATGAAGATGGGGAAATATATACAATTCTAGTAAAAAAAGACTGCACTAAAATTCTTGGATTTATGTACAAAGATATTTATTATAAGAAATATGATTCGCTTATTACTCAGGGTGATAAAATATTTCTTCCTAGAAATAGCGCAACTTGCACCCTTCAGTATGTAAAACATGAAGAAAAAGATATTGAGGATAAAAAAATTGATTATACAGGAATGGATGTTCAGATACCGAGCACTGTTTATGATGTAAATGCTGTCGCAGGCGACGGAAAAGTTTATTTAAACTGGAAAAAAGCTAATGATAATGTCGCTATTGACCATTATATTGTCAGCTATTCCGGATACAGTTTTGACGCTTCCAAATATGACCCGGAAGATATGCCTAATCAGGTTATAGTAAAAGAAAATCGTTATGTTGTTGACGGGTTATATAACGAAAATACTTATTATTTTTATGTACTTGCTGTTGATACAAGTGGGAATATGAGTTCAAGTTGGAGTACTGTAGCAAGCGCAGAGCCAAGAAGCTCTATTCATGATATAAATACTGAATATGAAAGAGTAAGTGTTAGGATTTTCCAATTGCAAGATACAGGGCGTTCAT
This sequence comes from Candidatus Peregrinibacteria bacterium, assembly GCA_016932505.1. GTDB lineage: Bacteria > Patescibacteriota > Gracilibacteria > UM-FILTER-43-11 > UM-FILTER-43-11 > JAFGCT01. The sequence goes on from JAFGCT010000037.1 coordinate 2,486, forward strand.
ATTTATTCAGATGGAATAAGATTCCTCTTTTTAATCGCCAGTCGATTATCCTTGAAGCAGACAGAGGAGAAAGGCTATTTGCTTATACAGAATGGGGGAAAGATTATGTGAGAATTCTAAAAAATGCTGAACGAAAAGGTAAAAAACTTAAGCTGATTGTTAAGCAATATGATACCTACGGGCAAATGTTTACGGATGAATATGATTTTGATTTTTAATCTACTTTGTTTCACACCCTCGCCAATTAAGTGGATTTTTATTGATTTTCAGATATCACCCAATACCACTTCCCACCTTTTGTAAGTAGCATTGTATTTTCGCCATCAGTGCATTTGTACCCCTGAAGCAAGAAATCTTCACTTGGAGTATTTTGTTGTTGAGCAATTTCCAAGTCGGTTGTTATAAAGACAAATTGAATTAACCCAGGATCTTCAACTTTACTGTAGTCTATTTCTTCGCATCCTCCAGAGAGATACTCCTCTTTAAATTTTGATATTAGTCTCTTTTCATCAATACTATTCATTCCTAATTCTATGCTTTTTGATGCAACATCTACAAACTGGGTATTTATATAGTTTTGATATGAGTTATAGGTTTGGTCGGTAGCAATTGTAATAAAAACAAAAAGAAATATGGATACAATAAAATACATGTAACTATGTACTTGTTTTTCCAAAGCTAGGCGTGTCATCTTCCTTGTTGTAGTTACATAAACCAACACCATAGATGCCAATAAAACCAGCATAAATATTTTTAGAATAGGTTTTGAAGCCCTTAGAACTTCAACAAAAGGAGTTAGGGTTAAAACCATCAAAACGGCAGCTATTATGCCAAAAACGGCAGCTATTTTGACAGCTTGTCTATGATGAATCCTTGTGCGCATAAGATTGTCTACTACAAACACCCAATACCGCTTCTGCAAGCGGTTAAGCACGTAAATAAATAGCAGTTCAACAAGCATAAAAGCTATAAGAAACGCGATAAACAGAATTATTAATGGTGCTATGTCTTGTGACATTGAAAATTGAAGATTAAAAAATTTAATATTACAAAATTATTGTATATGACGATTGGCAAAACTCAAAATTAAACGAATAATCTAAGGGGATTTCTCCACGCGCTCTGCTTGGTCGAAATGACGACGCCTTTCTAGGTGGGAAGTCTGATTTTGCGTAAGCAAAATCAGACTTCCCTGTAAAAGAAAGCACGTCATTCCGAGCGGAGCCGAGGAATCTCTTAACCACCAAATTATTTTTGTAATCTTAACTTTTCAATATATTATTTTGACATAGTGCCACAAATATTGTTTGACATACTATTTATTTTATGGTATCGTACTTGTCGTGTGATTTTCTGTATCTGAGTATACGAAATCACACTGGTCTTGGTATGAGATCTGCTTTGCAGGCCTTGTATCACACAACATAGGTCCTAAACAACAATGGGCCGGAAAGGAGAAGTGTGTATGGAACTGAAACTCCCTGACGTGTGGGGAGGTGTCAATGGAGCCTAGCCATGACACCTCCCGAATGAGGATTGCTACTCAGTTAATAGGTGTCTATTTATTAGGCATTCTAACTAGTGGCGCTCCTCAGTGCTGTGACTACGACTCTTCTGTAGGGTGGAACGACTTTACCCTTGAGTCAGCAGAAGCAGCAAATGCCCCCGATTCTGAGAGTGGAGGAAGTGTCGTTCTTCCTCAGCCACCTTTGTCTACAGTCTCGTTTATCTTTTACGAGGGAACCAAGGATGTCGCAGCCGTGCAAGTACTTGCATGGATTGTGGGATCTAAGGAAGAACCCGTACTTGAGTATCGGGACTACAAGATGAAGGATGCGTTTGTGGTTGAATTGGATTGTCTGAAAGGTAAGACGGTTCATTTCGCCTTCAAGTTCATCAATGAAGATGGACTGGAGGTTGGTAAGTACAGGGCCCAGGCTCACCTGGATCAGTCTCTGATTACCTACCATGATCAACGCATGGGCGATAGTGAAATCGTTGTCAATCACACTCAGCCTCCCGAGGTTGAGCTGGTGAATGGAACGAAAAACACGATTGCCTTGGGTAGGAAATCCCAGCTCTGGTATGGCGGCAAAATTCACGAGGTGAGAAACCTCATTGTCGCCCCGCCAGATGCGGAAATCCTCGCTCCGGAGTGTTCGCTTGAAAGGTTCACTCCCACTTCATTCGGCATTGAGCCGGATAAAAGCTTAGGCGACATTGTCGACCTCGAGCTCTCGCCCTTATAGGTTTTAGGACCTGTCTTTGCCCCGGTATGCTTTAATGCTGCCGGGGCCTCTTCCAAATATTCAAATAGCTCTAATTTGCTTGACTTTTTATGTGTTTTAGCTATTATGTTGGTGGAGGAGTATCAACAAAATATTATGGAAAAGGACACAATGACACCACAGGCTGAAAGAAGCCAAGAAAGTACTTTCAAAATAGGTGGTGGTTTTCGCAATAAAGTCGCTGGTGCTTTAACAGGCTTAGCACTTGTATGTAGCGTTGATGCTTTTAGAGCTGTTGCTGACCAAAAAGCTGGAGAAGCTGAATATGAAAATGCCCAAAGAGATAAAGCAGCATTAATTGAAGAACAAAGGACTGATATATGGGAAAAGGTTGATAGACAGCCGATTGTATGGGCTCAGGCTGAAAGATTTGAATAATCATATTTCTACGTTTTATATAGTAGTTATTTTTTAGGGTACTTAAATTGCTAATTTTCTTTACTATTACCCTTTTTTTTGATATTTTGATGATGGATATCAAACACTGATAACATTCTCGTCAAAACAAACAAAAAACCACTTATTAAAGCTAAATAACTGGTCGTTTGTTAACCTTCTAAAGATATTGACAGAAAGTGCAATTTGGTGTATAGTATCCGTACATTATGCATAATGTCACATTAATCTGCAACATAGGGCCATTTTTGAGCCTTGTGGGAACATTTTCCCGCAGTGTTTTTTGTGACATTAAAACCCTGTTTGGCGGTGCTGACCGGGCTTTTTCGGTCAGCTCTGCTAAAAGGGCTTATTACAGTCTTTTTTCCGCGGTCTAACCCGGAGTGAAAGACAGTTGATCTTTAACAATGAGGCCTACTCCGCTTATGCGGAGAATTATCATTTATCAATTATCATTTTTCATTTAAATGTTCAATGATAAATCTCAAATGTTAAATGATAATACTTTCTTTTCTATTTTAAGATAATTATTTTCATGATTCCTGCGTCTGTCAGGCGAAAATGGTCTTAACCATGATTCGCTTGATTTTTCTGATTACCTGATTTAAATAAGGTATTTTTCCTATTTTAAATCAAAGTCATCCTTTAATCCTAAAAATCAAGGTTTAGACTATCTCGTCTGACAGACACCCCAAAACATTTAAATTTAGTCCCGGATGGGACTTGGAAAATGAGGAAATCATGAAACAGTTTGCTATTATCATCGCCATTTTGGCGCTGGCCGTTGCTTCCTGCAAAGGTAGCAACAATCACGAAACCCCTGACTCCGGCGATACTATCGATACCGGAACGTCCGACACGGACACTGACTCTGACACGGACAGCGACACTGTTGTTGCTGACCCGTGCGAAGCAACCGCTAATATTCTACCTGAGGCTGACGTTTACTGGCGAGCATGCATTTGCCCAGCAGATGCAGACGACGACGAGAAACGCGACATTTTCGTAGGAATGGCGACTCAACTAATCACTGGCCTTACCGGTCATGTGAAAAAAGGCTCCTTTACGGAATGCCACATCGTGGCGATTCGTGAAGCGGTTATTACTTCGAATGTGTTCAGTGAAGATGAAGACGGCGCAGTTGTAGACCCACAAGATGAGACTCACAAAATTCTATCTGCAAGTGGTATGCACCTCGACGTCATAGCGACTTCCGAACCCGTAGATGAAGACGGTGCCTATATACAGCGCACCCCAGCTCTCGACATCGAACTCAATTTCTCGCAATCGTTCGGGACGCCTGTAAGGTGGAACACTGAAGAGGCGAAATTGGAAATGGTTACCGACGCAACAACAGTCATCAATCCTGATGGTCTGGTCGGAACCCGCTACCTGTCCCGTCATTTCAGCGACATCTTTGTCGTTAATCGCCCGTTCGACCAATTCGAGGTGAACTTTGTTTCCAATGAAGACGGATACGACGTCAACGAAGATGGTATTCTTGCTCAAATCAGTTTGTCAGACGAAGAACAAGAGACTTTCCCAAGTTGGGTCGCATTCAAAGTTCTCGACGGAACCGAAGAACTCCAAATCACGCAAGTTGATGGTCAACCTTCTCAAGTTCGTATCGCTGTTTATGACGGTGCTCACGACCTTTCCATTTCTGTTTCTGATGTTAATGAAGAAGTTGAATACCGACATACTGCTGAAGTTCAAGCTCTGGTCGACCTTACCGTTGACCTCTGCGCCGACAACTCATGTGAAGAAGGTTCGTTTTGCGACGCCGCTACTGGCAACTGTGTTTGCCTTAATAGTGACGGTTGGAGCGGAACTTACCCGAACTGTGAGTTCAACGAGTGCTTCGGTGTTGAGTGTATCGACAATGCGACCTGCGATGAAACCGACGGCGAATGCTACTGCGACGAAGGGTTTGAGCTTGCAGATGACGTTTGCGAACCGATCCCCTGCTATGGTGTTGTATGCGGTGCGAATGCCACCTGCGACGTGACTGACGACCAGTGTTACTGCAATGAAGGTTTCTATTCAGACAATGGTGTCTGCGAGACCGACATGTGTTACAACGTGACGTGTGATGACGGGCAATTCTGCAATGGTGCAGAATCCTGTGACCAAGCAACTGGTTGCCTGCCCGGTCTCGACATTGTTTGTGAGATTGGTGGAATCTGCGACGAAACTGCAGACGCTTGCGTTTGCGACGCCGATTCGAATTTCTCCGGAACTTATCCCGATTGTATCAACGATGCCTGCCTGAACGTTACCTGTGAAGCGAATGCTACTTGTAACGCCAGCGGTATCTGCGAATGCAACGACGGATATTTCGGAGAAGCAGACGACTGCCAAGTCGACTTATGTTTCAATGTTACCTGCGACGATGGTGTCTTCTGCAATGGTGCAGAGACAAACGACAACTGCGACCCTGCTACCGGATGCCTTCCTGCTACTCCTGTTGACTGTGGTACTGGCGCGACTTGCGATACCGACTTGGATGCATGTATTTGCGACAATGACGCAGATTACTCGGGAACTTATCCCGCTTGCACGCACAATGCGTGTTTGAACGTAACCTGTGGTAACAATGAGCAATGCAACACCAGCGGTGAATGCGAATGCGCTGATGGTTTTATCGGAGACCCCTGTGTGGATTTTGACGCCTGTGCTTCCAATCCATGCTTTATCGGAGTTTCTTGTACCGACCAACCCGCTCCCAGCCTCGGCTACACTTGTGGTTCATGCCCCAGTGGTTATTCCGGCGACGGCGAAACTTGCACGGACAACAACGAGTGTGTTCTTGGAACACACGACTGCAACTCTCACGAACAGTGCGTTAATTCCATTCCCGGCTTCACTTGCGAGTGCCTGCCTGGTTACACTGGAGTTGATTGCGGTTCATGTGCTAGCGGCTTCGTTCCTAATCCACTTTCTCCAACTGAATGTATCGACGATACATGCGCGCCCGACCCCTGCAACGGCAATGCAACGAGTTGTACGGTAGATGGCCCTAGTGCATTCACCTGTTCCTGTGAAACCGGTTATGATGGTGACACCTGCGATCTTTGTGACGAGGCGAATGGTTACTTCGACAACGGTTCCGGCGAATGCGTGAACCCGTGCGAGTTCGACTCCTGTAACCAGAACGGCGACTGCGAGCCAACAGGTCCTGATACCTTTACCTGCGATTGCAACACCGGTTACTCTGGACCAAACTGTAGCGACTGCGATACTGGTTATGCGGATAACCCACTTAACCCCAGTGAGTGTATTGACGACCCCTGCCTGCCGGACCCGTGCAATGGTCATGCCAATTCCTGTACGGTCAACGGACCGAGTTCTTACACATGTAACTGCGAAAACAACTACGACGGTTCCACTTGCAACACCTGCGCAGTTGGGTATGAAAACTACCCGACCTGTTCAGCCGATGTTACTGCTCCGAGTGCTCCTGTGATTACGACATGTTCGGCGGAAAATTCAGGCTCTTGTCCGACACCACCTGCTGGATGGTCGCCTGCTCAAGCCAGTGTTACTGTTAATGGTACTTGTGATGGCAGTGACACCGCCATAATGCAGTATCGCTATCGCATGGATGGCGGTTCGTGGACATCATGGACGAGCTTTTCTTACTCCAGTGGTTCTAATAATTGGTCATGGTCTGGCACACTGCAAAATGAAGTGGTGTATACTTTTGAATTTCATGCAATGGATTTTGCTGGTGGTAATGCGAGTGGTGCAGACAGTGTAATAATCGAACCCCTTTGGTAAGACGGGTTTTCTAAAACAAAATAGAAAGGAGATAGTGCCTCATTGAAACTGAGACCGGACTCTACATCCGGTCTCTTTTTCATATATCAAAACTTTATGGGGTCGGTGTTACTCTTATACATCTATATCCAAGCGAGGACAAAGGTGAAGTGACTGATCTTGAAGTATAAGTTCCATCATTTTTAACAAACCAATAATTACCAATTATTCCTGTATCCTCAGTGCTTGACCAGAATCTTGTTGTAGTTGCCCCACCTGGTAATTGTCCTGACCAATTAGTCGCTGTGTTAATCAAAAAATCCTTATCTGGCAATACCCATTCCCCTGCAGTAGCACCACCCTCTTTAAGCCCTTCACAGGTATCCATCGCAGTATACCAATCAACATTATTCAAACCAGTGTATGAATAATCGTAATTACCTGAAACCAACTTTGGTGCATATGTAATTTCAATACCATGTGTACCTGTGTTACCACTTATATCTGTACAGGTAATTGTAACTGTTTCTTTATTAGTATTATTAAAGCGACCAGCGATATCGGCATCTGTTTCATCAGGATTTATTGGATTGTAAGTTGCAGTCTGAGAATTTGCTATTCCGATAAGTTCACCACCACCAGTAAACGTCCATGATCCACAAGGTACTGAACTGGTAATAGTAGTTGCTGTATCATTCAACGCAAGAGAAGTTGGCCCGGTTATCGTAGGTCCCGCTGTACCAAGATCAAAACTTCCATCAGTATAACTAGCAGTTGGATTTGATGTAGTCAAAGTATAAGTGTAATGACCATCTGGTAGGGTAATAATCCAATCAAGTGAAGTATCACCTGCTGTTGTTGTAGATTGAGTTCCTTTTGAATTATTATAATTATCTATTACTTCAACAGTTGTAAACGCATTCACAAAAGTACATTCTGGTGTTACATTCCATATAAATTTTGGCTTTGGTCCAGTTGTATCAACATCTACATTGGCAATAGCCCCGGTAGCAGGACACTTCACCGTAAAGTTATCTATTAAATTACCATCAATCTTAAATTCATAACTATGACCTGGTATTAGTGAATTAGCTGAATCTAATGAAGTTAATGGTATTGAGTTTGTTGTTGTGCTTCCTGATGCGATTAGAGTTGCGTCTTCATAAATCTTAATTTGCTGTGAAGTAGGTGGTGTAATGCACGCTGGTGAAACACTCCAAATCAATGAACCATTAATAGGTACATCTGTTGTTGTGTTTAAATTATAAGTAGCAGTTCCTGAACATTCACAACCTGTACCTGCAACAAACGTGTAACCTAGCTCCTGATTACATGTACATTTATTTGCACCAGTCATAATACAACCTACGGTAGAATCACATTCTTCAGGATCCTCAGCATATTCATCACCACAAAATACAGTATTTTCATCTGGCGCAGTGAATAAATCTTTCGTGCCATCTGCAGGAAATTCATATGTAATAGAATCAATATCAGTTTCAACTTTCCATTCGTAATCTGAGCCTGGAGTCAATGTTCCTGTTTGATGATAATTAAGTTCACTATTAAATGATGTAGCAGTAGAACCGATAGGCCCGAATTCCCCATTATACACAGCTCCTTCAAAACATTCAGGTGGAGTAACGGACCATGAAAGTGTTGCGTTATTATTTGTTTTATCATAAGAAACACTTCCAAATATCGCCATATTGTCACATTCATTCTCACCTTCTCCCTCACCGCCAATAACATCATCCTCTTCAACTTTATATAGACTTTCTTCTGTAAGTTGGGTTTCTGGTGTTATTAAAAGTGGAATTGAATCTCCGGAATCTGGACCACCAGTAATTACAAAACGTAATACAAAAGATGTTGTAGGAATTGGATCAATAAAATATTTATAGTCCTCTAAGGACTCTCTATCTATCATCCTCGCAGTTCCTTCTATAAAACCACCATCCAGATTATATGCACCTATACCATCAACTTCTAAAAATTCTCCATCAGGTAAGTCGTAATAGGTATTTAGATTTGCGATTGTAATTTCTCCGTTTTCGATTTTTAGAATATGCGGACGAATATTGTCGTTAAGGTAACGTTTGCTTTTTTCAACCAATAAAGTTTTTAAACCGTCGTTTGAATCAATGTCTTCAGAAGGCACTGTATTAAGTGGAGCATTTAATTTAATTATTTTAGGTTTTCTTAGTAATGGATCAACATCCAATGAGCCTTTTACACCATAACCCGTACAATTTTTTACATCTGCATCGGCAACACCAGTACCCCCTTCAATTCTACATATACTTCCATCTTTCAATAATACATCTTCAGTATCCGCATCTACACCAAATTCCGTACCTCTTACACCCGCAATTGCACTAGTTGTTTCTATGTTGAATTCAGAAGCGGAGGCAAGGCGTGCAACTTTGTTCCATATTTTTCCACTGAAAAGTTTTACGCGGATTTTTGTAATAATTCCGTCGGAATCATTTTCTGCAACCTCTGTTCCATTCATAATCTGCATCTTGCTGTTTATATCAAGGCTAGAAACTGAGCCGTCTGAGTAGTAAACATCAAGCGTACTGGCGGTTGTTGTAACTGTATAACCTGTATAAACCGACATTCCAGGAGTTACAACCAAATCATTATCGCTAGCATCTTTTACGGTGACTTTATCTGCGTCTGAAATATTCTGCAACGTAGCGGAAATTATCATGTGGTCTGGGCTATATGGCAAGTTATTGCCATTTTCCACAACAAAGTTTGGCCCATTAAATGCACGAATAAGACTTGGAACGTGATAACCTTTCGCAAGATTACCCGAAGTTTTCGCTATAAAATTTCCGTTTGATTCCTCAAAAATACCCGCAACCATAAAATACTTTCCATCGTTACTAACACCATAAACATAACGTGAACCTGTTCGTGGGTCAGTCGGAACTTCCGGCATGTACCTTCTTGTAAGAAGATTATTATCAATCATTCCCTGACGGAAAGCTGCAGAATCACAATCATGCGCATAAGTCGCATCCGCGTAATAACAGTTTATGTTCATATTTCCATCTAATTCCGGAACAGGATATTCACCAAAATGGTCACGATTATATTGTTCCAACGCATTAGCAATTGCGACAACATCGTCCAGAACTTTATCGTTCATTGTTTTTACTTTTGCCCTTTGTATACCAACATAAGCCACACCACTAAGAACGGCGATTATGACTACAACAACAAGTAACTCGACCAAACTGAAAGCTTTTTTAGATGTCTTTTTCATTTTTATTTATTTATCTTTTAGTTATGAAGTATTGTAGCATAGGAAATAGACTCCGGACAATTAAATTCATATTGTCTGAACTGTGATTTATTTGATTGGAATGATTTTTTTGTCTGAACTGTGATTTATGTGATTGGAATGATTTTTTTGTCTGAACTGTGATTTATGTGATTGGAACCCCGCCCACCCGCCCTATGGAAAAAACAGCTATTATATAACTACGTATAATAAGTGGTCAGTTGGCCGACTTCTCTAATTGAATAATTGCTTTTGTATTTCAATCCACTTGCTACTATTTTGAATAACTTCTATTAAGCGATTAGATTTTAATTTTTTTTATTTCCTCTTGAAGTTCACCTGATTCCTTAATTAACCTCTCTGATTCTTTCGCCAATAAATCTCGTTCCTCATCTGTTATAGAAGGATCTTTTTGCCTTTGACTTACATTTGTAAATTTTAATCCGCATCGCTTTAATTTTCTCCTTAAGTTCTCCAATTTTTCCTCACGCTCAGCAATTTTTTCTGCTTGTTCATTTGCATATTGTTTTTTTTGAAGCAGTCCCGGTTCAACATCTTCTGCCTTAATGCCTGTGGCTGTTTCGGCAATATAACGGATATAAGTTAGTTGCTCTTTTGATAGATATATTTCTTCATTTAAGTCTGTAATTTTGTCTTCGATTGCTTGTAAATATTGTTCATGGCGTTCTAGTATTTTAGTTTTTTCATTATTTGAAGAACGGATTGTTTTGTAAATAAATAATAAAATTCCAAAAATGAGTACAGAAGTAATTATTAGGGTGTTCATATTGTGTAAATTATAAATTATTGTTTTTTCAGTTAACGTTTGCGGTTTATGCGAACATTGCCAAAATTTATTATCCTATTTGCGGAGCAACAATGAATTTTGGCAATTTGGTCGAAGTCCAATATTACAATATCTGCGTCAGCAAATAGTGGATGAGTCGTATAAACCGCTGTTATATGATATAAACAAATTAAAGTTAAAACTAGAGTCTATTTTATTCAAGAAACTCTAATCTTAATCTAATGGTCATAAACTGAGATGCAAAAACATGTGCCCGCATTGTTTGATCGCATATCTCAATTTTATTCTTTGTCGCCCATTCAGATTCTACTAACTTTTCTTTGGGCTCTACTCCTGTTCCATAATCTTCATAATTCCAATCTTCATATTTAACCTTATATTTTTTAAAAGTTTTCTCGAGTTCTTTTGAGAATTTTTTTATCTTATTCATTTCACAACCTAGTCCAACATTCTTATTTATATCTTTTAAAAATCTAAAGATTTCCCAAAATGGGAATTCTTGAATTTTTTCTGAATAGCCGATTAAACCAGCTGTATCAAATCCTATTGATTTTGGTGAAATTAGTATGGGGTTAAATAGTTTGCAATTTTTGAACTTTTTTGGAATCTTTTTATGAAGATTAAATGAATAAAAAAATCCATCTTTGTCACCAAAAACACCGCCTCTTATTTCCATGTCATCTAAGAAGGTTTTGTGGTAATCTGACCATATTTGCTCAAGATTTGAGATTCCATTATAAAAATTAACAAACCTGAATCCTTTTCCATATAAGCCTTTTTCCTCCATAATTCCCATTTTTTTATTTTTAAATATTTCCTTTTGCACGTCTGATTCACTCATTTTTAGCTCTTTTGCAAAGTGCATAAGTATTTCGTGCCAATTTGGATTTACAACCACATCAATCTTGTAGCTTATTGGTTTTTCCTTCTCTTTATTATCAACATAATCAGCGACTGTTCGTATTTTTTGAGAATGTCGCTTCTCTTGTTCGCTTATTATCCAAAAGAGCATTATTCCTACAAAAATTGCTGTTTTCGTACCAGGGGTTAAATCGCTCATTCCTATTAACATGAGTATGATTATGGCAATTGCCCAAAGAATCATTTTTTTAGTTTTCATGTGATTGGTGATTTTATGAATAAAATAGACTCATACAAAGTTTAACTGAAAAACGTCATTAATTTGTTTATTTCATATAACTGGTTATTATACGCAATTATTGCTGACTAATAGTAGTTTTTTTATTTCATTTGTACTTATTTTATGCCTATTTATATGTAAAATGCAATTATCACTTATTTTATTTCCATACCCGAAAATGCCCACACCAAAAGTGAGGGGTAAGGGGTGGAATTTATAATTTGAAACAAAAAATTGGGGGGCAACTCACGAACGCATCGGAGCTGCATATATAATTTATTATTGGTTTTCTATTATAATGATTTTTTTGTATTTGTCAAGTGTTTTTAAATGGTATATATACCCTAATGGCAAGTAAGTGAGAACATTTGTTCTTTAACAACATTTATTCATATTTTCAAGCAAGAAAACACTAATAAACTTGTAAAAAGAGTAAAAAAAGTGTAAAAAGTTGACAATGTTTGTTATAATATTTTCACAGATAGAGTAATCTTATCTAAAATAAACAAAAATATTAAAATAATGATTAAGAAAAATCCTTGCAAACAAAAACAAAACTGGGTTTTTTGTTGACAGTTCAGTCGTTTTTTGTTATCATTATATACTATTTATTTAGACTTTTGATTATCAGATATAGTTAAAAGCCTGAATAAAAACAGGATGGTGGCTCGGTCGAGATTCGAACTCGAATCAATATCTTAGCGGGGAACTGTGTTATCCATTACACTACCGAGCCATCTCTAAAAAAATTAGGGAAATCCTCACGACTATTACCGTAATCGTGAGGAAATGATATTATTCTAGTCTGCTAACTAGATATGAACGGGATATTTTATCCCGTTTTTTCTTGTTCTTATAATTATGGGTAAACCACACTTAAAGCATATCATAAGGGCATAAAGGCAACGCTTACTCAATACCTCACGGTAAATATTGGTAAAGATTCACAATCACCTCACTCGGAGGTAGTAAACCCGTACACACCCCTCAAATGAAGTAATGTACAGGTAGCTACCTCCAAACCCTTTTCCCAGCAACAGGACATCAACCACAGGCTTGTTTTTACAGGTTGATGATGATAGAGGCTTTGTTTACCTCCATGTTCATCAATCCGTTGTAATTTAAATGAACAAAAAATCCGTATTAAAGTGGTAGGCACATTCTAAAATTAAATTGAAGAAAGTGTTTTGACGGACACGTTTTCATTGCGCCCACCACCCTAATACGGATGACTTAATTTGCCTTTAAGGCTAAGTTTTTATATTTTGGAGTTGTAGTTCTGCAATTTAATTTTGTTTATAAAAACGTACCGTCATAATCATGATAACATACTGCTATTTTGTTTTGCAAGTTTTTCTGTAAAATCAAAGGTATGTAAAAAGAAACCGACAAAAATCAGTTCTTTTCTCTCCCCCAACCGAGCCACTAAACCACTATCTGAAGTAACAGAGAGAAAGGATGCTCTTTAGAGTTCCGGTAAGAGTAACAGAAAGAAATGCATATATCCCTTGCCTAAAGCTAAATGTAAAATGTAAAATGTAAATGTTCAATAACTATAAATATCATGCTTAAAAACCTAGCTTATGCAGTCGTTGTGATTGTCGGAGTATATATCATTTTGCAGATTCCTTTTGTTAAAAATTATGCAGATAGCATCCGTAATGATGTTATTGAAAAAAGAGATAACGTTACTCAGGAATATGACCGTGTGAAAGGAAAGGTGGATGAAGTTACAGGTAAGGTAATTGAAACAAAGGAAAAAGTAGAAGATACAGTTGATGCTGTTAGCGACACAGTAGATAAAATCGGCGATGCAGCAGATTCTATCGGTAATTTAGTAGGAGCAGGAGATGATGAGGAAGAAGCAACTGAAGAACCTGCTGAGGGAACTTGTACTGACGAAGAAAAAGCCGCAGAGATATGCACAATGGATTACACTCCTGTTTGCGGTGATGACGGCGTTACCTACGGTAATAAATGTGGTGCTTGTGCGAGTGGAAATATAGATACTTATTTGATGGGTGAGTGTGTTGCTGAATGATTTAATTGAGTTATTTCCAATAAACTTCCAGTAGACTTAGTCAATCGGTAGTCAATGGAAGTCAACTGGGAAAATATTCACTTCATCAAACATTCTCATTTAATAGCACAAGTGAAAGAGACGCAATTGCTGCGGTTTCTGTACGTAGTATTCGTGGACCAAGAGTGAATGGTTTTGCATCGGATTTTTCAGCTAATTCAATTTCCTGCTGACTAAATCCCCCTTCGGGACCGATTATTATTTGGACTTCTCCACCTTTATATAATTCATCACCGTAATCGGATAGGAACTTTTTTCCTTCATATTCATAACCTATGTAGGCATTTTTGGATTTACTAATAACTTCATCAAAATTGATTGGGTGGTGGATTACAGGTACTTTAGATCTTCCGCATTGTTCGGTGGCCTCCATAGCAATTGCAAGCATACGGTCGAATTTTCCAAGACGACGCTTTTCCGTTCGCTCGGTTATTAGTGGGTATATTGCAGAAGCTCCTATTTCTGTCGCCTTTTGAATTACAAGTTCAAAAAGAGCGGGCTTTTTTGGAATAGCCTGATAAAGACTGACATTAACTGAAGGCTCCGTGTTATTTTCGATCGGACCGATTACCTGTGCTAAAACTTTTTTCTGACTTATTTCAATTATTTTAACTAGATGCTCACTACCTTTCTCATCGAAAATCCTAAACTCATCATCTTTCCACATACGTAAAACTTTGCTGGTTTGATGACAGATGCGTTTGTCGGTTATCTCAACGAGATTTCTATTTATCTTTGGTGATTGGAGGTAAAATCTTTGCATGGTTCGTATTGGTGTTCGTATAGAAAATCGAATTGGAGATCGAATTGAATTAAATTTGAGTATATATCTTATATTTCTTTTTCAAATAGTTAATTAAATTCAATATTCTAACTGATAAATTTTTGTATTTCTTATATAAATTTAAATAGTCTGGCTCAGAAACACACTTAATATTATACATTACTTTTATATGATGTTTAGTCTCATCGCAGGATCCAAGTGCTATTGCAAGAAATCTTATATAATCTTTTGGATAAAAACGTCGTGACCATCCCTCATTTATGTTTGCTGAAACTGAGGAAGAAGATCGTTTAACCTGATAAACTTGAGCTATTTTCCAGCTATATTCTATTTGATTAGTTATTTCGAAAACCTCAACCTCTAATTGAGAAGCAATTGTATATACTTTTAAATCATCTATATTCATAAAATTATGTTTAATACTAAAAATTCATCTTTATACTAAGCTTATTACTTTATCAAAATTTTATAATAAGTCAAAAAACTATTCAATCCTCAATTCGATCCCCAATTCGATCCTCAATTCGATCCCCTATTCGGGCTCTTCATCAGAAATAAAAATCTCCCTCGGTTTCGCTCCATTTGCAGGCCCAATTAGTCCGTGTTCCTCCAAGATATCAAGGATTCTAGCGGCGCGGGCATAGCCGACGCTTAGGCGACGTTGAAGAAGTGATGCGGATGCCTTTCCTGTTTCTTTAATAACCTGAAGTGCATCGTTATAATAATTATCCTGGTCCATTCCATCACCATCTATCCCAACCGTTCCCATATCATCTCCTGTCATATTTGTACCGGTAATCGAGTCATCATAGACAGGCTCGACAGTAAGTTTTATGCGATTTGTAACACGTTCGATTTCTTTACTGGAAACATAAACACCCTGTACACGTATTGGCTGACTCATATTTCCCGGCATATAAAGCATGTCCCCCATTCCAAGCAAGTCTTCGGCGCCAACTGAGTCGATGATTGTTCTACTATCTACTCCGGAAGTTACTGTAAAAGCAATACGGGTTGGAATATTTGCCTTTATTACACCAGTTATTACATCTACGGATGGTCGCTGAGTAGCAACTATTAAATGCATTCCAACCGCTCTGGCCATTTGGGCAATACGACAGATTAGAGCTTCTGTTTCTTTCTTTGTTGACTGCATCATCAAATCCGCAAGCTCATCAATTACAATTACAATCTTATGCATTTTCTTTTCCTCGCTCTGATTGTATTCCATAATATTTCTGTATTTTTTCTCAGAAAGTGTTCTATATCTTCTATTCATTTCCGCAACAGCCCATTTAAGAGCAGCATGAGCTTTTTCCGGTTCGGTGATTACTGGAGTTAGAAGATGCGGTATACCATTGTAGCTTGTAAGTTCGACACGTTTTGGGTCAATCATTATAAACTTAAGATCCTGAGGGGAATTCTGATAAAGTAGTGAAATAAGGAAACCATTCATTCCAACCGATTTACCAGAACCAGTAGCACCAGCGATAAGCAAATGAGGCATACTTGTTAAATCATCAATTACCGGAGCGCCACTTACATCTCGGCCAACAACCAAGCGGAGTTTGGATTTAATGCTAGAGAATTCTTCGCTTTCTATTAATTCACGCAAATGAACAACCATTCTTTTTTCGTTCGGGACCTCAATTCCCACAAGAGCCTTACCCGGTATAGGAGCTTCCATTCTTATGGATTTTGCGGCTAGTGCCAAAGCTAAATCGTTCTTTAAAGCAGTAATTTTATTTAATTTGATTCCTTCATGCGGTTGAAGAGTATATTGGAGCACTGTTGGTCCTATGTTTACATCTTTCATAGTAACAGGAATGTCAAACTGACCAAGTTTTTCTCTGATTTTATCGGCATTTTCTTTTAATACCTTGTCGCTTACATAGACCTCCGAACTGGCAGAACTAAGTATATCCAATGGTGGAAACTCCCAGTCGCTGTAATCCGTATTGTCTTCTTTGATACTATTTTCTTCTTTCTTCGAAATCGTCATTGGCTTATTAACAGCAATAGGTTGAGGTTTTTTTACTTTTCCCTCATCGTCTTCTTTTTCTTTATTCAAAAGTGGCTTAACAATATTAAGTTCCTCTTCGCCTTTTTTAAGTAAGTGAGCTTTTCTTATTGAAGAAGGTCTTGTTGAAATTTCTATTTTTCTATCCGGAATAATAAAACTTAAAATGCTTTTAAAAGAAACTTCAAATGTAATAAGAATTGAAATCAATAAAACCGCAATGAGTACGACCTCTGCTCCTGTATCCGATATAAAAATTCTTAATAATACGGAAGATAAAAATCCTGTATACCCCCCGAACTGTTCTACGTTATCCAGCATTGACTCAATAGGCGTACTCATGTGGATAAGCCCAAGACCGGAGAATATCAAAAGTCCTATTCCAAGATATCTGGTGGCATCAAGCCTTATTCTGCGAGAAATAAATAATGTAACTGCCAATGCTAAAAATAAAACAGGAAGTGCATAAGTACCTATTCCAAAAATAAGGCGAAGATAAGTATTTGTCCAATTACCAAGAATCCCAGCTTTTCCGCTTATAACCAAATAAAAAATAACGGCTAGACCCAAATAAATAACCGCCCCAACCTCACGCGCAATATGAGATTCCAACTCGATTTTGAAATCCTTCTTTTTAAGCCTTCTTGTTGCTCTCTTTGTTGCCATTTATTTTTGTTTATTATACCTGCCTATTCTAGCAAAAGGAGTGGTTTATTACAAATAATTAAAGATTAACGTTGTACAATTTACGATTAACGATTAACGATTTAATGTGTATTTGTTGTAATTCCGATTCTCCCATTATAAAAAACACAACATCTCAAATCTCAAATCTCAAATTTTACAATTATTTCTTCTTCTTAACAACTTTCCTTCCAGGCTTTCTTTTTGGCTTAACTAATACTGCTACCGGTTCATTAACTTTTCCGAGAACACTTTTATATTCAAGCTGATAAATATGAATAAATGCAAGAGTAAGAGTAAGAATAAATGGACCGAAAAGAAGTCCTTTTAAGCCAAAGGCAAATGCACCACCAAGTAATACCAAAAGCACTGCAAGTGGATGAAGGGCTGATGTTTTTCCTATTACATATGGTTTTATTAAGTTATCTGCCAAGCCGACAATTACAATACTCCAAATTAGAAGGAAAATTGCTGATATCCAATGACCTCCTATTACTAAAGCCCCCACAGCAGGAATCCAAACAAGGGCTGTTCCTATATATGGAACTGGAGATAAAAGTGCCGCAATAGCACCCCAGAAAGCTGCGTTTCCTATTCCCACAATTACAAAACCTACGCCTACAAGCAATCCCTGAAGAATTGCCGCACCAAATATTCCGTATATTATTCCATAGCTAAGATGATGCAGTTTTTTGAATAATTCACCTCGGTATTTCTCAGAAAGTGGCATAAGAGAATGAAGATAATAAACAAGTTTTTTCCCATCACGAAGGAAATAAAACATGGCCATTAAAAACACAACCGCATGAATAATAAAGGCTGATAAATAGCTAAGTATATTATCGATATTTCCGAATAAGAATGAACTCAGCCTTTCAACCAAATCACTAACTGTCTTTAGAACATCAGATGTAGTAAACGGTGAATAAGCGATGATGCTTTCTATTTTATCGCTAAAAGGAAGTTTACTTATTACTTGAGGAATAGAGCCAAACTCGCCACTTGCGATCATTGCATTAATTTTTACACTAAGGGCAACATAAGCCGTCTGTGCCTCACCGGCAATAAAAGAAATTAACAAAATAAAAGGTACTACTATAATTGCCATCACTAAAATCATGGATATTAGTGCAGAAAGTGAACGTGGAATATGAACTTTACTGTTTAGTATTTTGTGTAAAGGGTAAACGGCAGTCACTATTACGCCCGATATTAGCAATGTAGCTATAAAAGGTGACAGGAATGTTATAAGTACAATAATCAAAAGAAGTAGAATTCCAAGTAAGAAATACTTTTGAATTCCATGTACGATTTCAGGATTTTTTGTTGGCATATGTTTTTATTTAATTTTATACACACAGATTATAAGACAAAGAATGTTATTTTTCAATTTTCAATTTAAAAACCAGTTCTAGAATTACCTAAAAGTCATCTAGTTGTTTATCCATTGATTTAAGCCAAAATGTATGATATAATTATATGAATATATAAAAAAATATGCTAAATACAACTTTCATAAAAGAGCCACTTTCTCAAAAGAACCTATTGTTTTCTGTATTAATTGGTATTTCAATTGTGATTTCTTTAGCTTTTGCATATATATATTCGGCGAGTGCTTCTGGTAATATTGTAAAAATTACAAGTAAATGGGGCCAGATGGAAAATCCTACGATTGCTATAGATAATTCTGATAATACTATTCTTGCATGGCAGGCAAAAGGCGAGAAGAGTTATGAAATAATGTTTCAGAAATTCGATAATTACGGTATTCCGGTTGGATTTCCAAAAAGAGCTAACAGGTATAGACCAAACGACCAACAAAATCCACGTATTGCAATGGGCAAAGATGGGGATTATGTAATGGTATGGCAAAGTTATCAGCAGGATGGAAGCGGAACAGGTATTTATGGCAGACATTTTTCGGCTGATGGAAAAAAGATTTCGGACGAATTTAGAGCAAATACCTTCCTTATCGGCAATCAATCAAATCCCGATATTGCTATGAATGAAGCAGGTCAGTATGTAATTGTATGGATGAGTGAAGGACAGAATGGTTTTTTAAAAGATATTCACGCCCAAATATTTAATTCAGAAGGTGAAAAAATCGGAAAAGAAATAAAAGTAAGTTCTGGGGAAAGGAGAATTGAAGATTCACCTTCAGTTGCAATTGATAGAAAGGGTAATTTTATGGTTGTTTGGCAAGGTTATAAAAATGATGACTGGAATATTTATGGTCAGATTTTTGATAGTACCGGTAATAGAAAATCTGATAATGATATTCTGGTTAACAAAACTACTGAATTTGAACAACAACACCCTGATGTAGTTACCATAGCAAGTAACAAATTTATGGTTGTGTGGTCGAATCAAACTCTACATGACATTCTCGAGACTACTATGGAAAATATAAGCGGTCAGATATTCATGACAAGCGGAAATAAATCCAGAAATGAGTTTATGATTACTTCTCCAATATTCGGTCATCAAGAACACCCAAGTGTAACTCAAATATCACTTTCGGAAGCCTATATAACTTGGGAAAATTATTTCAAACATGGCGATGATGCAAATGCATGGAATATTTATGGAAAGGTAATGCTTTCTAATGGAACAGGAAATAGTGATTTAGAGCAAATAAGTGATGTGACAGATAGGTGGAATAAAAACCCTATGATAGCTTCAAATGGAGATAGGGAGATAGGTGTAATATGGACATCGCTAAATCACAAAAAATATAAAACTGCTATTCATTATAAAAAGATAAGTGATTAGTTTAGGAATCTATTTCCTAACTAACTTCCCCACCTCGTGCCAGAATAAGAATACACCTGCACCGATAAGCGGATAGACTATATCGGTTGCTTTTAATGCGTCAAAACCAAACCAGATTGATATTGCGGGGATATAAATTAGTAAAGAAATTGCAATAAGTGAAATTGCAAATGACCCCCAGAGTTGTGGATTGGTAAATAGGTATTTTGTGAACATTGTTCGGGTTGTTCTACGTGAGAGTATGTTTACAAACTGACAGAATATGATTCCTGTATAGGCGGCAGCACGCCCCGCTTCTATTGTTCCTGTTCCGAATTTATACACCATAACAAATGAAAAGAACCCTCCTGCCCCCATCCAAAAACCATAAAATATTAGATTGATGAGGCTTTTTTTATTGATGATATGGTCGTTTAAATCTCGAGGTGGACTTTTCATTATGTGTTCTTCGGCCGGATCAAATGTTAATGCGGTCAGTGGTAACATTTCGCCTACTAGGTCGATTGCAAGTATTTGAACTGCAGTGATTGGAATAGGTAAACCAAATGCTACACCAATAAAACCGAGCAAGACACATGTAAGCTCACCATTATTGGAAGTTATAGATGAAAGTATTGTCTTTTTAAGATTTTGGAAAATCGTACGCCCTTCACGCACTGCTACGGTAAGAGTTCTAAAATTATCATCCAGAAGAATTATTTCAGATGCCTCCTTGGCAACTTGAGAGCCCATTCTACCCATTGCAACACCGATGTCGGACCTTTTAAGGCTCAAGGTATCATTTACCCCATCTCCCGTTACCGCAACCACATCACCCATTTCTTTGAGCAGTGATACTATTCGGTATTTGTCTTCCGGTGAAACTCGGGAGAATATTGTTGAACGAGCTTTTAATATGTCTTTAAGTTTTTTATCTGATAGTTTTTTAATGTCATCTCCGCTATATACAGGTAATTCATCACCATTGTGTTTCATACCAATTCTTTCGGCTATAGCCTTCGCTGTTATTGCATTATCCCCAGTAATCATCATTACGCGGATATTCGCATCATATGAATTTTTGATTGCTTCTTTTACACCAATTCTCGGAGGATCAATCATGGACACAAAACCAGAAAAAGTGAATTCTCTTTCCGATTTAGCTATTGTATACCTTCGGGACTTTCCTATTGCACCCATAGGAGCTTTTGGGAAGTCACGATAAGCAAGTCCTATAACTCTAAGTGCCTGAGTGGCAAATCTTTCCCCTTCTTTAATAATTTCTTTTTTCAACTTATCCGTAAGGGGGATTCTTTCATTATTTACCTGCACATGAGTACAGCAAGAAAGGACATTTTCTAGCCCCCCTTTCATAAATCCAATTAACTTTCCTTTATGTTTACGGATTATTGTCATTCTCTTTCTGTCGCTATCGAATGGAAGTTCGTGAACAATAGAGAATCTTTTATCCAAATCAGTTGGCTTTAAACCTGCCTTCATTGCGAAAGGAGTAAAAGCTGATTCTGTTGGATCTCCAATTGCATACCAACTTTTATGATGTCTATCAGGCGGTTCAGTACGTCCATTGGATGCTAAAAATCCATCTTCAAAAAATTGTTTGAGGTCGTCGAATGTTTGTTTTGAAATCTTTTTGCCGTCTTCTAGAACATCCCCCTTTGGACTGTAGCCATCTCCTGTTACCTCGAATACTCTCCCCTGAGAAAAACAACTTACTATTGTCATCTCATTCTTTGTAATAGTTCCAGTTTTATCGGAACAAATAACTGTAGTAGAACCTAGTGTTTCAACGGATGAAAGTTTTTTTACAATAGCCTTCTTTTTTGCAAGTCTCCCAACACCTAAACTTAAAGCTACAGATATTTGGGCAGGCAAACCTTGTGGTACACAAGCGGCTGCGACACCAATTGCAAATAATATACTGACTTCTATAGCAGCTTTTAAATTCTCCCCGTTACCATAGTTTAGAAAGAAATTAATTACGAAAAGACCAAGTGCAATAACACCTGCAATTTTTGTTAAGGACTTTGCAAGAATATTAATTTCTTTCTGAAGTGGCGAAAGGTCGTGCTCAATTGATTCACTGGTTTTTGCAATACGCCCTATCGCTGTATTCATTCCTGTGTCGTATACAATTCCATAAGCATTACCCTTAGCAACAGTAATACCCATAAAAACAAGATTATCTTGGTTGGTAAGCGTTGTTTCATTATTGATAATAAGTTCCGCAAATTTTTCTTGAGGTACGGATTCACCCGTAAGGATAAAATCATTAGTACTGAAATTTGTTGTCGCAGTCAGGCGAATATCAGCGGGTATTGCATCACCTTCTTCTAGATACACAAGATCTCCGGGTACCAAATCGCTCTGACTTATTTCCATCTTCTTTCCGCTTCGAATTACAGTAGTTTTGGCTTTTATTATTTGCTTTAAAGACTCAAGGATTTTTTCAGCTTTAAATTCCTGATAAAAACCTATTATTGCGTTAACCAGAACAATGACAAGAAGTATTGTTCCGCTCCTGAAGTCATTAAGATAGTAAGCAAGAGCGGCGGCTACTATTAAAACTACTATTAGAAGGTCCTTAAATTGATTAAAAAATTTGTAAATAACAGGACGGCGTTTACCTTCTTCTAATTTGTTATGACCATATTTAGCAAAGCGCTTCTCTGCCTCAAGAGGGGAAAGTCCTTTTTTAATATCCGTTTCCAATTTGGCAGCGGCTTCGTTTATCGATAGCTGATAGAAAAATTTTTCTTTGGATTTTGTTTTCATATTTTGTTTATTTGATTTTATTATATCATTTTCTTATATAGTTCCAATAGACTTCCAAATATAATCCAACAAAAACCCGAAGGCGGATAAACGTTTGTTCGCCTTCGGGTTTTTGTTGCTTATTAACTCATTTTTCGCTAAAATCTCTCTGCCCTATAAACATTTAAATGGAAAACATTCGAAATTTTTGCATCATCGCCCACATTGACCATGGAAAATCGACTTTAGCCGATAGGTTTTTGGAAGTAACTAATACAATTGAAAAGCGTAACATGAAACGCGGGCAGATGCTGGATACCATGGAACTAGAACAGGAGCGCGGTATTACTATTAAGCTTCAGCCAGTGCGAATGGACTATAAAGGATACATTCTTAATTTAATCGATACTCCGGGGCATGTGGATTTTACGTATGAAGTAAGCAGATCACTTGCTGCCTGTGAAGGTGCGATATTAGTAGTGGATGCAACTCAAGGTATTCAAGCTCAAACTCTGGCCAACTTATATATGGCTATGGAACATGATTTGACCATTATTCCTGTTATAAACAAAATTGATATGCCTGCGGCTGAACCAGAGAAGGTGAAAGATGAAATTGAAAATATGCTGGGAATTGACAGAAGTGAAGTAATTGAAGTATCTGCGAAAACAGGTGAAAATGTTGATAAAGTGCTTGAAGACATTATTCAAAAGGTGCCGAATCCAATAAGTGGTGGTCTAAGGAAACAACTCAGGATAGAAAATGATAATGAAGCAAGAGCACTTGTATTTGATTCGGTTTACGATACATATAGAGGTGTTGTTTCTTATGTAAGAATGGTAAGCGGAACTTTTAAAAAAGGTGATACACTACGTTTTTTAAATGCTAAAACAGATATTGAAGTTTCCGACATTGGATATTTCAGACCATCATATCAATCCCAAAAAGAGTTATTACCTGGTGAAGTCGGTTTTATTGTTACAGGGCTTAAATCTGTTAGCGAAGCAAGAGTTGGTGATACATTATGGAAAGGAGATAATGTATCAGGAGCAAAATCTCTTCCTGGATATAAAAAAGTAGTACCAATGGTATATGCTGGAATTTATTGTATTGATGGTGATGACTATCCTCAGCTTAGGGATTCCATGGAAAAGCTAAGCCTGAATGACGCGGCACTTTCTTTTGAGCCTGATAATTCTCAAGCACTTGGTTCCGGTTTCCGTTGTGGTTTTCTTGGTCTTCTTCACATGGATATTGTTCAGGAAAGACTAGAAAGGGAATATGATATGGATATTATCACTACCGCCCCTTCAGTTTCTTATATTTTAAGAATGAAGGATGGAAAAGATTTAACGATTTCTTCTCCTGCAGAATTACCGGATAGAAGTACAGTAGAAACAATATCCGAACCATGGGTAAAATTAGAGATTGTATGCCCGAAGGAAATGGTCGGAGATATTATGAAAATTGTTCAGGACAGGCGGGGATTCCATAAAAATATTACCTATATGGATGCGGATAGGACATTAATTCATTTTGAGATGCCGCTTGCGACTTTGATTATTGATTTTTATGATGTTCTTAAATCAGTCACTTCTGGCTATGCTTCCATGAACTATGAATTTTTGGAATACAGGGAAGACCAATTGGTTAAGCTGGATATTCTAGTTGCGGGCGAAGCCGTAGAAGGGTTAAGTGTTATGTGCCATAAAATAGAAGCTCAGAATTTAGGGGGAAAATTATGCAGAAAGCTTAAGGATATTATTCCAAGAGCCAACTTCGCGATTGCTATTCAGGCCGCTATTGGTGGTAAAATTATTGCAAGAGAAACTGTTTCTGCCTACAGAAAAGATGTAACTGCAGGACTTTACGGTGGTGATGTTACCCGTAAAAACAAGCAATTGCAAAAACAAAAAAAGGGTAAAAAGAGGATGAAGCAGATGGGAAAAGTCTCATTACCGCAAGAAGCTTTTCAGGCAATACTTAAGAAGGATTAATTGCGATTTAACATTTATCATTTAAGATTTAGGATTTGCCTATTATATTAAAAAATGATAAATGATAATTGTTAAATGATAAATAGAAATATGTTCACAGGAATAATCCAAACCACAGGTATTATAAAATCCAAGACAAAGAATCAAATTCAGATTGAAGCACCAGAAGTAATTGATGAACTTAAAATTGGCAGTAGTATTGCAGTTGATGGTGTATGCTTAACTGTTGTGGAAAAAAAGGATAATAGCTTTACAGCAGATGTTATGCCTATTACTTTTGAAAAGACTATACTGGGAAAAAGGAAGAAGGGTGATTTGGTAAATTTGGAGCTTGCAATGAAGCATACAGATAGATTTGAAGGTCATGTTGTTAGTGGGCATGTTGAAAATACCGCAAAATTAAGTGAACAGAAAATTGTAGAAAATGCCTACTGGCTGACTTTTGATTTTACGTCTGACTTAATGAAATACGTTGTTCCACAAGGTTCAATTGCTATAAATGGTATAAGTCTTACCGTTAGTGAGGTTCAAGGAGATAGTTTTGCAGTTAGCATAATTCCACATACTTGGGATGTTACGAATTTACATAAATTAAAGATTGGTGATAAAGTGAATATTGAAACGGATTTAATGGCAAAATATGCCGAAAAATTATCGCTTAAGCTTTAGCTCAAAAAATTATGCAGCAATTACATATTACAACCGAAAAAATTCCAAATAAAAATGCCTATTTGATAAGTCTGGAAGGTGATTTTGACGGTTATGTGGAGGAAAATATTCAGGAAATAGATTTACTTATACGCGGATCTGAAGAAAAAACCTCCTTTGTATTTGATTTCACCAAATTAAATTATATGAATAGTTTCGCAATAGGGAATTTAGTCCAATGGAGAAATCAGATTATTGCCAAGGATGGCAAGCTGTTCATTTTAGGTATAAATAATGAAATAAAGGACGCACTAAATATTGTCGGTGGTTCAATTTTATTTGTATTTCTTGATAATTTAGAAACTGCTCTTAACGCCATATAAAAATGAGTTCAATTAAAAAAAATATTAAAATCGGAATAAAGGTAAATAAATCGGTTAAAATCGGAATTGTTAAAAGTGTTTATAATTCAGAAATAACAGATGCGCTTTATTCTAGTTGCAAACACGAATTAATAAAAGGAGGTGTGCTTGAAAAAAATATTCAGACTATGGAAGTACCTGGCGCATTTGAGTTGCCTTTTGGATGCAAAAAAATGGCTAAAAGTGAAAAAATTGATGCCATAATAGCCTTGGGGGCTATAATAAAAGGTGAGACTCCTCATTTTGATATAATTGCAAACGCTTGCGCAAAAGGTATAATGAAAATAAGCATAAAGAGTGGCACTCCAATTGTTTTCGGTGTACTTACAACTAATAATTTAGCTCAGGCAAAAGCCAGAATTAAAGGTGGTAAGCGCGGAGACAAAGGTGTGGAAGCAGCTCTTACAGCATTACATATGTCTATTTTATAACTAATATATTCCCCTTACCTTCTTATGAAAAAACTCCAAATTACCTTTGAAAAAATTAATGAAAAACCCAATTCTCAGATTGTAAAATTTGATGGTGATTTTGATGGCTCAGTGAAAGAAAATCTAACTGAAACCTACAGCTTAGTTGATGAAGCCCCTCAGGGTACAAATCTGATTTTTGATTTCAGTAAACTTAATTACTTAAACAGTTATGCGATTGGCCATTTGGTTAGCTGGCATAAGACTATAAATCAAAAGGGAGGAAAAATATTTATTTCAGGTACAAATAAAAATGTTGAAGACATTTTTGCAATTCTCGGCCTAGCTACTCTCTTTAAAGTTTTCCCAGATGTAACATCGGCTATTGCAGGATTATAGTTGTCTGAACTGTGATTAACGATTAACGATTAAACCCCGTAGAGACGTTGCAATGCAACGTCTCTACGGTTTTTTGAATAATTGTTATTATTCCAATTCACATAATAAAAAATCACGACCACCTGTCCGCCGAGGAGCATCATTCCAATCACATAAATCACAGTTCAGACAATATTTTAATTAATCTTCTTCTGTTCTTCTACAAGTTCCTCAAGATGTCTAACCAAATTCACAAAAACCTCTTGGATAAAAGCCTGAAGCTGGTCAAATTCATGTTCGATTTTTTGGGCTGAAAGAAAATTTCTAAGAACGAATGAGGCTAATTGGACAAGTGATGGTGAAATTTCTCTGACTAGTTTTCCATTATCCTCTGGATTACTGGAACGTTTTTTAATAATTAGACTTTCGAGACTTCTATGCGGTTTTTTTACAGCAACTTGATTTATTAGCTTAATCCAACCATCAATATGTTTCTTTAATTCAGGCGAAAGGGATTTAAAATCTTTTCTGTCGGCGATTGTAAGCGCCTTAGTTTCAGACGTTTGACCTTCCGTTGTTTCCAAAAAACCTATAACTTTATCTGAAGCCTTTTTGTCGATTAAAGATATTACCGCTAATATTAATTCAGATGGAATATCCTGCGCCAAAGAACGTGATATAAGTAAAAACAAATCGGTATTTTCCGGTTGGCTTAAAAAGTGCACCAAAATCAGTGCTAAATCATGGTCACTCGCCCTTGCCTGCCCTTCTTCTTTATATAGTTGAGCCAGAGCCTGCTGAGTCTTACGCATCTCTTCACTAAACTTTTCATCGCTATCCTCTCCTGCCTCCTTAGGAGCAGGACCTGTAAATAATTCAAAATCTCCAGTATCAGCCATAATATATAATTTATTATTTATAAATAAATTATAGGCAAAGGAAAGGTCAAAGGCAAGTTTATGAATATTGGACAACAAAAAAGCCGTACAAAAAATGTACGACTCTCAGTTTATATAATTCAAGCTCGTTTTATGCAGCAACAACATTAACAATTCTATCCTTAAAAACTCTTCCATCAAATTTTGTTCGCTTTTTCTCGGTAAATTTAATAACTCCGCTCTTAAGAGCAAATAGTGTAAAGTCTCTTCCAACTCCAACATTTTCCCCAGCGTGAAACTTATTACCTTTCTGTTTGATGATAATTCCTCCCGCATTTACTACTTGACCTCCAAATAGTTTAACACCTAAGCGCTTTGCATTGGAATCTCTACCGTTTTTTGTAGAACCACCAGCTTTTTTATGACTCATAATCTTGAAAGTTACGTTGCTGGAGGATTTTATATGAATTAGAGATTTTTGGCAAGGAGATTTTTTCTATTTCCAATAAATCCCATCACTATATCTTGCTCCATATGGACTTGTTGCAATAGATCTTACGGTAAATCTGTAACCTACACCCTCATTTTCAGGCAATTTTTCTATTTTATAAGTGTGCTGATCTCCTGGAATTATTTTCATAAATTTCCTTTTTCCGTTTATATAGAAATTAATCATGTACCTTTTAGAATTCTCGCTCTTATCTGGCCATGAAAGCAGATAATAATCATCAGTTTCCTCAGCTATTTCGACTTCGAATTCTTCAGATTCAATATTGTTTTCTAATACATTACGTGTAAGGATGGGGGTTACTTCAACTTCCTGCCAAGGTGCGATATTACCCAGATGATCCCTTGCGGATAAATAGAAATAGTACTTTTGATTGTTAACAAGCCTTTTTGCGGTATATGAGTTTTTTACGGCAAATCTAAGATTAGGCATTTGTCTATAATGATAATCGTCCGGATCTAACTTATATTTACTATAAGCTATTAGAAATATCCATTTCTTATCGCTTGTATCCTCATCCCAGACAAAAAATGACTCGTTATTTTCGGCTTTAAACTGAAGATTTGTTATAGGTGAAGACTGTACACTTTCAGGCACTTCCAACTCTTCAACAAATTCAGTGGAATTTAATTTACACTGACCTCGGTTTGATGGAAGGTATAGCGTTGCATTGTTTAAAGAGCCTTCCTTTGGGGTGTATATATATGCATTTTTTCCAACTACATTACGTAAGTCTTCACATCCGTCACCATAATCTATTTCATATATTTTATTATTCCATTCCAGTTCTGCAATGTGTTCTTTAATAAGCGGATTCGTATTTCTGGTTCGGCTATATATTTTTACTGTATCGGAATATGGCCCCCAATTGTAAACATCGCATATTTCGTTATAGGCTATTTTAAGTTGAGTCAACTCATCATTTTTCCAAATAAGGTTAATAGGCCATTCGGTACTCATAGAATTACAAACTCTGTTGTGCTGAATCAACAAACGTTCTCCAGAATTTTGTTCAATTATTAAATCATTAGAGCTTTTATCGAATTTAATCACTCTGACTTTCTGCATGCTATCTGCATAAACTGGGGCAAAAAGAAGTAATGAAATTATTAGTGTTAGTATTGTTTTTTTCATAATTAATTGCTTTAATGTATTGTAATATTTATATCAGATACTTAGAAAATAATCAAAAAACACTCTGAGAATCTTATTTTACAACATAGGCTATGGCACAGGATTGAATGGTTCATGGAGGCATTATTTAACAAAACAATGGAGGTATTTATGGGCACCAATTTTTAATGCCGGTAAAATTGCAAAGTCGCTTATTAAGGAAGAAATTGATGTTCTTTGTCTTGCGGAAGTCGACACCGGATCAATTAGAAATCGATTTTTCTCTCAGGTAAAAAAAATATCTTTTCTTCTTAACATGCCTTACTTCACAAGCGCACCCAAATATCATCCAAAATCATTTTTCAAGTTTATTCCATTGTTACGAAAACATCATGATGCGATTGTATCCAGACTAGACGGAAAAAATGTGAAACATTATCTGAGTTTCGGTACAAAAAAACTAATGCAGGAATTTATAGTAAATAATATCAGTATTTTTACTGTTCACTTGAGCCTTCTTAGCAAAAACATACGTAAAAAACAGCTTAAGGAAATTGGAGAAATTATGAATAAATGCCCTCGTTCTCATATTCTTTGTGGTGATTTTAATATTTTTTATGGTTTAGATGAAGTTAAATCATTTATTAAAGAAACAGGAATGCAACTTGTTGATTTACCTGCCTCATTCCCAAGCTATAAACCGAATAGACATTTGGATTTATTTTTTGTCAGTCCTGATATAAATATTAAAAAATCCGGAGTAATAAGAACCGAATCTTCCGACCATTTACCAGTGTGGATTGAGATAAAAGATTAAATTAATCTTTAATAGAAATTCTTAGGCTGATTTTCTCTCCCCCATTTCTTGTTCTAACGCCTTTTCCATTGCTCTGACTTTTGTCATATCAAGTTCTATTGAACTACCGCTATCGCTTTTTACAGCAAAGGTTATATTGTCCTTTCCTCCATCCTTCTCGCTTTTATATTGTCTTTTTTGGTTTTCAAAAAGAAGTCTATTTCTTGCTTCGGATCTATTAATTTGGACAATAGTACTACGCTCCTCTTGCATTTGTACTTCTAAGAATCCTCTGTCATCTACCATTTTTGCCTTTCCTTCTTCTTGTAATACTTTCACCTCTTCTTTTATTTCAGTTTTACTTACTGGCTGTGAACTTTTTCGGCTTTCGGCCTTAAGAGGCTGATTAACCTCTTCTATTTCCTCATTAATCTGAGATGCATTAAGACCAACTTGTTCGTTGGGTTGCTTTTTTGCAAATGGATTCCATCTTCTTTTTACTGAAGATTCTTTTCTTTTCTCACTTAAATCAATTACATTTCCTGCCCCCTCTTCTTGTCTCACTAACTCTGACTTTTCATCCTCTAAACGTTCTTCGCGTTTTTGTCGGAGGGATGATTGGAATCCGGAAGCATCGTAATTATCGGACTGCTGTCCACCTCGGGTTACACTTTTTACTATTCTTAAAAAACCACTCATCTGCTCACTACTACCATTCTTTAATTCATCAATGGTATGCTGTATTGCTCTTTTTGCAGTAAGGTCAGTTACAGCACTTAGGGGGTCGCTCATATTTAATTTAGACTTTGAATCTTTCTCTGAAGTTTTATCATCTGCTTCTTCCTTATGAGTTTTTAAATATTTATCAATTTCATTTGGAAGCTCATTGATATAACGATATTTAGTTTTAATATCTTGAACATTTTTCATCCCATCAGGGTCTTCCATAAATTTTCTCTTTATTTCTCCTGTTATTTTCCCATTTTGGACATATTTATTTAACTCTTCTTCATATTTAATATTTAGTCTGTTGCCAATTTTTCCGTATTCAGTAAAAAGCTCAGTGAAACCTACCTCCTTTTTGTCTCGCATTTTATCCATCATAGCAAGTTCATCGCCCTGAAGATTTTCACGAATCTGCTTCCATAGTTTCGCATTTTTTTCGAATTGTCCACCTTCGCCGGCATGCATACCTTTAAGCGCTTCTCTTTTTGCATCAACGCCTTTTACTCCTTCAATCCACTTATTCCATTCTAGAACAGTACGACCACCAATTATTGGCTTCTCACCAGTTTGGAATTTTTTTACTATGCCTTTAAATTCTTTATCAATCGCATCTGATTCTTTCTTTTCCGCTTCCTTAGAATAGGATTCCGCTTTTTTTAAATCCTCCTCACATTTTTTAATATATTCCGCCTTTTCTTTTCGTTTTAATGAAAGAAACTTTTTTTCATCAATTATTTTTACAGAAGAATGCTCTGAAACCTGTAATTCATTCCCATTTTTTATAAGCTTATTATCGAGAAGGTCACTATGCTTTTCTTTAAGCTCCTTCTGCTCTTCCATTTTGTCCCTAATAATTTTTTCCGCTTCAGAAAAATGACTGACGAATTTTGGGTCTTGGATAATTCTTTCGATGTAAAATTCTTTGTCATCTTCTGTTATATATCCGCTTCTTACCGCTTCTTCCAGACGACTAAGTGCAGTGCTTCCATTTTTATACTGATTTTCAGTGTGTTTTAATATTTCCTTAACCATTCCTAATTTACCGCCCGGAGGTGCATAGGGGTTAGCGCACATCTGTTCCAATGTTTTTTCAATGTCCGGATCGGATGTTAGCCCTTTTAAAAAATCGTATGACTGCGCCTGAATAATACCCTTACTTTTTCCGCTTTCTGCTATCTGACTAATTCTTTTTATATAATCCTGAATATTACTTGAATCATCTATATTACTATTCCCTAAATCAGAACCTTCCTGAGATTCATCTTTAATACTTTCCTGTGTTTTTAAATCTTCAGGATTAGCCATAACAAAAAAATAACAAGGACGTGCATTATAGCATTTAAATATTTAAATGCTAAGCATTAGATACATTGGATATATTATCAGCTTCTCCGCGACTTTCTCGGGCATAGTTCAGAATTTTTCTGGCAATAAAGGCTGGGTCAGGAACCCGATCAATTTCAAATTTGGATGCATCTCCTGCTGCTGTCTGAACTTCAATGTTTCCATAATTCAAAAGAGTTGCTAGCACCCCATCAACATTGCTCGTTGTATCCTGAATTTGCTTAAGGGGGGTAGAGGCTACAGTTCTTTTTAAAAAAGAAACCTGTGTAATATCAATTAACCTTTCATCTGTAAGAATAAACAAATCAAATTCTTCATTCAGCCAAGCAATAGCAGTAATTAGTAAGCCAATTAAAAGAAAGGCACATGCCATTAGACTAATTGATATGCTCACAGTTAAATGACCAGAAAATGAATAATATCTGAACCATAGAATCAAAAAAATCATTAGAGGGATTACAGCGGTAACAATAAACGCCATTACTATTCTAATGTATACAATTGGGTGCTTGCGAATTACCATAAGCACTTTTTCATCCGGTCTTTGTCCTGGAAAAGTGAACATAAATTATTTAGTGTATTTTTCAAGTATGAATTTTACAGAGGAGGATTAAGATTGTAAATATCCTGTAAGTATTCGGATTGTTTTGGTGTTGGATATTTATCCGAATCAGTTTTTTTCTTTTCTTGTCTTTGTATTATATGCTCACGTTTAACCCTATTCGCCCATTCAAGATAGTAATGAGGATCCGGAACATAACTAGTAACCACTGGTGGCGCGGAAGTTGAAAGTGTAATTACCAACTTCCCATATTTCAGATAATTTTGAAGTATTCCGTGTGATTCAACAGCAATATCCTGAATCTTTGTAAGATCAATGGCATCAGAATTATTTTTTAAAAACAGTGTCTTTCTAATAATTAATATTCTGCAATCAGTCAGAATAACTAAATCAAAGTAGTAATTGATGATTTGAAGAAAAAACGTATTTACAAAAACAATACTGACAATCATTGTGAAAAATACATAAAACGTGCGTAAAAATACATAATCCACCATGTATACTAATTGCCCTAAAACGAATAGAATCACTATAATCATCAAGCCAACCGGAACAGTAAAAAATATTGGCTGCAAAAACCTCATCCAATGTCTTCGAAAGAAAAATTGGAAGTTTTCATATTTGAGCTGGCCTTTGAAGTCATGCTCCGTTGTCGCCATATTATTAAGGAAATTTAGCGCCTTAAGGGCGTTCTAGTGGTTAGTAATATAACATTTTACTAAAAATTAGTAAAGTTATTTGAAAAACTAAAAATGATAATTACTTTTGTGAAGTTATAGTTAACCTTGAAAATGTGAAAACTTGAAAATGATATACTCATTGCTCCATTTTTACATTTTCAAGTTTTCAACTTATAAATAAAACTAACAAAAACAAAGGTGGCATTCCAAATACGCTTGATTCTACTAGGCTGTAAAATAAGTCTCCAGAGCCACTCAAGTCCGATTTTTTGAATTATTCTAGGAGCACGACGTATTTTTTTTGCCGCAAAATCAAAAGCTCCGCCAACACCAATGGCAACCTTTACTGTTTCCAGCTTGGGCAAATTTCTGCTTATCCAAAGTTCTTGAGATGGACATCCATAAGCCACAAAAAGAATATCAGCTTTTGATCTGTTTATCTCATCACAAATTTCAGACTCATCATCCATTTTTGGAGTACCGGCATAGCATCCTGCGAATATTGCTTTGGGGTATTTTTGTAACAAATTATCAATAGCTATTTTTGCAATTCCAGGACCAGCTCCTAATAAAAAAATCTTCCAGTTATAATTTTGCGATTCTATTACTACTTTTTCAAATAAATCCGACCCAGTTACTCGTGCCGGCAAAATTGTTTTGATTTTTTTCTGAAAAAAAAGCGCGGTATATAATGAAATTAAAAGCTGAATAACCCCGCTGATTCCTCTTTTTTTAGGCAATGATAAATAATAAGATGCCCATAATATTCCTATTCCATCGGGAATTGATAAATTTGCATCATTCAATACTCTTTTAAACCTTTCATTTCTCTGTGCATCTAAAACCATTTCTGGATTTGGAGTCGTTATGTATGCCTGCTTTTCCTGAGAAATAAAATCGACAATTTCGTCAATTACCTGAGGATAGGTAACAGGATTAAATGGTACGCCTCCGATGTCGATTTGTTTTTTCATTATTTTTTTCTAACTACTAGTACAAGATTATATGCTCTAAAAAATGATACCTTTTTTCCCTTTCTTGTGAAATAAAATTCTTCAATTTCCCAGCTATCAGTTGAAAATATTTTAATTAGTTCTTTTGGCAAAAAGGCGTGATAATAACGTTTAATTGGATAATTTCCCCATTTAATCCATAAATCATTCCATGCATTTTTAAATCCAAAATGAACAATAAAAGACAAAATAGATTTAAGAAGCGTATTTAGATACTTAAGCTGAAAAAGATTCCAGACAGTGAGTATTAATATACCGTCAGTTTTTAGTGATTTGCGAATTGATTCAGAGACTTCTTTTCTCATTTTTCTACCGGGAATATGGTGAAATGATGCAATACAGAAAATATTGTCGAATGCTTCTTCCGGCAGATTTAAATCCATCATATCAGCGAGTTGAAAACGACATTCAGGGTAATTTTCCTTAGCTTTATCTAGAAGATGTGAGTTATGGTCGACTCCGAGATAGTCAACTTCTTTTTGCTTAAGAAATTCATATAAGCGTCCGTTTCCGCAACCAAGGTCAAGCGATTTTCCGCCATGTTTTGTATAGGCAAGAAAATGATTAAATTCCTGCCACGGAATTTTTCGTGTTTGGTCGAATTCATGCGCAATGGCGCTGTAAGATGAAATAACTTTTTCTTTGATTTGGTTAATTAATTTTTTTCGCATATTTTTACAGACATAAGAATACCATGATATAAGGGTTCTCCTGAATAGGAATTAATTGAATTTAAAGTATTTAAGTGAATAAGATTTATGATGAAAAAACATCAAGACAGCCAAAAACGTATATACCCCTTGGCTTCGCTCGGGACATGTTTTGAGGATGCGGTTTATTTTGTTACGTGTAAAACAGAGGGCGCCCAATCTCCCTAAAGCGCGGTGCCGGCACCGCGCTTTAGGGAGATTTATCGAAATAAATTTGATATAACCGATTATCAAAAACAATTCCAAAAAAACCACCCAACGCAAA
>JAFGCT010000038.1 GCA_016932505.1 Candidatus Peregrinibacteria bacterium
CAAATCACAAATCACAAATCACAAATCACAAATTTTACTATTATTTCTTCTTTTTCTTCTTTTTCTTCTTTTTGTTTTTGTCACCAGCTACTTCAGCTGAAATACCTTTTCTAGTTCCATCAACATTGTAATTATTCCTATCGCACCAATCTGCGTAGAACATTTCCCATTCCTCTGTATTCCAATTATCTGGCTGTTCATTGAATAATCTACCTTGTCTGCCTGGAATAATATCACCGAAATAGTATTTTTGGTTCTTTTCATCCGCGAATTCGATAAGTGCCATGTATTTAGTATTTCTATCTGGGAACTCTTTACTGCCGTAGAAATCAGAAAGAGCATAACTTCTATCACTAGCAGAATAGGTTAATTCGTCATAATCTTCTTTTGTAACAGGTTCAAGACCAGCAAGATTTTCAAAGAAGTCAGTCTTCTCTTCACCTCTACCTCTGATAAATTCACGATTAAGTACCCAATCAAACATACTTCCAACAGTTTCACCTCCAAGTGCAAAGAATTTACCGGCCTGAGCCGCGATTCTCGCAGTATGTCTTAATGCACTTTTTCCTGCAGGGGATTGGATATTAACTGTTTTCTTTAAATTTCCAAATATTCCATCGGCTTTATTAATATAAATAGGCGGTCTAGATTTTTCAGGTCTCATTTTATCAGCCCATCTGTTTGTTGATTTTAATTCATATTCAGGACTACCAGGTAGAGGCATTCTCCAGAATGTGTACATTATTTCCGGTGGATAATTCCCAGATTTTACAGCTTTGTGTATAGGGAACATCATTCTTTCTACATCAGCTCTATCTAGGTTATAGTTTTGTCCCAAAAAGTATTCAATAGCTTGTTCACGCGCTTTTATGTTTATTTTTCCATATCTATCAATTGCATCATGTTCTCCATATTGCGCGATTTCTGCTTGTTCTTGAGTTGTTGTAGTAATCAAATATCCTATTCCAGTATCAGGATAAAGTAGATTCATCTCCTCAGGAGTCTTAAAGAAGTAGTGACCATCTGGTGTTTCATGATTCATTGCTTCTGCAAACGCACTTTGATAAATACCGTAATTTGCGAATTCGGGATTTTCTTTTAAAGAGAACCTCCTAGGGTGTTTCATAGCTCTATCTCGAGCTTCTTCAAGTGCCTCTGCAGACATACCTGTAATAACTTGATCAACTGCGTCACTCTTGCTTAAATTAGCACTTGTTCGTAAATCATCAACTTGTCTTTTAAAGTCAGGGTCAAGCAACAATAGGTCATCACCTATTATATCTTTAGCAGAAAGAGTTTCGCCTCTTAATATGGTATTCTGATCTCTTACCATAATCTCCTTAAACTGCTGTATTTTAGCTAGTATCTCTGGTACAGCCCATTGGTCAAACGCAATAATCGCTGATGGGAAGAATTTTACACCTTCCCATATAAGTTCAAGATTATCACCAGCAAATTTACGGATTTCAAGCTTATGTTCTTCCCATTCTAATTCAATTTTTTCACCTGTGAAATGAGCAAGTGTTTTACCTTTTTCTGCAAGGCCATTAAGTACACCGAGTACTTTACCTGTTTTATCTCCAAGCCCTTCTCCAAACGCCCGCATTTTATCGGAAACAGGACTCCAAACCTCTTGACGTGCCCATTTAACAAATGCAGAACCTTTTTCTGCGAAGTAATCAAGAACAGGAGCCGCACCGTGTGAACGAAGAGTGTCTTTTTTGGCTTGTTCATCTATTTCCGCATCAATAACAACTCCCCATGTAAGTTCATCAGGGTTATTTTGATATGCCTTTCTTGCGGCTTCAGGAATTGAAAATCTTGAGTATTTTCTTTTATTTGGGTCAGCACCAGGTTTAATAGCATCTACCCAACGTTCATTAAGCATATCTGCACCAGTTTGAGGGTCTAAGCCTTCTTTTCTACCTGCATATTCAAAAAAGTGCTTCATTGTTTGCATTACCACTTTTCTTCCGACAACATCTTCATCATAATTCTCCCATTTTTCACCAATCACAATATTACTTAAATCAATTCCATCAGGGAAAGCATCATCTTTATCTTCAGATATTGGCATTCCATTTTCTTTATTTGTATTGGAATGTCTGTACCATTTCATTACATCACGGAATGGTACTTTTCTAAGCTCATAAAGCGCTCTTGTATGCTCTTCTGGGCTAATATCCTTTTCTTTCATATGCTCTGCACCATCTTCAACCAAAACAGCCTCAGAGGTACCTTCGCCAGCTTCCATTACCGTCTCAAAACCAAGTCTTTCCGCTCCACTTTTTCCTGTTATTTCTTTTAAAGCTAAATCAGTAGCTCCTAATAAGAAAGCAATACGTAATGCTTTGCCCATTTTAGTTTCACCTTTATATGCTGAATGGGCTGCTTTTAAGGCCGCTATCATCATTACTAATCCTGCACCTCTATTAGCCCAGCTTTGACCTGGTCCGAATAGCATATTAAATGCACCTTTTGCATATCTTGTAACTTTATCTCCAGTTGTTTCGCCGTCAATTTTTTCATAATATTCAGCCTGTTTTTCTTTAGACATTGCGGCACCTATTTCACGGTCATGAATTTCACCTTTAATCATCCTATATATACCTATCGCATAAGCCTTACTATCTTCTATATTTTCTACATCCTGAAAACTATCGCCGTGCAATGCCCCAAATACCTTAAGGAAATGTTTCCTTCCCTCCTTATCATTCTTAGGTATTATTTGATCAAGAATGTGAGTTAATTTCGCGAATTCTTTCGGATCTTTTGAAGTCATTAAAGAATCCCAATTATTAACTGAATATGAATATCTTTCAGCTACCGGCAGGCTATTTAAAAACGCATTATAAGCTAAATATACACCTTCCGTATTTATGCCCAGTCTTTCCATATAATCCATACGGCTTTTTTCATCCAATTCGATAGATCTAAAATCTACCTCCACTTGTTTCATTTGCTTCTCATAGCTTTTTAGTGTTTCAGGCGAAATAATAGAAGAATATTTAACCCCTTCTTCAACAGCTTTTATTAGCTCTTTTGCGTCTTTTGAATTTGGATTTTTAATTGCTACCTGAACTTTACGTAAGAATTCATTACCTTGTTCCTCAATTTTAGTGAATTTATTTAAAGTCTCTTTAAGGTCTTCCGGTGTCTGCTTCAACATGGTGTCTATCATATTTATATCCTGCGGATATTTTTTATATAAACTGTCCTTAATTTGATCTTTTTTAGCAGTATCCGGTTCGCTATGCCATTTCATAGCTTCCTCAAGCACTTTGTTTACCTGTTTGATTTTATTTAAATCAGTTGCAACCTTATTTGCTGAATGCATTATAGGTAGCAATTTTTCTGCATTTTCACTTATTTTTTCGCCTTTAGCGACTCTGCTGTAATATGGCGATTTTGATACTTCCGCAAGCATCCAGCTTGTATCAATTTTTAAATTATCAATATATTTATCTATTTGAGTTCCACCTTTACCGAAATCGATACGGAATTCACTAACTCCGGATTCGTAAATATTTGATATTAAAAATCTGCGAACGGTAGGGTTATATGCGTTTTTAGCATATCCATGCTTGTCCGGAGTATCTACCATTTTCATAGCCACCCGAAACTTACGCATTGCAAGTTCCATAACAAGCTGAGAATTCTTTTGAAGTGAAGAACGGGTAAAACTAAGACCTGCATCTGTTTTGCTTTCAACTAATTTTTCTCTGTAATATTCCGCTTTAGCGAGTTGCTTATGAAGTTCTAATGCGTCAATAGCTTCCTGAATTGCCTTATGGTTATCCAGATTATCTCCACTCTGAAGTTTTTCTTTTAGCTGATGCTGATAATGATTAATAACATCTGCTCTAACTTCAAACGCCTTTGTTCTAGGTGCTAACGGAATATTATCTAATCTTTTCTTATCAAGACTTATCTTGTAACGCGTTTGATTCATTGTCGTAATTATATCCTCCACGCTATTTACGCTTGCCACCCTTGATTGAATTTCCGCAACTTTTTCATCATATCTGTTTATTTCTTTAGGATCTATATTCTTATATTTCAACCATTCCTGATATATAAACGGAAAGTTTTTTCTGTTTTTTTCGTGGTCTTCTTGAAAATCATCCCCAAGAATAAAGCTGTTTTCAAAGTTATTTGTTTCTCTTTGTAAAATCGAAAAGAATAAGTTTTTACTTTCAGCCCTATCGCTAGTAGAAACTCCGTATTCAGGATTAGTCCAAAAGTTCTTAAATTCATCAGAACCGGCACTTATTACAGGCGATTTTGTAGCTAGGTCATACATGTCACTAGCCTTGGTATATGGCTCTTTTTGCTGTAATTTTGACTTTGTTTTTGCTGCTGCTTCTGCCTGATCCCATGTATCAACAAGGTATTTTTTACTTTCTTTAGCCGCAAGCTCCTGCTTTTCCTGTAATTCATCCTGAGCTTCCTGAATAGTCCGGCGGGAAGGTAGATTTTTTAGTAATTCAATTTGAAATCCAACCTGTTCGTATGCTTTGTATAATTGTTTATAATCTGGGTGGTTTTTATTGCCTTGTAATGTGATCCACATTTGAGTCCTTATAGCCATAAGCTGATTAAGAGCACGTTCGGCATTTTCAAATTCACCATTTTTATAAAAAGGCGCCCTGTCAGGATCAATAAAAGAATCCAAGCCATATTGAAAATATCTATTCCATTTTTTTGCTATAAAATCTTTATCTATAAATATTTTGCGCTGGCCATATATTTCTGCACCTCCACCAGTAATTGAAGCTCTAATCTTCAAAAGCTCATTCTTTCTGCTAATGTCAGACTTATTTGTAGAGCTAAGAATAGTAATCCTTTTACCGAATTCGTCAACAAAAGATACTCGAAGTAATTTATCAATTTGATCTACTATTGCACGTAAATTATCCACATCAGTAGAAAGCGGTGCCTCTTGAGGTCTGTTTACACTGTAGTTTTCATTAGTGCTATTGTTGTAGACTTTTATTTTTAAGCTTACGGCTTTTTTTAAGGCTTCATATTTTTTCTCAGCCTCTCTAACTTCTTTATCCGAAACAAGAGCTTCTTTGTCAGCTAACTGATCCCTAGTCTCAACGTTAGTTTCTTTTGTCTTTGTTCTGTATGTCAAAAAATCAGGCAATAAGCCAAATAATCTACTATTCTCATTTCTGTGATTTAAAGAATTTATTTGCATTTATTTTTATTTTTTCCTCCACTTGTGAGGTCGTTACCGCAAATCTCATTTATTTATCTATATATTATACCAAATTTCGCAGTAAATAGCCAGTCTATACGTATTGACGTATGCTGAAAAAGTGATGTAATTTTGGCACTCATTTCACCAAAAAAAATCACAAATCACAAATCACAAATCACAAATCACAAATCACAAATCACAAATCACAAATCACAAATATTATTTATTATTTCTTGCTTCTGGGTGATTTTCGTAATATCTGCGTTTTAATAAGTGCTCTGGGTAATTATCCGAATCATTATCAGTTACATAATACATTCCATTAAGCTGGTGCTTTCTACCATCCCTTCTTGTATTTTCTTTAACATCGTTGTTACCGCTAGTATCAAGAACATAGCCATCAAGGCTGACATCCAAAAATGTATCTGGTTCGGGGTCGAGATTTGCAATCCTGTATGAACCTAAATGGTCTGAATCAGTTAATGCATTTAATTCCTCCATCCAAATGTTGTCATCAGTTACATATTCTTCAAATGAACTAACATTAGGCGCTCTAAAGGCAGTGCTCTGGCTAGCTACACCACTATTAAAATCATTAAAGCCCTGCCCAAGATTTTGATTACCAAATTCATTAAAGTCTCTTAGTCTCATAACATCTCTTATTTGAGCGGGAACGATTATATTTTGAAGCACAAAGGCTTGTTTTAATGGTTTAGGTAAAGCTCTTTTTTCTTCCTCCGAATATCCGCCTAAAGATGAGTTTATAACCCTGTAATGGTGAGCTACTCCAGCTGCAATATTTTTTGGATTCATCCAATCCATATTTTTTGTGGAAGTAATATTTAATACCCTCTCCATTTTTCCTTCTTCTACTTCACTTACAATTTCAGTTATATGGCCATTTCTCCCGTCTATGCCCATGTATATTTTAATTTTAAAACCATCAGGTATATTGCCGTCTTCGCCAATTTTACGCTTAGAAACAATAATATTGCCTTCACTATCTTGCTTATAAGAAAGCTCATAAGGGAATTGAATTGCAAGTCTTAGGGCGCTTAATACATCTTCATTAATTTCAACTGCATTATTTCTTTTATTAACTCTGTAAATAAGCTCTAAAAATAAAGGATTTATATAATGAGCACTTATAATATTATGACAATTTACAAGTCTATCCATTTCTCCCTGCCCTATTAACTCAACATTTCTATCAAGTTCTTGTGCGGGTCTTGATGAACCAACATTCTCAGTTTTTCTCCATGGTCTATCTGTATCACCGGCATTCGCATTGTTTGAAGGAAGAGTTAAACCAGCTACTAAAGCCAAAAAACCAGGTATTGCAAGTAACCTTCCTCTATTCTTTTTTACAGATTCAATTGTTTCAGGAGTATCGTCTTCACCTGGACCAAAAAATCCCCCTTCATTTAATCTATTTTTTGACATTTATACGCGTTAGATAATATTCGTTGTTATTTTAAAACATAAAGTAATAAATGTCAAGTAAATTGTCTGAACTGTGATTTATGTGATTTAAAAGATTTTCTTATGATTAAAACAATCCATAAACTTTATTCATAGAATTTGTAATTTGGAATATCGATACGGATGAAAATCATTATAAATCAGTACAATCAAAAAGATCACAGTTCAGACAACCAGCGACTCAAACTACCCATTAAACCTTTTAAAAGCTCCTAATGTTTCCTCCTTAAATTCATAAAGCGCAATAATAATTGCCTCCTGAGCTTCTGGACTATGTTTAATTATTTCTGCAAAAACAAACTCAATATCATCGTCGTCATCACTTTTTTCCATCACATAATCAATAATTTCCGGCTCTAAATTCATTGAAGCCGTATTTAGAATCACATCATTCATCTGTTTTTGCATGGCTTCTTTAAGCTCTTTTACCTTGTCCGAATCTTCATTTTCCATGCCCATTTCCTTCATTAAATCATCAATAATGGTCCTCGGATCAAACGGTGTTGTGCTGTTACTGTCTGTCATATAAATAAATGAAAAATGTTATAGATTCGCTGGGTCAGGAAAATTGATAATTGTTAAATGATAAATGATAAATATTAAGCTGGCATTCCTGCGGGCATTGCTCCACCCATATTCGGCATTTCCATTTTAGGCATCTGAATTTTATTAGCAATAGAAGAAACAGGTTTCTTTATCCAATTTGGTATTGAACCCCCAAGCCATCTCCATGTTGCAGGCACTAATAAAGGGAAGCCCAATAATCCGCATACAACACCTGTTTTTGCGGCAAGTTTTGTTGTCCACCAGCTCGTTTTAAAGGTTGTGCTTACTGTCTTTAGAGCCGCTCTGCCTGTGTTTTTCCAACCTTCTTTAGTGCTAAGGTATTTAGCTACTTCTGGTGAAAATACTCCGGCTAATGCCGCTGGCAACAAGAGAGGATTTAACATCGCTGCACCTACTGCAAGGCCTGTTGTAGTTGCTCCGCGAATTGCCGCACTTCTAAATGCTTGTTTCGTCTTTTCATCTTTAATATTCAGGCTGGCAAGTCCGGAAGTAAGTGCTGCACCGCCACCAAGTACACCTAATTTTGTCGCCAGTCCGCTTATTGCAAGGGCGCCAACACCAATACTTCCCAATGCACCTGTTGTGGCAACCGCACCAGAAATACCCAGTGATTTTGCAGCTTTCCACCTTAAAATACTCTTGGATATTTCACCTTTGTCTATTGTAGCCTGATTAAGTTCCGCAAAATACGCACTCATTTTGTCTACATTTTTTGCATTTTCTTTGCCCATAAATGTGGCATTAACTTTGTCTTCTATATATTTTCTTTGTATTGCCTTCATATGTCTTATTAAATTCCCAGCTCTCCATGCGGAATCCGGTCTTAAATATCTCATATTACCATCCTGCAAAGCTTGTTCCATATAAGCAACGATTCTTGGAAGAATTTTTTTCATATTTTGTTCATTCATTCCTCCATCCAGATTTTCAAACCATGTTTCAACAGCTCCCTGATTATTATGTGCCTTGGCAAGATTTGCCCAGTCTTCAGGTTTTATTTTGCCAAATTTAGGGTCTTTCCCTACAGATTGAAGCATTGTAGTTAGCCTTGGTTTAAGCAAAGTTCCGGCACTACTTATCCAATAAAGCGCATTAAGAGCCCCTGAACCAATTCTTTTAGGTACTCCAAGTGCTGCCTTTCTTTGTTTTTGAATTAACATATCAGTTTTTTCCGATATATCCGCCATAGACATCTTACTGTCTTCTTTTTCCGCAATAAATACTTGTATCATAGAAAGAACCTGAGAGGTTGAACCATATTCCATGGTACCGTCTTTTAAATCCATAATTGATTGAAATCTCTTTCT
This sequence comes from Candidatus Peregrinibacteria bacterium, assembly GCA_016932505.1. GTDB lineage: Bacteria > Patescibacteriota > Gracilibacteria > UM-FILTER-43-11 > UM-FILTER-43-11 > JAFGCT01. The sequence continues at coordinate 8,563 of JAFGCT010000038.1, forward strand.
GTTATCCGTTAGCAGATCAAGTTGTGATTTTAATATTCTAAAATTGGCTAATCGCGCCTGAATAACACTATCTTCCACCTTACTTGTAGGTCTTAAAAGTCCTTTGGCTATTGTTAATTCATCTTTTAAATTATCTATTTCACCATCTTTTGCAGTAATCATTTTTGTCAGAGTGTCTTTATTAACCAGAAACGCTATTGCGAGCTCTAAATCATTTCTATCGCTAAGAATAGCTATTTTATCATGTCCTTCCGCACTTTGTGCTTCTGAGATTTTTTGGGCTAATTGAGTTCTTAGCTCACCTTCTTTAAGTCCGCTTAAATCATCTCTTACGGCTAGTCCAGAAAGAGTTTTTGGTTTTAATAGAAAATTTGTAAGCTCAGCAATTCCATATTTTCTCAAAGTGTCATTACCTGTAACAAGTTCAATAATTGCCAAACTTGCTGGGTCATGTTTGTGGAATGCATCTTTTTGTCTTAATACCTTTCTCATCATAGTATTAATACCACCTCGTGAAATCTCCGGACTAGTAGACATTTTACTGACAGTAGAAACTTTTGGTCCGCCACTCGGACTACCACTCGGACTACCACTCGGACTACCACTCGGACTACCACTCGGTCCACCCCCGCTAAGCGGGGGCCCACCATCCGTATCTTCACTTATTAAGTCACCGAAAGTTTCGAAATCGTCTGTAAAAGTATCATCAATATATTTTTTTAGCTTCTGCATTTTATCTTTTCTACCACTTCTTCCTAATTTAGTAATTTTTTCAATCAAATCATCATCATTTTCAGCGGTAACATCAAATATATTTGCCAAATCTGTACTCAAAAGTGTGTCCAATTCAGTTTGAAATTCACTAAACTGGAATCTATCTGTTTCATCAATAATATCATTAGGATCTAATCTAATAATTTTGAATATTTTTCTTATTTTTTCCTGTAAATCTTTATCAACATAGGCAATTTGAATTAGAAATGTTTCAAATTTTGCCATATTCTCCGGTAAGTCAGCTATTTCAGCTATTGTGTCATGAGCGGTACTGATATCAATTGAAAGGATTTGTTTGATTTTATTTTCTGTCATAAAGGCATCTGCCTCAAACTGAACTTCATCTTGAGCTCTATTTACAGCTCTCGAAATAATATTCGAAATTTTATTATTGTCACCCTCATCATCAATTTCCTTTTCACCCTCATAAATTTCCCACAGCACAATAAATTTAGCCCTCTTTTCCGCATCATCACCAATAATTTTCTCCACTAAATTTCTAAGATTATCTGGCTGAATATTGGAAGGTAATTCTTTTGAAGTTTCTGGTGTTTTAGTTGCACCTGCATCCAGGGGTGAAGGTCCGACAGGTGAACTAGATGGTACAGGAGGTGCCGGTTTTGGCCTTGGAGGAAATGGAACTCTAAATATTCTTTTTAAAGTTTTGTCTAATCCTGTCTCACCTGCCAAAGAATCATATTTATATTTAATCTTGCTTATTATTTCTGCCATCGTGGTTCCTTCTTCTGAATTGCTAACATAATCGTACATTGAAGTTGGTAAATTAGCGTCAAACCAATTTTTTAATCTTTCAGCTTCATCATTCAATAGTCCAAGTTCGATTTTTATTTCAGCTAATGATTTACCCCTAATCCTTTCTATTTCCCTAAGCACTTTAAGTGCTACAAGTAACCTATAATCATCCTTTGCTTTATTATCAAGAAAAGAAAATCTTTCTTTAGCAGTTTCTTTTTTAGACGGTATTGCATTTTCACCAAGGGCTTTCAATAAATCATTATAATCCTGTTGTTTATATTTTTTTGCGAAGAATTTTAGAGTGGAATCTTTAAATTGGCTAGCATCAACTGTGCCACCAGACGCCCCTCTTCTTATCAGCATTCTGTCTTTCCAATATGATTCTATATCACTGTCTTTGACGTTATTTAATGAATCAGCTACCTCCTTTAATTTATCTCTTTTTTGCTCTTTTGCTTCAAATGCGGTTAACTGCCCTACAAGTGCTTTAAGGTTATCATCCGTCCATTCAGGAAATCTATTTTTTCTATCTTTAATATCACTTAATGCACTAATTTCAGATACTACTCTTTCGTATTCAGTAGCATCTGATGTCCTTAAGGCTTTAATTTCATCAAACTTTTTTGTAATAGCATCTTTACTTACACCTTTTGGAAGAACTTTTATCGGTTCACCAACTCCGCTTAGTACCTCTTTTAAGTCATCAACTGTTAAATCTTTTAAATTATCGGGTCCACTATCGGCAACTTTTCCATCACTAATCCACTGTCTTAATAGTGAAACATAACCTGTATAATTCGAACTTGTTTTATCAATAGCCTTAAGCGTTTTAACAATTCTTGCAACTTTATCCCTTCTTAGTTCTTCAGGAGTTTTAGAAGGAGCTTTTGGTGCGGGGGTTGTTGTCGTTAGCGACTCATCAAGCTCGGTCATAAGCGCTATTAAATCATTTCTGGACCATCCTTTATAATCACCAGTTATTGGTTGTTTGCTTGGAATATCTTCCGCAATCCATTCTTTTAATGTCGTAATTTCTTTTGTATAAAGTGTTTTAAATTTTCCTTTTTTTAGTTTCAATTCGGCAATTTTGTTTGCAAAATTACCAGGCCTTACATCTGTTGCTTCTACTGGCTGTGGTACAGAAGATGGTGATGATGCCGGAGAAGCTGAACTTGTTCGAGTAGGCCTTTTAGGAGGTCTTGGCGAAGGTTTGCTGGAAAGCCTTTCAGCTTCTTTAGCTAGTTCTTCTAAGTCGCTATCAACTTTTGCCATATCAAGTTTTCCTTTCTTTTTTTGTGGCTCACTAGGTTTAACTGGCTCACCAGTTGTTTTATCAATAGCCTCACGTATTATGCCGGTTATTTTTTTAAGTCTTTCTTTGATTTCATCTAAACTTGCGCCTTCAATAACTTTTGTAAGCGCACTAAGAATCGCACCTTCATTTCTTTGTCCCTTTAAGAGATTAGTAATACCTTCTTTTCCTGCAATCTCTCTAATATTTTTTTTCTGCTCAGTTTCTAGTCCATTAAATTCAGTTAAAATTGTCTGAAGATCCGAAAATTCACTTAGTTCTTTTGTAAGTTTGATTGCACTTTCTACCGTAGTCTTTGCCTTAGGAGGTTCCTCAACAGTTTCAGCGGTATCTTTTGGTGGTTCTGATTTTAATTTTGCATGTTCTTTAATAGCAGAAATAAGAGATTCCTTAAGTTCAGGTATCGAAATTCTATTCTCTATCATCCAGTTTGCCATTAAACCATAATCCGTCATATCGCTACCAAATACTGAATCTCTAGCTGCGACAATATCTTGCTTTTTAACTTTCCAGACTCCACCTGTTTCATTACTAAGAATACTTGCTACATCTGAATGTCTGCCACCAACAAAAGCTTTTATTACAGGGTCTTTCTTTAATCCTTTTGCAATTGAAGAAGCCGTTTTGTATTCATCTTGTTCAAATATTGCTTCTGTTAAATCAATTCCAACTGACATTTTTAATCCTTCCAATTGTTCTCTGATATGATTTAACAATGCTCTACCTTCGTTAGTATCGGCAATTTCGGTCGAAGCAAAACTTTTTATATCTAACAAACTCTGAACATCACCCCTAGCTATTTTAATTTGACCTTGTGCAATTTCTCCAAACAAATCTGCACCATTATCCATCTCAGTCATTAGCTCGTTTATAGCAGCTTGCATATTATATTTTGAGGTAGCCCCAAGCCCTTTATGAACAATTGCAAGAGCATCCTGAACTTTCTTCTGTCTCAATTCCAATTCAGCAATATCTACTGTGTTTTCAGTCGTTGCAGTTGGCATTAATAATCTTTTATTTGTTTTTTTGTTTCAAATTATCTAATTATTATACCAAAAATTGGCTTAAAAATCAAGGGATAATAAGGCGAAATAGCGGGTTAATCGAAAATAAATATTTATTATCAAAAACCGTAGAGATGTTACAATGCAACGTCTCTACGGTAATATTATTAATTCACATTCTCTATTTAGTAAGCAAATCACTCAATAATCCAACGCCAACGCCGGAGGAAAAGCCTTTTTTCCTCCATGATTTTCCAGCCTCTTTCATATCAATTGAACCTGCGATATCAAAATGGCAAAACTTCGCTGTATATTCCCCATCTTTGTCTTTAGGCAGGAATCTTGCAAGGAATAAGCCAGCTTTAATCCAACCTGCATCCCTATCTTTTTCGCCTAAATTTGCAATATCTGCATGAGGTGAATTATTGTCATCATACTCCATGTCCCAAGGTGCAGCGTGTATAAAATCACCGCTTATATCTGCCGAATTATAAACATCAACTTTTAATCCTTCATCGTTACATACAACACCTGTATAAGTTTCTCCAAGTGCAATAATACAACTACCGGTTAATGTTGCGATTGTCATGAATTTATCTACATTCTTAAAATTATTTTTCACATAACACATGGCATCAGCAAGAGCTAAACGACCTTCTGCATCGGTATTAATAATCTCAACAGTTTGACCGTCACCCGCAGTCCAAACATCATCTGCGCGCATCGCTTTATTACCCATCATATTTTCTGCAAGAGGTAGCAAAAAATAAGTAGTTTCTTTTAAGTTTCTTTTGTTTTTTATAATATCCACAATCGCACCTAAAACAGAAGCGCTACCAGCCATATCCTCTTTCATATATTTCATATAAACTCCTTTCCCCTGAAGTCCACCTGAGTCATAACAAAGCCCCTTTCCTACCATCGCAGTTGCATTTTTTGTCTTACCATTTTTTGGATGCAGAGTAAGAATTAGAAGCTGGGATTCATGTTCGCTTCCTTCGGATACAGCATTCAAAAGTTCATATTTTTTAAGTTGTTTTCCAGTTAAATGCTGACAAGGAACTTTTAGTTGTTTTGCATAAGCCTTAATAACTGAGGCATACATCTCTGTACTAAGGATGTTCGGAGCAAGTGCACCAAGTACTCTCATTACATTTTTTCCTTCCGCCATAATTTCACCCTCCTTAATCATTTTTTCTGCCTGAGCTTTTTTTGCTTTGAAAGATTTATCTATCAAAATCACTTCTGGCGCACTTTCTTTTGTTGGTGATGTTTTTAATATTGAAGGTGAAAGAGCAGCAGTATGTATTCCTAAAACCGCAAGTGTTACCCAATCCGCAGGGCACATAATAGCGATTTGTTTAGGTTTCCCGGCAGTTGCCCCCAAATAGATTTTTCCAAATAGTCTGCGAATTTCTCTTGCGGTCATCTTTTCATCTTTACCTACACCTTGCACCCATAAAATCTGCTTACCATTAAATACTTCTTTTAATTCACCTTTTTTGCCTGAAATTTTTTCTTTTTTTAGGCATGCAAACTCTTTCTCCAATCCCTTTTCTTTACCCTGAAAAGCTAAAACATTTACTTTGTTATACTTTGAACTAACTGAATCAACGCTTATTTTAGGGAGATTCTGGTTTTTCGGGTCAAGTAATTTCAGAATTTGCTGTACAGTCATATTTGTTTTTGGTTAGTTAATATCAGATAAAAGATAGCAAATAACCAACGTTTCTATCAAGTTGGAATTTGGCGGAGTGATAATCAATACATAAAACCGAAGGCGCGGAAACGTTTCCGCGCCTTCGGTTTTATGTGATAAAATGATGTCAATTCACAAAACAAAAAAATGGAAAAGACCGCAATTAAAATCGTCAAAGTATTTCAAGAAGCCGGATTCGAGGCTTATTTTGCTGGTGGCTCTGTGCGAGATTTATTAATGGGAAATGAGCCGAAAGATTATGATATAGCGACGAGTGCAAAGCCTGATGAAATTGAAAAAGTAATTGATGCAATTCACTTAGAATCAAAAACCATTCCTATCGGAAAGGAATTTGGAGTTATTTTGGGTATAGTAAACGGTCATCCTTTTGAAATCGCAACATTCAGATCAGATAGTTCATATAGCGATGGCAGACGCCCGGATGCAATTCTTTTTACATCAGCGAAAGAAGATTCTTATCGTCGTGATTTTACTATCAATGGCATGTTTTACGACCCTGTTAAGAAAAAAGTAATCGATTTTGTAAAAGGACAAGATGATATTGAAAACAAAAAAATACGTTTTATTGGCGAGGCGCATGAAAGGATAAAAGAAGACCATTTGCGAATCTTGCGCGCAGTTCGTTTTAAAAATAAATTCGGATTTGAATATGGAACACGTACAAAAAATGCACTTGAAGAACTTCATCATTTGGTAAGTGATGTCTCAAAAGAAAGAATTCAGGATGAACTTACAAGTATACTGCTTCATCCAACTCGTGCACATGCCATGCGGGAACTTGATAAATTCGGAACTCTGGAAATTTTGATTCCAGAACTTGCAAACTGCAAAAATATTGATCAGCCTACGGAATTTCATCAGGAAGGAGGTGTTTTAACTCACATATTTAAATCCCTCCATGACATGCCAAATGAGTGGGCAACAAAAGAGCTTGTATGGGCTGTTCTATTGCATGACATAGGAAAACCAGCAACTTTTGAAGAGCGACCTGATAGAATTCACTTTGATGGTCACGCACAACTTTCCGCTAAAATGGCGGATAACATCCTTCGTCGTTTTAAATTTTCACGCAAAGAAATCGGTAAAATCACTTGGCTAATCGACCACCATATGACAGTCGGTTTTATACCGGAAATGCGTCGTGCACATCAGGTAGGCCTTTTTCTCCATCCATTTTTCGAAGATTTAATGAAACTACATTATTGCGATGAACACGGAACTTATCCCATTGACCTCTCACTCTACGAAACAATAATGAAACTCTATAATGAGTTTAAAGACGAAAAATTACTCGAAGATCATTTTAAGCCATTGCTAACAGGGGATGATTTAATAAAAGAATTTAAGCTTGAGCAGGGTCCGAAAATTCAACAAATCCTAAATATCATCCGCGAAGAAAAAATCGAAGGCACTGTAAAAACAAAAGCAGATGAAAAGAAGTTGGTAAAGGAATTGCTTAATAAATAGCGGCATCCGGCAAATGTCTTCTCATATCAAAAAACATTTCCCTCTTTAAATTCTCTTGATGTCTGGATAGTCCCACCACACCTCTTTTAAGCATATCCCTAGTACTTACAATTGTTTCTTCTTCATCAGTTATATCAGGTTTTTCGAATGACCTGTCTGTGTTGCGTCTTGCAGTTTTGGCTGTGTAGTCAATTCTTTGATTTAGGTGGGTAACATTATTCATATTAAGAAGTTATATTATTTCTTAATACAAAATTATGCAAATTAATTTTTTTTGCGTGTACAACACAATATTTTGCAAAAGTGGCATGTGTCTAGAATATTGACAGATTAACATTTATAGGCTATAAAGAGTCCTTGTTTTAATATCTTATAAACTTTTTAAGTGAGAGAAAAAGTTGACCATCGACCGGAAGAAAAGTTGAATTTATTTAGGCTGGGGGAGCCTGAGATTTTGAGTGAGCCTACAGATCATGTGGCGGTAGATAACAAATTCTTCATAGGTGCTACTTGTTACATGTCCAGAAAAAGGCTTTCCGCTATATTGCATCTTCATGAAGACACTGTAAAAAACCGAATTGAAATACATAATATTGAAGGAATCACACCGGTTAATCGTAATCATCCATTCTATCCTTTTAAGCCCGTGGTAAAGGCATGCAGAGACATAAGAGAGAAAAAACCAAGACCGGTTGAAGGTTTTACAGAAGATGAGGAAGGTGAAGAGATAGGTACGATAGGCGCCTATGCAGATAGATTAGAAGTTGATTACGACACCGTAAAAGAACGTCTATTAAAAGATCCGGCTGTAGTCTGGATTCAGGGCAAGTCAAATAAACTATGTACATTAGTAAGAAAGAAAGATGTTTATAGGTGTTGCGCAGATTATTTAGAGGGTCTGGATAGGGCTGATGCAAAAGGTTTTATTTATGCTGAAAATGGAGAGCGGTATGGAACATTAGCTGCATGGTGTAGGTGGTTTGAAGTTGATTACAAAACTCTAACTTCTGAATTTGGTGAAAACATAAATAATGTTAAAACAAAAAAAGGACTAACCGATGGTGGCCCTGCTACTTTTTATGCAGAATCTGACATCAAAAAATACTGCGCAAGAGTTATAGATAAAAGTAACAAGGTTAAGAAAGACGGATTTTTGTATGATAAAGATTATCCTGAATGGAGATATGGAAGTCAGCGAACATTGGCAGAAAGCGTTGGTGTAACTAGGCCAAGAATAAAAAGAGCATTTAGAAAAACAGTTTTTTTGCCAATCGCAGGAAAAAGCAAAAATTCCGAAGATTGTTTTCTTTATGCAGAGAAAATATTAATAGATTTAATTTCACAGGAAGATAGAAATGGCGTAATTCGAATATTTAATCAGGATTATTTGAGAATTGGACCATTAAGAAAGCTGTGTGATTTTGATAAAAATACATTGATGGAGGCTGTCGAGAGGTTAGATATTAAAGTAGTTAGAGCGAAACACCCCAATCACAACAGCTCATACAACTATTATCCAATAAAATTTATAAAAGCAATTGCTAACAATGAACGTATTAATACCATTGAAGACTGGAGTGATATTTTAAACCTACCGTTGAAAATTGTAGACGATATAATAAAGAAAAATAAAGTAAAAGGAATCAAAACTAATAATGATAATAGCTTTGTTTATACCGAATCTGACATAGGTGATTATGGAATTGAAGTGGAAGGGGAAAATGGTATCAATACTCCATTCGCGACATGGGTTGAATTAGAAAATTTTGATTTTGAAACAATGATAAGCTGTCTCAAAAAGAGTAAGAATTTGTTTAATAAAAATCTCAGAGTTTCAGAAGAAAATTTGGGATTGTTGATAGCCAATTGGGAGGAGGAGCAAATTGCTTTAATGCGGAAATTATATAAAACCTTTAAGCGTCGGACAATTAATGATAAATCAATAAATAATGGCAGACCTGTGATTGAAATTCCGCGTGAATATACAGGGATTTATAAATATATTGAAAGGTCGTTAGTAAATTTTAGAACTCCAAATAGCGAAGAATTAATCGTAATGACACCAGATGGATTAACATTTCTTGTGATTGAAGAAGGCAAATTAATTTAAATGTATTCTTTTCAACATTCCTTTTGGTTGAAATTTTTGATATTCTAAACTCTGCCTAATTACTACTTTTTGATGTCAGAGAAACCCCCGTTTGTACACCTTCATCTGCACTCCTTTTATTCCCTTCTGGATGGCTTAAGCCGACCAGAAGCTTATGTTAAGAAGGCGAAGGAGCAAGGATGTCCGGCTATTGCTCTTACTGACCACGGAGTGATGCATGGGGCTATTGAATTTTACAAAGCCTGTAAAAAACATGGTGTTAAGCCGATTATTGGAATGGAGGTTTACATCGCTTTTAATAAGCTTACCGATAAACGCCATCAAATAGATAACAAGCGCACTCATGCAACTTTGCTAGCCAAGGATATGGAAGGTTACAAGAATCTTCTTAAAATGGCTACTATTGCAAATTTTGAGGGTTTTTATTACAAACCTCGAGTTGATTGGGATTTAATGAAAGAACATTCAAAAGGGATAATTGCTTTATCTGGTTGTTTGCTTGGTGACATACCTCAGGCGGTTTTGAATAGTGATGATAATCGAATAAAAGAACTAATAAATAGATTTCAAACAACTTTCGGTAAAGATAATTTTTATCTTGAAGTTCAATATCATCCTGAAATTCCACAACAACAAACAGTAAATACTAAGTTAATCAGCTTAGGTAAAGAGCTCAATATTCCCCTAGTTGCAACGGAAGACTGCCACTATGTAAATCCGGAAGATAACGTAGCTCAGGATATAATGATATGCATTCAGAGTGGTAAAAATTTAGATGACACAAATCGAATGAGTATGATGAATGCTGATTATTCGATGAAAGATCCAAGTGAAATAATTGAAGCATTTAAAGATGTACCAGAGGCAATAGAAAACACAGTTAAAATTGCAGAACGATGTAATGTGGAATTTGAATTTGGAATAAATCACATTCCGTCATTTCCACTCGAAGACGGAAAAGATCCCGCAGAATATCTTCGTGAATTATGTTACAAGGGCCTTATTGAAAAATATAAACTGGACGAATCAAAATTTAAATTTAAAAAAGGAAAAATTGAAACAAAAGAGGAGGAGTATCAAAAACTTGCTGATCGCTTGGATTATGAACTACAAATAATTGAAGATATGGGTTTTGTAGGATACTTTCTTATAGTATGGGATTTCGTAAAATGGGCTAAGGATCAAGGAATAGTAGTGGGCCCCGGTCGTGGTTCCGCCGCAGGAGCGCTTGTTTCTTATACTCTGGATATAACCGAAGTTGACCCGCTTAAATACGATCTGCTTTTCGAAAGATTCTTAAATCCTGCACGTATATCCATGCCCGATATAGATATGGATTTTGCCGATAACCGTCGTGATGAAGTAATTGATTATGTTACTCAAAAATACGGTCGTGATAGGGTAGCTCAGATCTGTACATTTGGAACATTAGCAGCACGTGCGGCGGTAAAAGATGTAGGTCGTACACTTGGCGTACCTTTTTCTCAGATGAATGAATTCGCGAAATTAATTCCGGAAAAACCGGGTACTACTCTTGAGGAAGCCCTTGAAAAAGCACCTGAACTTACTGATGCAATTAAAAAAGAAGATATTTATAAACAGGTTATGGAAAATGCGCTGAAACTAGAAGGTGCAGTAAGGCACGTTTCTGTTCACGCCTGCGCGGTTGTAATTGCAGATGAGCCTCTTGTAAATTACACGGCACTTCAACATCCCCCAAAAGATGAAGATGGAATTATTACTCAATATTCCGCAAAACCACTCGAAGCACTTGGTCTTCTTAAAATGGATTTCCTTGGCTTAAAAAACCTGACAATCCTTCAAACAGCTCTTAAGATTATTGAAAGAACCAAAGGTAATAAAATCAATCTGAAAAAAATTCCGATGGACGATAAAAAGGCCTATGCACTTATGGCTAGAGGGGAAACAACTGGTGTATTTCAGCTGGAATCCGCAGGAATGAAACGTTATTTAAAAGAGCTACGCCCTACAGAATTTGAAGATATAATCGCTATGGTATCACTTTATCGCCCCGGTCCTATGGAATGGATACCTGATTATATTGCAGGTAAACATGGAAGAAAAAAAACAACATACGCTCACGAAAGCCTTGAACCTATACTACGAAAAACTTATGGAATCGCGATTTATCAGGAGCAAATTTTACAAATTGCACAGGTGTTTGCAGGCTTTTCACTTGGAGAAGCTGACCTTTTACGTCGTGCTATCGGTAAAAAAATCATTAAAGAATTAGAAGCTCAGCGCGAAAAATTTCTTACAGGTGCAATAGAAAAAGGTCACTCAAGTAATCTTGCTGTAGAAATTTTTGAAAAAGTAATTGAGCCGTTTGCCGGTTATGGTTTCAACAAAAGTCATGCCGCTTGTTATGCCATGATAGCTTATCAAACCGCTTATCTTAAAGCTCATTATCCAACCGAGTTCATGACAGCGCTAATGTCCGCCGACTATGGAAATACAGAAAGAATCGTAATCGAAATTGGCGAATGTGAACAAATGGGAATCAAAGTATTACCTCCGGATGTAAACGAATCATTATCCAACTTTACATATGTGGAAGACGGTAAAATCCGCTTTGGACTTTCCGCTATCAAAGGGTTAGGTAAAGGTTCCGTGAAAATGATAATAGAGTCTCGAGTTGAAAATGGCCGTCCATTTGAAAGCCTGGAGGACTTTGCAAAAACTGCACCATCAAAAATTCTAAATAAAAAAACCCTTGAATCTTTAGCCTTTGGTGGAGCAATGGAAAGCCTTGGTGAAAGGCGTCAGATAGGCTTAAACTACGAAAAAATTTCAGAATTTGCAAAAACAAAAGATTCTTCACATCAAATCGGTCAAGCAGGATTATTTGATGCAATGGGGGATGACGCACCAATAGACCACCTTGAACTTGAAAAAGTAGAGCCTGCTACTGATAGCGAAAGATTAAAATGGGAAAAGGAATATTTGGGAATTTATGTTTCGGGGCATCCACTTGATGGTCTTCAGAAGTATTTTCAAAAAAAGACAATTCCACTAAATCAGTTAGAAGGAAAAACGCTAAAAAAAGCTATCAAAGTTGGTGGAATAATTACGGGATTACGCAAAATTACTACCAAAAAAGGAGATATGATGGCGATAATCCAGATAGAAGATGCATTTGGTAAAGCGGAAGCTATTGCTTTTCCTAAGACATATGCAAAAGTTGCTTCAATTGAAGAAGACCAAATAATATTAATTGATGGAATTCTGGAAAGAAGAACAGGAGAAATGCAAATAGTAATAAATAGTGTTGAGGCTATGACTATCGAAGAACTAAAGGAAAAGGCAAAAAGTGAAAATTTATATACAGAAGGTGAAAAAGTAATACGAGCTTCTAGACAGGACATTCAGGATGACGAAGTTGCAGAAGCGGAAGAAGCGCTAGAAATTAAAGAAGATGAAGTATCTGAACTTGCCAGTGATTCTCTTTTTGAAAATCCGAATGCTCATCAAATAGTATTAAATAAGGAAGTAGACAAGGATTTTTTTATTAAATTGAAAAAACTTTTTGATGAATGTCCTGGTAAAGATGATATTGAACTTGTTATAGGTGAAAAAGTTATACCAATACCAAATAAGGTAAATTGGGAGGGCTGCTTAAAAGAAAAGGTCAATACAGCTATAAGTGAACTATGAGGATTAAATTGTAAGCAAAAAAATTAAGATTAAAACCATTGACATATTATGCAAAATGAGTATAATGCCTCAGGTCTTTTCAAGATTGCTCTTTTACAACTAGTTTGTAGCTAAGATAAGCTTACTTCTCACGTCTAATGATTTACGAATATCGGTTTACGATTCATTTTAAATTTTCAAACTAGTGAATTTAAAATAATTAATCGCTATTCGATATTCGTAAATCAAGGAGTGTGAGTAGTAGACAATTCTTTGCTACTGCAAAAAAATAATCAACAACGCAATCGCGTTTTTATGGAGGGAGACAAGTATGAGTAGAACTGAAGAGAAAGAAGAAAAAGAAGGAGAAGTAGTGGTGTATTGCAGAGAGTGTAATGCGGGGATGACATATAACGCTATAATATGTCTTTCTTGTCTGAAAAAGGCAACTCAGTGCCCAACAACAAGAAACAATCTGCTTGCAAAACATGGTAATCTTATAACAAGCGGCACTTAACAGCCAATCTGGCTATCTTATAACCTATTATTATCGCGATTGTAATAAGTTACATTATTTTTTCAGTAGCAATTAGGCGGTATGTTTCTTAATACGAAACTGCCGCCTTTTTGCCAATATAATCTATTATCTGCAGAATAAGAAGCAGACACTATTTATGAAACTTGTCATGCACTTCCTTTAGCTTTTTATTGGTAATATGCGTATAAATCTGTGTAGTAGTAATGCTCGAATGTCCCAGCATTTCCTGAACACTTCTAATATCCGCACCGTTAATCAAAAGCTCTGTCGCGAATGAATGACGAAGAACGTGAGGAGTTACCTTTTTTACAATACCCGCCTTTTTTGCGGTAACCCTAACCATTTCCTGAATAGTATATTCTGTAAGTCTGCGGTGTTCACCTTTTAATTCCAAATCTCCCTTTTTAGCATTACGCGGTCTTCTATGATTTAGGAATAACGGTTCATATCCATCATCCCTCATACTATAATATTCTTTTATCCATCCCTTTGCTCTTTCAGAAATAAATACGATTCTCATCTTCCTTCCTTTTCCGCGAATTTGAAACTCACCACGCTCTAAATTAACTTGATCTCTATTTAGACTAACAAGTTCACTAATACGAAGCCCGGTACTGTACAGAAGCTCCAATATCGCCCTGTTACGTACTCCATTGATTTTAGACGTATCAACTGTCCTAAAGAGCATTTCAAGCTCCTCACGGTCCAAATACTCCACTGTTCTATCTGGTATTTTACTTAACTCTACCTTCTCAGGTTCCAAGCTCTTCCAATCCTGTTTTACACAATATTTTAAGAAAGCTCTAAGTGCGATAATATGATAATTCTGAGTTTTTACCATCAGTGATTCATTTGCTTTTGGCTCAAGCCTGTTTAAATGCAGTCTGTATTTTTTTATAAGATTCAAATCGATATCCTTTAATTCAATGTCATTGGCAAAATCCAAAAACCTAACCAGATAATGCGAATAATTAATCAAAGTTTTTTCAGATTGGTTTTTTTCTATCTCACAGTGCTCCAGGAATTGTCTAATTGAGTCTGCTAGTTTCATAGTTCGGATAGATGATCGTATGGAAGATCGAATTGGTGATCGTATCGATATTTTTCAATTCGATTTTCTATTCGACCCCCAATACGATAGTCAATTCGTCTTACATTGTACGGGATTTATTTTAAGTACACAATATATCCTCCACCCCTTGTTTCACCTTTTTTATCTAATTCAAAATCAAGAATGCGTTTTTCTTTTTTCATCATTTGCAGTAAGACCGCTGTTCTTGGTAGAAGAACTGGTTTGCCGTTTTGAGATCTTTTACCTTTTCCTGTTATTATCAGTATTTTTTTAAAACCAAAACTGTAAGCATCCGATACAGTTTGCCTGATTTTTCTTTCAGCATCTTCCCAATTCAAATCGTGCAAATCGCAGGTGGATTGTATCGGGTGATGATGCTTAAGGACTTTTACTATTGCATTTCTATTGGGTTTTTTAGATTTGATAGGTTTCTTTTCTCGTAATAATTTAGACATTTCACCATCGGTCTGACTATCCAAAAGTTCCTCAAAAAAATCATCCGATACATCTGGTGGTACTTCATTATTTTTATCAGCATTACCTTCCTCAGCTAATAGTATTTCAAACAAATCCCTCCTTCTATTATTAGTAGGTTCATCAAGATTAAGTATCCCATTTTTCGGTGAATTCGATGGTTTTCGAGATTTTTTAGACATATATCTTAAAAACAAAGTATATTATTGTAGCAATATATTTAATTATGTCAAATAATAATCAAACCAAATAAACAATTATATTCGCAAATTTAAGCTGCCTTTTTTCTGCCTTAAGGTCATTATTATATTTATCAGTAAAACTATTGATTTTTGATTTTTCAGATGCCTTTTTTAAATCTAATTTATTTTTTTTAAACTTTACGATAACTTCATCAGGTATGTAACCAAGTTGTATGATTTCTTCATCTGTCCATTTTTTTTCTATTGTTTTGTTGCTTGCCACTGTGGAAGTTACGGGTAAAATTAATAAAATAATTAGTATTAAAATCACTTTTGAAAGCAATTTTATAAGCCTATTTTCTTTCATAAGAAATAATTTAAAAAAGTTAAAAAAGAAATATTAGATTTTAGTTACCAAATTTATCTACAATCCATGTACCAACACATTTTTTATTATAAGTATTTTCATTTAGTGTAATAACATCAGAAAAATTGGTTGAACGTAATTCACCAAATGAAACCTTACAAAAAAACTCATTTTTATCTCTTAAAAAGAAAGCAGTAAGCCATAGTACAAAAAGCACTATGATAATAAGAAATATTATTTCAATTGTTTTCTTCATATTAATAAAATTATTAAATAAATTAAATTTTTAAATCCGAACTCAAGACATGAAAGATATTCATGTGTCGGGGTTGAACTTAAACGAATATTTTATTTTCTTTAAATTTAACAATTACTTCATTTGGAATATAGCCAAGTTCAATTATCTCTTCATCAGTCCATTTGTTTTGATTTGATAAATCGACAACTTGACTTTTTGCCAATGTATCTGAAAAAGGATATAACGATACTAATAATAACTGAGGTGTTAACAACATGATAGAAAGGAACTTTAATATTTTATGTAATTTCATTTTATATAATTAGTAATAGAAATAAGCTGTAATATGATTCATTAATTTGTTGCCGCTTTCATTATGGATAAGGATGATTTGTCATGTCTACCTACACCATAGCTATCAAAGAAACCGCCACTACATAATCGGTCAGGACCACTTTCACAACCTGTTGGTCGTCCAGTGGAATCATCGCGACCACTACATCTAATTACAAGTTCATATTTACCAGATGATAAACTACACCAAAAATCACTTTTATCTCGCATTGCATATGCTAATCCTAAATATACGAAAGCAATGACTAGGCAAACAAGCACAATTTTTAGATAAATATTATTATTTGTATTCTTCATATTATTAAAATTATTAAATAAATTTTTACACAAACTGCCCAGTCCGCTTTCGCAGAATGGAGGTCTTTAATCAAAGGTATCAATTCAAAAAACAAACGTCAAGAAATCCGCTTCTTTTTAACAAATATTTAATGTTTTGCATACAAATGGTTAAATCTCAGATACGGCAATGACCTACACATCCTGTCGTTTGGTCATATCGTCATTTCGTCATCAAATATAAACAATAAACGAACCGCCTGTTTTTTCTTTCTGGAATCTTAAAATCTGCCCATCTCTTTTTAACGAACTTAGATATTTTTCCGTCTCATTTAAAAGAATGCCAGTTCCTTTACCTGTAATAATTCTAACAGTCAGTAAATTTTGTTTATTTGCTGAGTGAATAAAACTGCCAATCTCCGAAATAGCTTCAGCACTTGTTTTCTGATGTAAATCGATTTCTCTTTGAGGTGATGGGTAGTCTTTTATTGTTTCGTTTATACTTTCTTCTTCGTTAAACTCTCCCGCGTTTTTTTCTTCAAGTGCGGAATTTACATCCGATTCGGTTGTATAGGCATCTATAATGTCATCCATATCATCATTATTCACCATCAGGTTCCCAGTTAAGATTACTATTCAATTTATTTATTTCCTTTTTCAAATCTTTAATTGCGGAAGGGGTATCGAATTCATAATTAATTCTTTCAATGTGCTTTCCATTCCATAGTTCGTTTTCATATACAAAGTAATCGTTGTATTTTTCTTCATAGCTTTCAATAAGCCCAATCAAGTCGACTTTGTTATTCCACTTCTTTTTGAAATTCTCAATATAGAAAGTTTTTTCAGTAGTATCTAAATTGTTAAAAAGATAGCGAATCAAATTATTAAATGTATCTTCGTCCTTCTTTGTATATGTCAGAAAATCATATCTGGAATATGCGGGTACATCCTCAAAACTCAAATCAGCATCCCAAGGAAAGATATTCCACTTATTTGTCGAATCATCCAAATACACATAATAATTATGAGTAAGGGCGTCACTAGAATTGGTTAAATAAGTAAACATTGCGTAGTCAAAAATATTTTCTTTATT
This sequence comes from Candidatus Peregrinibacteria bacterium, assembly GCA_016932505.1. Taxonomy (GTDB): domain Bacteria; phylum Patescibacteriota; class Gracilibacteria; order UM-FILTER-43-11; family UM-FILTER-43-11; genus JAFGCT01. The sequence goes on from JAFGCT010000038.1 coordinate 25,954, forward strand.
TAATTCCCAAATTAAATCCTCATCATCAACTTCCAAATCCAAAATAAAATTAATCAATTTATTTGGGTTACCGGAAACATCATACTGAGCAAGAGTTGTCGCATCATCGTCATAATATTTTAAATTGGTGTTAAGCTCGGAACCAGAATTTTGCGCATAAAAATAATTATCTGTAGATATATTCCTTTCTTTAAAAAATGATTTTTTAACAGGCTCAGTTGCTTGATACAACCCCATAGGAATACCATTAATATCCACAGTTACCTCAAAGAATTCAGGAGCTATATTGCCCAGTTTTGCAAAGGCATCGTAATACAATTTCTCGTGAATTAATGTTTCATCATTAATAAAACTTCTTAACTTGAACTCATCATTACCCTTTAAAAATTCATCACCTTCATAACTTTCCTCATCTTTAAAATCACTAAATGCTTCAATGGTATAAGAGGATTTGATGTAGCCCCTATTCGCATTTCCGCGGGTTTTAATGAGAATTGATTTTGATACCACTTCTCCATTCGGGTAAGTCATTTCCATATATGCTCGGTACCTCCAATTAGCAGTTCTATGAATATAAATTGACTCAAAATCCTTATCATCCATGTAAATTTTTATCTTTGGGATTGAATTATTTTTTGGGTATGCAACCGAATTAGGAAGAAGCCCCATATCATCTAATTTGTCTTTTATTGCAGGAAAGCCATTTTTGAAATATTCGTCTTTAAGGAATGCAAATTGGTCATCAGAAGTATCAAGTCCATAAGTTTTTTTGTTTCCATTCTTTAATTCAACTTCCATTTCAATATCCAGTTTATCCTTATTGTAAAAAGCTTTTACGTTGGTGATTTTGTCTTCAGTAGTCATAACAAGGAAGAGCACGTTCCCATTATCTTCAATATAAATATTCTTATTATCTACTATCTTGGTATTAACTTCATACTTTTTTTCTAAATCGATTTCATTTTTTTCTTTAAAATTATATATCGGGTTTTCCTCTTTTATGTAAATAGCATTAGCAGGGTTGTCCACCGAAGAAATATCATAATTACGCATTTTTCTTCCATTTATCCAATTGATAAAATTGTATGTAATATGAATAATTTCCCCCTTGGATACACTTTGATTTGACCAAAGGCTCTTATTTGTAATGTTATCAAAGAGCCCTTCATAAAGAGCTTTGCCAATCTGAGGATATGCATAATGAATAGTCTGCATTTGCTCGAAAACACTTAAGTCAATCATGCTTTCATCAAATTCCATATCTTCAATATCATGAGTTTTAAAGAGGATTTTAAGAAGTCCGAAAAGATTAACGCTGTTTTCTGGATAAAAAGAATTTTCTATTCCTATCACAATTCCATTGTCTTTCGCATAACAAATATAGCCCGAAAGCGGATGGTTCTTGTTTACATCCTTAAAACAATTTCCAGCATAAGTGCTAAAATCTTTCTCAGGATACGCCAACGTAAGACCAAGCTCCAAAGCCTCAGCACGAGTAAAAAAATCGGATTTATTTACTTCATAATTATATTTAAGCGCACTTTTTGCCGATACTTTTGCCATTTCAATTCTGGCAAATTTATCCTTTCTTCCAAATATTTCAAGATTAATAATAGCATTATCAGGATTATATTTTGAAAAGCATATTGTTTTGCGCAAAAAGTCCTGATTTTCACCTGAATAGCTTTCACATTGATAATCATTTTTCTCAAATACCATATCATCTGTTTCCTCGAAGATCTGAAATATCACTTCCTTGTTTGCAATGTTTTCAAGAAAATAAACACCCCTATTTACTTTAACCACTAAATGATTTTTGTATTCAAATCTGAATAAGTTTTCATCCTGCTCAAAAAAATTGTATTCTTCTCCGCTTGATGTCTTGTAAAACAATCTTCCTTCATTTTCTTTTATATCATTTTCCAGATTTTTCTCAGCATTAAATTTTATTGCTAATTTATTTGCATTAATAATAACTGGCTTTGAATCAACTGGGCTATAACCACTTTTTATTTCCATATAATCCGCATATTCATCTGCATCGGTATTTCCATTGTTTGGGTCTGTGCCCCAAATCTCCAGCTCAGCTTCATCAAAAATTTTGTCATTATCACTATCCTGCATCATCTCGACTTTTGCCATCTCATCCGCATTACTTATTACAATTTCAGAATTAACAGCTGAAAGATTTCTGTATGCAAAAAAACCGGTTACCAGAACCATTAAAACGAACAATATGTGTCTTAATTTAAATGCCATTTATTAAGTGTATTTTTTAAGAACTTGCTTCCAGTTATTCTGTTTCAACTCTCGGTTTAACTTGCATAGAGAAACACAATATTTTGAAAAGCTGACCTTGCGGGTTTTAAAATTTCTTATAAGTGTACTGATAATCTTACCAGGGTATTTACTTGATTTTACCTCAAGAATGAAAAAACCGGGAATTATTTCTTTGTTTTCTCCTTCTCCTAGTTTCGCACACAAATCAAAATCAATACTTATACGTATATCACTAAGTTTTGATACAAAGCTTATACGGTTATACGTTATGTGGGTTTTTTGGCTTAGTTCTGTTGAATTCAAGTTGTATCTATCAAGATGTTTTAATGCAATATTGCTCCTTAGTGTATTCTCATGGCTTTGCCCAGCATCAATTTTTACTCTTTCCTTCTTTGTGTTTTCGCCATTAACCTTTCTTTTGCATTCAAAAAAACTATTTTGTTTACCGTTTTTATAATTTCTAATTCTTATCTTAATCCTATTGTATTTCCCCTGTCTGTGCTGATTGAAAAACTTGAAGTCATTGGTATCAAAATAAATATTATGATATTGAAAAACACACTCCTCTTCAAATTCATTACAAAAAAAATCAGTTTTTAAATACGAAATAACGTCTTCCATTTTTTCAACTGGCAAAACAAATTTATAGTCTTTTCTTGATAAAAAAAGCGAATCAGTACCTTTTTGTATACCGACAAAATCAAGACCATCAATATTTTTAACAATCTTTTGCATTATAATAAACTTCTACGGTAATTGAGTCTTTTAGGTAGTTAATGTTTTTTGTTTTAATCTGTTTAGGATTTATTCCGTATTTAGTTTTGATTATTTTTAATAGCTTTTCTCTATCTTCCAGATTTTCAGCAGTTAAATCATCAAACACAATTTCGGTTTTAATATAGTTCTTATTAAACAAAATTCCGGAAGAAAGAAATAAAATTACAACCGTTAGAATCAAATTAACTACAAGAATTGTTTCAATATTTCCAATAGAAGCATTCAAAAGACCAATCGCAATTGAGTAGAACACAAAGCCTATATCAATCGGATTCTCAGGTGTGGATCTTAATCTTACCAAGCTCAAAATACCAAGTAGTCCAATACCAAGTCCAAGATTATTTTCAAAAGAAACAAAGTAAACAATACAAAAAACAAGAAGGCTATAAATGATTATTGAATTGGCAATTTCCCTTTTGCCATACTTGTAATAGTAAAAAAGCGCTGTTGCCAGAGAAAAAACCAAAGTTATACCTATCGAACTATAAAACTGAAAATTAATCATATTTGGAGTTTGTTTGAGAGTTTATTATACATTTGAAACTTGAAATTTGAAACTTGAAACTTAAATTTCAATAATTTTTCCAAATAAATAACAATCCTCTCCATGAGCATGTTTTTTCAGTAGAATATCTTCTTCAAATCCCATTTTTTTATAAAATCCCCTAGCCTTGTACCTAGCAAGGCTCCAGCACCACAGTTTTGGCACTTTTTCTTTTTTGCATTTCTCAACCGCAAAATCAATTAGCATTTTACCAATGCCTTTTTTTTCTTGTGACGTAGCAAGCGAATCTATCTCATATATTCCTTCATCCAGTATAATAGCCATTGCGCCAAGTACTTTTTTATTATCAACTGCAATAAAATAATGCTCCTTAGAAATGTTTTTTTCAATCAGCTCTTTATTTGATCTACAAAAATGAGGCGTATCTAACACTTCATTGATTTTGGCAATATCCGGAATGTGTTTTTTAGATGCCTTTATAACTTCTATCATTAGATAAAATGTTTTAACAGATAATCATGGAGTTGTTTTATTGCCTTTCCTCTATGTGAAATTGCATTTTTTTCATTTTTGCTGAGTGCGGAAAATACTTTATCTTTACCATCGGGTAGAAACACTGCAGAAAGGGGTATACCGTGTTCTAAATCCACTTGTGGTTCACTTAAAATTTTACCCAAACACTCACCCCTAAAAGTAAGAGTCTCTTGTCCGGGTCTATAAAAAGCAACGACAGAAATAAATTCAGCCCTTCTGTTTTCTTCGTAACTCATTCTTGCTAAAAAGAACTCCAGCCACTCTTCATCACTAGCTTTTTCGCCAGCACCCCACCTTCTTGTTTTTACTCCAAGCTCTCCATTCAGTGCATCAATATGAATCCCAGAATCATCTGCGATTGTAGGTAGCCCTGTCATTTTACCAAAAAACTCCGCTTTAATAATCGCATTTGCCTCATATGTATCACCATTTTCTTCGACGTCTTCCTCAATATTTTCATCGTTTAACGATACAAATTTAAATGGCAAGTCATCTAAAACCTCCATTAATTCCTTATATTTGCCGAAGTTGTGTGTAGAAATTAGTATTTTGTTCACAATGGACATTCTATCATAAATAAATTGTCGTGAAACCCGAAGGCGCAAGGTCATCGCCCCCTGTTACTTATTTATTGTCTATAATTGCAATAAGACTAAAACAATCTTATAATTACACCCCTGCGTGATCTTTGGAGAAATTTATTAACTCCATATCCGTACGATCTTTGAAATAATCACCGAAACGAATCTAATCGTTTGAAAATCGTTTAAATAAGGAGAATACAATGTCAAAAAGAAGAGAATTTCGTCTTAAATGCAGTTTCTGTAATGGCGATGAAAGTGAAAGAAAAAAAATATTTTGTGGCTCAAGGGTGTATATCTGCGATGAATGCTTAACATTATTTTTCTCGGTTTTTCAGGATGAAATGAATGTCGAATTCTCTGGTTCATGTGTTGAAGATGAAGGCCTTTATATGAATCAGCTGAGATTTGAAACCGAATATGTCAAAAAAGGAATTTTTACAATTTTTCAAAAAGGGTACGTAATATTCCTACCATCAGAAAATAGGGATGATTGTTTTTCAATCGAAATCCATATGCCGGAAACACAAGGCGTCATGTCATCTGGAGATATAAAAAGAACTGATATACCAGAATGGGTATTGGAAGACGGAGGAGAACCTGGAACTTTTATTCTTGCAGAACATATGGGTTTTGAGGAATCTATACCTGGTTTTGAAAGAGGGGAATATATTTATTTCACCAATCTGAACACGTCGGTTTCTATTACCTTAGTCAGCACAATCTCTGATTCATGCATGACTGCGACAATTGCAAAAGAAGAAAGACTCAAACAATGGCTGTTTGATAACAAACAAATGGAATTACAGATATAAAAAATTGATCTGAAAAAAGGAGATCAAAATGCCAAAAAAAAGAGGAATGACAGCAAAGGACTGGGTGGATTTTCTGGATACTTATTATCTGGACAATCTCATCTCCCGGAAAATCCCTGAGTTTCTGGAGATTGATGTCTTGGAATTTCTCACAGTTGTCAAAAGCTTCTCAATCGAAGTGATTTATTGGTTGATTGCTGCAATCGGTAAATTAATCGAAGAAAGGCACAGCAACTTTATAGGGATCTGGAATGGGTCGTTAGGTACATTTCCGTCCCTATTGGTTGGTGTCGCACTTGGGTTCATAACGAAGTATTACGAGGCGTAGCCTTATATCAAAGAAAGGAAAGGTGATTTTATGTTCAAAGAAAAAGCAATTCGGGTGGAGGAAACTCCACGCAAGCCCGGATTGCTTTTTTTATTTCACTAAATCTATTAGCTCCTCCGCGCTTAGTTCCACAACCTCCCACTTGCCCATTTCAGGTGCAATAATGAAAGAAATATTATCACCCGATCTCTTCTTATCCATTTTAATTAAATTCAATAAATCTTCGGGTTTAATTCCTTCGGGCATTTCAGATGGAAGTTTCCATTTTTCAAGCATTTCTTTAATCTTTTTGCCTGTTTCTTTGCTTTGTTTACCAAGCTTTTGTGCTACTTTGTTAGATATAACCATGCCAATAGCAATTGCTTCTCCGTGCAATAAGTCAAATTTCGAAGATTGTTCAATGGCATGACCAAATGTGTGTCCAAAATTTAATACTTTGCGTAGCCCGGATTCCATTGGGTCACTTTCTACAACGTTTATTTTTACCTGTGCACTTTTCATTACAAGATTTTCCAGTTCAGCTTCAGCTTTCATTAAATCATTTGCCAGGCTGGCATCCAATATCACCGCGTGCTTAATAGTTTCTGCAAGTCCAGATTTAAACTCCCTATCAGGAAGGGTATTTAAAAATTCTACATCAAGTAATATCAGCTCTGCCGGATGAAAAGTACCTAAAATATTTTTTGCCTCAAGATTAATTCCTGTTTTTCCACCAATAGCAGCATCGGTCATCGCCAACAATGAAGTAGGAATAGCAATAAAAGGAATTCCTCTCATATAAATTGAAGCAACAAAACCCACTAAATCCGTAATCATTCCACCTCCAAAACCTATTATTACATCCGATCTTGTTATCCCCTCATTTATTAATTCGTTACAAAGCTGCTTAACTGTTGCGAGTTTTTTGCTATCTTCACCAGAGGGAACGCTTAAAGTAAGAGTTCCTGTAAATACTTCTGCCAACTCATTTTTATAAAGCTCGCCAAGATTAGTGTCAGTAATTATTACAATACGAGAATTAGGATGCTTTTCCGCAATCCACTCTTTAACATAGCTAAGTCCATTTTCTTGAACCAATATCTCGGAATTTCCCCGTGGTGTATTTAAAATTAATTTATTCATATGATTTCGGATTGGTGATCGTATTGTGGATCGGATTGGTGTTAAATCATTCTATTCGAGCACCCATTCGATTCCCTATTCGTGATGACAGTAATATTGTGGTGCTGTTTTCATAAAATTTTCAAACGATTCAAATGTCAGAGACTGCTTTCCGTCACTCAGAGCTTCATCTGGTTTATTATGCACCTCAACTATTATACCATCTGCACCCGCGGCAAGAGCAGCGCGGGAAAGTGGACTGATTAAATCGTATCTTCCAGCTGCATGACTCGGGTCTGCTATAATTGGCAAATGAGAAATTTCTTTAATTAAAGCTAGCGAATTCAAATCTAGAATATTTCTTGTTGAATTTTCAAATGTCCTTATCCCTCTTTCACATAGTACTAAGTCCTTATTTCCTTCATTCAAAATATATTCGGCTGCAAATAAAAATTCATCAACATAGGCACTAAGTCCTCTCTTTAACAATATCGGTTTGCCAAGTTTTGCAACTTTTGTTAATAAATCAAAATTCTGCATATTCCTTGCTCCAAGCTGAATCATATCCACATATTCCGCAAATAAATCCAAATGGTCAACGGAAATACATTCACTTACAATTGGTAAACCGACTTCGTCACCGATTTTTTTCATAAGTTTTAAACCCTCTTCTCCCATACCCTGAAAAGAATATGGTGATGTTCTTGGCTTAAAAGCACCACCCCTCAGCATATTAGCCCCAAGTTTTTTAACACCTTGAGCAATAGTTCTGAATTGCTCTTCCGATTCAATTCCGCAAGGCCCTGCAATAATTACAGGCTTACCTCCACCAAAAATTACATCATCATTTATTTTTACTTGCGAGGATTCAGGCTGATACTCCCGACTAACTCTTTTGTAAGGTTTGCTTACAATAAGTATTTCTTTTACACCAGGAAGGCGGGAAATTTTCCCTTCATCCAATTTACTTTTTTCACCGAGTACTCCAATTGCAACACGTTGTGTTCCATACATCGGTTCAGGTTTTAAATCATGCTCTTTTACAACTTTAAGCACGTGATCCACCATTTCCTGAGAGGCGTTTTTATCCATTACTATTATCATAATAGGTTCGGTTATAGAATTATTGTTTTGCATTTTTATAGTTAATTAAATATTACAGAAAAATTTGATTCGTATGAATCATTTTATTAATAGCCTCGCTTAGCGGGGCGATAACTCCTGTAATATCCAAAATTATTGAAATGCATTGTTTAAATTAAAAAAATCCGCATTGTGTGCGGACATTATTGTTAAGAAATTTAGTACAACAACATACCGCTTAGCGGGCTTCAAAATAAAATCCAAAGTAATAAAAGTTGTTTATTTTCATAACACAAAAATTATACCTTCCTGGATTTTAAAGTCAAATTTTAATATTTTTTTAATAAAAAACTTTACACTTTATACAAATATGATATAATGCTTTCACCCCCCACTTATTTTTTAAGTTGCCCAACATGAAAAGAATATCATCAACTCCACCGGGAGCAAGGCCATCCAGCTCTGATTTAATGAAAAAACCTCTGGGAATCAGAGACTTTATTCAGCCTAGAAAAAACACTAATGTTATTAGAGAAAGTAGAGCAAGAATCTCCTGTATTCCTTCGTCTGACGCAATAAAGGATATACCCGAAGAAGTAAGGCAAAGAATTAGAAACCTTAGTGGCCAAGTCGTTGCACGTACTAAAAGGTACCATGAAAGTCCTCAGATAACATTGAAAATAACTAGGGCATTTAGAGATGGAAAATCTCTTGATGAAATTGAAAAAGAGATGTTATCCGAAGAAGAGTAATCCTTTATCTTACTTCCGCACCGCTACTTCTAAGCTTTTTCAAAACCTCCTGATGAACAATGTTCACCTCTTCGTCAGTAAGCGTTCTATCGCTTGCCTGATAAGTAACTGAATATGTTAGGGCTCTTTTATCTTTCTCAATTTTTTCACCCTTATATTCATCAATAAGCTCTATGTTTGATATCAACTTTTTATCAACACCTTGGATAACTTTGAAGTAATCAGCAGCAAAACTTTTTCTTGGAACAGCGATACTAATATCTAATTGAATAGTAGGGAATTTAGAAAATTCTTTATATTTTGGCCATTTATCCAAATTAAGGGCATAAATTGCTTCAAGGTCTATACTTGCTGCTGTAACACGTGCCTTAATATCAAAATTCTTAAGAATCTGAGGATGTACTTCCGCAATCTGACCAACTACTTGTCCGCGTATTACCAAGTCCGCCTCTCTTCCGGGATGATGTTGTGGGGAGTTTTGTTGAGCTGGCATAACTTTAAAACCAACTTCCTCCATAACCCCCTGTAATACACGGAAGTCTTCATTTACAGTAGCTGCCAACAAAGAACTTCTTTCTTCATGTTCATTATTACCTGTTTTAAAATAAGTCGGATTAAGCTCAAATACTCTGAATTTATTTCTAAAACGGCGGTTTTCAGAAATTGTCTCCAATACTCTTGGAAGAAGACTTTGCCTCATAAGAGACATATCACCAGAAATAGGATTCATAATCTCAATAGTTTCCTCATCTGCTTCCATATTACATTTTGAAAGTATTTCAGGACCTAAAAATGCGTATGTATAAATTTCATTAAATCCAAAAGAAATTAAATCATTTTTTATTCGCTTCTGAAGTTCACGTTTTTGATTTGCTGGAACAGGAGTGATATCTGTAACCGGAGTTGAAAGAGGAATATTATCGTAACCGTAAATACGTGCGATTTCTTCAATTAAATCAGCCTGTCTATGCACATCTCCAAGTCTGAAGCTTGGTATCTGCACCAAAAATCCATCTTCGGTTTTTGAGTTTTCAAAACCTAAATCTTTAAGAATTTTTTCAACTTTTGTAGGTTCAATATCAATGCCAATAAGTCTATTAATTTGAGATGAAACAAGATTGATTTCACGTTTTTCTGGTTTTTCATTTCTTATATCCACAACTTCACTTGCAACTTTTGCATTAGGACAAAGATGTAAAATAAGCTCAATTGCTTTGTATAGCCCATCACTTGCAAGTTCAGCATCAACACCTTTTTCATAAATTACCGAAGCATCACTAATGTGACCAAGGCCTCTGCCACCACTTCTTATTAGGGTTGGATTGTAAACAGGGGATATGAGCCATATTTTATTAGAACTCATTTCAATTCCACTTGTGTAACCACCCATAATTCCGCATAAATCAATCAATTCATGACCATCATCAAGAACAATAACATCATCAAATAATTCATGTTCTTGTTTGTCCAATGTCACTATTTTTTCACCTTTCTTACTTTTTCTCATCGTCCACTTTTTATCTTTTACTCTTTCAACATCAAAAGCATGTAAAGGCATACCAAGTTCCAGCATTACATAATTAGTGGTATCAACAATATTATTAATAGGATTAACTCCACAGGAAATTAACCTTTTTTTCATCCAGTCGGGACTATCCTTTACTTCAACATCGGTTAAATACACACCCATATACCTTGAGCAGACGTCCTTATCTTTAATTGTAATTTTAATCGGAGATGGAGAAGTGCTTTTTGGAAGTTCCTCCGATACACTTTTAGATATAGTTTTTTCGGCATTTCTCCATTTGCCAAGCCCATTTGCGACAAACTCACGTGCAAAACCGCGATGAGAAAACAAGTCACTTCGATTTGTAATCGCGTGATTATCAATATCCAGAACAACATCTCCAAGGCCTAAAGCATTAGCCAAAGGTGCACCGACTTTTAGATCCAAACTACTTAAATCTACAATTTCCTTTTCAGATTTTTTTGGGAACATTTCCTCAAGTCCGATTTCTTCACTTGCGCAAATCATTCCAAAACTCTCTTCTCCTCGAATTTTTGCTTTTTCCATTTTTACAACTTCACTACCGTGCCATTTCACAATTGCACCTATCTTTGCAAAAGCAACGAGCATACCTTCTTTTACATTGGAACCACCACAGACAACTTGAATATCTTCATTTCCGTCATTCACTTTAGCGATTATAAGGCTATCTGCATTTGGATGCTTACTAACATCGACAACTTTACCTACCACAATATTATCCAAATGGTCACCCTGTTTTTCCATAGTTTCAACCTCGGCGGAATTTGTAGTAATCACCTCTTTGATTTTTTCATTATTTTTTTCGGTAATATCAATGTAATCCGAAAGCCAATCTAAACTTATTTTCATGTTATTATTACAAAATTACAAAATTGAAAATTACAAAATTATTGTAATGGAAACAAAGAGAAATACCAATGAATTTTGTAATCTTGTAATAAAAAAGTCCCACCTGGTGGAACTTTTTGTTTATAATTTTGTAATATGAAAATTATTTCTTAATTTTCTTTGCCTTTTCTTTTGCTTTTTCCGCAACTTCTGCCGCTTTTCCGACCATGCCTTTTGCATTTGCAGCAGCATCTGTAGCCTTTCCTGCCATATCTTTAGCTTTTGCCGCACCTTCCATGGCTTTGTTTTTTCCTGCCATTAAGCTATCTACACCTTTGTCTACCTTTCCGCTGATGTAATCAATAGGGTGTTTAAAAAAGCTAGAACCTTCTTCTTTTAATTTTTTAAATACATGTGACTGACCTCCGCCTTGCCCTTGAACAAAATCAATAATGTCATTACTCATTGCAATTAATTCTTCACCAACAACCTCTGGAGCATCTTTTAGGTGTTCATATTTTTTTCTAGTTTGTGGCATGCCTAACCAGCTCTTTTGGAAAGCATCAACCTTTTCCTGACTCAAACCGGTCTTAGCCTGAATTTTTGAAAATACATCCCCTGCAGCTTTTGTTACTTGATTATTAGTCAGCTTGTCTTTGGCTGCGTTTGCAGTAGCCGTAGCTTTATTTTTAGCTTCTTCGGCAGTTTTTTTCGGGTCGATTTTTGTTTTAGTCGGCATTTTGTTTAAAATTAGGTTCTGTTTATCATATAATTATAGCAATAAATTAGGATAAATGCAAGTTTTCTTGTATGTAGATAACGTTCTATTAGTTTTTTTACTACTTATTACAATAGGGAAAACCTCAAAAATGTTTAGATTTGCTCCGTTATACTCCGCAGATCTTACATATTTTTGCCTTCGCTTTATTACGTCCCGCTTAGCGGGACTCACTTCGCTCAGACCGGTTTTCTCGCTACTTATGCCAAAACACCGACCACCGCCAGAATCATTATCCCTGTTAAGCAAGGTGGGTATCCGCACTTTCCGACCACAGTCAGAAAAAATATTAGATTCCCTTATTAATGATTTGTAGAAAAAATAATGGCGAGTAGCGTATGTTCCAGCAACACAATTATAAATCTCAAATCACAAATCTCAAATCACAAATCTCAAATCACAAATCTTAAATCTCCTTAGCAACACTTCTCTTATCGCCAGCATCCACTATTTCCCTACATAAAACATCATTTAAGTCGGTTGCAATATCCAGACACTTAATCAAATGATCCTTTTCTCTTTTATAATCTGCATATTTAATAATCGGTTGCTTGGTCCTAAAAATACTGCCGGCACTACCCATTTGTTTAAATCCGACCATTATTTCATCACCAACTGTTTCAAATAAAAACACTTCATCCACTTTCTCTTTTTCTATTAAAGCGCTCATTAGCCTTGGATTGAAAACATAATAAGCATCAGATTCTTTGTCTGTACTATTTATTTTATATAGCTTATTAAACTCAATTCCTTCAAGTTGAATGTCTTTGCCATGAATAAATGAGGTAAAGTGCATGCTGTTTTTATAGCATTGTACAGATGGAAAACTTTTATGAGTTTTTTGAACAACAAACAAATAAGTATAACTCCTTCTGTTTTTTCCAGAACCTATTGTATAAGTGTAATTGCTAAAATAAGTAGGCCTGCCGTCATATTCAATTTTAAACATCTGATGAAAACGTCCATTCGATCTTTTTAAATACGAAGCGCCATTCGCCTTCCATTTATCTAGCATGCTCTTTGCCTCTACCCTTCTTAATTCCTCACCATTAAAATCCGATGCGAGTATTTTGCCGAAATATTTTGACATTTGGGCTCCGATATAACCCATATATGCAATTTCACCAAAAAGAATAATGAAGAAACTAATATTCAAAATATCTTCACCTAAGCCAAATATTAAATTAACAAGCGTTGTTATCGCAATTCCTAAAATAAGAATCAGGAAAACAGTAACGATTGAAGAGAATGGACCAGTCTTTATTTGTGCATACTGAAGAGCGGCAGCCAGATCTATTTCGTCATCTAAATAGCCCTTAGGTTTAAATTCCTTTTTTAATTCATCAGTTCCAATTCCACCATCTCTACTATTTAATATGTTGATAATTTCCAATATTCTTTTTTCATGAAATTTACTATTTGCTTTCTTCCAAGCATTATAAAAATCACCAGTTGATACGCCAGCTTCTAAAGCCTGTTTTTTGGCTTCATCAAGACTAATATCGGGATTTGCCTTTAAAACTTTAATTACATCTTTGTAATTCATGATTTTCGATTTTTAGGTTTTATATATTTTATTCCAAGTTTATCATAAATTTCTTTTTCGCTCTCACCTGCAACATATTCTCCATCTTTAAATAGTCCATACTCATTTAATAAATAACCATTTGCAATAGCCACCCTTCTCATCATCACATTATGTTCTTTTGAACCGGTAAAATATAAAAGCGCAGCTCCATAGCTCTCTTCTGGAACAAATCTTACATCAATCTGTAATTTTTCAGGGGCAATTATGAGTGATACTTTTGTGTCTCCACTAGCCAGCATTGTGTGTTCGGGGAAGATTTTTTTAATTACTGACTCTGTCTTTTTTGTAACCGACTTAGGCCCTACTACCAACATATCCAAATCTCCAAGTAGTTTAGCTTCACGTCTAAAGCTTCCCGCTATCTCGGCCTTTTTAACTCCTTTAATCTTTTTAATAGCATTAATTAATTTTTTTGCGATAGGCTCAACCTCCGATCTCTTATGCTTTTTCTTTTTCTGCTGATCCGTTTCTATTGCTAGAATAATCTTATCAATGGTTTTTTTACCAAATCCCGGCAAAGATTCCAACTCTCCAGTTTTTGCCATTTTTATCAGTTCTCTTTTAGAATTAATACCTGACATAAAATATAATTTCCTTACTCTACCAGGTCCAATCCCCGGTATTTTTAGCATATCCCTAACTGACTTAGGCACCTCTTTCCTCAGCTCCTCCAAAAACTTAATTTTATCTGTCTTAATATATTCCATCATCTTATTAGAAAGAGCTCCACCAATCCTAGGGAGTTTTAAAAATTCCTGTTCACTGGCATTTTTTTTTGTTATAGGCTCAGCCTCTTCCATAATAACTCTTGCTCCTTCCCTATATGCACGCGTTCTAAAAAAACCTTCCCCCATTATTCCCATAAGGTCAGCTATTTCATTAAAAAGTTTATATAGGTCTTTGTTATAAGTTTTCATAAACCAATTATAGCCTCAACAGTCAATTGGGCACAACATACATTGTACGGGAATACTACTCTCTAATCATTCTACCTAAATCCTGCCTATTATATTGCCCGCAAAGGCGGGCGACTTACCTTTGTGCTGTAATACCTACTTTTATCTATAAACTGTAGCTTTGCTCATTGCTTCTTACTTTTTTGTTATCAAAAAAGTAAGCAAAAAACTACTGGGGTATCGCGAGACAAACTCTTAACTTCTCGCCTGC
>JAFGCT010000039.1 GCA_016932505.1 Candidatus Peregrinibacteria bacterium
CTGGTTAAATCAGCAAAAAAGGGTGATACCGAAGCTTTCGGTAGTATTTACGATGCACTAGTTACTCCGGTTTATCGTTATATTTTTCACAATCTGTTGTTGGCAGAGCTTGGCATAAAAAGACCAGAAAGCCCAAGAATAAAAAAAGAAATAAAAGGAGGGGGTAAAATTATGCTGGAAATGATAGGAGATTATGTGGAATGCCGTTTATATGGAAGAAGCTTTACATACGGTCATTATGACAAAGCGGTTATTGATATTGCAAAAATGGAAAAGGCGATTGAGGCGACTTTTCACCTTGGAATGATGCCTATACTCGTAATCCCCGATTGTCCGGAAATACCTGCAAGCGAATAATATTTATCGGCAATCGAACATTGAGTTGAGTCAATTTGAAATACTTGAAGTTAGAACAAATGTTCTATAATATTTTGGTTGTTATATTAATTAGAACAAATGTTCTATATAATTCAAAATTAGAAAATTCAAGATTTAAAATTATTTCTATAATATAGTGAAATACTATGCAATAAATATAAACTTTATAAAAAAGTATTGAATGTTGAATTTTGAATCTTAAATTTTTAATAAACTAAATTATGACTTACGAAAACCAACTACAAAAACTACGTAATTATTATCGCAGAAACAACGACTTGCCCACATACGACGAAATGCGCGAATTGTTTCAGTATAAATCCAAAAGTACTGCTTTTTATGCTATAAACAAGCTTATAACTGCCGGATTCTTAAAGCGAAAAGGGCATAAAATAATCCCCGGGAAAAACTTTTTAGGAATGCCTTATTTTCAATCCGTTAAAGCTGGATTCCCTGGCCCTGCCGAAGAAGAAGCTAATGACAGAATGTCTCTCGATCAGTATTTGATTGAAAAACCGAACAGTACAATGCTTATAAAAGTAAAAGGCGATAGTATGATAAATGTTGGAATAAACGATGGTGATATAGTAATTGTGGAACGCACTGCAAATGCAAACCCAGGTCAGATTATAGTAGTAAACCTTGAAGGTGAATTTACAGTTAAAACTCTTCGTAAAACCGGTCGCAAATTCTTTTTAGATGCTGAAAATCCGGAATACCCAAGCCTTCCATTGGATGGATATGCCAGTCATTCACTTGTTGGAGTTGTTAAGGGGGTGGTACGAAAATATTAACTTAGAGCTTATTTGCTCCGCTAGCTTACAAAGCTTAAGAGCTTATTACTTATTAAACTGTAAGCTCCTAAGCCCTGTAAGCTAAAATATGATAAATAATTGGCCAAATACAATCGCGCATATTGATGCCGATGCCTTTTTTGCAAGCTGTGAACTGGCTCGGAATCCACATTTAAGAGGTAAACCCTTAATGGTTTTGGGTAAGTTAGATAGTTGTATTCTTGCAAAATCCCCTGAAGCTAAAATTGCGGGGGTAACTACCGCTATGCCTGTATGGGATGCGAAAAAATTGTGCCCAAATGGTGTGTTTATTCAGGGTGATTTTAGATATTACACACTTATAAGCAGACAAATGATGGCTATTTTATGCGAATGGTCACCAGTTGTGGAAGTTTATTCTGTGGATGAAGCTTTTGTGGATATGAATGGACTTAGGGGAATGTATCGAAAATCTTTTGACCAAATTGGAGACAAAATACGGGAACAGATAAAGAATGATTTAGGTATAACGGTTAGTGTTGGTGTTTCCGTAAATAAAACACTGGCTAAAATGGGGTGTGAAATTAATAAGCCGGATGGTACTACAATTATTTCCGGCAGAAAGATTGATGAGTTTTTAGCTAAAATACCTGTTACTGATGTGCCTGGTATAGGCTACAGTAGAGGCGAATTACTCAAAAAATACAGAGTCGAGAATTGTCTACATCTAGCTAAAATGCCTCAAAGTTTTGTGCAGAGGTTATTTGGTAAAATGGGGGTTTTATTATGGCGGGAGCTAAGGGGTGAAATTTCTTTCCCTATACTTTCCGACCCGCCACCGCCTAAAAATATTGGGCGGACAAGTAGTTTTGAAAAACCCGTGAGTGATTTGCGAATGGTGGAGGGGTTGGCATTTTTTCATCTTGAACGCGCGCTTAACGCACTTTATAGGCATAGAATGATTGCCAGTGAAATAACCCTGCACTTAAGAAACAAAGATTTTCAGATTTATGGAATCCCATACCAATTTTCTAAACCCACCGCTGATTTTTTTAAGATAGCTAAAGTTCTAAAATCTTTAATAAATCAGATTCCCAGTGGACATATATGGAGAAGCACAGGAGTTATTTTAAGTAAATTATCGGATGGAAAAAGTTTGCAATATGATTTATTTGAGGGTGCGGAAAAGGCTCTAAATAGCGAAAAAGTCGATGAAGCAAAAGCTCATATAAATGAGAAATATGGGCAGTTTACAGTTCGGAGTGGCTCTACTTTGTATTTGGGGGGAAAATGCAAAAAACAAAGTAATAGAATGGGGCTAATATAAAAAAACCCTGCCCTAACGGGCACCTTCCCGATTTAGAATAGATTTAAATTTGATTAAAAAATCAATTCTAAATCCATATTAAATCGGAGGTGGCGAGCCCCGCTAAGCGGGACGAGATGAGGGGTTGTATGTTATGATAAATTCGTGATAAAAAAATACATTCAACAACTTCGTGAACCTGGAAATATCAAAACATTAATATTCCATTCATCGTGGAGTTTAACTTTTGGCTCAGGACTTTCGTATTTTTTCGGACTGCTTAGGGATAGGATTTTTGCGCATGAATTTGGGCTTTCCCGCACACTGGATATTTATAATGCCGCATTTGTTATCCCCGATATGATACTCGGAGTGCTTGTTGGCACTGCTCTTTCGGCCGCATTCGTTCCTATTTTTACAAAGAAATATGATGAAAAACAATCACTTGGCTATGCATATGCACATCAGATAATTACATGGGGCGTAACATTTATTACAGCTATTGCTTTGATTGTCGGCATTACCTTACCACTTTACGCACATTTGCTCGTACCGGGATTTATAGGCGAAGATTTGAAACAATATATTTTGCTAACGCGGGTTTTACTTATGTCCCCTGTTCTTTTTACATTAAGTAATTCATACGGCCGGATACTGATTAGCGTGAAAGAATTTTTATGGTGGGGGCTTTCACCAGCGCTTTATAACATAGGAATAATCATCGGCGTACTTTTTCTGGTTCCAGTATTCGGGCTTGTGGGCCTAGTTATGGGAACGGTAATCGGGGTTCTTCTTCACCTGCTTAACAGATTTCTTCCACTTAAAAAGAAGAAATATCACTTTAAAAATAAAATAGATTTTACTTTTTCACCGGAAATAAAAGAAACAATCAAACTAACCCTGCCAAAAATATTTCAGTACAGCATGTGGTTTGTAATGCTTATGGCTTTTACCGGTATTGCAACGAAGTTACCAGAGGGTAGTGTAGCTGTTTATAATTACGCA
Organism: Candidatus Peregrinibacteria bacterium; assembly: GCA_016932505.1. Taxonomy (GTDB): domain Bacteria; phylum Patescibacteriota; class Gracilibacteria; order UM-FILTER-43-11; family UM-FILTER-43-11; genus JAFGCT01. Next base: position 3,463 of record JAFGCT010000039.1, read on the forward strand.
CGGAATTTTATGAGCCTGCCTGTCAGCCTACTTGGAATTGCAATAGCTATGGCTATGTATCCAACACTTTCACATGATGCAGGTAAGGGAAATTTTGAAAAATTCAGACGGGATTTTAAAAGAAATAGATTTAAATCAGTGGTTTATACGACACTTGCGGCCGTAGCCCTTGCGATTTTAAGTAAATTTGTTGTTGGGTTGCTTTTGGGCGGTGGGCAATTTGGGCAATCTGATATTGACCTGCTTTCCAGTGTATTAGTTGTCTATTGTATCGCAATACCACTAGAAAGCCTTATGCATGCTTATCACAGAGCTTATTATTCGCTTAAAAACACCATAATCCCAGCTGCTTTGCATACGGTTATAATAATTTTCACGATTATAGGCGCAAAAGTCCTCTCACCAGCTATTGGTATTTATGCGATACCAGTAAGCTTTTCAGCGGGGCTTTTCGTTCAGGTCAATATTCTAGCCATGGTATTTCCGCTTGTATTAAAGGGGAAGGAAATGGCTAAAAACTAGCTTACAATTTTTAATCCAGACTCTGTTATTACTTCTTGTAATAAAGTTCTGTTTGTATTTGCTAATCCAATGATTTTCCATTTCATTACACCTGCGTGGCCAGGCGTATCTGCTCTTTTAACGACAAATTCTAAATGATCTGCATTTGCAGTCATACCCTTGGTACCATAAAGAATCCCCTCTGGGTTTTGATTTGAGATAACTGTAAATTTTAAATCTTCGCGCATTATTTTAGATTTAGTTACAAGATGTAACTTTACACCAAAAAACTAAGGAGTTACAACTATAATCTTTTTTGCACCTAGTTTAATGTCGTCATCATGCCATTCATGCATTGCAGAGAGAATTACCTGATATGGATAAATAAAATTTTCCCCGCGTCTTGTTCCTACATCGTTTGTAATAAAGTTTTTTTCATCGTAACCCTTTATAACTAGCATGTGATAAAGCGGACCTTCGCCGGAATAAAATGGATTATGGAGCTGGCGACCTGCAAATGGGGCGACTATTACGTGCCCCTGAGCAAGTTCTGTTTTTAAATTTTCTACTGTGGGATTTGTGGAAATATGGAAATTTGGAAATTTAAAAACCTCACTTAGCATGCTGGCTGTTTGGTCGATATTTGTATGTTCGTACTGACCGTAATTTTCAATTTCCCATTCAACGAGTTTTTGGATGTCAGCTTTGAATTTCTCTTTTGTCGGTGACTGATCGGTTGCGTAATAATAAGCCAAAATCACTGATGCTTCCTCGCATGCTTCCTGCCACGGCATTCCCCAGTCTCCATCGGGAGCTTGTGAGAAGAATGGAACATATAAATTGATTTCGGGTGTACGGGTTGTTGAGGGGTTGTTGAGGGGCTCATTATTTTGAGTAGTAATTCGTTCATTTAGAGGCGGAACATCACTTTTAAAATCCGCTTCATTTGGCGAACAGGACATTAAAAACAAAAAACCTATGATAATAAATATTACCTTCTTCATAGGACTGCAGAATATCAAGTATTGGATTTTGATTCAATAAAAAATACTGATGTTGATAAAATTCTTAAAACTTGATATAATAGTAATAGAAAAATAAAAATAAATATGGGTGAAATAATAGATATTGATCTGCATAGGGAGATAGGGCATGGAGAATCTGATAAGGATATTGTCCTTGTTACTCTGGATACGGGTGAACAACTTATACAAACCCCTAATGGTATGGTTATTGATGTTAAGGGGATCAGAATGATGGCAAATGATGTCCCTGAAGAATACCAAGAAATTGCAATCCAATTAAGAGAACAACTAAAAAAACATAGAGCTTTAATTAATACAGTTGTGAGCTCTGAAAAGAAAGCTAAAGGCATATAAACCTTTACGCATATCACCATGGTTTTTTTGACGTGCTATTTTTTATTATCTTCTATTCATTGCCCTTAAAATAAGTAGGAATAGATTTATAAAATCCAGATACAATGTAAGCGCACCGCGTATTGCCAGATTACTCGCACCGTTTACATCCATAAGTGCAAATTGTTTAAGTTTTTGATGATCATAGGCAGTTAATCCGGCAAAAACAATGATTCCGCCGTATGTTATCATCCAATCGATATAGTCGCTATGCATCCAAAAATTCGCTACTGAAGCTATAATAATTCCTATAAGCGACATAAACAAAAATCCTCTCCATGCGGATATATCGCGCTTTGTTGTATAACCGTAAAGTGCAGTTGCTCCGTACATTCCTGCGGTAACAACAAATGCCTTGGAAATCATCGCTGCTGAGTAAACGATAAAAATTGATGAAAAGGTAATTCCCGTAAGTGCGGAATAAAGCAAAAAGATAAAGAGCGCAACACCGAATGACATTCTGTGTGCCCAGCCCGCAAGCGCAATTACTGCAGCGAATTGAGCAATTATAAGTGCTATTAACATGCCCTGATGAGCCAAAAGATAAGTAAAAAATGCTTCAGTGCTTGCGATTTTCCATGCCACAAATGCAGTAATTGCAAGTGCAATAGTCATCCATTTATAAACGTTGGCAAAAAACTTACTAATAACTAAATCCGGTGATAACGCTTCTGTTCTTGGGTCCATAATAACATTGTTACAAAATAACGAGATAACGAAATAATTATATAGTATTCCAGCCATTTCGTCATTTTGTTATTTAACAAAAAAGCCTCCTCCAGACTTTTACATCTGAATTAGACTTTTTTGAAACTCCCACAGAAAGTGCAGCTTAGAACCTCAGTACTTGGTTGGAAGTGCTGAGAAATCCAAGCGATAACGAAATGAGTCGATTCATTCTCTGTAGCAAGCTACAAAGTATGAAAGCTCAAGCCGTTATAAAACACAATCAGTGAGAGAAAACTGTTCGAAATCCGCGAATCACCGCAGACTCCTTTCGTTTCTCCTTTTAACAGGAGGCGTAAAAAAATAGCTTTTTGATTTTTGTTTTTCGAACAGATTTCTGCCTACTGATTGGTATCAGTGAGATGAGACTGTCAGAGAAAATAGGAACAAAACATCCAGTTAACATAAAGTATTATCTAAATGAAAACTGCATGTATCTTTTTGTTTTTGTTTCAATGACAGACTTATCCCACCGAAGATTATCAACGAGATCAGACTGCCAGAGAAACTAGACAAAACATCTAGCTAACACAAGGCAAATTCACTCAACGTAGTAAACTACGAAGAATGAGAACCAAATGTAAGCTAAATGCTGATTTTGTTTTTATTTCAAAGGCAGACTGCTCTCGTCGATTGTCAGTGAGAGAAAACTGTTCGAAATCCGCGAATCACCGCAGATTTCTTCCGTATTCCCGACAAGTCGGGAGCGGAAAAGAAAACTAGCTTTTTGATTTTTGTTTTTCGAACAGATTCTTCTCACTGAAACTATTATGTAAATGATCTTCTTTTTTCCTAAGTCTTCATAATATTATAGCAAAGTTTTTAATAAATAGCAAGAGTAATTTTGCTAAAAAAATACAACGCCAAAAAACATGCTGACTATTCGGCTTATATAAGGGAAATTTAGACAGAATAATTTGAACGCTTTTCTTCTAAAATACCTACAGCATCTCTAATTGCAGTAACTAAAGATTGTTCATCTGCCCGAGATTTCAGATAAACTTCGTCATTCTTTTTTAGATTTGCTGTCAGTCTTTCCAGCTTTTTAGTATCCACTGGCACACCTTCTGGCATATCAAATTTGATGTGATCAGCGGTTGCTAGCGAAATAGTAGGAATATCCGGATTTGCACCAAATGCCTTCACCGCACCGTCAACACCAGTTGCTGTATGTGTATCGATTGCAAATTTTCTAGTATCATAAACATCTGCAATAGTATTATCAATTTCAGCGTCACTTGTTGTGGTTGCAGTAAATAGACGTTTGATTTTATTTCTTTCATTACTTGTTAATTGATATTTTCCTTTTTCTTTTAACTGCTTCATTAATTCAGCTACTCTTTCTGGATCTTTCCCAACAATTTCAAAAAGCATTCTTTCCCAGTTGCTTGATACTTTTATATCTTGAGAAGGTGCACGAGTTGTAATAACATCGCCTGCTGGCTCATATATACCTTCATTTATCATTCTTTCAAGAACATTGTTTTCGTTAGTAGCTATATTAATTTTATTGATAGGAAGCCCCATCTTTTTTGCGTAAACACCTGCTAGCGCATCACCAAAATTACCAGATGGAACTGAAAAATTAACATAATCACCTGTTTCAACCACTCCTTGTTTGACGAGATCAAGATAAGCCTTAAAATAATAGACTATCTGAGCCATAATTCTTGCTATGTTAATAGAGTTGAAAGATACAAAATTATTTTCTTTTTTAAAATCAGTATAATTTGAGCCGCTTAAAATTTTCTTTATAACCGCCTGTCCATCATCAAATTTTCCCTCTGTTAGGATTGTCATAACATTATTAAAACCATGTGCCGTTGTTTGTAACTGTTGGAATTCACTTGGACCGTCTTGCGGTAAAAGAAAAATCGATTCAAGGCCATCAACTCCGCCTACACCATAATGTGAAGCGCTGATTGTGTCACCAGATGAAGCACCAAGAGCTCTCATTATTTCACCTTCACTTCTGTATTCAGATAAAATGCGAGGTAGAAACTGAAGTGCTACGTCTTTAAATGCTTGTGTCGGACCGTGAAAAAGTTCAAGCAGATAATGATTATTACCCATATTTTGAACAGGTGTAATGTCATTACTTTCCCACTGCTCACCATATGCACTATCTATTACCTCGTCTAATTTTCCCTCAGGTAAATCAAAATCAAACCTACCAAGAAGTGTTTTAGCAAGCTGCTGATAAGAAAAATCTGACATCTGGGCAATTTCAAAATCACTGAGTTCCGGAAATTCACTAAATGTAAAAAGTCCACCGTCGGATGGCTGGCTAGTTCGAATTGCTTCTTTTAAAGTGACATTTTTTTCATCGGGATCTCTTGTGCTAATAAGGCTATTAATTTTTTCAGGCATAGTATTTAAATAAAATGTAAGGTTATAAACGTACTAAAAACTTTAGTCTAAGTCAAATATACAAAACCAAAAAATTAAATTTTGACTTTTATTAATTACTCGCTATAATTTCTCCGCACAGACGAATCCACGTGGGGCCATCGTCTAGTGGTTAGGACTCGGGATTTTCATTCCCGCAACAGGGGTTCGATTCCCCTTGGCCCTACCAAGGTAAAAGGTTATCACCAAAGGTGATAAGCTTTTAGCTTTGACGGAGTTAAAGCGAATCGAATCACGGGTTCGAACGAGTAAATGAAATGACCTTGAGCGAAGTCGAAAGGGAATGAATATTACGAGACTCGGACCCCGATGTACATCGGGGGAGAATATTCCCCTTGGCCTCCTCCTGAGGCGGACAGGCTACCAAGGTAAAAGGTTATCACCAAAGGTGATAAGCTTTTAGCTTTAGCTGAATTCAGTTTTATTCCCCAGATGCCCCATCAAATAACATAAATGCCTCACCTCTTGTAACGAAATCCGCGACAGATTTTTCCTTTGCCCAATCCGGTAGCATTTGATTATTATCAAGCAGTTCAATATAAACCGCATACCATTCTTTTCCTGATTCTAAAGCCTGATTTTCAGCTTCGACTTTTGTTGTGTAACCAAGGCTTATAGCGAGTATTTTAAAGAATTCAGCATAATTAAGAAAATTATCCGGTCTGAAAAACCCATCACCATAACCGCCCATGATCCCCTTTTTCTGAGCGGTATTTATAAAGCTGTAATACCATATTTCCTTATTAACATCTGGAAATGATAAGGCATTATTAGTTTCAGATTTCTGTACAAAAGAGGTTAACTTGGCCATTTCAGCTCTATTAATAAAGTCATTTAATCTTGCATTTCCTGTTAACGCATCGCCACCGATTATGTTTTTCTTATTCAAATTTATAAGTGATTGGTAAGCGGGATGTGCGCTGTCTGTATCTGGGAATTGTTGATCCGATACAGAGGTTTTTGTGTCGGTTGTTTTCGTAGTTGTTTTTTCTGTTCCGGGAATAATGTTGCTAACAGGACTATTCACTACGCTTCTATAACCCCCTCCACTTCCGGGAGGGGTTATATAATCAAAAACAGCTGATACAGATAAATCAGCGAAAACATTGGTATCAGTTCTAGGATTATCGGTTATTCCGTCACTCCATCTTATAAATTTATAACCTGAATTCGGAGTTGCCGTTACGGATGCTCCACTGCCTCCATGTACGACGGTTTGAAATGTACCACCACTAAGCACGCCGTCACCACCAGTTGAATAATTTAACGTATATGTAATTGTCGTCCACTGTGCATAAAGCGTAATACTGCCCGCGACAGAATAAACAGTTGATGAATCATAAGTCGTTCCGCTTCCATCCGATGATGAATTCCATTCACTGAATGTGTAACCGGTTTTTGTGGGTGTA
>JAFGCT010000005.1 GCA_016932505.1 Candidatus Peregrinibacteria bacterium
ACACCTCATATTGTTCATGTTTTAGCAAAAAAACACGAACCACCACAGGATCTTCCTAAGAGTGGAACTCCGGAGACTTCTTTCTTTGGAACTACAAACTATCATAATAATTTTGTTAAATTTGGCATAAAAAGAGACGACCGTCGTAGGCATTTATATACAGTTGGTAAATCTGGTTCGGGTAAGTCAAAGTTTTTGGAATTATTGATAAAAGAAGATTTAGAAGCTGGTAAGGGTGTTGGTGTGCTTGATCCTCATGGCGACCTTATTGATAATATAATGCGTTTTATTCCGGAAAACAGAGTTGATGACGTGATTCTTTTTGATCCTTCCGATATAGATAATCCAATTGCTTTCAATCCATTGGAAAATGTTGGTGAGGCATATAAAATGCAGATAACAATTGGTTTTATTGATATTTTTAAAAAACTTTTTGGAAGTAATTGGTCCGATAGACTTGAACACGTACTTCGATATACAACACTTGCGCTTTTGGATAGTGAGAATACTACGGTACTTTCTATTCTTAAAATGCTTACTGATAAAAACTACCGTCAAAAGATTATTTCACGAATTCAGGATTCTGTTGTTAAAAACTTTTGGGTTTCTGAATTTGCCGCATGGAGTGAAAAGTTTGATGCAGAGGCAATCACTCCTTTACTTAATAAAGTCGGACAGCTTGTAAGTACAAATATGATTCGAAATATAGTCGGACAGCCGAATAATAAATTCAACATTCGTGAGATTATGGACAACAAGAAAATTCTTCTCATGAAAATCTCAAAAGGTTTACTCGGTGAAGAAAATTCCCAGATTTTGGGTGCGATGGTAATTACAAAAATGTATCAGGCAGCTATGCAAAGGGCAGATATGCGCGAGGAAAATCGTGAAGATTTCTATCTATACATTGATGAATTCCAGAATTTTGCGACTGATACTTTTGCGGAAATTCTGTCGGAAGCGCGAAAATATCGCTTAAGTCTTACACTTGCTCATCAATATATGGGTCAGCTAATCAATGTTGTACAAAAAACAGTATTTGGTAATGTTGGTTCTATTGTTTCTTTTAGAGTTGGCGCAGATGACGCAGAGGTTCTTGCAAATGAATATACTCCAATATTTAAAGAACGCGATATTATCAACCTTGGCGTTCGTGAGTTCTATACAAAAATGTCCGTCGATGGTGAAATCCGTGAAGCTTTTTCCGGACGTACACTTGATGTACCACCTGTAACAAATGACCTTACTGAAAAAATAAAACAACAATCAAGACAAAAATACTGCACTCCGCGCGTTGATGTAGAAAAGCTTCTTTCCAAATGGGATGAGGCAGGGGATTTTACTCAGGATAATATGGCACCCGATATGGAACAGGAATTTGAGGAACCGCTAATCTAATTTTTCATTTAACATTTAGCATTTTTCATTTTTTAACAATAGGGAAATCCGAAAAAGTTTTACAATTTTATCCGCCTTGCTTCTCAAATTGAACAAACTTTTTTCTTCACTGCATTTCAGCCTAATGGCATTATTTTGTTCGGAACGGATTTCTCGCTACTAACTATGTCAGATTGTAAACAATGTAAATCATCATTTGAAATTACCGATGAGGATAGGAAATTCTATTCCAAAATTGATGTACCTGAACCAACTTTATGTCCAGAATGCAGACTCCAAAGAAGGTTGGCTTGGAGGAATGAGAGTAATTTATATAGTCTTAAATGTGATTTGTGTAATAAAAATATGATTACCTGTTACAACGGTGACTATGATTCCCCTGTTTATTGTAAAGAATGCTGGTGGAGTGATAATTGGGATCCAAGGACATACGGACGTGATTTTGATTTCTCTCGTCCTTTCTTTGAACAGTATGATGAGCTTCTAAAAGTCGTTCCTAAAATGGGACAGATGCAGTTGCAGAATGAGAACTGTCCTTATGCGAACTGGTTGGCTTACAGTAAGAATGTATATATGAGTCCGGGAAGTTATTTTTTGGAAGATTGTCTATATCTTTGGAAAAGTCAGAGATGCAAAGATGTTGTTGATGGCAATTTTTTAAATGAATGTGAAATAATGTACTCCTGTATTCATTGTTCAAACTGTTACAATGGTCAGTTTTTGAATAACTGTAGAAATTGTTCAGACTCAACTTATTTAAGTGATTGTGTTGGGTGTAAAAAATGTTTTATGTGCTCTGGTTTATCAGGTCAGAAATATTGCATTAAGAATCATCAGCTATCTAAAGAAGATTATGAAAAGCAAGTTGAGGAATATATGAAAAAAAATCCTCAGGAACTTGCAACTGAATTCGCAGAATTTAATAAAACTATTCCTAAAAAATATCAAAACAATATTGCTTGTGAGAATTCAGTTGGTGACTATCTGCAAAATTGCAAAAATGCACAATATTGTTTTGATTGTTTTGATATTGAAGATTGTAAATATCTTGATAACTGTGTAGCCGTGAAGGATTCAATCGATTTAACAGACCACGATAAGGATATTGAACTGTGTTATGAAATTATGGGTGGTGGAGAAAGTAATCGTGAAGTTAAATTTTCCAGCTGTCCTGTTGCTAGCCCTTTTTCTGAATATTTAAATTCCTGTTTTAATTTATCAAATGGATTTGGGTGTGATGGATTTCATTCCAAGTCAAAGTTCTGTATTTTAAATAAACAATATTCTGAATCTGAATACAAAGAAATGAGATTAAGAATTATTAAGCACATGAAAGGTACAGGTGAATGGGGTGAATTTTTTCCAATTACGCTTTCTCCTTTTGCTTATAATGAATCAATTGCTTATGAGTATTTTCCGTTAATAAATGAAGAGGTTTTAAATAGAGGCTGTAGATGGAAAGATTTTGAAAATAAAGTTAAAAATATTACAAAAACAATTCCTGCCAGTCGTCTTCCCGATAATATTAATGATGTACCTGATGATATTTTGAACTGGGCTATTGAATGCGAAGAGACAGGACGTTTATTTAAACTTCAACCTCACGAATTAAAGTTTTACAGACGATTCAACATTCCAGTTCCTCATTTTCACCCCGAAGTCAGACATACGAAATTGAATTCACTTCGTAATCCGAGAAAAATCTATAAACGAAAATGTGATAAATGTCAGTGTGATATTCAGACAACTTATGCGCCAGAAAGACAAGAGAGGATTTATTGTGAGAGTTGTTATTTAAAAGAAGTTTATTAATTAATCGAATAGAAGCTCGAATGGGCGATCGTATAGGAGATCGAATAGATCAATACGAGCCCCAATTCGATCCTCAATACGATCCTCAATACGATCCTCTATGCGAAATTGTAAACAATGTAAATCAGAGTTTGAAATCCAAGTACCAAAGTTTTATGATAAATTGAAATTAACTTTACCAACTTTGTGTCCTGTATGTCGACGTCAGCGTCGGTTGGCATTTTGGCCGTATGGAATTTTACAGAAGCGAAAATGTGATTTTTCAGGTGAGGATATTATTTCAACCTATTCTCCTGATGCACATTTTCCGGTATTCAGAAAAAAATATTGGTTTGGTGATGATTGGAATCCTCCTGAAATGGAAATTGATTGGAATAAATCTTTTTTTGAACAGTTATATGAACTTCAAAGCAAGACTCCGCACTTTCATCAGCTTGGTAAAAATAATACAAACTGTGATTATGCGGATGATGTATGGAGTTGTAAGAACGCATATTTAAGCAGGTCGATGCTGGAATGTGAGGATGTGATGTATATCTATCGTGTATTGTATTCAAAAGATTGTATGGATCTTACTTACTGTTATAACATGGACCAATCTTATGAATGCACTTACTGTTTTAAATGTTATAACTTAAAATTTTCACTAGATTGTCGTGATTGCAGTGACTCCTATTTTCTATACAGTTGTAGTGGGTGTCGTGATTGTTTCATGTGCTGGAATCTTCGCAATCGAAAATACTGTATTTTTAACAAGCAATATTCAGAAGAAGAATATAAAGAAAAAATAAAATCACTTCATTTAAATTCCAGAGCATTTTTAAATGAGTTACGAAAAAGATTTGTAGACCACATAAAAAATGATGCCATTCATAAAGCAGACCATAACTTGAATACGGAAAACTGTGATGGGAATTATATAACTGATTGCAGAAATTGTCATGATGCGTATTTTATGGAGGATGCAGAAAATGATGTCCATGTTTATCGATCACCTAAAACAAATAATTGTGTAGATTGTACAGGGCTACTTAATGGAGAACTATCTTATGAAGTGTGCCAATGCACTGATTGTAACAACATCCGCTTTGCTTTGTTTTGCTCTGATTGTTCCGATAGCGCATACATCGACCAATGTTTTAACTGCATTCATTGTTTTGGGTGTGTAGGTCTTAAGCGTAAAAAATTCTGTATACTTAACAAACAATATTCAAAAGAGGAATATGCGAAAATTATGCCGAAACTGAAAGAGAAGATGATTAAGGACGGCGAATATGGTGAGTTTTTTCCTTATAAATTTGCTTTCAATGGTTTTAATCTTTCTCTCGGTAGCTTCTTTTATAACGAAACAGAATCTGGCATAAAGAAAAAGGGGGGATATTTTGAAAAAGTACCAAACGGGAAAAAAGAAGAAGAAAATTATCCTGTTTTATCCGATCTTACCGAAGGGATTACAGATGATTTGGTTGGTAAGGTTTTTAAGTGCTCTAAATCGGATCAGCCTTATACATTTACTAAACAGGAATTGGATTTTTATAGAAAACATAATCTTCCACTTCCCGATGTACATCCTGAGGAAAGAAATAAAGAAAGATTTGCAAAGCTCCCTCCTTTAACTCCGCGCACAATAACTTGCCCAGGTTGTAAAAAGAAAATAACCACTTATTATCCAGAAAGCTGGGGATACAAGAGAATTGGATGTGAGGAATGTTATCTTAAAACACTTTATTAAATCCCAATTGACTTCCAATGGACTTCCAATTGACTAAGTCTATAGGAAGTTAATGGGAAGCCCAAAGGAAAATGTTATGAAAATTTGTAATCAATGTAAATCGCAGTTCGAGATAACTGATAAGGATCGGCAGTTTTATGAAAGAATGGATGCCCCCGAGCCAAAAATGTGTCCTGATTGCAGAAATAAGTGCCGTATGACGTGGAGGAATGAGAAGACTTTGTATAAAAGAAAGTGTGATTTATGTCATAAGGATATAATTTCAATTTATTCTTCTGATAAAATTTTTCCTGTTTATTGCACGGATTGTTTTTGGGGTGATAAATGGAATCCACTTTCTTATGGTGTTGAATTTGATTTCAGTCGTCCGTTTTTTAATCAATTTAGAGAATTGATGTTGAAGGTACCACGGTTGGCGATAGTAAATAAGCAATCTCAGAATAGTGATTATTGTAATTATTCTTTTGCTAATAAAAATTGCTATTTAACTTTTGGAAATCATTACGAAGAAGATTCGATGTATGGTCGTTATTCAACTAAAAATAAGTTTTGCCTGGATTATCTTTTTACTTATAATTCTGAACTATGCTACGAGAATGTTTTTTCAAAGAATTGTTATAGCTCAGTCTATTTAGAACATTGTGACGGGTGCGATTCGTGTTATTTTTCACGAGATTTAATTGGTTGTAAGAATTGTTTGTTTTGTGCCAATTTAAATCACAAGGAATATTACATATTAAACAAGCCTTATTCCAAAGAAGAATATGAAAAGCAATTAAGTAGTTCAAATTTTAATAATTATATTGGATTTCAAAAAGCCCGTGAGTTTTTTCTTGGTGAGTTTGCAAACAGATTCCCCGTAAGATCCACTTATCAGCTTAACTGTGAAAATTCTATCGGAGATAATTTAAATAATTGTAAGAATATCCGTGATTGTTTTGATTGCACCAATTGTGAAGACATTGCTTATGCGTGTCAGATTGATGAGACTTATGATTCAATGGACATGACATGTATGGGGTATGATAAAAGTGAAGTTTGTTATGAGACAATAGGATGCTCTGGGATCTTTAATTGTATATCCTGTGATTCTTGCTGGCATAATTCAGATCTTTCTTATTGCAATTTATGTTTTTCCGTAAAAAATTCTTTTGGTTGTATTTCACTTCAGCATAAAGAAAACTGTATTTTAAATAAACAATATTCAAAAGAGGAATACAAAGTGGTCGTTTCTAGAATTATTGAACATATGAAAAAATCTGGTGAGTGGGGGAATTTCTTTACTGTTAAAATATCACCATTCGCATATAACGAAACAATCGCAAATGAATATTATCCTATGTCCGAAAAAGAAGTTCAAAATAATGATTGGGAATGGAAAATACAAAAGGATGAAGTATTAAATGTTACAAAAACTATTCCAGCAAGTCGTTTGCCTGATTCAATTGCTGATATCCCTGACGAAATCCTAAATTGGGCAATAGAATGCGAGCAAACCAAGCGTCCATTTAAAATTCAAAAGGGTGAATTGAGTTTTTATCGAAAGTTAAATCTTCCAATTCCGCATTTTCATCCAGATGTGCGTTTTGAAATGAGAATGCAAAGAAAAAAACCAAGAAAATTGTCTGATGCTAAGTGTAATAAATGCGGAAGTGTAATTAAGTCTTCTTTTGATAGTGTTGGTGATAGTCAAATTTTATGTGAGAAATGTTTTATTAATAAAATGCAATAATGCCAAACTGCAAACAGTGTAATCAAGGGTTTGAAATTTCGAATGAAGAAAATGCTTTGAGAGAAAAACTTACGGGTGATTTTGAAACAGGTCTGGTTCCTCAGCCGACTCAGTGTTTGGTGTGCCGTATGCGCAGAAAAATGGCATGGAGGAATGAGATGACGTTATACAAAAGAGATTGTGATAAGACGGGGAAATCCATAATTTCAATATATCCATCAAATACAGATTTTCCTGTTTACAGTAAAAATGAATGGTGGGGGAATGATTGGGACGCGATGAGTTACGGCAGGGAATTTGATTTTTCACGTCCTTTCTTTGAACAGTTTGTGGAGCTTTTTAATAAGGTGCCAAAATTACCTCTTATATCTGTGAATACTGAAAATTCCGATTACTGCAATTTTATCTGGGATTCGCGGAATTCATATTTGAGTTATTGTATTTATAAAAGTGAATCACTTATTCATTGTTATTGGCTGTATCACAGTAGGGATTGTATAGACTGTAGTTATTGCTTTCGAAGTGAAAGGTGTTATGAATGTACCGATTGCAATGATTCACAGAATTCAAAGTTCTGTATTCTTTCACACAATTGCAGTGATTCGCTCTTTCTTTATGATTGTCGTGGATGCAGTAATTGCTTTGGTTGTGTTGGCCTTCGCAATAAAAAATATTATATGTTTAACCAGAAGCTTCCCAAAGACGAATATGAAAAGCGTCTGAAAGGATTTGATCTTCAGAAACAGGAGCACATTGATGCGGTTAAAACAAAGTTGAATGCTTTGCGTTTAAAACTTCCTCACAGATATTCAATTCAAGATAAAACCGAGAATTGTACAGGTGATTATATTTTTGAGTCCAAAGACTGTCATAATTGTTATCAGTTGTATAATGGTAGAGATTGTATTAATGTTGAGGATTCGGATTGCGAGGACTGCCAGGATAGTTATCATATTGGGTGGGCTTCTTTCATTTATGATTCATATTCTGTCTGCAATAATAAATCATCCGCTTTTTCTATTCAATGTGATGGAGGAAGCGATCTTTTTTACTCTTATTGTTGTTATAATCTTTCTCATGGATTTGGGTGTGATGGCATAAGGCAGAATGAGTATTGCATTCTGAATAAGAAATATTCCAAAGAACAGTATCAGGAATTGCTTCCGAAAATCGTTGAACATATGAGAGGTACAGGTGAGTGGGGAGAATTCTTTCCTGCACATCTTTCGCCTTTTGCATACAATGAATCTGTCATTCCAAGTTTTTATCCTTTAGAAAAAGATGAAGTGCTAAGGAGAAAATGGAGATGGAAAGATGACCTTCCGTTTACAAAAGGAAAAGAATCTATTTCTCACACGGAACTCTCTGAAAATATATCCGATATTCCTTTATCCGTAACAAATGAGATATTTGCATGTGATGAATGTGGAAAAAATTATAAGATTATCGATCAGGAATTAAGGTATTATAAGAACGAAAATTTACCGCTTCCAAAAAACTGTCCGCATTGCCGAAATGCAAACCGCCTGAAATTCAGAAACCCAAGAAGACTTTTCAGTAGAAAATGTGATAAATGCGGAGAGTCAATCCGGTCATCTTACTCACTCGAGCGACCTGAGATAGTTTACTGTGAATCGTGCTATTTAAAAGAAGTCTACTAGTTGACAATATATAAAAAGGTGGTAAAATGTAGCTATGGATATCAAAAGACGAGTATTACAACTTTTGGGTCGAGCTGGTATGACGCCTTCGGAGGCTAAGTTTTATCTTACAGCTCATCGTAATCCAAAACTGACTATTAAAGACCTTCAAATGAAGTCAGGGCTTTCACGTGCGTCTGCATATCGTGCCTATGAGAATTTAAAAGAATTAGGTCTGATTACTTCCTCACAAGAAAACTGGCGTAAGAATGTTGAAACAGTATCACTTCGAACTGTCGCAGAGAAACTCGCGAAAGAACAAAGACGGCTTAGAAAAGTAGAACTTGAACTTCAGTCTATGGGTGATCTTATGGGGCTTACTGCTTTTAGTCATATCGAAGATCCTGTTGAAATTATTACTGACCAAAATTTAATTAAAGAAAAAGCTTTTAAGATACTTCATAAAGACTGGGAGCATTTTGTTTGTTACGGTTCTCCTGAACGATTAATCGATGTAATTGGTGAGGATGAAGAGAAAGATTGGGTAAAAAGAAGATATAAAATGGGTAAGTCTGTTGATGCCGTTATGACGGAAGTAGGTGATTATGTTAATTATATTTTGCCAACATGTGAAAGAGACCTTCGTAATGTTAAAATTTGTCTTGATAAAGAAAATCAGGATTATTGTTCGTATATTTTTGATGATGAGGTTGTTGTGTGGCACAAAGATAAAAATCTTGGCAATCGTGCAATTGTTATAAAAGATCCTTTAATCGCAAGAATGCAGAAAAATATGTTTCAGGAAACCTGGAATAAGTAATTTTCTCAATTTTGTGGGAAAATGCTAGAGGTATTTTATGGCTTTTTTAGCGTTTATTTTTGATTTAATCGTTTATTATTGCTGATTTTTGACGAATTTTATTTTTCTTATAAACTTGTAAACCACTGATAAGATATTTATATATGAATACCTGCGTTAGATGCAAATCACAGTTCGAGCATTTGCCAGATGATATTAAATTTTATAAGGAATATGATTTTCCTTCGCCTGAATTATGCCCAGATTGCAGGCATCAAAACAGAATCGCATATAGGAATGAAAGAGTATTATATCGCAGAAATTGTGATTTATGCGGTAACTTGGTAGTTTCCATATTCTCAATTAATACACCGTTTCCTGTTTATTGTTCTGATTGTTGGTGGGGGAATAAATGGGATGCAATTTTTTATGGTTGTGAATTTGATTTTTCACGTCCTTTTTTTGAACAGTTTTTTGAGTTGCGAGATAAGGTGCCACGCCAAACTTTGAATAATTCAAAATCAATTAATAGTGAGTTCTGCAGTCAGTGTATTGGTAACAAAGATTGCTATCTTCTATTTGCGGCTGATGAGAATCAAAACAGCATGCATAGCTACTGGATAAATAGATGTATCGATGTCTATAATTCGAGTTGGCTTTCTGACTGCACTTTGTGTATTGATTTAGTAGATGCTGAGAATTGTTACAAGTGTGTTTATAGTCAGGATCTTATAAATTGTTCTGAATGTTATTTCTCATATGATTTAATTGGTTGTAAAAATTGTTTTGCATGTGCAGGGTTACGGAATAAAGATTTTTATATTAAAAATCAACCACATACTAAGGAGGAATATTTTAAAAAGATTAATTCTCTTAATCTTGGAAGTTATAATTTCTATAGTGAGGTTAAAAAATTGTTTCGGCAGTTTCATTTAAATATTCCTCATAAATATGTGCACATATTTAATTCGGAGAAATGTTTGGGTGATTATATTAGTAACTCTAATGATTGCAATTATTGTTTTGATGTTTTTGAGAGTGAAAAATGTTCCTATGCTTTTAATTTAGTTCATCAGTTATACAATATTCGGGATTGCAGTTTTGCTACTGAGGCTCGTAATATTTATCAGGGAATGAGTACGGCTGGTGAGAATGTTTTCTTCAGTACACTGAATTGGTTTTCGATTGATACATGGTATAGCGATCTTACTCAGAATTGCAGTGATGTGTTTGGATGTGTCGGATTGCGTCATAAAAAATTCTGTATTTTTAATAAACAGTATTCCGAATCTGATTATTATAATCTTAAGAAAAGAATTATTGAGCATATGAAAAAAACCGGTGAGTGGGGTAAGTTTTTTCCTGTAAAATATTCACCATTTGCCTATAACGAAACAATTGCTCAGGATTATTTTCCTTTATCTAAAAATGAAGTGCTATCGCGTGGATGGAAATGGCATAATATGGACCAACGTGATTTCAAGCCTCAAATCTATCAGATTCCCGATAACATACAATCTGTTTCTGATAATATATGCGATGAGGTTCTTGCGTGTGATGAGTGTGGAAAGAATTATAAGGTATTACTTAGCGAGCTAAAATTTTACAAACAGATGAATTATCCCGTTCCACGAAAATGTACTGATTGTAGATTCACAGAAAGGCTGAAATTACGAAATCCGAGAAAGCTCTTCAATCGAGAATGTGCTAAATGCCTAAAAAACATTAAATCAACTTATAGCCCTAATCGCCTTGAAAAAGTTTACTGTGAAGAATGTTATTTAAAGGAAGTTTATTAGCGTGCAATAAAGCTTGTTGCCCCTAACCATGCCAAGTTAAAAATTGAGCGTTGTGTTTTTGCGTAAATCGGACTTTCTATTATCATCCCCATTAATTCATTTGGATTAAGCGAAACTAGCGAAACTTTATTTCCGTAAATATTTATTTCATATTCAAATAAGAATTCTTTTGGATTTATAAAGAATATTTCCACTAAATTTTTATCAAAGTCTTTTGGATAATATTTTTTTGTATAATTAATGGCATGCTTTGAAATAGGAGAGAGCATGCGTGTCTTAATTCCTTTCTCAATTTTGCGTTTTGCATAATCCTTTAAAAATTCAATAGTAACTACCTCCGGTAATTCAGATAAGTTGGTGTATCCTAGTAATTCATCTTCGGCGGTAAGTGTATCTTCAAAAATATTCTTAATTCCCTGTAACCCCTCATAATATTGAATTTTAGGTTTGTATGCTAAGGCGTTGGTAATTGAAAGGAGCTCTGGCAATAGTTTTTTTGCATGATGAAATTTTTCTTCTGCCTGATTTACAAGAATCCTCGGACTTTCAATTGAGAAGTATTTTATATTATCTTTTGTAAAAGTACTAATAATGCCTTTTCTGATTAGGTTATCTAATGTGTGATAACAGCTTACTCGATGTACACCTGCTTTTTTAGCTATTGAACTTACGTATGAACCGCCTAATTCTAAAATCGCAAGGTAAACCTTTGACTCTTCTTCGGTTAATCCCAATTGTTCGAGGTCTGAAATTAGCATGTTGTAGAAATATTTCTACACATATTATATAAAATATAAATGGCTAATGCAAGCTTAAAAATTGTAAATTACAAATTTTATATTACTAGTATGTATGGACAATTTTACAATGTGTGATATAATTTTGACACAATCATTTATTATTTTATAATTTACGATAAATGAAGGAATGTGAACAGTGTAAAAGATCTTTTGATATCTATCCTGATGAAATCGAGTTTCTTGAGAAAATGAAATTCACGTATGGCGACAAGAAATACACTATGCCTGAACCGGTTTTGTGTTCGGAATGTCGCTCACAAGGTAGAGTAGCTCATAGAAATGAACAATTTTTATATCAAAGAAAATCTGATTTATCCGGTAAGCAGATGGTTACACTTTATAGCAATAAACCAGCCTGGGGTGAACCATATAAAGTCTACACTCAGGAAGAATGGAACGGAGATGGATGGGACCCCTTGGATTACGGTCGTGATTTTGATTTTAGCCGTCCTTTTTTTGAGCAGTTTGCCGAGCTTCATAAGGCGGTACCTAGGCTTTCGCTAATGCAGGTCGGCAATGAAAACAGCCCTTATACAACAGGTACAGGTTATTGTAATAACTGTCATCTGATAAATTCTTCTGAGTATTGTGAAGATTGTTACTATGGTAAACTTCTTCAAAAATGCAAAACATCTATTGATTGTAGTTATTTATATGATAGTGAACTTTGCTATCAGTGTTTTAATGTTTATGATAGCTATAACTGTAAGTATCTTTCATATAGTACAAATTGTTCTGACTGTTGGTTCTCTGAAAATTTAAGTGGATGCAAAAATTGTTTCTTATGTACAAATCTGAAAAACAAAGAGTATTACTTTATGAATGAGCCGTTGGATAAAAACGAGTATAAAAAAAGGATAGGTGAATTTATCGGTTCTTATAGGAATTTTCAAAAAGCATCTGAAATTTTAGATAAGATGAGGAGGGAAAGAATTCATAAATATGCGAATATAACTAATTCTGAAAATAGCACGGGAGATTTTATATTAAATTCAAAAAATTGTGTTGATTGTTATGATGTGAATGATAGTGAGGATTGCAGGAATGTAATTGTTGGTGTGGAGATGAAAGATGTTTATGATTCATCCAATATGTACGTTAAGATCGAACTCAATTATCAAACTCTTGGTACAATTGATACATATAATATGGCTTATACTTTGTATGGGTTCCATAGTCAGAATATTCTTTACTGCGAGCAGATATTTCATTCCAAAGACTTGTTCGGATGTGTCGGATTAAAAAGAAAACAGTACTGTGTTTTTAATAAGCAGTATACAAAAGAGCAATATGAGGAACTTGTGCCGAGGATTATTGAGCATATGAAAAAGACAGGGGAGTGGGGTATGTTTTTCCCTGTTAAATTTTCTCCGCATGGGTACAACGAATCACTCGCAAATGAATACTATCCGCTTTCAAAGCAGGAAGTTTTAAAGAGAGGGTGGAACTGGCATGAGGATGAAGAAGCAGCTGTTTATCAGGGTGCCGATTATCAGATACCTGATAACATAAAAGATGTCCCTGATGAAATCACTCAAAAGATCCTTAAATGTGAAGCGTCTGGCAAATTTTATAAAATAATCCCGCAGGAACTTAAATTTTATCGCAATGGCGGAATACCAATACCACGCAGGTGTCCTGATCAGCGACATGTGGACAGAATGGAATTGAGAAACCCCAGAGAGGTGTATAAAAGAGAATGTGCTAAATGCCTAAAAAACATCAAATCGACTTATGATCCTGATCGCCCTGAAAAAGTTTATTGTGAAGAATGTTATTTAAAAGAAGTTTATTAGACTTTTCTAATTACTCCAATAACTTTACCAAATATCTTTAGTTCCTCCTGTGGGATTATTGGTTGATAATTTGGGTTGCCTGGCTGGAGGATTATTTGTCCATCTTTTGATTTATCGAAATATTTTACTGTGTAATCGCCGTCTACTATCGCAACTGTTATATCGCCTATATTTACAGGGCTTCCGACTTCTACAATAACTTTGTCGCCTTCTTGAATTCCTGCATCTAGCATGCTGTCGCCACGCACGTTGATAAGGACTGTCTTATCTGGTTTTGAAATAAGGTAATCGTTTAAATCAACATGATCTATAAGAGTTTCTTCTTCTGCGGTTGGCATTCCTGCTTGTACACTGTTGAACATTGGTAGCCCAAGTAAATTAGGTCCTGGCTTTAATCTTCCTTTATCCATTTTTTCCACAAAACCATCTTCTTCAAGTTTTTTAACTAGTTTGAATGCTGCGTTTTTAGATTTAAAACCGAAAATAAGACATAGTTCATCATATGTCGGCATTATTTTGTTTTGTTTATAAAACGCTCTTATTCTGGAAAGTTTTTCTTTTATTGTATCAATCATAATTTTTTAATTTAATAATATTTATTAGCGATTTTATATTTTATATTTGAACTATACATTCATTATATTCTTATTAGCATTTTTTATGCTACTTACGAAGATTACAATTAACTCTCCGATTAGTAAATTAAAGGGTAATATGAGCAATAAAAAAGAACCCAAGTACTGTAGTAATAATAAAGCCTGCGATTAGTGTACTTGCTATCATAATTATATAATTTGCTTGTTAATAGTTTTTCGGTAGCGAATATAGGCACGAAGTATGTATTCGGTTAGAATTTTTGACCTTCTTGTAAATCTTAGAATTGATCTTACGATATTTGCTCCGACATTTGTTATTGCATCCAAGGCAATAAGAACTCCGATTGCAAATGCGATTAGTAAAATTGATAATATGAAACTTGTTAGCATGGGTTTTTTTGTTAACTGACATTTTTATTGTAAGAACATTTGTTCACCAATGCAAGAAAAAAGTGAACGAATGTACACTGTTGTTAAATAAAGTAGCATAAATAAGCCAAATTATTAAATTGACGTTTTGCTGTATTTAATGTTTTTATCTATTTATTATAGTTATTAATATATAATATATAGTACCCCTTCTTATTAGGGGTAGGTAGTAAATGAAGGGTGGTAATAAATATTAATTGAATATATTTTTTTATAATTAAAGAGCGTCGGAATTTTACACATGCAGATCTTTTTAAAATATTGATACAACAGAGGTGATTCGACGCCCTTACGACACACAAACCCATTTAGGGTGTGGTCAGATTCCCGAGATATCCAGCCAATGGCAGATAAAACGAGAGAGACTCCCTACTAATCAAATCCAGTTTTTTATTGATCGCTACTGAGTCGCGAAAAAATTTTATTTTTTGTTTTTCGTTTATTTTTGTTTTTTTGTCTCTCTACCCCTCTCCGATTTTATTCGGAGGGAGGAGAAACTACTTTTCTCACAAATCCTGGCTTTTTACCAAGAGATGGAGGGGAAAAGTAGGGAGAGAAAATGCTATTTGTGATTTTTGATTTCTGAATTCTGATTAATGAGTTCAAAATCACAATTCTTAAATCAAAAATATCATTTTCTCTACTTACTCCCCGCTATAATTTCAATGAACGTATCATACTATTATATCACTCCAGGGCATCAAAGTCAATGATATTCCATTCACCATTATTAATTTTTAGGTTAAAATGCACCCACGAAATCTTCAATTAAAAATGAACGGAAAATTAATCATAATCGTAGGGCCGTCAGGATCAGGTAAAAGCTCAGTTATGCACGGTTTAATGAAGGCGCATCCTGAATATACATATCCTCTTTCTGCCACAACTAGAGCTATGAGAGAAGGGGAGAGAGATGGTGATATCTATCACTTTTATACAAAGGAGGAGTTTGAAGAGGGTATAAAAAATGGTGAATTTTTGGAATATGCTGTAGTACATCAAGACAATTACTATGGTCTTTTAAAAAAACCTGTAATGGAAAGTTTAGAAAAAGGTGAAACTGTTGTGCGTGAGGTTGATATTCAGGGGTTTGATAGTATTAAAGAGGTTGTTCCAAAAGAAAATCTAGTAACGATATTTATTACAGTGCCAAATAAAGCTGAATTAATTGATAGAATAGTATCACGTGCTGCAATTTCGGCAGATGAGCTCGAGAAACGCAAGGAAAGTATGCATCGTGAGTTCAATAGAGCCAGGGATTGTGATTATATGGTGGAAAATATTCAAGGAAAATTAGAAAAGACTATACAAACAGTCGCTGATATAATAAAATCTGAATCTGAATAGATTTAATTAGTTATTATAACTTAATGAACTTTAAGCTCGGGAGTCGCCAAGTGGTAAGGCACCAGGTTCTGGTCCTGGCATTCGTGGGTTCGAATCCTACCTCCCGAGCTTAGGGTTTATTAGTACGTCTTTATTTCAAGAACTCTGTTTTCTCTAATAACAATGGCTTTGCCCGTTAGATTTCGTATGCTAAGGGGAATATTCCGAGGTTGAGGATTTATTGTGTTTTTCCTTATGTTTTGCTACAATTGTCGGTGATAAAAAACAAAAAATATATGAGAAGTCGTGATATTGTCAGAAAAGCTTGGCAAATTACACAGGTGCATCTAAAAAAACTCATTTGGTATGGTATTGTACCGGCTTTTTTCTCGATAATCGTCAGTAGCGTATACCTTGCATATCAATATCATGCTTTCAAAACTTCTGCATTATTCTCTGATCAGCATGACGCAGATGTGTTTGGAACAGTTCGAACAATATGGTCTATCGCTAGTGGTCATCCGACGCTTTCAATGACTTTAATCATAGTAGGCATACTTATTCTTATTGGATATATAATAGTTCCACCTATTTTTAATGGCGTTCTTATAAGCGCTATTATGAAAATCAAAGATTACAAGCCGATAGATGGTTCTGTGGAAATAGGAGTGCGTAGGTTTTTTCCTATGTTTGAGTTTGGTCTTCTTACTGGTTCATTTGGAATCACTACTCTTTTTACAGAAGGGTCTTTTATTTTAAGATGGTGGGGTGAAAGTGTATTTTTTGTTGCATTGCCAATACTACTTTTTATAGCTGCGGTTGGATTAATTGTGAGTTTTTTATTCACATACTCTGAGTATTTTATTGTTATGGATGATAGGGGACTTATGAAGGCTATTAGTGAAAGTACGATTTTGGTTATTTCAAATCTTCGTAGAACTTTTTTGATTTTAATTCTAATAGTATTAATCAGTGCAAGGGTGATTATTAATATTCTGTTGGTTTTAATTATTCCTATGCTGATTGTTATTGTGATGAATTACTTTACCTCAGTCGTCCTTTCTACAATTTTATTTATTATTATAGGGGTTGTCGGAGTTATTATTCTTTGTGCGTCATCATATCTTCTTGGTCTATTCCATGTATTTACAACCGCAGTCTGGGTTCTTACTTTCAGTCTTATCTCTGGTAAAAACAAACCAGAAATAAAGGATGATGATTTGGGAGATGAGGCATCAAAATCTGATTAAAATATTGGGATTTTAATTCCGATATCAATTTTTCTTATAGCTTTTTTGTCATATATGTTCCCTCCAGTTCATATCCTAATTTTTTGTAATACTCGCGTGTTCCAATTGCAGCTATAACTGCAATTTTTTTAAATCCGGCTTTTTTAGATTGTTCTTCTGCTTCTTGCATCAATTGCTTACCAAATCCTAAGTGCTGTGTCTTTGATGAATTCTTACTATCTTTTTTTAGTGATTCTTGTCTGCCATAAACATGTAGTTCCCGAATAATTGCGGAGTCTTTTAACTCATTAAAAATAGGTTTTTTTGGATTTGATGGAAATCTTAATCTACATAGTCCGATTATTTTATCTAAATTTGTTTCATCAATGCTGATGAATAATTCCTGTCCATCATTTGCTTCGTATTTCGTGACTCGTATTTCGTGACTCGTGATTCGTGCATCTTGAATTTCCCTACATCGTACGCAACGACAAACTACACCAGCTCGTTGCATTTCTTGTCTTAGATTGGATTTTTTAGAACCGATTACAATACTTTCTGCTGGGATGTCTCTAATTATTCTAATTACCCTGCAATATTCAGGAATATTCTTTTTCATCTCAGTGATAATTTTTATTAGTTGTTCATCTGTATATGGTTTGTAAAAATCAGGATTTTCCTCAACCATTTTTGCAAGTTTGCTAAAAGGCACTACCATACATGGGTATACTTTTAAGTAATCAGGTCGTAGTCCTTTATTTTCAAATAATTCTTTCCCTGACTTCATGTCAGATTCAAAAGTTGCAGAAGGTAGATTTGGCATTAAGTGATGGCATATTTTTAATCCAGCATCCCTACACAGTTTTGTTGCTTCAATCGATTCTTTAATTCCGTGTCCTCGTCTGCAGAATTCATTAACTTTGTCATCTGTTGATTGAATTCCAAGTTCAATTCCTGTAACTCCATACTCTCTCCATCTTTTTATTTCCTCTTCATCCACCCAGTCGGGTCTGGTCTCTAGCCAAAGGCCGACACATCTGGAATTTGCGGTTTCGTTTTGTCTGATGAGCTCTTTGAGCTGTGCGATGTGCGATGTGCGATGTGCGATGATTGGTCCCGGTCCTTCGTTTAATGCTAGATAAATCCCTTTTAAGAATTCAATTTGATAATCAATGGGAATAGCACCCCAGGTTCCACCTGCTACACGAATATCAATTTTTGTAACATCATGTCCTTGGGCAACAAGTCCATTTAATCTTGTCTTCACTTGCTTATAACTATCAAATTCATTTAAAACAGCACGCATCATTGCAGGCTCATTGCTTAAATAACTCTTTGGCATTCCTTTTTCCGCAGGACAATAAATGCATTGACCAGGGCATCCCATATCTTTGGTTAGCACTGTTATGTTTGCAATTCCAGAAAGGGTGCGAACTTTTCTTTTCTGAATGAGTTTGAGTAATTCGTTATTAGGTTCGATTATTCCATCTTCAGTAAGTTCAATATAAGCTGAAATCAATTCCAGATTTTTAGGTAATACACCGCCATTTTTCTTTGTTAGCTGATTGCGCACTTCTTTTAATTTCTTTTCAGAAAAACTTTTCTCTTTTACAAGTTCAAGAATTATTTTTTTCGAAAGTGGAATAAGTGATTTTCGTATGGAATGTGTAGACATATTTTTGTTATTCAAAATTCAAGATTAAAATTAAAAATTCATTTTGAGTGATTTAAAAGATATCATTAAATCTTCCAATTTGGAAGTCGTTAGTCGTAATTCTGTATGAATAGTTTTTTTAAATAGCGATGAGACCATAATCATTAGTCTGATCTTTTTTGTTACAAAAATCACATATTAATTTTTCCTTCTTGCCCTTAAAACCATACCGATAATAAAAGAAAGTCCTGCAATTGTTACAATTGCCCAAAACTTTCCTTGTGTTCCTAAAAATAATGCACCTATTCCAAATATTCCACAGAGCAGATAGATAAGTCCGAGCACTTGTCTTTCAGAAAGCCCGAATTTAAGCATGCGATGATGAAGGTGTACCGCTTTTCTGTATTTATCCCATTCACCGCCTTTCCATGGCGCCTGTCTGTTATAAAGTCTATGAATGATTACATAAACAGCATCTAAAATAGGGAAGCCAAGAATTAAAAATGCTGTGGCAATTTTTCCGCCTGAAAAGATTGCGAGTACTGCAAGAAGCAGTCCAAAAAACATTGAACCAGAGTCTCCTATAATAATTTTTGGAGGGTAGAAATCGAATATCCAAAAACCAAAAGCTATCATTGCTACAATCAAGGCTAGTGTGGCTACTTCTGGTTGGTTAACAACTTCGGATATGCTGAGAAAAAACAAAGTCAGACCACCTATCACGGTAATTCCGCTTGTCATTCCCGGTATACCATCCAACCAGTTCATGGTGTTTGTAATAAGTAGTATCCATGCAATTGTAAATAATCCGGAAAGAGCCATAACGGTAACCGTTGTTTCACCAAATTGAAAAATGAACTTAATTTGGTCGAGAGCTATGTATCCGCCAAAAGGGTTTGTAATAGTTTCTACTCCTATTCCAGATACTATCATTATTAATGCCACCAAAACTTGTACGACTAGCCTAAACCATGGTGGAAGATCCATTCTGTCATCAATAAAACTTACAAAAACCAAAATTCCTGCCCCAATTAGAAGCCCGATTAATTTAATAGTTGGTCCGAAAAATATAAGTGCTAGAGCCAAAAACACAATGAAAAGAATTATTCCTCCTGGGTATGGCACCGCTTTTCTTTTTAGTCCGTATTTTTCGGGTCTATCCATTAGTCCAAGTTTTGGAAAAACTTTCAGTGCAATTAATACTGATAAAATTGTGAGGGATAAGGCCGATATTGCGGGGAGAAAATAATTCATTTGTGATTTTTGATTTGTGAATTGTGATTTTTAAAATTTAAATCACAAATCACAAATATTAAATGCTTTTTTACCATCCTCGTTCTGCTAATTTAACTTCCAAAACATCAATTTCAATTCCAACCATCGCTTCACCAAGGTTTTCAGAAATTTCGGCGAGTTTTTCTGAATTATTATAATGAGTTACTGCTTCTACAATCGCACGTGCACGGGATGCAGGATCGCCTGATTTAAAAATACCAGAGCCTACAAAGACTCCATCACAACCAAGTTGCATCATTAATGCGGCGTCAGCAGGTGTGGCTATTCCACCAGCTGCAAAATTTACTATTGGTAATCGTCCTAATTTAATTGTCTCTTTTAAAATATTCATCGAGACTCTTTCGTTTTTGCAGAATTTTTTCAACTCAGATATTTTTGCGTTTTTTAATTCCGAAATATTTTCAGCAATGGTTCTAAAGTGATGCACTGCTTCCACAACATTACCTGTACCAGCTTCTCCTTTTGTTCGAATCATACATGCTCCTTCTTCAATTCTCCTAAGAGCTTCACCTAGATTTCTTGCTCCGCATACAAAAGGTACTTTGAATTTACTTTTATCAACATGATATTTGTTGTCTGCAGGAGTAAGCACTTCACTTTCATCAATATAATCAACTTTAATAGCTTCCAAAATCTGAGCTTCGACAAAATGACCAATGCGTACTTTAGCCATTACGGGAATTGATACGGTGTTGATTATTTCTTTTATCATTGCTGGGTCGCTCATACGTGCAACACCGCCATCCTTTCTTATGTCTGCAGGAACCCTTTCAAGGGCCATTACTGCAACAGCACCTGCTTCTTCAGCAATACGCGCTTGTTCAGAATTAACAACATCCATAATTACACCGCCTTTCAGCATCTGAGCAAGACCTTTTTTTAGAGTTGGAGTGTTTTTTTCCATAGTGAGGGAATTATATCATTAAGTTTTTGAATATTGAATATTGAATGTTGATTTTAAAATTTTGAACTAAATCTGAACTTTGAAATCATTATTCAACATTCTTAAATTATTAAGGCACAGCCTTTCGTACTTTCTTTGTTACATTGAATTCCAATCTTTTCCCAATCATTAATCGAGTCTGTGCATCAATAGCTGGTATTGCGCCGAATATAATTGTAATTATTGGCAGAAAAATCCACATTACCATTGCACCAAGTCTTCCCCTCCAGCCTTTTGGATGTTTAGGAAGCATTATCATTGAAAGAAGCATTGAAACTATTACACCAATAAGAGCCAGCTTGAAAAATACATAAAAAACCATTCCTAAATTATATGCTGTAACTGATTGGCCAAATGATTCATTAAATCTTCTTGGAATAGGAGAGGCCATTGCAAGAATAAGAGGCGCGGTTGCCCACATAAAATGACCTTCTACAAGTATCCAAAATCTTCTAAGTGTTATCCAGAATGGAACTTCATGTCTCATTTTCCAAAAATTAACGGCAACAAATGAAATGTCGGTAACACCCCAAGCCCATCTTCGCAATTGAAGATATTGATCTTTTAATGTTTCTATATAAGTTTCTGATTCAACTGCATCTTGATAAATCGGCATAAATAGTGGAATCACTTTGTGATTTCCTTTGTAATGAAAAAATGAGCGCCAGAATTGGTGACCATCTTCCACAATACTTGTCTTGCTCCAGAAATCCATTTCAATTAGAGCGTCCAACGGCTGACTGTGGGCTGCAAAATTTCTAAGCCTATCAGCTCTACCCGATTGAATAATGTGCCAAAAGGAACTTCCTAGTGCTACGATTCTGATAAAAATCGGTACATTCCATATATTATTGAAAAACAACGGAAGAGATTGATAGCTTCTTTTTTTTCTTTCGGGGGTAGAAATGTAGTGAAGAGTAAGGCATGGCAGATAATCGGGATGAATAATATTATCAGCATCAATAGTAGTAATTACTACATTAGATGGGTCGATTCCTAACTCAATGATTTTTTTTGATGCTCTGACTCCCGAAAAGTGAATATTTGCGCCCTTTCCAATTACTTCACCTTCTAAATTTGCAGGGTGCTCTATGCTCCAAAAATGTCCGAATATACCTCCAAACTCTTTTTTAAGTATTTCTGCATTTTTAACTCCGCGTTCATGATCTCTTTCTTCCGTGGCCAATACTACCATTATTTTTTTTAAGTCATAATTTGCATCTGCGATTGCCTGAAAAGAATGTCTTAATATTTCAATATCTTCTTTATATGTTGGAACAATAATTAAATGATAAATATCATTACCAATTTTTCTATAATCAGAAGACATTTTTTGATATTGAGAATGTAATCGTTGCAATACATCTCTCGCTTCTGGAAAAGCTCTTTTTTCAATAGAGATAAAATCAGTTTGATGGAATAGTTCGAGATATTTACTCCAATTAACTGTCATATATCTTTTTGTAGAAAAGTATCCTTTAATCAAAAAATATGAGAACCCCCATGATCTTATTAGCCAAATTACCGTATAAAACAAAATAAAAACTGCCACTACATTTGGCAGATTGAATGAAAGTGCAATTGGCAAAACTAATGTTAGCCATACACATAACCCAGGGATTATTTCCCATAATCTTTTCACAACTAAATAAGGACTAAGAAATAAGGACTAATCTTTTTTTGTTTTAGAATTGTAGGTCTCCTGAAGAGGTTCCGCCTGAACTTGTGTTTGTATTGGATTTATAATCAGGGCTACCAGATGAACTTTGCCCCTGAAACATTAGATAAATTGAAAATATAATTATTATAAGCGCGATAATTCCGAATACTGCGACTACTGATTTAAATCTAGCGCTTAAATAACCGAATTTTATTGAATGACGAACAATTAATCCGCTTATAGCGATGAAGCAGATTAGTACCAAAATGTAGATTATTATTGCTATAGCCATTTTTATTATGTTACTTCGGTTGGTATTTTAGCATAAAAGCTTGAAATTCGAAATTTGAAATTCAAAATTTAAAAATTGACTTAATATTTCCTCGAGAGTAGAATTTCAGCGAAGAAAGTGATTGATTTTAAGGACAAGCTTATAAGAAATTTATGCCAAAGGGAATGATGGTCGTGACTGTAAGCCATCTGCATAAAATCTTATTAAGTACCACCTTTAAGTAGCTTTCTGACATCAAATTGAGTGGTCCTCGCTTTGCGGGGTCAAACAGGGTGGAACCCTCCGATATATTTCGGAGCCCTGATAGAGTTATTTTCTGTCAGTTTTTTACGGTTAACGTCGTATATATTAAATCTTTAATTTACATATAATGTCCAAAAAAGAAATTCCAATATCTACAAAACGTCATAGTCTTTCTCATATTATGGCTCAAGCTGTGCTCGAAATGTTTCCTGAGGCTAGTCTTGCAATAGGTCCGGATATCGATACAGGTTTTTATTATGATTTTCAGCTTCCTCGTACTTTGATACCTGAAGATTTGCCAATCATCGAGAAAAAGATGAAGCATATTATCAAACAAAATCAAAAATTTGAGTCTTATATTGAACCAGTTGATAAAGCTATTGAATTTTTAAAGAAAACTAAACAGGATTTTAAAGTCGAATTAGTTGCAGATTTAAAAGCGGAAGGTGTGAAAGAAGTTAGTTTTTACAAAAATGGTAATTTTGTAGATTTATGTAAAGGTCCTCATGTCGAAATGACTGGGCAGATACAAATCGGCACATTCAAGCTTGATAAAATTGCAGGTGCTTATTGGCGTGGTGATGAAAAACGTCCAATGCTTCAGAGAATTTATGGTCTTGCCTTTGATACAAAGGAGGATTTGGATGAATTTTTTAGGATTAGAAAGGAGGCGGAGAAACGTGATCATAGAAAGCTAGGAAGAGAACTAGATTTGTTTAGTACTCATCAAGAAGCTGGTCCAGGTTTAATTTATTGGCATCCAAAAGGAGCACGTATAAGGCATGAAATTGAATCATTTTGGAGAGATGAGCATTTAAAAAATGGATATGAATTAGTTTATTCTCCTCATGTTGGAAAATCATGGCTTTGGGAAACTTCTGGCCATTTAGATTTTTATAAAGAGGGTATGTTTCCTGAAATGAAAATGGATGGTGATGATTATTATGTTAAGCCAATGAATTGTCCTTTTCATGTGCTTATGTATAATAATACGTCTCGATCATATCGTGATTTACCAATGAGATGGGCGGAGTTAGGTACGGTTTATAGATATGAGGCTAGTGGAGTTCTTCATGGTTTACTTCGTGTTCGTGGATTTACACAGGATGATGCCCATATTATTTGTACTCCTGATCAAATTGAGGATGAAATTGTTGAGGTTATTCGTTTTTCAATGTTTATGTGGAGAGCATTTGGTTTTAAAGACATCAAGGCCTATATATCAACAAAACCTGAAAAGAGTGTGGGTGATGAAAAAAAATGGAAACAAGCAACTGAGTCTTTAACCCGAGCTGTGAAAAAAGAAGGAATTGAAGTGGAAATTGATGAGGGTGGTGGGGCTTTTTATGGTCCAAAAATTGATTTAAAAATTCGTGATGCTATTGGGAGGGAGTGGCAGACATCTACTATACAATTTGATTTCAATTTACCAGAAAGATTTAATATGACCTATATTGGAGAAGATGGTAAAGAGAAGCAGCCATATATGGTTCATAGAGCTTTGCTTGGTTCTATTGAACGTTTTTTTGGAATATTGATTGAACATTTTGGCGGCGCTTTTCCTGTTTGGCTTGCTCCGGTTCAAGTTGTTGTTGTACCGGTTGCTTCTGTTCACCAGAAATATGCGGAGGATTTGAAGAATGAAATGTTTAAAAGTGGTATACGGGTAGAAATTATGAGTGCGGATGAAACTTTGGGCAAAAGAATTCGTGAAGCTGAAAAAAACAAAATCCCTTATATGCTAGTAGTAGGGGATGATGAAGTAAAAAGTAAATCTGTTAATGTTCGTAGTTTTCATACCAAGGAACAGAAATCAATGAAGACCGACAAGTTTATAAAAGAGGTTGTTGAGGAAATTAAGGAGAGAAAGCTTCCATAATTGGATATTAAAAAATCCCGTCCGCATTAGGCGGACGGGATTTTTAGTTAATTATTATTTCTTGTATTTTGCTACAAGTCTTTTAACTGAGTCGGATTTTTTTCGTTCCTTAAGATTCTCTTCTTCTTTTATCAAACTTTCTCTTTTTTTGTTAAGAGCTTGTACTATTTTTTTACTACCAAATATTCTATCGTCTGCTATTGGTTCACCATTAAATCCAATTTTTATATATCTGTGGTATTTAAGAGTACCCAAATATTTTCTTAAGTCATCCCTGTTAGTAATGCTATCAATTTTTTCTAGGTGATTATCAAGATATCTTTGTTCCTTTTCTTTTTTTGCTAATTTAGCTTTTTGTTTATTAATTACTTCGACAAGAGCTTCACTGTCTTTGTAGCCTTTATAAGGTTTTACCCAAAATCCATTTTCAGTTACTCCTCCATTTAATAGTTTTGGATCATGCTGTGCGCAGTCTTTACAGAAATTTTTCAGAGTTTCTGAATCCTCAATGCTTTCAACAGTATTTGTAAGTTCTTTTAGTATTCTGTCTTCTTCATCTGCTTGTTCAGGAGAATCTGAAACAGCCTTAAGCGCAGTTCTGCTTTCGACTATATCATCTTTTAGTTCTGTTTCTTGGCCTTCATCAGCCATTTCTCCTAATTGTGCAGCTAAATTTCCTTCTGTTACATCTGTATTTTTCATATTTATATTATAAATTAAGAATTATTTTATGTATTTATTATAACATAAAAAAGTTATTAAGTCAAATAACTTAATATAAAATGAAAAGAGCTCAGTGCTTTAAGGGTGTTTAGTTAAACAAGAATACATCCAAGATTGCCTTTGAAGTAGCTATTAGTTCTCGCTGTTTAAAACTTATGATTTTTAGATATTCATGTTTGTCCGCTACCATTCCTACTGCATCTAACCCTTTGTGATTCGCAATAAATAATGCTCTTGGTAGGTGATATCTTTGCGTAACAATTATTACCGACCTATTTAATTCACTTATATTATTTACGGATGCAAGAGTGTTTAGCCCTAAAGGATCCTCCACAATATTTTTTGAATTAATACCCTTTTCAATCGCATAGCTTTTCATCGCTTTTGTTTCGTTTTCCGCACCACTCATAACAAGAATGTCCACTTTTCTGGTATCGTAAAGATCTATTGCAGTATCCACACGATCTCGCAATACATCGGAAAGTCTATCCCCATAAGCTGCCGCACCTAATACTAAGGCTATTTCTTTTTTAGGGATATCTTCTATATTTTCATAAATAACATCATTTGTCTGAGCTTTGATGATAATACTGGAGGCGAAAGGCATGCTTAGAAGTAGTACGAAAGCTAGTCCGATTGTTGTTATGTAACCTTTATTATTCATTTTAATTTTGATTTTTCTTAATCCAGATTTTTTTGAAAAAAGGAATTGTACTCATGGAAAGTAAATAGGCTACTGCAGGTATAATAGCTCCAACAAATGGTTTTTCGAGTTCAGCGATGAACATGAATATAACTATTAAAAGGTATGTGATAACTGCTATTAAACATTTGCGGGTCCAGCTTGTTTCCCATGCTTTATCAAGCTCGACACGTTTGTTTCGAGTTTGAATTTCTGTTATCGCCTGATTTAATTCGTCTAGGTTTTTGGTCATTACAAATGTGGTGCCCGAGGAGAGAATCGAACTCTCACTCCCGAAGGAACACGATTTTGAGTCGTGCGCGTCTACCAGTTCCGCCACCCGGGCACAAGTGCACAGGTAGTTTAAATTTTATAATCTAAAAAGTCAATTTACATTACTTATATCAATTTATATAATTGTTAACACTAAGTCTTTTTATTATGTCTGATATTTATGAAATTTTAGATGGTTTGGAAATTGATTATGTCAGGTATGACCATCCTGCGGTTTTTACTGTGGAAGAGGCTGAGGAACATCGCGTTGAAATGAATGGAGCTCATACGAAAAATTTATTTATTCGTAATAAGAAAGGGGACAGGCATTATTTAGTAACCGTACCTGCTGAAAAAAGAGTTGATATTAAGACTTTACAGGCTATGTTAAATGAATCGAAACTGAGTTTTGCATCTCCTGAACGTTTACTAGAGCATCTTGGTCTTACTCCTGGTTCGGTATCTCTTCTCGGTTTGGTAAACAATACACGAAAGGATGTTGTAGTTATTATTGATAGTGAGTTATGGCAAAATGAAAGGATTTGCTGTCATCCAAATATCAATACGGCAACTCTGGAACTTAGTCGTGAGGGGCTTGAAAAATACTTTAAGCATTGCGGTAATGAGGTCAGGTATCTGGATTTACAATAAAATTAAAACCCCAAGCCTTTCGGAATGGGGTTTTAAATCAAAATAAATAATTATTTTCCTTCATCCACTACTTCTCCTTCTTCAGCATCTTCAGCTCCTTCTTTTTTGTTATTATCTGTCACCTTAACATCATCATCTTTACTATCGGTTGAGGTCGGGTCTTGAGCTTCTTTGTTTTCAGCTTCTTTATATATCTCGGTACCAATTTTTTGTGCTTCTTGCTCAAGCTCTTCAGTGGCTTTTTTGATTGCATCAGCATCTGCCTTTTCATCTTTAAGCAATTCTTTCAGCGAGTTAATTTTTTCATTAACAGGTTTCTTTAATTCATCTGAAATCTTTGCATCATTCTCACGCATCATTTTTTCAAGCTGGAAAACTGTACCATCTGCTTTATTGCGAACTTCAACTGCACCTTTCTTCTTCTTGTCTTCTTCTGCATGAGCCTCCGCATCTTTTTTCATTTGTTCGATTTCATCATCAGAAAGTCCCGAAGCTCCCTGAATCGTAATTTTTTGTTCTTTTCCAGTTCCTTTGTCTTTTGCAGTTACGTTCAATATACCATTAGCGTCGATATCAAAAGTAACTTCAATTTGTGGAACTCCTCTTGGTGCAGGTGGGATACCGTCTAGGATAAAACGTCCAAGTGATTTGTTGTCTGCTGCCATTTCACGTTCACCTTGAACTACATGTACATCTACACTTGGCTGATTATCTGCTGCGGTAGAAAATGTTTGTGATTTAGAAGTTGGGATTGTTGTATTGCGTTCAATAATTCTGGTTGCAACACCACCTAATGTTTCTATACTAAGTGATAGAGGGGTAACATCTAATAATAAAAGGTCTTTAACATCCCCCATTAACACACCACCCTGAATAGCTGCACCAAGTGCTACCACTTCGTCCGGATTTACTCCTTTGTGCGGTTCTTTGCCGAAAATTTCTTTTGCAATTTTTACAACTGCAGGCATACGTGTCATTCCTCCTACCATTATTACTTCGTCAATATCGCTGGCTTTTAATTTGGCATCTTCTAAAGCTTTTTCACATGGCTTCTTAGTTTTTTCAATAAGATTACTTACAAGTTCTTCTAATTTAGAACGTGATAATTTTAGATTTAGATGTTTAGGACCGCTTGCATCTGCAGTAATGAAAGGAAGATTAATATCTGTTTCAGATGCGGAAGAAAGTTCTATTTTTGCTTTTTCAGCACCTTCTTTTAATCTCTGTAATGCCATTTGGTCTTTTGAAAGATCAACTCCTTCCGTTTTTTTGAATTCACTAACAAGCCAATCAATTAGAACCTGATCAAAGTCGTCACCACCTAAATGAGTATCTCCATTTGTTGAAATAACTTCAAATACTCCGTCACCTAGTTCAAGGATTGAAATATCAAAAGTACCACCACCAAGGTCGAATACTGCGATTTTTACGTCATTTTTCTTTTTATCCAAACCGTAAGCAAGAGCCGCTGCAGTCGGTTCATTAATTATGCGTTTTACTTCCAATCCTGCAATTTTGCCGGCATCTTTTGTTGCTTGACGCTGAGAATCGTTAAAATAAGCAGGTACTGTAATTACAGCTTCTGTTACTGGTTGCCCAAGATACGCTTCTGCATCTGCTTTCATTTTTTGAAGTACTCTGGCGGAAATTTCTGCCGGACGATACCATTTGTCTGCCATTTTAATTTCAACCTGTTCATTTTTTCCTGATTTTGTTTCAAATGGCATTGATTTTGCTTCTTTTTCAACTTCATCCAATTTATGACCAATAAAACGTTTTGCAGAGAATATTGTATTTTGTGGATTAGTAACTGCCTGTCGCTTTGCAACAATTCCTGCTAGTCTTTCGCCATCTTTCTCTGAAATAACAGATGGTGTTGTACGGTTACCTTCTGAATTTGGAATAACAGTTGGTTCACCGCCTTCCATTACAGCCATACATGAATTAGTTGTTCCTAAATCTATTCCTATTATTTTTCCCATAACTTTTTAAAATTATTAATTATTTTATGTAATTAGCACTCAATATTATAGAGTGCTAAATTTTATTGTCAAATTATTTTTTTGTACCATCTCCGACTTTTACTTTTGCGGCTTTAATTACAGCACTATTAAGTGTGTATCCAGGTTCAAATTCTTCTATGATTTCATCCTTTTTACCTGGTCCGGACATTAGTGCTTCATGAAGATTGGGATTTAAAATCTCACCAACTGTTTTAATTTTATGTACCCCTAGCTTTTCCAGAGTTTTCAGTAAATCGTCATGAATTTGTTTAACACCTTTCGCCCAGTCATTATTTTCAAGTTCCTTTGGAAGATGCGCTGTACATCTGTCGAAGTTATCGATAATTGGAAGAATCTGCTTTAGTAATTCAGCATTAGCAAATTTTACAAAACTTCCTTTATCATCTTCAGTTCGTCTTTTGTAGTTCTGCATATCCGCCATAGAACGGGCCAAGCTGTTTGTTAATTCTTCGACTTTTAATTCTAGCTCAGTTACTTTTGCATTTTTACTATTTTCTTCTTTCATTTCTTTTGCATCATCTTCCTCTAATTTATTTATTTGATTTTGAAGATCATCTATTGATACTTCATCTTTTTTGTCGTCAGTCATTTTAAATCATTATTAGTATAACGAATTAAGTTTACCAAAATTTTTTAAATTTGTAATTCCTAATTGTTTGAAATGTGATAAAAAAAATAAAGGCACCTCGCTTAGCGTGGTGCCTTTATTTATTAATTACAAATCATTCGCAATTCAACAATAATTAGTAGGAAACTGATACTGAATTACCACAAGTAACTTTGTTTAATCGTTGAACAACGCACATTCTATAATAGTAAGTAGTTGCTCTTGTTATTGTTTTATCTAGGTAATTTGCAACATCAGGATTTGAAGAAGACATTGCAACAGGATCGCTAGGATAAGCAGGATACTGATTTGTTGAAGATTTAACTAGCTTGTAGAACTGAAAGTCCTCATTTGGACACACTGTCCAATAAAGAGCGATAGCGTTGTATTTTTGATCCTTTTTTCCACTAAGACTTGGAAAGCATCCACCAGATGCAGACCCTTTAGGTGCGGAAACGGTTTCTGGTGCGGAGTTTGTATTGTTGCTAATAGTAGTTTTTGGAACAGTGATTGTAGTTCCAGTTTCTTCATCTATTACTTCTATCATTCCTTCGTCAGTTGTGTTTTCTTCATCAGTAGGTGGAGTAAGATCAAAAGTCAGATCATTTTCTTTTCCATTATTATTACTTGCAATGGCAACTCCTATAAGAATAACAATAATAGCACCAAGTACTATTTGAATTATGCGGTCTTTGCTTAGTTTCTTTTTCATAAGGTTATGGTTAGTTTATAATAGACCTAATTATAAGTGATTTATTAAAAATAAACAAATTACTAATTTGCTTTTTGTGTGGAACTTTGATAAAAAGATGTATGCATATATCACGGTACCGTGGTGAAGTGGTTTAACACTGCGGTTTGCAAAACCGCCATTCGTGGGTTCAAATCCCACCGGTACCTCCAATAATATTTTTTTGATGTGAATTTGTTTCAGATTTTCATTATAGCAGTAATTCTTGCAATGGATGCTTTTTCAGTTTCTATTGCTATTGGGATATCATTTAAAAAAAAGTGCTTTTGTAGTTTAATAATTGCGCCTGTTTTGTTTGGTGTTTTTCAGGGGGTTATGCCGATTATTGGATGGTTGGGGGGTTTTTATTTTGAAAAGCTAATTTGCTCATTTGATCATTGGATTGCCTTTTTTCTACTCCTTTTTGTTGGCGGAAAGATGATAATAGAATCTTTTGAAAATATTAAAATTAAAAAGGAAAAAATATTAAGTGTGTTTTTATTATTATCTTTGGCCATAGCGACCAGTATTGATGCACTAGCCGTTGGATTAAGTTTTGCTTTTTTGAATGTTAGTGTTTTTTATCCCGCATTAATTATAGGGATAGTCACTCTTTTAATTTCTTTAATTGGTTTATTTATTGGAAAGTTGATTGGTCATTTTTTCGAAAAACAAATCCAGTTTGTGGCTGGTTTATTGCTAATTGGTATAGGGTTAAAAGTTCTTTTAGAACATATTTTATCTTAACATAAAGCTTGTAACAACTGCGCCAACCTGATCACGAAGTTCTTTTGGTGTGGAGGGAAGCATTCCTCCTGTCACAATATATCCGTTATTACCTTTTGTTGCGTAAAGTTGTACAAATCTAATAAGTTTTTCTGTTGGGTTAAGACGAGCTTGGAAGATGTGAACCATTGTAGGAATTCCTCCAAGGTCTATTTTTGCCTCTTGAATTTTTTCATAATCTGTTAAATTTTGTGCACTTAGGTTTATGTTAGCTCTTGCATAATCAATAGCTGCGATTTCTTGCTGTAGGGTTTCTTTTACAACATTTACATTTATAAAAAATCCGTCATAGCTTTCTGGTGTTGTAAATGCAACAACTGTTTCTTGTGGAATTTCTGCATAGAAGTCTGATTTGTTAATAACTTTCCAGCTTGGATCAATATTAATAGTGAATTCCCCGCCTTCGTATAATTGAAGGTTGTTTGCAGTGGTGTTAGTAGAGGTTGAGCCACAGCCATTTAAAATAACGGTAAGCATAATAATAGCAACTACCGCCAATGTTTTTTTAATGATGTTTTCCATTTAGTTTATTTATTTTTTGCTATGTTATTATAACATTGAAGATTGAAAATTGAAAATTGAAAATTAATTTTGTAATTTTGTAATTTTAAATTCTACTATTTTGTAATAGAATACATTTGTAACAAAAAATAAATGACATTTATACAAGAATATCCAATCATCATTCCTTTTATTGCAATTCTTGCTGCGGAAATTGTTAAAGTAACAATTGATTTATTGAGGAAGCGTCATAAATTACGTTTTGGAAATCCAGGTGGAATGCCAAGTGGTCATTCAGCCTTTGTGAGCGCCCTTGTTGTCGTGGTTGCAAACAAAGAGGGGATAGAAAGTACAATGTTTATGATAAGCGCTGTTATTGCCCTTATAGTAATGTACGATGCAATTAATTTACGAAATGAAGCAGGAAAGCATGCTAAAGCTATTAATAAACTGAATTCAAACTCAAAACTCGAAGAATCCCTAGGGCATAATCACTTGGAAGTCATTGTTGGTGCGACGTTTGGTTCTGTTGTTGCTTTTATTTTGCTAATGATGTAAGTTATACACCGCGCCCGAGTAGCTCAGTGGATAGAGCAGTAGCCTTCTAAGCTATTGGTCACAGGTTCGATTCCTGTCTCGGGTACCATTTTAGTATATGTCAGTTTATGATCTTTTGTTTCGCTTTCTTTCAAGCTCAGTAAGATATTTTTTTCTTAATCTTACGTTTTTTGGAGTAATTTCGGCGTATTCATCTGGTCCAATATACTCAATGGCTTTTTCAAGTGTCATTTTTACAACTGGTGTAAGATTCAAGGCTTCGTCATTTCCGGATGAGCGGACATTCGTTAATTGCTTGTTTTTAAGGGCGTTTACAATTAAATCTTGTCCGTGATTTGCTTCTCCAATAACCATACCTTCATAAATTTCAGTAGCAGGTTTTACAAATAGAGGCCCACGTTCTTGAAGTTTCCATAGTGAATAAGCCATGGTAGAGCCTGTTTCTCCAGATATCATAGATCCAACAGTTCGTTTTTCTATTACACCCATATGAGGTTCAAATCTATCAAATGAATGATATAAAGAACCTTCACCTTTTGTCATGACAATAAATTCCGAACGGAAGCCAAGAAGTCCACGAGTAGGAATATCTATTTCAATTAAAGTATTTCCATTTTCTGATCTCATATTAGTCATTATTCCCTTTCGTTTTCCCATAGCTTCAATAACTGATCCAGCCATTTTATCAGGAACATTGACTACAGCTGCTTCAATGGGTTCGTGTTTTACTCCATTAATTTCCTTCATAATTACTTCAGGTTGGGAAATTTGAAGTTCAAATCCTTCGCGACGCATGGTTTCAATTAAAACGGCAATATGCATTTCTCCACGTCCATAGACTTTCATATGGTCGCCATCTTCAAAATCTATCCTTAAGCCCACATTAGTTTCAAGTTCTTTCTCTAGGCGTTCTCTGATGTGTCTACCTGTTACCAATTTTCCTTCACGACCTGCAAAAGGGGAGTCGTTTACCATGAATTCAATTGCAAGTGCTGGCTCATCGACTTTAATAGCTGGAAGTGGTTCACAATTATCATCTGTGGTAATAGTTTCTCCAACATATATATCATCTATACCTGCTATGGCTACAATGTCTCCGGCAACAGCTTCAGTTACTTCCTTACGTTCCATTCCAATATAATTGAATAGTTTGGAGATTTTTCCTTTTCGTTTTTTTCCATCTGCAGAAATTATAGTTACCGCATCATTCATTTTTACAGTTCCTTCAAATACTCTTCCTACTCCTAAACGACCTAAAAAGTTGTCATAGGCAAGATTAGAAGGTTGCATTTTAAATGGAGCTTCTTTATTTCCCTTAGCTACTGGTACATGTTCATAAATGAAATCTAAAAGTGGTTCAATATCTTTTTTTTCGTCAGTTAATTCCTTTATTGCAATTCCATCTCTTGCTATAGCGTATATATAAGGAAAATCCAATTGCTCATTGCTTGCACCTAGGCTTCCAAAAAGATCGAAAGTAAGGTTGATTACCTCATCTGGTCTTGCCATAGGTTTATCGATTTTGTTCACAACTACTAGTACTTTGTGTCCAAGTTCAAGGGATTTGCGAAGAACGAATTTAGTTTGAGGCATTGGTCCTTCAAAGGCATCTACAACTAAAATAACAGCATCTACTGTTTTTAATACACGTTCTACTTCAGATCCAAAGTCGGCATGACCAGGGGTATCTACAATATTCAGCTTTGCACCATTATGAATAATTGATGCATTTTTAGCGTAAATTGTTATACCACGCTCTTTTTCTTGGTCGTTCGAATCCATGGCACGTTCTGCTAAGCCTTTGTGTAAGTCAAAACTGCTACTAGCCTTTAAAAGGGCATCTACTAACGTAGTTTTTCCGTGGTCAACATGAGCTACAATTGCGATATTTCTAATTTCCATTCAATTTTTTAACATTTAATAAGCGACTGAGTTTATTATGTAATAGAGAAAAAAGCAATGCCATTTATTAAAAGTGTATAAAATAATTTTTTGTTAATTGGTATGCATTTGACAAAACGACTGTATAATGCTATGTTATTACTATATTTATTTATTATTTAGGTTTATGGAAAAAAAATTACCTGAAATGGTTGAAGTGTATCCTGTGGATGATATGAATTGCAGAACAATTTTTAGAACTATTAAGGAAGAAAAATTGCGAGATATTGAGTCAATAATTGCTGTATTGAATGGTCTTACTTTTTCATCTGAAGAAACCAAAGGTCATTTTGAAACAGTACTTCGTTCGCTTTTTTGCCAAGGTGTTTTATCACCGGAAAAAATAGTTTTGGTTGGAGAAGGTGTTGAAATGGATGCGGTTAATACAGATGCTGTCGCTTTGTATAATAAAGCAGGAACAGGAACAGCAGGTATCTCAGTATGTGAAATTACCGGTCAGCCGATTGTACCTGTAAGCGGTAGTATTAAGGAATTAAGAGATAGATTGAATAGGACTACAAATGAGTCACCATCTGGAAAATTAAGAAGGATTATAAGAAATTCTGACCCAAAATTGAATTAGTCAAAAAACTATACCTTATAGTAGTTATAGTTATAGTTTAGGCTTAGGCTTCAACTAAGAAATCTTTTCCATTAACTCGTCACTAATATCAAAATTACTTGAGACATTACTTACATCAGGATCTTCTTCAATTGCATCAATAAAGTCCATGATTTTTTTTGCAGTGTCTGCATCTTCAATCTTAACTGTTTGACTAGGAACAAATAATACTTCTGCTTGTTCTGTTTGAGCTCCAGCTTTTTTAAGCGCATCTGCTACAGCATTTAAGTCGTTTGGAGCTGTGGTTATTTCCATCATATTTCCATCTTTTTCAATGTCTTCCGCACCACTATCAATTGCAGTTAATTCTATTTCATCTTCATTTTTACCCTCTGTATTAATAGTAATAACTCCTTTTCGTTCAAACATCCATGCAACACTTCCACTTGCACCTAAATTACCACCTCTTTTATTAAAAACAGTACGTATATTTGTGTAAGTTCTATTTTTATTATCAGAAAGACATTCTACCATCACAGCAGTACCGCCTGGACCATAGCCTTCATATAATATTTCTACTATTTCAACACCGTCTTTTCCTTCGCCGGAACCACGTTTAATAGCACGTTCGATATTATCATTCGGAACATTCTCTCTCTTTGCATTATCTATAGCTAGTCGCAAAGTTGGATTCATATCAGGATCTCCTCCACCAGAGCGTGCAGCAATTGTTATAAGGTTTGCATGACGCGTAAAAACCTTACCCCTCTTAGCATCAGCGGCTCCTTTTTTGTGTTTAATTGAATGCCATTTACTATGTCCACTCATTTTATTGGGATTATTGGGATTATTGGGACTTTTAGGATTATTGGGATGTTTTTAGTATTACCCCAATAATCTTAATTATCTTAAAAGTCTCAATAATCTTAGTTTGTGAAAGGCAATAAACAGATGTGTCTTGCTCTTTTGATTGATTTGGAAAGCT
The DNA here is from genome assembly GCA_016932505.1 of Candidatus Peregrinibacteria bacterium. Taxonomy (GTDB): domain Bacteria; phylum Patescibacteriota; class Gracilibacteria; order UM-FILTER-43-11; family UM-FILTER-43-11; genus JAFGCT01. The sequence continues at coordinate 36,079 of JAFGCT010000005.1, forward strand.
TTTTTTGATGCTGAAGACATACACCGGAATAATAACGATTTTTAATTTTTCTGAAACCGTTAATGAAAATTCTAAGTGTTTTTACATCTTTATAATCTATATCAGCCACTTGATTAGTGCAGAATGCACATCGTCTCTTTCCTAATTGGTGTTTTTGATTGGTTGAGAATACGAATTTGCTCATGATTGAAAATTGAAAATTTAAAATTGAAAATTAAATATTTAGATCGTCCCCGCTTAACAAGTCGTCAAGCCTGCTGTCTAATTTCTTTTTGTCGATTTCTTCCTTCTCCTTATCTTCTTTTTCTTCTTCCTCTTTTTCTTCTACAACTTCCTCCTTTTCGGACGCAAGATCTTGCGTCGCCACATTGTCGTCGGTTATCTCTTCTTTCTCTTCTGCAACTTCCTCTTTCTTTTCTTCTGCAACAGGTTTTTCTTTTTTAGGTTCATCTTTCTTCACTGTTTTCTTTTCCCTTTTTGGTTCATTCTTTTTATCTGGATCTTCATCAACTTCTTCTTCGAATTTTGAATATTTGTAACCACTATCAATAATAATTAATAGATGACGGATTACTTCATTATCGATTCTAAGGTGATTATCAATTTCACTTATAAAAGTTGTAGGTGCTTCCATGTTGTAAACAACATAAATACCTTCATCAAACTGCTTTATTCTGTAAGCAAGTTTTCTTTTACCCCAAACATCTTCCATTGTAACGTTGCATTCACCTTCTTTAAGAAATTTTGAAAATTCCTTAAGTTTTTTGGTTACTGCAGACTCAAGAAGATTAGGTTTTAGTACGAACATAAGTTCATACATCTTATTTTCCGCCTCAACCACACGTGGTTCGGCGTTTTTAGCTTTTGCCATGATGTTATATCTTTATGGACTAAATGGCCTCCGATCAGTGCCGGAAGCAAAGATTGTGCTTACTTTTTTGAGCAAGCGTGACTATTTTACATCTTTTTTAGATGAAGGCAAGGGATTTTTTATTTAAATAGCCCATATAATACTATATTGGTTAGTAAGTCCTATTATATTGCGCTAAAGAGCGCGGCTGACTTTTGTGGCTGTCTTTTCTGCTTTTATCCATGGTGGCACTGCTTTTTGCACTGCTTCTTCATTTTTTTGACGCCAAAAAAAAACGAAGCAAAAAAAGCGCTGAGGTATTTTGAGACAAACTCTTAACTTCTCGCGTTTTTACAATCTTCTACATGTCCAAAATACCCCAGACCCCGGGAACTCTTTTTACAATCATTTGCGTTTACTTTTGTTGATGTTATTTGAAATAATTGGATTTTTCTGAATTTCAAATTTTCAATTATTAATTTTGAATGTATCATAAATCAGCTATGAGTTTTATTGATGGATTAAATGAAAGGCAGAAAGAAGCTGTACAGACGTTAACGGGTCCTCTTTTAATAGTGGCTGGTGCGGGGAGCGGTAAAACACGTACTCTTACTTATCGTATAGCTAATTTAATTTCTATGCGAATAGTGCATCCTTGGCAGATTCTGGCAGTAACTTTTACGAATAAGGCTGCAAATGAGATGAAAACAAGAGTTGAAAATCTTATTAAAGATAATTTTGAGGAGCTTGGGGATAAAAACAGGCCGATGATAGGCACTTTTCATTCCATATGTATGCGCATTTTACGTAAACATGCGGAGAGAGTTGGCAGGGAAAAATCCTTTGTAATCTACGATACAATAGATTCAGAAGGTCTTATTAAAAGGATTATTAAAGAGCTTAATATCGATGATGAAAAAATTAAGGTAAAAGTAGTTAAGAGCATGATCTCAAAATCAAAAAACAACCTTGTTTCCGCGGAAAGGTTTGCCAATAACAGAAACAGTTATTTTGAGAAGCAGATCGCTGAGATATTCATCGCTTATGAAAAAAGACTGAAAGATAATAATGCTTTGGATTTTGATGATCTCCTGCTTTATGTGGTCAGGCTTTTTAAAGAAAATCCTGATGTATTGGAGGAGTATCATGAACGTTGGAAATATATTAATGTTGATGAGTATCAGGATACAAATCGTGTTCAATATGTTTTAACAAAGTTACTTGCGGATAAATACCGAAATCTTTGTGTGATAGGTGATAGCGATCAATCAATTTATAATTTTCGTGGAGCGGATATTAATAACATTTTGGATTTTGAAAAGGATTATCCAGATGCAAAAGTAATTAAACTGGAACAAAACTACAGATCTACTCAAACAATTTTGGATGCGGCAGATTCTATTATCGACAAAAATAAAAATCGACCTAAAAAGAAGATGTGGACAGAGCAGAAGGGTGGGGATTTAATTGAAGTTGTTCATGCAAGGTCGGAAAAAGAAGAGGTTGAGTTTGTGGCAAAATCCATTGAAGAACTACTTAGAGATAAAAAAGCGATATTAAATGAAATTGTTGTTCTTTATCGTACAAATGCACAGTCCCGTATTGTTGAAGAAGGATTTTTGCGATATGGAATCCCTTATAAGGTGATTGGTGGTGTAAGATTTTATGCTCGTAAAGAAATTAAAGACCTTCTTGCATATCTGCGCATTGTCCATAATCCATACGATACCGATAGCTTGCTTAGAATCATAAATACACCTGCCAGAAAAATAGGTCAGACTACAATTCATAAATTGCAGACTTTTGCATTGTCACGTTCTCTTTCGCTTTCTGAAGTCCTTAATCATGTTGAGATGGTGGATGAAATTAATCTAAAGACAAAGGATGCATTGTCAAATTTTTGGTCAAGGTTTGCAAAATGGAGAGCGGAGTCACAAAAAATTCCTGTTTCGGATTTAATCAAAAATATTGTTTCAGAAATCGGTTATCAGGAATATTTGTGCGATGGCACAGAGGAGGGTGATATGAGATATGATAACGTTAAGGAGCTTGTTTCTGTTGCCACAAAATATGATGTAGTAGAGCCTGATATGTCGCTTGTTTCCTTTTTGGAAGAAGTAGCGCTTGTTGCAGATACTGATTCGATTAAAGAAGAAGAAAGTCTGGTTACCCTAATGACACTTCATTCTGTAAAAGGTCTTGAATACCCATATGTATTTATTGTTGGCTGTGAAGAAAATATTTTTCCTCATAGTCGTTCGCTTTATGATCCAGAGCAAATGGAAGAGGAGCGTAGGTTAATGTATGTGGGTGTAACTCGTGCAATGAAAAAGTTATATCTTCTTGCTGCTAAACAGCGAATGATTTATGGCGACTATCAAAGTAATCAGCCATCCCGCTTTTTGTATGACATTCCTGAAAAACTTATGAATGGTAAGTTAAAGAAATGTTCTACTCTTGGTGCGATTGGTCAGTATGGCGATACCGAAGACGAAAAAACCGATACACCACTAACTGATGACTCTGATTATAAAGATGGCGATAAAGTGCTTCATAGAACATTTGGGGAAGGTATTGTAGTAGAAAAAAGAGGAGGTCTTGTAACTATTGCTTTTAAGGATAAGCTATATGGAGTGAAGAAGTTTGCTGCGAATATTGCACCTTTAGAGAAGATGTGATAGGCTGAGACCTTGTAAATTAAAACTGTGAAAAAATTAGATAAGAACAATATAGGTTCAGGAGAAAGTGATTCAAAGTTAATGGCATTATTGATGGCAATTTCATTTATGTTTATTAAGATGCCTTTGGAATATGTTGAGAAGATGAGAAGGGAAATTGATGAAATTTGGAAGTCTGGCGTACCACCTGATCAAATGAGAATTATGTTGCTTGGAAAAGTAAGAGATCTTGAAGATGGGTCTGCAGGGAAGATGCATGATTTTGATATTGTTCGAAAAGTAAATAGACCTGATGCAAGAGGGGATAAACTTTAGGACTAAAATCATTTACAATTAATTATTATCAGGCAATATAGTAAGTGATGTTATTAGACGAACTTAAAACACTGCTTCAGTCCCAAAACCTATGGGCTAAAAAAGGATTAGGTCAAAACTTTTTAATCGACGAAAAGGCGCTTAATACTATTGTGTCTGCTGCTGACCTACAGTCGTCCGATAATGTTATTGAAGTTGGACCTGGTACTGGTTTTTTGACCGAACAGTTAATTCAAAAAGCAGATCGGGTTACCTCTGTTGAGCTTGATAGGGATATGGTTAATATTTTGGAGAAGAAGTTTAAGTTTGCTGATAATTTAAAAATTATTAACTCGGATATCCTTAATTTAAGGACTAAGGATTATGGATTAAGGACTAAGCAGTATAAAGTTGTGGCGAATATTCCTTATTACATTACATCTCCTCTTCTTAAACACTTTCTCCAGTCCGAAAGTAGACCGACTTTGATGGTTGTATTGGTGCAAAAAGAAGTTGCGGAAAAAGTTTGTGGAATTACTGGTAAATCACTTATTACGATTGAAACGCAGTTATATGGCAATCCAGAAATTGTTGATATTGTACCTTCTTCATCATTTTATCCAGCACCGAAAGTGGAATCGGCAATACTAAAGATTAGTGTTTTTGATAAGCCTTTAATTGCGTCTGAAAAACTTAAAGATTTTTTACGTGTTGTTAAATTCGGTTTTTCACAAAAGCGCAAAATGCTAGCTAATTCATTGGGGGCAGGTATTCATATGAAACCTTCCGAAGTACGTGAGTTAATTGTTAAGGCTGGTATTAAACCAGATTGTAGGGCTGAGGATTTGACAATAGAGGACTGGGAGAAATTAGTTAAGATATTGACAAAATAGTATATATAGGTATAATTACACCCTTGCCTTCCCATAATTCAAATATTTATGGGCAGATTTTTTTATATCATTACATCTTTAATTGGGTTTCTTGTGGGGGTTGGGTTGTATTTGGTTATTCAGCCAAGTGGGGTTTTTATTTTGTTTGCTTGTTTTTGTTGTTTGTTGATTGCCCCGATGTTACATCGGAGCGGGCGCGGTTTTGGAACCGCGCTTTCAGGAGATAGACATGCAGGATTGCGCGGAATCGTGATTTTATTTGGTGCGAGTTGGCGTGGATTGCTTTCCGCGCTTTCAGTGTTTTTTCTTTTTGTTTTTTTGGGCTTAGGGCGAGGTATTTTGGCAGAGCATCACATTACTCCCGATAAAATCGATTATTACAATGGGCAGAGAGTGGAAATTGAGGGGGTGATTACGGAGACGGATGTAAGGAGGGAAAAATCCAAATACAAAATTTCTGTTGATACTTTGACTTCGAGTAATGATTTAAACTCAAAGACCGAAGAACAAAACTCGAAAATAGAATCAGAAATCACAAATCAGAAATCACAAATCGGTGGAGCCGTTCTTATTACCCTTAGTAAATATCCCCAATTTCATTATGGTGATAGAGTTAAAATTAGCGGTGAGCTTGTTGAGCCTGGAGAATTTGAGGGATTTAATTATGGAGATTATCTCAGTCGTTATGGTGTTTATTCAGTTATGTATTATCCATATGCAAAAGTTCTGGATACTGGACAAGGGAACTTTTTTTGGGCGGGTATGTCGTTTCTGCAGAATAAATTCTTAGGTCAGATAAACAAATTATTACCAGAGCCACATGCCAGTTTTGAAGCTGGTTTGCTCGTTGGTGCACGAAAGGGGATACCTGATGACTTAATGACAAAATTTAATATTACAGGCCTTACCCATATTATTGCGATTAGCGGTTATAATATAACCATTATAATAGTATTTGTTATGTGGCTCTTAAATGGTCTACCACGACGTATTGGATTTGGTATTGCGGTTGGTTCCATAGTCCTTTTTACATTATTTGTAGGTGCCAGCCCTGCTGTTGTGCGAGCAAGTATAATGGGTATTTTGGGTCTGATTGCACTTAATTATGGTCGGCAAACAAACATCAATTTAACGATACTATGGACGGCCTTTTTTATGGTACTTTGGAACCCCAAAATATTATGGTGGGATATAGGCTTTCAGCTCTCATTTGCTGCAGTTCTTGGTTTAATTTATGTTGCACCGTTATTCGAAAAATATTCTAAAAAACTACCGGAGGCATTTGGAATACGTGAAGCTATTATGATGACAATGTCCGCTCAGGTTATGGCATTACCCATAATAATATTTAATTTTGAGAGATTATCGTTAATAGCACCGATTGCCAATCTCTTTGTAGTTTTTGCAATTCCGCCCGCAATGCTGTTTGGATTTATAGCTGTTATTTTGTCATTCTTCTCTCATTTCCTTGGTTTGATTCCAGCATACATAGCATGGGGGATTTTGTCTTATATTATTAAGGTAATCGAAGTAATGTCCAGAATACCTTATGCAAGCATAGATATATCTGGGATGAAAATTTGGATGATGTTTGGATACTATATATTACTTATTTTTATACTGTTTGTTGTCTATCGAAGGAGGAATTGATTATTTTGATTCTTTGTATTTTATAAGAATCTTTCTAAGACTTTCTTCTAATGGTGGCATATGAACGCCCAGCTTTTCTCTTTTATCAGTATTTAAAACGTCATTTGAACGCCTTTTATTTAGTTCGTTCTGATCTTCTTGCGACATTACGTTGATCTGAAAATCTGGATCCACGATTTCTTTGTACATTGTCATTATCTCTACATGATTCATTGCACCGATATTTGTCATATTGAATATTCCCGTCTGTCCCATTTCCATTAGTTTTATCACGGCGGGCACAAAATCCTCCATTACTGAGCAGGAATTTGTTATATTTATCATCTGCGGATATTTGATAAGCTTATCTATCAGATTTTTCGGATTTGATTTACCTAAAATTGGTATACGGAGGCGGAGTTGTAGGACATTCGGAAATTCTTTCAGCAGTTTTTCGGAAATAACGCGGGAACGGCTATAAAGCGAACCGAAAAAATTCGGTTCATCATCTTCACTGTATCCTTTTCCATCATTGTTGCCCGTATAAACACAACCGCTTGAAAGCTGGACGACTTTAATACCCATTTCAAGTCCGACTGAAGCGATGTTCAGCGAACCGCCGACATTTACGGTAAAAGTTTCAACAGGATGGGTTTCGCACCAATCCACATTCGGAGTGCCGGTTTTGCCTGTGGCATTGATGGCCCAGTCGGGTTTTACTTCCTCAAAAGTCTTTTTAACATCGTCATAATTACGTATTTCCACACGTGGATTGACAACTTCATAACCCTTTTTCAAAAGAGCTTCTTTAAGCATTGATCCAATAAATCCTGTACTGCCAAATAATAGTATTTTCATAATAATTAATTATTTTCGTTTAAAGTTTTATTTTCTAATTCACTTAATTCGTCTTCCATACTCAAGACATATATTCTGGTGATTTTATCTCTTAATTCTTGAAAAGCCGGGCTGTCTTTTACTCCAAAAGATGAACTTAGCAGATAAAAGCTTGCAGAAAGCGATAGTATTAAAAATGAGATAGAAATGATAAATATCATAATCGTTTTTGCCGAACGCTCTAGAAAAATTATTATGTGCAGAACCACCTTCCAAATTGCGATTCCAATAAATTTTATAACATTCCATATTCCATTTAATACCGCTGAGGCTTTATTGGATTTGGCTTTTTTCTTTATCATAATACTATTTGTTAATTTTACTTAATAAATATACCCTTTGAATAACAATATGACAATTTTTATCGTTATTGTAATATCATTTGCGCATGAATGACACATAAATGTTTGGATAAAATGAAGATAAGGTAAGATGTTGACTAATATTAAAAAATATGCTATAAATAGTAACTAATTTCTTTAAATATTATGGAGAAAAATAATAAGACAATTGAGGTAGCATATCTTAATACTGTATATTGTACAGATGGAAAGAGCTTGGCTGGGTTTCTTAGGACTCATTACCATCATGTAGTAGGAAGACGAGATGACAGGATTGCGAGGTTTGCTAATCCACAAATTGCTTTAGACTTTGTCGAAGATACAGGAAAACCAGACATAGTTGCGTTATCTGAAATTCTTGGGAAAAAGCAGAGAAATGAATTGATGGGTGGATTAAAAGAACTTGGTTATCCTAATGCTCATTATGGAAAGGGCCAAAAATTATCTGGAAAAGAAGGATATGATGAAATGTATGATGAAATTGTTATTGCTTCAATGCATGAAATTGAAAGATTAAAGTTACCTAAAATTACCCAAACTAATACTGGGCAGCATGGTAATGGAGGGGGTATTGCCGCTATCCGTTTGCCGGAATTTGATTTAGATGTAATTAGTGCCCACCTTCCTGTTCCAAACAGAGAAAAATCTTATGCTGAACAGATTGGTATTGTTAACAGAATGAAAGAATCAGCAGGTAGTCGTTTTTTAGCAATTGGTGACTATAATTTTACACCAGAAGTTGTATCCAAAAATCATCCAGAGTTTGTTGAAGGTTTAGAATTATTGTCATCAAATGAGCCTACTTGTTCTACAGTTGTTCCAATTAGGCAATTGATATGCGATAAATGTTTTGATCAGGCATGGGGTAGAGGGCTTGAACAAGTTTCTGCAAAAGCTGTTATGGCTCAATCTGATCATAAGGGAATTGTTGTGGAGTTAAAATTGAATTAGTATTTAATTTTACCAATTATTCTCAAAGTAAGCTCTTATAATAATGAATTATTATTTGACTTTTTAGTCTGTGAACTTTAGTATACTCGTCGCTGATTGATTTTTTATGGGTGTTTAGCTTCCCGCTTAGCGGGAGTAGAGCAGAGTCAAGAAAAAAAGTCAGCAATAAAAGTAATTATAATCATGGGTGTTTAGCTCAGTCGGTAGAGCAGTAGCCTTTTAAGCTATTGGTCCCGGGTTCGAGTCCCGGAACACCCACCATTAAAAGACCGATGACTTGTCATGGGTTTTTTAATAACTAATTTTTATTATTCGTCTCCGATAAAACTCGATATAACAAAAGCAATAGCGGGAATTGAAAACCAGATATTATAGTTATTTATCATTAATTGTACCATTTGTGATTCTCTGTACATTTGCAATACGGCTTCGTTCATAATAACGCTTGTTTCTTGTACAAGAGATGAGCCCGAAGCGTAAATAAGAATAGTACTTGTAATTAGACCTGCACTTAAAATTCCGTAAGCCAGATTTAATATTACTGTCATAACAGCAGAACCCGGTTTACTCATATCAATTGAAAATCTTCCGCGTGTCGCAATCAAAACAATAGTAAAAACAAATATAAATATTTTTAGAATAACCAATGCACTTTCACCATTTGTAACGTTAACTACATCTACCACAGGATCATTTCCTATTAAATAGCGTTCTATTAAATTTCCGATACCATCCGAAGCCAGTATTGCTATATAACTTGCAATTATTATTTTAAGAGTCTGATTTCTTCCAATAATAAAACTATACGCTATGATTACCGTAAAGAACACGATTACGAAGAGGTCCCAACTGAGGTTAATTTCCATTATTTGTGTTTATTTTTGATTGTTCAACAAAATTATACAAGACGTCGATTTTTAATGCAAATGAATTTAAATCCCAAATTCCAAATTCCAAGCACCAAATAAATTTCAAATCTCAATGACCTAAATTACAAAAGTATTGGTCATTCGGCAAGAGATTTCTCATCCCCCTAAAGGGGGATTCGAAATGACGTCCACTCACTTGGGGGAAGACGGATTTTTTTTGAAGGCGATGATTATCATCTTCGCTGGTGCGATTGGCGAATCGCGCCTTCAAAAAAATCCGTCTTCCCTATTAATAGACAATTGTCATTTCGAACGTAGCGAAGCGAAGAGAGAAATCCCTTTTGTAATTTGTCTATTTGAATTTGGTCATTCGTAAGAATATCTCCATTTTTTATCCAGACCAACTTTTATCCCGATTCGTGGTGAGGATTTAATTTCTTTTGGGACAAACCCATCGTCATAAACATAGCAGTCACCGTTGTTGCATAAATCCATTTTATTATGATTTTTTTTCGTTATTTCCAGTGCTATGCAGAGTTTACCCGGTCCATTTGCCAGATTTTCTTTTCTTCCCCTTCGTTTTTCCATAATCTTTTTACCGTCTATCGGTATTATCCCGCGTATAAGAACCGCGGCAGGGAATCCTTTTTTTTCTGTCACAATATTTACGCAGTGATACATTCCGTACGTGAAATACACATACAAATAACCCGCATCGCCAAACATAGGTTTGTTTCTTTCTGTCATTCCTCTACAAGCGTGGCAGGCAGGGTCATCTTCGCCTATATAAGCTTCCACTTCATTAATTCTTCCACTGCAATCACCTATAACCAAAATCTTTCCCAACAGCTCTTTCGTAACATTAAGTGTCGGGCGGTTAAAAAAAGAGCGGGGGAGTTTATTCGGTTTTTTCTGCATTTTCAGGTTTTCTTTTCGGGATAGTAATTCTGAATTTTGCCATAATCCATAAGATCATAACAATGGAAACTGGGATTATCACTTTTATCATCTCATTTTTATTTACCAAGGTTATATGTATCGCGCTAGCGAAAAATAATACATAAGCAAGTTGCTGAATTTTTTTCCAGGAATTTTTCAGTAAATGAATGGAGAGGTTATTTGAAGTAATCAATAAAATAATTACCGCGATAAAACCTATAATCCCCCAACTGAATATCCCATTAAAATTCCAATATTGAGAATTGAATATTTCAATGAAAATATTTTTATTTTTTATCGCAAAATATCCATAACTATGAATTGCAATAAGAACTCCGCTTAAAATTCCCACTTCCTTTCGTAAAGGAACCAAGGCTTTAAAGATTTTAATATCAGGAATTACGTCAGAAAGAGGTCTTATCAGCATAACGGTGATAAGTAATTTCCAGCCGAGTTCACCGTATTTTAAAAACCCTATGTCTAAAAAAATATATGATAAAACAGGCAAAACCCATAAAAAAAGAACTATGCGTCTGATTATTCGAAAGTATGGGATTTTTCCGTTAAGGATAAGGTTTTTTAGAAAGCTCATTAATATTTTTTTCTTAAATGTTTTAAAGATTACTTTAATTTTAATCTTACTTAAGAAGGTTTGAAAGATAAAGAATATTTGTTTAGTTGTTATATAAATTTTTTTAAAAACAAATATGCATAAGAAGCTATTAAATCTCGATTATTGTTAAAACTTTGTTAAATAATTTTTACATTATGTTAGACATAAAAGCGGATAATATGTAGTATTTTGTACTTATGTTCATTTAAATTATAGATTTTGAGCCAGGTCATTCCTTTTTAACATATATCCATTGCGGATTATGGAGGAAGAATTCCCCTGGTTCAAAACAATTGGCTGGTCAATGGATGATTAGCCCAAAACAAGGAGATAGAGAAAAAATGAAAAAAGTGAGTATGTTTATGTTGTCAATCTGTTTGATGATTAACAGCATCGTTAGTCATGCAGATGACTGTTTGGACAGTTGTAATGTTGTACTAGCAGAAGGAGTGTTCGACAGAGAAGAAATATCCACAAGAAAGGATTCATCATCAAACTTTTTAGACTTTATGTGCACTAGTGCATATAGCCTGAAAAAGAAGGAGATCGAAAATCAGCTGTGCGACAGTAGTTCAAACAAAAGTAGTGAACAGTACAGCGGTGAAGGAAACTATCTTGAGCTAGCATCTGGCTCGGCAGATGCCAATGTACAGAAAGAGTTTCAAAGGTCTCATTGCGAAAGTAGGAAGAACTTTAAGTATGATGAATGGAGTAAGGAATATTGTCACAACAAACAATCGATAAAAAGTGACAAATTAGTTGAACACAAGCTCCGTCAACAAGCGAACCCAATTCTTTTAGACAAATGGCTAGGATGCAAAAAGGAATGCACAAAAAGATTTGAAATGGTGTGTCATGCCAGAGAACACGGAGACTTTGTCTCCTTCAGTATTGAGTGGGCTCACAAGTACGCAGGAACATTGAAGGAAGTTCAGTTCACGCTAGGGAATTTATCAAATGAGAGTGTTCTCCCCAAAATAATACGTGAGGGAACATCTGAATTAATGTTCAAAAGAATAGAAAAAAGTAGAAGAGAAGAGTCCGTAATTACAGTTTCTGCAATAGAAACAGTAACAAAAGAGACTGAAGATGGTGAACCCATAAAAGAGAAACAAGATGTTTCATGCAAGTACTTCGTACCAGCTGCATCATGTAAAAAACCTCTCTATAAAGAAGGACAAGGTAAGGTTTGTGGACTTAAGGGGTATGGAAAATCAGCGCGACCATCCTGTAAACCCATCAAATGGGAAACAAAAGCAGATCCGAGTTGTGGTATTGTATACCTCAATAAAAGGCATCCTGACTGTAATTCAGACAGAATTCCGGTATCTATTGATGATGGCGGATGCTCGGCATGCGGTGGACACTGTGAAAGATTAGGAGGAGGAATAAGTGGTTGTACCGAAAGAAGAGAAGGAACGTTCCATCGAAGACATCCATGCAATGGTACTTGTGTAGTCAATAAAATATGTAGAACCCAGGCAAATGGAATAGAAAGGTATGAAGAGTGCAGTAAACCTCACTTCAAAGCTATTGCCTGGGAAGAATGTGAAGATACTTCAATCAAAATATGGAAAACATGCAGAGATGAATTTTGGGGTGAAGAACGCTGTCTAGACGACGACCCACCTCCGACAGTTAAGAAAGAGTAGTCTAGGGCAGTAGCGCAGATTTGCTTAAATAGGCCAATTAAATTCGTTGAGCCTGAGTAATCTGATACTGTAAAAAGAACGGAGGTATTCCAGGGGAATGCCGGTGCTTGAAATAAAATTTGCGAATGTATAAGTGAGCAATAATAAAACCAAGTACCGGCGTTTTTTAATAATACAGGATTTTATGACATTGTTTATTTATCTTTGAAAAGTTTGTTTTTGGTTTTTTGAGAGTAAAAAAGTATACTAATTATTGCTGAAAATAAAATATTACTTCTATGAATTTCGAATTAAAAACTTATAGCAAAGAAATATTTCAAAAACTTTCATTGAGAGAGCGGGATTTAACAAATAAGGAATTTTTAAATTGTAAATTTAAAGGTTGTGATTTTAGTGAAAGTAAATTTTCTGGTTCAATTTTTACAGATTGCATTTTTTCAAATTGTAATCTCTCAAATATAAAAGTAGATAATTGCAGCTTCCAGGAGGTTATTTTTGAAGATTCTAAATTAATTGGAATTATATTTTCATCTATCAATACCTTGCTTATTAGCTGGGTTTTTAAGAATTGTAAAATTGAACTTTGTGATTTTAGTAATCTTAAAATGGTGCATACTGAATTCTTAAGATGTGTAATAAAAGAAGATAATTTTACTAATTCCAACCTTTCAGGGGTTAATTTTGATGAGTCAGATTTAGAATTAAGTCTGTTTAATAATACTAATTTAGGAAAAGCTAATTTTGCTAACGCCATAAACTACCTTATTGATCCAACTCAGAATAAGTTAAAAAATGCAAAATTCTCTCTGCCAGAAGTTACATCTTTATTGGCAGGTTTTAAAATCGATTTGGTATCAATAGGAGGAGTTGGGGAAGTGGGGGTAGAATAGGTGTGGGTAATTTGTTTTTTTTGCTTAAAAGCCAAGCAAATAAAGGCCTCCTCCGATTGTTAAACCAAAAATAAAGTTAAAAAATTTGATTAAGAATGAGTCTTTGATGGAATATGAGAGCATTGGAAGCATCCCATGCCCGTCTTGTATTATGGAGCTGGTGAGAAGAACAGAAAAGGGAATGAGCCCTTGTGCAAACATCATGACAAATATTAAATGTGGACCTGATTCTGGGATGATAGCTAGTAATGAGGCAATTACTAGTACCCATAACATATGATTTTTGACAAATAACTCCAAATCCAAATGATGAAGGCCTATGTGCACAAAGAGAATTGCGAAAAATGACCAGAGAAATATTTTTAACAAATGTCTTTTAACAATATGCTTCCATATGTGATCTTTTAGATAGTGCTCAGGAATTGTTGCGAATATAAAACAGGTTATCGATAGAAGTATTGTAATTGTAATTCTTTTCCAATCCCATGATTGAGATCCAATGGTACCAGTGACAATCAGAATAACAGAAGTAAGCGCCAGCAATACCATTAATATACGTGTGACTGTAATGTTTTTAATAACACTAATATCAAAACATTTACATTCTTTATTTTTATTATCAAAAGTGGATATTCCGCAATTTTCAGATGTTTTGATTTTAAATATTTTAATAATTTTGTCTGTAACTCCAGCAAGAATTATCCCCAGTAAAAATAGTAGTATAAATAGAAGTATTGCCTGCTTTGGAAACATTGCCAGCATAACAAAAGCTTCGTCTCCTGATGTTGCTATCATTCCTCCGGTAATAGCTCCAAAACTTATCAATCCATGAGTATAGAAAGAAACATTGGTAAAAGCCCCAAGGCAACCCGGAGTAGAGCCTAGAAAAGAAGCAATGGTATATTGCCTTAGTCTTCCTACTTTCATTGTCCTGTTCATTTTACCTTTTGTTAGCACATTGAAATAGTCCACAATGACCATCATTGCGAATACGAATATTGCAATTACCAGCGCATGTTCAATGCTTTCTATAATGACTTGTATGTTCATAATTGATTATTTTAAATGCATTTAATAGCTTACTCTAATTTTAGAAAAAATACATCATAGATGGGAAAGAATTATTATTTGATTTTTATTCGTTATGAATATATACTCAAAATACATTATAATTTAATTTCAATAATATGCCAGGATTTGATAAAACAGGACCAGAGGGAAAAGGTCCTATGACAGGTAGAGGTGCTGGGTCATGTAACCCAAAAACACCAAAAGAACAAAGACCTAGGAGAGGGTTTGGCAGAGGTCTTGGATTAGGCAGAGGTCTTGGATTAGGCAGAGGTTTCGGGAGAAGTGACCAAGCTTCAGCTTCTGAAAAATAATTTATATATATACCTTTAGGTAGTAAAATAGAGAAGTAATTCTCTTAAATTTTTTAAATAATTATGAAAATAATACATAAAATTCTTATTGTCCTTCTTCTTTTTATTGGTTCTTTTCAAGTTGTTTATGCCGAAGGTCCAACCCTTAATTTTTATTATGGAAATGGTTGTCCTCATTGTGCACAAGTAGAACCATTTATCGAACAGATGGCTATGAAATATCCAAACCTGGATATTATGCAATACGAAGTATACAACAATAAAGTAAATTCTTCACGGCTCATGCAGGCATTTGAAGCTTATGGTGTTCCTGTTAATCAGAGAGGTGTACCTATTGTATTTTTGAATGGTACATATTTTTTAGGTGATAGGCCTATTCTAGATAATCTTGAAAATGAAATAAATAAAGTATTAGTAAAAACTGAAGAAAAGGAGGTGGAATCTTCTTTTATTCCTGATGAAGAAAAAATAATAGTTTCTTATCAGACAAAAGGTGAATCCACTGATCCTGTTATTCAAGAGCCTAAAGTTAATCTAATACAGCAGAATTCTGATGTAGGTGAAATAGAAAATGTTGATATGGGGGCACAAGAACCAATAGATAAAGTGATACAGGAAAATATTGATGAAGATCAAATATTTGTGTCTTATTGGAAAGGTTGGCACTGGTGGACGATTATTCTAATTGGTTTTATTATTTTTTATGGAATTTATAAATTCTGGACAGCGAAGAAAATATGTTTTTGTTTAACTGACAGACAAAAAGATTATGTAACAGTTGGAATTGCAGCTGTGGTTTTAGTGGGGTTTTTCTTTTTAGCTAAAAATATTTCTCCTGAATTTTTGGAAACGATTGGATATTCTTTGCCTTTACCAATCTTTACATTTTTTATTGCTTTGGTAGATGGTTTTAATCCATGTAACTTATTTGTTCTAACTTTTCTTTTAGCTCTTCTTGTTTCCGCATCTCACTCAAAAGCAAGAATTTATGCGGTTGGGTTTAGTTTTGTATTTATGGTTTTTGTGATCTATTTCTTGTTTATGGCCGCCTGGTTAAATATTTTTAAATATATTGGTTTTATAACTCCATTGCGTGTTGCTATTGCTATGATTGCATTGATTGCGGGTATTATTAATTGTAAAGAACTTTTATTTTTTAGAAAGGGTATTACTTTAATGGTTCAGGAAAGTCACAAGGGTCTCTTGGTACGTCGTATAGAACATATGAAAGAAATTATTGAGAAGGGGACATTCCCTGTGTTGATTTCTTCATCAATTGCTTTGGCTACTTTTGCTTCTTTGGTTGAGCTTCCATGTACTGCAGGATTTCCGATTATTTATACTGGTATACTTTCCGCTAAATCATTGAGTACTTTTAGTTATTATGGTTATTTAGCACTTTACAATTTATTTTATATTTTACCATTGGCTGTGGTAATTACGATATTTGGTTATACTTTTCAAGGTAAAAAAATAAGTCAAAGACAAATGCAAATTATAAAATTTATTGGAGGTTTGATTATGATTTTACTCGGAATTATTTTATTGGTTAACCCCAGCATGATAGGGATAGCTGGTTAAGCTTTTTAATCAACATCTAAAAAACGATATGCAGCAAATAAATCCACAACTAAGAATAATCAAAGATGAGGTTTTAAGTTGCACAAAATGTCCTCTTTATAAGACAAGGATTTTTCCGGTTATTGGGCAAGGTAATCATCAGGCGAGTATTGTGTTGGTGGGGGAGGCTCCAGGTTTTAATGAGAACAAGACTGGAAGACCTTTTTGTGGTCAGGCAGGGGCTGTATTGGATGAATTATTGGAATTCGCTGAAATAAAAAGAGAAGATATTTATATATGTAATATTTTAAAGTGCCGACCGCCAGGCAATCGTAATCCTTTGCAATACGAAATTGATGCATGTACGCCTTATTTGGTAAGGCAGCTTGAAATAATTAAGCCAAAAATAGTATGTTGCTTAGGTAATTTTGCGAGCTGTTTTATTATGAATTTATTTGGTTTATCAAATCAATGTGATGGGATTAGTAAAATTCATGGAAGAGTATTTGAGGTAAATGATGATAAATGGAAAATAAAAATTATTCCCTTATATCATCCTGCCGTAGCAGCTTATAACCAAAATATGATAGAAAGTTTGAAGAATGATTTTAAGATTTTAAAAGATGGAAAACTGAAGTAGCATACTTAATATTAATAATATTCAATATCATGGTAAGACCTAAAAAAATCAGAAGAATTGGATTTATTCCTGGGGTAACATATTTCAAGCCACGTGGTATTCCACTTCAATCATTGGAAGAAGTCAATCTTGAACATGATGAGCTTGAAGCAATCCGTCTTAAAAGTGTTAAAGGGCTGGATCAAAAAACTTGTGCTAAAAAAATGAAAATTTCTCAAAGTACATTTCAACGTATTCTTATTTCTGCTAATCAGAAAATAGCGGAAGCTTTGGTAAAGGGTAAAGCGATTAGAATTGAAGAAAAATAAGATTTTTATAGTTTATTATTAAAAATGGAAAAAGAATTATTACTTACAGATTTAGAACCCAATCAAAAAGGAGAGATTGTTTCCGTTTTGGGTGGTGCAATGGCAACAAAAAGATTAGCTGATTTAGGTTTATCTTCGGGAACAAAAATAAAAATTATTAAGAAAGCTCCATTTTCTGGTCCAATAAAAATTGAATTTTATGAATCACGATTAGTTTTAGGTAGGGGGTTGGCTTCAAAAATTTTAGTAAAAATAATACAAAATGAGGAATAAGAAAAAACTTAACATTGTTTTAGCGGGTCAGGCAAATGTTGGAAAATCGGTCATCTTTAATCATTTAACCGGTTTACATCAGCATATTGGCAACTGGGCTGGGAAAACTGTAGAAAAAGCGGAGGGCACCTTGTTTTACAAAGGTTATTCAATTGATGTTTTAGATTTACCTGGAATATATTCTTTAACAACTTATTCACTAGAAGAATTGATTTCAAGAGAATATATTGCTGTGCAAAAACCAGATTTTGTAATTAACGTAGTAAGCGCTACAAATTTAGAACGAAATTTACTTTTTACTTTGCAGCTTTTGGAATTAGAGAGGCCAATAGTAATTGCCTTAAATATGTTTGATTTGATTAAACATAAAGGGATAGAGATTGATTTCCAAAAACTCGAGGAATTGTTAAATGTACCAATTGTTCCTACTATTGGAGCTCAGAGGAAAGGGCTGACAAAGGTGTTGGATTCGGGAATCAAATTAATTAGAAATTCCGCTTCCAAACACAAATCTTTATTAAAATATGGAAAAGAGGTAGAAGAAAGAATTGAAGTATTGATTAAAGATTTAGCTAATATAAAAACTTTATATCCTAAAAGATGGTTGGCAATAAAGCTTCTGGAAAAAGACAAAGCAATAGAAATGTTAATAAATAATACAGGTGTACTTAGTAAGACTAAAAAACTCATTAATGAATTGGAAAAAATTCATGGACATGATTCATCTATTGTAATTGCTCAGGAAAGGTGTTTTTTGTCATCACAGATTCTTCAAAAAGTAATGAAAATTACAAAACCAAAAAAAATAACTTTATCGGAAAAGTGGGGTAATGTTACTTCTCATAAATTTTGGGGTTATCTTATTATGGTTACTATTTTACTTTTGATGTTTTTATCAGTTTTCCAATTTGGAGATTGGTTCTCTTCAATGTTGGAAAAAATTGGTTCAGGCTTTCATACAAAATGGGATGCTGTATTTGGTGTTTCGGTTTTAGCTTCTTTAGCTTGGTCAGCAATAGAAGGTGTAATTGCTTTAATTGAGATTGCACTACCTTATATTATTCCTTTCTATCTGATCTTATTTTTATTAGAGGATTGGGGATATCTGGCTAGAGTAGCCTTTTTAACAGATTCTTTTATGCATAGAATGGGGGTTCATGGTAAAGCGTGTATTCCATTGATACTTGGTTTTGGATGCAATGTGCCAGCTTGTTTATCTTGCCGTATTATGGAAACAGAAAGGGAGAGATTTTTGACTGGATTCTTGACCACTTTAGTTCCTTGCGCTGCTGTAACTGTGATTATTATGGGTTTGGTTGGAAAGTTTGTAGGGATTGGTTGGGCATTAGGATTATATCTGTTTGCTATTATAGTTATTTTTATATTAGGAAAAATAGCTTCGAAAATCTTACCTGGGGAACCGACAGAACTGATTATGGAAATGCCTGAATATAAACAGCCTAATTTAAAGACAGTTATTTTACAAACGTGGTTTAGACTTAAGAAGTTTATTTGCATTGCTACACCTGTTGTTGTTATTTCGGGGGTAATAATTGAAGCTGTAAGATTATTAAATGGGCTACCTTTTATAGCTAATCTATTAAGTCCTATTACTGTTAATTGGCTAGGTTTGCCATCAATTACGGGCATTCTACTTATTTTAGGCATTTTAAGAAAAGAGCTGATTTTAGTAATGCTTGCAACTTTGATGGGTACCACTAATTTTATTGAAGTAATGACTCCTGTTCAAATGATTACTCTGGCTTTGGTAAGTATGTTTTACATACCTTGTGTCGCCACTATTGCCGCTTTATGGAAAGAATTTGGCTGGAAAAAAACATTGATTATTAGTTTATTTGAAATTACTTTTGCAATCGTTATTGCGGGAATAATATCAAAAATTTTAACAATTTTATGGATTTAAAAAATACAAAAAAGGCTTTATTCGGAACAGTAAGAAATTTTAAACAGATTCTTCCGATTATTTTAGGTGTAATTATGTTGGTAAGTCTTTTTTTAGTGCTTATTCCAAATAGTTTTTATACCACTATTTTTACTGGTAATAAAATTGTAGACCCATTAATGGGTGCTACTGTTGGTAGTATATCCAGTGGTAATCCTTTAATCAGTTATATATTAGGAGGTGAGCTTTTGGACCAAGGTGTTAGCTTAATTGCCGTAACTGCGTTTATATTAAGTTGGGTTACGGTTGGTATCATTCAATTGCCAGCAGAATCTTTAATGCTGGGTAGAAGGTTTGCACTTACCAGAAATGTAATTAGTTTTATAAGTTCTATAATTGTCGCTTTTTTAACTGTTTTTACTTTATCGCTTATATGATCAATAGATTTCTTGAGAAAATCAGCGGAAAATGGATTTTTTTGATTGTTGTTACAACTATTTATATTTTTTTATTAATCTTCAATTTTCATTCATTTGAAAGAGTTCTTATACAGTTTTTTAAGCTTATTTGGACGATACTGCCTATTTTTGTTTTGGTGTTTTGTCTGATGTTTCTTTCTAATCTATTTCTCGATTCAAAAAAAATAATCAAATATACAGGAAAAAGTGCTGGACTAAAAGGATGGATTATTTCTATCATTGCCGGGATTTTATCATCTGGGCCTATTTATATGTGGTATCCACTCTTAAGTGAGCTAAAAGATAAGGGTATGAAAGATGCTTTTATTACCACTTTTTTATACAATCGTGCGGTTAAAATCCCACTGTTACCTATGATTATTTATTATTTTGGTATTACTTTTACCATTATTCTTACCTTTTATATGATTTTATTTTCCGTTATAAACGGATTGATTGTCCATAAATTTCTTAACCTTAAAAAACCATGAAAATTGCAATTGCTTCAGTTGGAAAAAAAGAGGACTCAGATGTAAGCTCACGTGGCGGTCGAGCTCCTTATTATTTAATATTTGATGACAAAGGAAAGTTTCTTGAAACTGTTTCAAATCCATTTGCGATTGGTGGCGGGGGTGCAGGTCCTTCTGTCGCTAAAATGCTTGTAGATATGAATGTAGATACAATAATAGCAGGTGTGATAGGTGACAAAATGGCTGATGCGTTAAATGAAAGGGGTATTAAGTATTTTGGAAGAGAGGGGAATATAAAGACTGTCTTGAGTAATTTTCTAAAAGAGAAATAGTATTTTTTCGAAAATTATTCTGTTGATACTCCATCATACTCTTCATCATTAGCCTCTGCTTCTTCCTTGGTAGCACGAATAATGCCATCTTTGTGATGTGGTGGAGAATAAATAGTGTAAAGCTTTAATTTTGCTGTATCAGAGATATTAACAATATTATGTTCTGCGCCAGCTGGAACAACTATTGCTGAACCATCTTCGACTGTATATAAGTTTCCATCAATACTTACTTCACCTTGTCCTTCTTCAAAACGAAAGAATTGGTCGTTTTCAGAATGAATTTCCATGCCAATTTCTTCTTTGGGCTGTAAACACATCAAAACCAATTGACTATTTTTACCTGTATAAAGCACTTTTCGAAAATTCTCATTATCAATTGTTTCTTTTTCTATGTTTGCGGTAAATCCTTTCATAATATTTTTTTAGTTAATAATTGGATATTTGTTGATTATATTTTAGCACATATTTTATTTTTTTATATTTGTTTAAAAAATGTCATTTGATATTTCATCAATGATGGTAACACCGGTCCCGCTTAGCGGGGCGACCTCAAGTATGTTTGGTGTCACCGGTCGGGATTGAACCGACGACCTCAGGCTTATGAGGCCTCAAAAGCTTGAAATTAACCTTTGAAACACCTACTTATTGTTTTATTTAAGCTGTTTCTTGAACATTGTATTACACACTTGGTGCATTTAGCCGAGAACCACAGGCTCAATTGGGAGTATACCAGATTTTAGGATGAATTAAAATTTATTTTGTTGTCTTTTACACTTCATCATCTTGCTGGTTTTCTATATAATTAAGGGTTTCAAGTGTTTCTTGACTCAAATTTACAGGTGAATATATTTGCCAAATACTAAATATTATTGAAGCAATTAGGGCTAGTATCGCAATTTTTAATGCTGTTTTTGCCTCCTTTCTTGCTTGTATCGATTCCTCTCTAGCTTCTTTAAGTTCAATATATTCTAAATATTTAAAATAAGCATTCTCATTCAGGTATATGCCCCTTGGCGTATTCCCATTAAGAATTGCATGTAATGCTATATGAAGAATACCATTTAATGTGTGTTCATGTCCGATAAAAAGCGTAATGGCTGTTTCAAATCTTCTTAACATATCTGGATATTTATTTCTTAATTCATTCCTTATTCTTCTATTGTATGTATCAACATCGTTGGCATCAATTATTTTTATAGGTAATTCAAAAGTATCATCAACTGTTTCTTTAATTAATCCCTCAATTTTTACGCCATCTATATCATTTTCAAAAACATATTTGAGAAATCTAATATTGAAATGAGTATCAGGATTTTTATTGTGTTCATTCATTTTTTCTTGAGATATATTACTTTTTTATAATTGTACTGCATTTATCCAATTATCTAAAGTTGTACTTGGAAAGTAGTAGAAAATTAGATAATAAAATATCTTAAAATAAGTTTACGTTCTTACTATAAAATGGTAGTATTAACACTCATTTAATTTGTAAAATATAATTGGTGAAAATAACAATAAGTGAAAAAGACCTAAATGAATCGGGATTTACCCAATCGGGTATATGCAGATTTAAAGAGGTAGCAAGTGGATATGTAAACAGCTTATTTGAAAAAGCTATTTATTATGGTAAAGCAAATAAGGGCGATGGCTTAGAGGTTGAAATAACCCATGATAATGTAAGAAGTGCGGCGCATAATATTGCAAATTCTTATGGTAAGCCAACTAAGTCAACATGGTCGATTGTTGGAAATGTTGCAGAATATATATTCACAATTATTGCAACTTGGGGTCTAACTGTACCAGTAGCACAAAATGTGGAAAATACAACTACCATTGGTGTAATTACAGAGCATGCAAATACTATTGGGACAGTTTGCATAGCCTTGACGGTACTTCTAATAGTAATTCGTTTAACTAGAAATTAATATAATAATTATGAAAAAAATAGTTCAATTTACATATACAGATTCTGCAAAGAAAGAACTTAAAAAGTTTCAATCAAAGCAAAAAGAAATTATTGAGAGTATCATAAAAAATAAAAAGTACATTCATGGTGATAATTTTATCGAAATAACTGGAAGTGATATACAGGATATGGAAGAACTTATAAAAATATCAGATACAAATAAAAAAAATAAATTAATAATGCGAAAAATAATTATTTCAATTTACTTATTGGTTGGCTTTTCAATGTTCTCAATAGGTATTTTTTATGATTATATAGTAGAGGAAATTTTAAATAATCCTATTCGTAGCATGCTAGTTTTGACTGGCTTCATAATGATTATGGTTAGTTCAATTTTTGCACAAATATTTCAAGAATCATTTAAAAAAGAAGAAGGTGATAAAGATGGTATTGATATAAGAAATTAGTATTTCTCTTAGAATAATTCCACAGCATTCAGCCCTGCACTTAAAGCTTTGGATGACATTTTAACATAAATCATAGTAGATTGAATATCGGAATGTCCCATGATTTGTTGAACCTTAGGCAGGGCTACATTCTGTTCTACTGCTACGCTTCCAAATGTATGGCGTAACTGATGAGGGGTAAAATAAATATTGGTCATCTTTCGAAGTGTTTGAAATATGCCTTTTATACCACTTTCAGTTAAAGGCCTATTGCTTTGTGAGCTGACAAATAGATACATCGATTCTTTTTTAGCTATTTTTCGATCAGTAAGATAGCGTTTCAAAACATATTTTAACTTATGATGGATGGGTACATAGCGATCTTTACCACCCTTTCCTTGTCGTATTAGGAGTATTCCGGTATCTAAATTCACATCCATTAGCTCGAGATTGAGTAATTCATTACGACGTAATCCTGAATACAGTAGAGTTGCGATGATTGCATGGTTACGTGAGCGTTCGTATTCGTACCGCCACGAATGACTGAATGCAGTGTACAGAATTTTTCTAGCCTCATCTTCAGTTAATCGCCTAGGTAACCTTTGCGGACGTTTGGGCTTCTTGATTTCAAGAATTGGGTTCTTTTTCATATACCTATTTAATACACACCAATTAAAGAATTTTTTGAGATATTTGTGATAATTCACAAACCGATAATACGACCATTGATATCTTTCTTTACCCTCATAAAAGAACTCTCGGAGTAATCCCAAGTCGATATCTGACAGATTAACTGCATTCGTGCGTTTAACAAAAGTTTTGATTGTACTTTCGAGATCACGAAGGGTATTGATAGCTAAGCCCTCCTCAACGGCGCAGTATCGGCGGAACCTGTGGTGGAGTTCTAGGATGTTCATAATTAATTGCCATATAATTGATCTCTTGCTCTTTTGTCACCTGACTCAGCACGAGAGATAAGTCGTTCATGTTCATTTGGCTCAGGCATTTTTGTTTTTTTTAAAAAATTATTTTTAATTTTATTTATGATTCTTAAATTCTTTTCATTCTTTTTATTATTAACATTATTGTTAGTAGACTGTTTGCCTTCCGTTTGTCTTTCATTTGCAATTTCATTTGCCCTACCATCTGATTGATAAAAGTCATAATTATTGATTGTAATAACTGAAGAAACGTTGTTTTTTTGCCTGTTTATCCCCCCATCAATTTCAAGCTCTTTAAAAAATCTGCTTACTTTCCCAGTACTCCATTTCCATCTTTTTGAAAGCCTCTCTTGTGACCAGCCCACTTGACCTCTTTCTATCGCCAAACGTATGCCACGATTTCTAATATACCCCTCCTTGTGATTAGCAAGACCAATTAAATCAACCCATGCCTGACCTCTTGTGAATTTTTCAGAAAGCCACAAGTCTGAGTTTAATAATGTTCTATGAATTGAATACCAACCCTCCATAATAAATATTTTTTTGTATATGCAAACACGCTCCCTTGAAACGTAAGTTTCTTGCGAGTGTTTTCTTGTCTATTTATGAGATAAAAGGAATTTACTATCTCATAAGATAGGCGGTTGTAATTTTATTGAGGTCGGCAAAGCCTATAGTCTATCTCCTACTACCCCTCTTGTTGTCGGGTTTTCAGCTCCGTGTAATAACACGGTTTCACTGATGCCTTCTTGCAAAAAATAAAAAGATCATTTTTATATCTATAGTATACGAAATATGGCAAGACAATTGCAAATGATTTTTTAAAATACAAGGTTTTACGAAACATTAAAGATGTGAATTAAGAATACCTAAGGTTAAGTTAATCCTATGAGGGTATTTTAGGATGACAAGATTTCATATCTAACCTAAAATAGTGTTGCAACTCACTTCGTAGGCATTCTTGTGAAAATTAAAGACGTTTTTGCGTCACAACTCAGATAGTAGCGGGGTTATCTCTCCTGCCTCTGAGTTGGCTCGCAAGAGCTTACGAAGTGGGTTGCCAGGAGTAAGGTAACCCCACTTTTATGAATTATAAAAATATCATTATTATATTAACTTTTTGCACCATTCTACTATCAGGTTGTGGTAAAGATTTCGAGAAAAAGGAAAAATGTGTGAAATATTTACCTGAAATTGAAGCTGATATGGAAAAATCAGAAAGGGAATTGCCATCTATTGATACAGGTTATCCTCAATTTAATGTAAGTCAGATTTTTTATAGCCCAAGATTAGATACTTGCTTAGTGGATATTAACAACTACTATTCCAATTGGAACAATGAAAGAATTCTAATGGATGTATTAACAAGAAAAACGATAATTAGATATGTTAATCAAAGGGATATTGCGGAATTTATTGAAGAAAATGATGTGATAAATCATGAAGGCACACTTGAAGAATATAATGAAAGAGTTATTAATTATAAATAAAAGATAATATGAAAAAATTCTATTACATAGTAATAGGGGTGATTGTTATAAGATCCTTTGCATTTCTAACAAGTCCGCTAGATCATCCATTTGAAGATTATTTTTTTATGGTACTAGCAGGCTTATTAATTATGTTAATAGGAAAAATAATTCATCTGATTATTTGTTTGATTAAAAAAATATTCAAAAAAGTTAAATTAGATTAGCTTGTTTAAAAAATGTGGTTAAATAACACTTTTTTTGCCTAAATAGTCAAAGAATTCCATAATCATATAGCCGACGACCTACTGCCATGCAGGCACAGGGTTATAGTAGTGAATTGGGGTAATAATTTGCTTTTTTTATTTAAATTGAGTTATTCTGTTATAAACAGATATATTTTTTAATAAAAATAAAAATGAAAAACCTATTTAAATCACGGTTCTTTGTGGCCGGTATTCTTATAATTGTAATCGTGCTTGTTTTTTCAAGAACGTCATTTGCACAAGAGGCTGTAAGTAGTAGTCTTGAGAATCAAATAAGTAAGTTGGTGGATACTTTAGATCAGATTTTTATTGAAGAGCAGGAAGGGGCAGAAAGTATATCAATGGCAATAGCATCAGATGTGCCAAGTGGTTCAATTAAGCCGAGTTGTATGGATAACTATGAGTCATGGACGCACTCTAATACTTTTGAAGAAGATGCTCCATGGAATCTTGATTTCATTGCGAGAGGTGAAATTATTGGCAGTATGGATAATAATGTCACTGAACAATTTCTTGATTTAAATGGCGATGGTCTAATGGATTATATTTATGATTTGCGGTGGTATTACAAATACAGTACTCAAACAGAATATACGAAAGACAGAACATGTGTTTATTTAAATAATGGTAATGGTTTTGATGTAGCATACAAATGTTATGCGGATATTTATTATGTAGAAAATGGACAACCTTCAAATAATAAAGATTTCTATGGTGACTGTGCAGCAGTTGAGTAGCGCTATCATTTAATCAATCAATAATGAAACAATTTATTTCACGTTTCTTGATTGTTGTCCTTGCACTTAGTTCTTTTTTCCCTGTATCGGTTATTGCTGAAGAAAAGACAATTGAATCTAAGGAAGTTATTGAAAAGCCCGTTACAATCAAAAAATTATCAAGTAATTTCATACAGACTTCTTCGCTTATGTCGGTTGCAGGCGGTTTATCTAGTGGTCAGTCAAGTAATGCCGAAGCAGATCCTAAGACATTTCTTTCGAGTTTTCAGGGGGATTACGAAGTCAGTTTATTTTCCGGTTCATTGAATTACAGTTATCCAATTTGGGTTCCAAAGGGTCGAAACGGAATGACACCAAATATTAATCTTACTTATTCTAATGTTGATTGGAGGTATGATTCTCCTGTAGGCTATGGTTGGAGCTTGCCTATTAATGGAATATATCGCACACCCGAAAAAGGAGTTGATACGACATACACATCTGATCATTTTTCAGCAGATATTTTTGGTAAAACTGAGGAATTAATTCTAATTGATTCTACAAATGACATTTATGCTCCGAAGAACGAAAGTAGTTTTATTCAATACACTTTTTCTGGAACATCATGGACTGCAGTTGATAAAAAAGGAATAAAATATACATTTGGTTTGAGTTCTACAGCAAGACAGGATGACCCTGATAATAACTCCAGAGTTTATAAGTGGATGTTGCAAGAAGTAGAGGATACGAATGGTAATGCGATGGTTTTTTCTTACACAAAAAGAAATGGTGCAATATACCCTGATGAAATTCGATATACCGACAATGATTCAGACCTTGGTATTTTTAAGATTAAATTTAATCTGCAGACCAGAGGTGACTATACAAGTTATCGCACAGGCTTTAAGGTTATACATGACAGGCTAGTTAATAGTATTGATTTGAAGATGTATCAGGATAGTAGCTGGGATACTCTACTGACATATGATTTAGATTATGAAGTCGAGAATAATGCTATCTATCTTCTGGATGAAATCACTGTTGAATCAGATACTGATAGCTTGCCATCAACACAATTCGATTATTTTGACGGTTCCGAAGATGTAGAATACAAGAAAAGAAATGGGTTGTATAAAATAACCGAACCTTATGGTGGTACTCATACTTTTACTTATAAGCCAGCTAGTGCCTATCGCACTGTAAGCGGAGATAGTGAAAATTTACTGCCATTTATTGTTTATACTGTTTATGAACATAAGGCACAGGCAGGCACAGGTGAGCCTGTTTACACAACAACCTATGATTATGAAGATGGTCATTATTTTTTCGATGATTTAGATTCATATAAGCGTGAATACGCAGGTTTTGGAAAGGTGTCAGTTATCGATCCTGCTGATAATGTAAAAAAATATTATTTTCATCAAAGCCAGAATGATCCTAATAATGATTCCGATGATGATATTGGTGAATATGATGACCACATTAGTAAAAAGGGCAAAGTTTATCGTAGTGAACAGTATGATGACGATGAAAATCTGCTAAAAGCTGAAATTAATAAATGGTCAAAATCTACTTTGAGTGATGATGATCCTGACCGTGAGCGCTTTCAGGTTTATCTGGACAGAACAACTACAATTGACTACGGAGAGAATTCGCAATCAAAAACTAAAGCAATAACTTACGATTACGATAGTTATGGCAATCCTGAAGAGATTATTGATTATGGTGAAGTAACATTAACTAATCAGACAGGTGATTTTACAGATACTGGGGAAGATAAAATAACAACAGATATTGAGTATACTTATGACACGACTGATCATCTTCTGAGTTATCCTAAATTAAAAGAAAGATTAGATTATTCAGATACATTAATTAGTCGTGAAAAAATATATTATGACGATCTTTCATGGGGGCAGATTGATGAAGGGAATATGACCGACAAAGAAGATTATTATGATGCATCTAATTTTGTGACTACTCAATGGTCATATAATTCTTATGGATTGATAACTTCGGTGACAAATCCTCGAAATTATTCCACTTATTATATTTACGATACAAATACCTATCTTTATCCCGAAACAATCGCTAATGCTAAGTCGCAGGAAACTGACTATGGGTATAATAATTTTTTTGGTAAAGCTGTTTCAATAACAGATCCAAATGATTTTGTTACAGAAACTGATTATGATGATTTTGGACGTATAGAAGAGCAGAGAATAAAGAATCCAAGCAGTACGATGAAGACCATAAAAGATTATACCTATAACCTTGCTGTTTCTCCGCCTTACATGGAAGAAACAATTTATCCTGACAATCTTGATAATCAGGATAATGCTATTGAAGTCACGAAAAGAACATATTTTGATGGCTTTAGCAGACCTGTCCAGATAAAAACAGAAGCGGAAGGTTCAAGTGATTATATTGTTTCCAGTATAACTTATAATGAACTAGGACAAATAAAAGAAGAATATCTTCCTAAAACATCAGCTATCTTAAATTATGAAACTATTACCACCTCTGATCCAAAAACTACATATACATACGATGCGTTAGGTCGAGTGAAAACAATTGTAAATTCAGAAGGCACAACAGCAAATACTTATAATGACTGGTGGGTAAGGGTGGTTGATGCAAATAGCGAACAAAAGGATTATTATTCTGATTCTCGCGGTAATTTAATTGAGGTCAAGGAGTATTTGAATAGCACACCTTACTCAACAGAATACGAATATAGTCCTAATAATGATTTGGTAAAAATAACTGATGCGGAAGACAATGAAAAGAATATGACTTACGATTTTTTAGGTCGAAAATTAACCGAAGAACTTCTTCATGATTCTAGTGAACAAAGTCCTAATTCATATACATTTACTTATGATGCCAATGGAAATCTTTCAACAAGAACAGATGCGGAAAGCCAGACAATAACATACACCTATGACCAGCTTGACCGTGTTCTTACTGAAAACACCACGGAAGTTGAATATACCTATGATACAGGAACAAATGGAATAGGCCGTCTTGCTTCTGTGGTTTCTGCAGGAGGAAGTAAAGCCTATGAATATAATATTATGGGTCAAATGACAGAAGAAGCAGTAACAATCAATAATATAACTTATGAAACGTCTTATACTTACGATTTACTTGGTAATCCACTTTCAATAACTTACCCCGATTCAAGTTCAGTTTTATATGAATATAATAATGCTGGTCAGATGGAAGAGATACCGGGTTATGTTTTTGACTTTGATTACTCTCCGATTGGTTCAGTAAGTTATATCGGATACGTAAACGGAGTGTCTACAACGAATACATATGATCCTGACGAGTTATATCGTCTGACTGAAAAACAAACTGTTAATAGTGCAGTCGATCTACAGAATATTACTTATGCTTTTGATGCGGTTGGTAATATTACGGACATTGTTGATTCTTCCGATACAGTTGCATCAAAAACAGCGGAATATGATTATGATGATTTATATAGACTTACTTCCGCAGCTATCACAAATACGGGCAACAGCCAAAATTTCACCCGTTCTTATTCATACTCAATTAATGGGAACATTTCCAGTAAATCTGATGTTGGTTCATATACATATAACAATATTCATCCTCATGCGGTAACAACTGTAGGCAGTACAACTTATACTTATGATGATAATGGAAGTATGACCGGTGACGGAACATGGACTCATACTTATGATGTCCGCAATCGTCTTGTATCATCCACTGATGGCAATTCAACCATTACTTATACATATGATGAAGGTAATACCAGGCTGAGAAAGACTGACGGTACCAACACAACGATTTATCCGAGTAAATTATATGAAGTTGAAAATGACATTCCAAGAAGGCATATATATGCGGGAAATATGAAAATTGCAACTGTGGAAGGGGTTGATTCAGCAGGCAATATGCCTTCCGATAGTGATTTAATGGGCTACTGGCCATTTGATGAAGGTCAGGGGGTAGCAGCCAATGATTATTCCGGTTATTCCAATTTAGCATCACTTTCCAATGGAAGCTGGGCTAATGGTATTGCAGGCGGTGCTTATGAATGGAACGGCACTGATACGGCATCAGCTGTGTCATATGATTCAGATCTGCAGAATTTATGGGATAATGGAGGAAGTACAAGTCTTTGGATATACGCTGGTTCTGACGGGGAATCAAATTGTGGTTATATTATAGCCAAAGGTAATACTAAATGGAGATTCAGAGTCGAATATGAAAGCGAAGGGTATATGAAGCTTGCATTCTATAAGGATTTCTCCGGATCAGATGGTTACTGGGTTACTACGGGAAGGCCGATTGCGGTTGATACCTGGCATCATGTAGTTATAAATTACGACGCAGATTCCATCTCCAACGACCCAGTAATATATGTAGATTCAGTAAGTCAGGATATAGCAGAAACAACCGCGCCTTCAGGCACAAGGGTATCAGATAGTGGTGATGATTTTTTAATAGGTCATCACCAAGAAGGTGGCTGTACATTTGATGGCTCAATAGATGAGCTCAGGCTTTATGATGCCATTCTTTCAGTAAATGAAATTAATACATTATATGAATACATTTCCGGAGCTACCAACAACCTAGTCGGTTATTGGTCATTTGACGAAGGGCAGGGAGCGGTAGCTGATGATTATTCTGAAAATTCCAATCCGGCAGCGCTTGCTAACGGAACCTGGACAACGGGAATATCAGATGATACTTATGAATGGAATAGCTCAAATACCACATCAGTAGTTGAAATAAATGACAATTTATCTATACGGGATATATGGGATAGTGGTGGTAGTGTAAGTCTTTGGATGTATCCTCACTCTGACGGTGAAAGCAGTACAGGTTATATAGTAAGTAAAGGAAATGCTGTTATTTGGAGATTCAGAGTAGAACAGGAAAGCGGAGGGTATATGAAACTTGCATTTTTTAAAGATTTTACTGATACAGATGGCTTCTGGATTACTACCGGCAGACCAATTGTAATAAACACATGGAATCACGTAGTTTTGAATTACGACTCCGATTCAGCCTCAAACGACCCTGTAATTTATGTTAATACCGTGAGCCAGTCCATAACTGAAACCTCAGCACCTGCAGGCACAAGGACTACAGATGAGGGAAATTTATATATAGGACAATTATTCAATGGAGGCTCCACATTTGACGGTATAATAGATGAATTAAGACTTTACGATACGACCCTTACTACCGACGAAATAGATGCACTGTATGACAATCCTTCTGGTACAACATTAACAACAGCCTTCCACCACACCGACCACCTCTCCGGCTCCAATATCTCCACAGATTCCACTGGCAATATCCTTGAACTAAATGACTACTACCCTTACGGAGCTTCCCGCATAGAAAACCGCACAGGTGATTA
>JAFGCT010000001.1 GCA_016932505.1 Candidatus Peregrinibacteria bacterium
GACAGGAACGTGATGAGGAAACAGATTTGTATTACTATGGAGCAAGGTATTATAATCCTGATATCGGGAGGTTCACCTCCCTTGATCCTTGGAGTGGTGATATAAAAGACCCCCAGAGTCTAAATAAGTATAGTTATGTGAGGAATAATCCGCTGAAGTATGTGGATCCGAGTGGTGAGATAGTGGAGGTTGCGGCTAAAGATTTAGAGCTTACTGATATAATAGGTTCTCATAGTTATTTGATAATTACACCACTTGAACCAGATAACTTTCAAGCTTATTTAGCTGAAGGTGAGACATCTTTTACAATTGGTGGTTTTGGAGTCGATGATAAACTTGTAGGAATAATTAATGCAAAAACAGATATAAAAGATTTGAGTTCACCTAGAGTTCAGGATCACGATGTAGTTGATAATCCTTTTGGTGATAATAATGACTCAGGTTCAGATATCGAGTTTATTAATTCAATATTAGAGATTCATAATAATGCACCTGAAATGGACTATAATTTTGCTTCATTTAATTTAAATGGTCGGAATTGTCATAACTATACAACATCTTTAATTGAAGGTGCAGGTGCTGAAATACCTAGTGATTTTAAGCCAACGGGTTTACATCCAGGGCTGGGTGAATCAATTCCTACTATGATTGATAATAGCTCTACTTCAAGTAATAATACTGATAATCCAACTAATAACGCCAATGAAAGTGATCAAGGTTTATGGGATAAATTTAAAAGTTTATTTTAACTTAAAAATAATATGAAAAAATTTAAAACAATATTCTTTAGCATCTTAATAGCATTAGGCATAATTGTTATTGGGGCAATAGTGTGGTTTAACACTTATTATTATTTTAGCCCGCTTTATAAACCGTGTATTAAAGAGCTTTATCAAGGGATGGAATATGAAGAAGTAAAAATATTAATGTCACCATACTTAACTAATAATTCCATTTCACATCAAGAATTAAAAAATAGGTTGGATTATTATGATGATAATGGAGTTTTTTGTATGATTGAGATTAAAGATGGCAATGTATTAAATATTTCTTTAGGTAGAGAGTTGTAGAATTATGAAAATAACACTTTTTTGCCTATATAGTCAAAGAGTTACATAATCATACAACCAACGACCTACTGCCAGAACGGCTTAGGGTTCTCGGCTATTAAAATAACAAATATATTGTGATAAAATAAATTTGTTTTTTGCTAAAGGCGGCTCACCCGACTAAACGATGTTATAAGTTATTTCACTGCTACTCCGTATTAAAAGGTCGCACTACCTGCTCTTTGCCCACAATTTCACCAAGTTTTAAGTTTAACTTGGAAGTAGACACTTCCGCGGGAATAGACTCTTGGCCATTTCCCTCCAACATACTTTTGCGACGCTTTCTGGTAGCCTCCTTACGCTTATCAACCTCTGTTAAAAATGACTCCATATCATCAAGAAGGCTTTTTAGGTCGGCAGGCACAGGCATTTCCTCTTGCTTGGCCTCAGCAATATCGTGGATTATCTCAGAGCAGTCACCCATACCTTTCTCTACTCGTGCCCAGTCTCTGTCGTCAATCTCAATATCCTTTAACGTCCTCGTCTGCACATCATCTACAAATCTTTGAACTATGGAACCAAGCAAATCACCCTCAACCGCTTTTTCCCATGTCTTTCTAGACTTGTCGGCAAAAAGAAGAACCTTGTTCTTATACTCATCAAGCTGCCCCTTATTATAGAGAGCTTCAATTTGTTGAAGATCACTTTTGAGGGTGCCGATTCTTTTTTTGGCAGACCTTAGTTCCCACGGCAATTGCTCTGACGTACAGTGACCTGGCACTTTATTGATCTTCTCCACCAACTGAGTACTAACAACTACCCCTGACTCACCCTTAGAGGCTGCCTTTAAGTTGTACTTCTCCTGCTCTTGCTGCAAGTACCGAAAGAATACTATATCGTGAGTAAAAATAATGACCTGCCGTTCTATTGTCTCCTTTATGAGACGTTTTGCAGCTTTCCGCCTCCATTTATGATCAAGAGAACTAACGGGGTCATCGAAGACAATCGTACATGTTTTTTCTACCGCTCTCAGCTCAGCAAGGAAAGAAGCGACAGCTACCATACGAAGCTCACCATCACTCAAAACTGATGAAAGCCTTTCATGATCGAAGTTCGCACTAGCCAGCTCTAAGCGTACATAAGCACCTCCATCACTACCACTATCAACCATAGTAATTTTTTCTTTCACCTCAGTAAGTCCTAACTCAACCAATTCCTGCAGAAACGCATCTTTGAGTTTGTCGGTTACGATTTCCCTTGTTAGCTTCTTTCCGATATCAGTTATCGACGAAACCCTGGTATCCTTAATACACGCATCAAGGCGAAG
Organism: Candidatus Peregrinibacteria bacterium; assembly: GCA_016932505.1. GTDB lineage: Bacteria > Patescibacteriota > Gracilibacteria > UM-FILTER-43-11 > UM-FILTER-43-11 > JAFGCT01. The sequence goes on from JAFGCT010000001.1 coordinate 2,377, forward strand.
TACCGACTTGGTAGCATTAAGATACTTTTGAAGGACTTGCTTGTGATCATATAGTGTCTTTCTATCGGCAAGTGCATCGTATCTCTTTTGGAGTTTTTCGCGCTCTTCGGGTTTAGCGGACTCACGAAGTTTCGCAACTTCAGATTTTAAATGAATAATTAATTCCATGAGGTCAACATCCGGTGTGTGCCCAATTTTACTCGGCAAAACCCACTCACCCTTGCTCACCTCATCCTTATAATTCCATACCCGTACAGCATCCAGATATTGTTGAATAACTAAACTGAGCCAGGGCGACACCGCTGACAACTCAGCCAAGAGAGTGGGATCATTCTTGACCGGATCGGTTTCAAGTCGCTGATAGACTCCTGCAAGATCCAAATAAGCCTTCTTCATTTGAGTCAGAGTCTTGGAAAGCTCATCACTAATGAAGTCATTAAATCGGCCGAATCGCTGTTTGGTTTCAGGTGTCATTACCTGCTGACAAGTCGGACAGAGTGCACCCTCCCTTAAGCACGGAAAGACCTCCTCAGGATATGCTAGTTTCTCAGAATACTCTTTGACCTTTAAGAACATCTCACGCCATAAATCATCACCCACCCCACCTAATGGCTCTTGCTTAAAAAGTTCTTCAGATTTCTTCTTCGATTCCTTCGCAAACTTCTTAGCCTTCCTGTAAGTCTCAGCACAAGCCTCAAAATTCCCTGAGGAAAAATATGCAGAAAGTTCAGAAAGATTCAACTGCAGCCTTTCAAGTTTTAGGACCAACTTATCAAGTTTATCAGCTCGATTCTTCGGTTCATCTTCCAACGACTGCTTAAGCTTTTTCATATCCTCTAAATCCTTCGGTGTTAGTTCAGTCAACTCATTAAGTTTTTTAATCAGTTGGTCGATTTCATCCAGTGTACATTTTGAAGCTTTCCTAGTGATTATTTCATAGAACTTACCCGCCTCTGTTTCATCACTAAGCTCAGGTGCTGGAAAGGGTAAATGATTTTCAGAAGCAAACTGCCGTTGTTCCTGCTTAAGCCTCTCCTTAAAACTAGAGCATAATTTCGATAATCCTGTAAAAACATCCAAACCATATGGTACGTGCAACAAATTCTTCTCCTCAAGATATACGCGTGCCGAGTGGGCATCAAAAACAGCCACCTTAGCAAGAGGATCAAGGTCTGGGTTTTCTTCACCTTGCTTCCAATGAAGTGACGTTGATATCCCTTTGATGAGCACCTCAAACTTTGCCTCGGGTATCCCGGTCTCCTTCTCACTGGAAAAAACATTACCCAGAATTGCTTTGACGGCACCTCGGGCACGGCAGGCACTTTTCATCACACGGCCATATCCGGTTTTTCCACTAGCATTCTCACCATAAATAACAGTCATACCCGACGGCTCAAATTTGATCACCTGACCTGAGGCCAGGGCATTAACACCTGTGAGCTCAGACATTTTTGTCAGCACAATTTCTTCACCCACCAGCGCCGAACGTGGCCCATGAGCAAGCAATAAAACCTCCGCCTCCGCCTCAATTGTCACATCAAAACCATGCTCCTTTTTAAGAAGATTATAGATTTCGTCCTCATCCTTAGCGGTCAACCCTCCATTGTTGGTCCAAATTCGACGAAGTGCATCCCTAAGCCATAACGGCTTATTGTCATCCGACCACTCGACAATTTTTTCAAAAACATTCATAAAACAAAAGAATTAAAGGGACATTTTCTTTTTTCTTTTTTGTCTTTGTAGCGATGCAAAACTAGCTAGATACGTAATTAAGTCCTCACACGCAAGAAAGTTATCTGTGAAGGCCAGGAAAGAGAGAGGTACAATTTTAAGTCATATTATTTTTTACGGCTCTGTGTTTTTTCCCTCAACAATTATATACTTTCCGCCGCAGTAAATAAAGATTTTTTATTTATGTTGTTGGTTCTTTGTTTTGGTAAAAGCCTATTATTTGTTATTATAAATATAACAGGCCACGATATTTTACCCCAACGGATGCTTCCCAATCTGCTCCTGCAACATCCCAACGCTAGTAGATAAGTATATAGTAGTCGTCTTGATATCGCTATGCCCCAACATCTTTTGAAGGCTAAATAAGTCACAGCCACCCTCTAGCATTAATGTGGCAAAGGTATGCCGAAGTTTATGCGGTGAGAAGTTTATTCCCGTACCCTTTCTTACTCTTTGTACAACTAGCTTAATGCCATTATTAGTAACAGGTCCGTTAGTCTTGAGGCTGTTGAATAGGTGAATGCTATCTTTTTTTAGCCTACTTCTATTCTTTAAATAACCATTCAGATATTCAAGGAGCTTTGCACTTATTGGAACAATACGATCTTTCCCGCCTTTACCGCCATTAACGTGAATTGTTCGGTTTTCCAAATCAACTTCACTTAATTTCAAGTTAAGCATTTCACTTAACCTTAATCCTGTATAAACAAGTACGGCTAACATTGCACGATTACGATAACGAGTGAATTTATATTTTGCAGGCATATCAAAAGCGTAATCCAAAACTATTTGCGCATCCTGCTTTGTAATACTCTTAGGAAGTTTCTGTTCCAAGCGTGGTTTCTGAATAAGTTCAATTGGGTTTGTTTTCATGTAACCATTAGCCACACACCACTTAAAGAATGCCTTAAGAGCCTTGTAACGACCGAGTAGGGTATCAGCAGTCCAATCACCATCTGCACGCTTCTTGTAGAACCAGCCACGTATTTTTTCGACTGTGATTTGATGGAAATTAGTAATTTGACCATCATAAAAACCTAAGAATTGTTTAATTGCCTCCTTATACCATTTGATGGTAGCGGGGCGATAGTTCTTAGAGTATAAGCACTCATCGCAAAACTGATGATGTTGCTCAAATATTACATTGTTCATAATTGCCGAGGGTTATAGGCTTTTGGCCTATGGTTCTCGGCTGTTGATGCAATGTCTATTTTTTGGCTTAAATAAGTGCGATTGGTGTCACCGGTCGGGATTGAACCGACGACCTCAGGCTTATGAGTCCTGCGCTCTAACCAACTGAGCTACGGTGACATGGGCGGTAGCGAGAAACGTGTGCTGAATGTAACAAGGGTAAAACCCGAAGTGAAATGAAGATGAATCATGAAGAATTTGTGAAGAATGTGACAAATTCAAATGATTCAAGCGTTTCCCTATTTGCTGCCCAAATAAATTACCTTGTTTCTATTGTTAGTGCAAGTTTTTTGTTGTACAGCTTGAATAAGTCAAATAATTACATTAGTATGTTTTACGAAATTTAACAATTAATACTATGAATAAATTATTATCTGTATTTGCAATATCAATGTTGCTTCTCTCAGCTTGTGTAACAACCTCGGTAAACCTTGGTGATGATCGTGAATATTTTAGTCAGGACAAGGAAGTTTGTGAGAGAATAGATTTTGTTTGTGATGAAGGAACTGAAATGTTTAGCGATACGACTGGATGTGGTTGTGAAAAAATTGAGGGAGAAGATGTTGAGGAAGTAGCCGAAGAAGAAGTAGTCGAAGAAAGTGATGTGGAAGAAGGCGTTGAGGATGAGGTTGTTGAAGACGTTGAAGATGTTGAGGATGAGGAAGCTGTAGAAGAAGTAGCTGAAGAAGAGCTAGAAGAAATTGAAGGTGGTGAGGGTGAAGGTGAAGGTGAGGGTGAGGCAGAGCTTCCTGATTTGGTAATTGTAGATGATCTTGTTGTAGAACCTTTAATTCCTACTGTTGATCCAGCTCCTTCAATTGTTGATGATATGATGATTGATTTGGGTGATATTGAACCGATGGTAGTTCCTGAGGTTGTAGTACCAATCCCAGCTCCTGATCCAGCTCCTGGAATGTAAATTTAATTAAAAACCCCGACCCCCTGTCCTTACGGACATCCCCCTTAAAAAAAGGGGGAGGGTCGGGGTTTTCTTTTTATTCAATTATCTTCTTTTTCCTTTCCAAACTCTTTTAACACCTAGCCAAACAAATTTAAGAATAAATATTGATATGAATAAGTATATTACCACTTGAGCAAATCTGACTAGATAAGTCGCAAGATGTACAGATATTCCTTGGAATACTTCGTTGATATTTCGAACAAGCTGTTTAGATTCATACTTCCAACTGTCTTTAATTTCTTTCCAGTCAATAATTAAGTCTTTGTAAACATTTACATTAAAAAATGTGAAGTTCAGGCGGTCCATCTGAGTCTCTTTAATTTTGTTATATCTATCAATTTGCTCTTTAACTGAAAGTCTCTGATTACTAAGTTGTTCAATTAACCTAAGCTTACTGTCAATAATTTTAGCTAATGTTTCAGCATCATTTTGTTTGGTAGCTATTTTACTAATTTCATCATATGAATTCTGAGCTTCTTCCAATGTTTCTTCAATTGATGTCAGTTTTTTTGTAAGGATATCTAATTCATCGTCATAACCCTCAATAGATTTTTTAATACTGTAAATACTTGCATTGAAGTTTTCAGGATTTAAATCTTCAATAATTTTAACAATCTCATCGGCGGTTTCGTTTGTTACTTTAAATCTGTAATTGCAGTAATCCTTGTTTTTATCCGAGTTTTCAAAAATTACATCTTCTCTAATTTTTAAATCAGCAATAACTGCACAAGTTTGATCTAATTTTCTTGTTTTGATTGTTCCGTAGTATTCTTTTACTTCAAAAGCTTCAGCATTATTGCCAACTGAATAACCAGGTTCAGGCAATGGTGTTATTGTAGGCATTTTAGCAGAGCTAGCGGTTATCCCCATACTTTCTGCTCTAACCATACTTCCTTCCATACCATAGTCGTCATAATCATAAACAGCATCATAGGCATATTGTGGCTCCATTCTGTAGCCAGCATTATTGTTAAATATGGTATTGATGGAGAATTTTAACAGTGATATTACTATTGCAATTGCAGCGATTCCCAAAATAGTGATTCCTACTATTTTGGCGATTGATTTTGCTGACCAATCAAAATGTTTTAAGAAATCCATTTTTATTATTAGTTATGAATTAAAAAATAAAGGTTTATAGTTTTTATTACGATGTTTTATGTAAAAAGTAACATTTATTTTACTGTTTTCTGAATCAGATATTCGTCTGTCAATACCAATCCCGCCATTGCTTCCACTATAGGTATGGCGCGTACAGCTATACAAGGGTCATGTCTGCCCTGAATTTCTATTGTTTTATTGTTACCCTTTGTATCAACGGTCTGCTGTTTAATCGCTATAGAAGATGTTGGTTTAAAAGCAACTCTAAATACAATATCCATACCGTTACTAATGCCTCCAAGCATACCACCTGAATTATTGGTTTTGGTAATTACTTTCTTCTTTTCAGAAACTAAAGCGTCGTTATTTTCTGAACCCCTCATTTGCGCACTTTTAAATCCACTGCCAATTTCAAAACCTTTAGAACCGGGAATACTGAGCATTGCTCCGGCTAATCTTGCATCTAATTTATCAAAAACTGGACTACCCAGTCCTGCTGGAACATTTTTTATTGTGCATTCAATAAGACCCCCGATTGAGTCGCCTTGTTTTTTTACTTCTTCGATTAATCTTGGGTTAGGTTCGATTAGTTTCGCATTGATTTTAATAGTTGGAATGATTTTTTTTGCTATCGCATAAGCAGCTACTCGTCCAATGGTTTCACGTGCACTGGCTCTTCCACCACCTCTGTAATCCCGAAATCCGTATTTCATATCATAAGTGAAATCTGCATGACCTGGGCGATAAAGGTTTTTAATATTTTTATAGTCTTTTGATTGCTGATTATTATTTCTTACTAAAATACTAATTGGAGTGCCAGTTGTTTTTTCTTCAAAAATACCTGAAAGTATTTCGGCTTTGTCGGATTCCTTTCTTGGTGTTGTCAATTTTCCTTGTCCTGGTTTTCTTCTATCCAGTTCTTTTTGAATGTCTTTTTCGGTAATCTTTATTCCAGCTGGACAACCATCAATTACCACTCCAACTGCAGGTCCGTGTGATTCGCCCCACGTTGTAATACGGAATAAATTTCCGAAAGTGTTTCCTGACATGATTGAAAAAATTATTACTTGTTAAAGTATAGCATTTTTTGAGTTTTATAAAATGCGAAAGTGTGAAAATGGATAGAGGGGGATGTCTCCATGCGTCCCGCTTAGCGGGACTTAGTCGAAATGACGATAGTAATAAAGTTAAGCCGTCATTTCGAGCAAAGTCGAGAAATCCCTTATTATTTAAACACAATCAAAGTGGCCACAAGTGTATATGCACTGATAATTACAATAATTCCAATTAAAGCACTTTTTATTAATTTCTTTGATTTTTCAACCATTTCATCGTTACCATAATTAGCTACCATCATACCAGCACCATAAATAAGAGCGGCAAGGGCAATCAATCCTACGAATCCTAATACAAATTGAATAACTGTTCCAATAGTGTTTATAATTGCTGTTACATTTGATGCCAAGATTTGGTCACTCTGTTCTTTTACGGGAGTTCCAAAAATGTTATTTACAATAATCTGATCTATTCCAAGTAAAGCCACACCTACTATTATCCAAACAACTGCTTTTCTTTGTTTTGTGATTTGCTCTTCTTCACCTGCAGCGGTAATGGATTTAAATCCACTTATAATAATAAATAAGATAGCGACTGAAGCTATAATTACTCTTATGAAGTTTATTATTCCATATATTTCCGTACTGAATGCTGCCTCAGCTCCTGTATCTAGCACAGTCTGTTGCACACCTGCCGGACCGTAAATAATATCTATCATTCTCTCAATCAGTAAAATTGCCGCAAGTCCTATAACTGCGTAGGTAATGCTTTGCTTCTGCTCAGTTATTACACTTTCTTCTCCTTGTGCAAAAATCATACGAACTCCACTTATTATTATCCATAATATTGCCAGACTTCCTATTAAGTTTCTCATTACTTTGGCAACAGAACGAATTGTATCTCTTATCTGTCTTTCGCCCGAGAACCTGTAAAGATTAACTTCATTTATAATCAATTGAATTTCTTCCTCATTGGCAGGTGCTACTTCACCTGCTTCATCATAAAAAGTAAGATCATTAGTTATATAATCTCTTAAACCTTGTATATCATATCCTTCTGCACTATCTGTGAAGTCTTTAGCAATTTCCCCAAGTCCACCTTCTTCATAATCAATACTAAGTCCTTCGATTAATCTGTTAGGTAATTTACCCCATTTGCTTTCACTAAAATCAACAAGCTCAACTCCATCCTCTCCTTCATTTAGCTTATCTTTAATAGTATCAAGTGGCGAATTAAAACTGTTTTGGGCTAATGCAAAAGGTACGGAGTTTATAAAAATTAGTCCGATTATTGCTAGTGAGCTAAAAAATTTTGACAAGGTTTTAATCATTTTTAAGTCATTAAATAAGTAGGAATCATAGCCAGTTTTTCTGCAGTAATTGTATTAACAAGTGCGTATGCGGCAAAGATAATAACAACCCCGGTTATTCCTCCGATAATCATTTTTTTTGCTTTTTGGTTTCGTTCGTCGTTTCCGAATGAAGTTAAATACATAAAGCCTGCGTAAATAGTAAAGGCGATAGCAACTGGACCAAGGAATACTAGAATTAATCTTATAATACTTCCTATTTCATTGACTGCTACTCCTGGACTTCCTGCTTCAGTTACACCAGTTTCTTCATATGTTACATAAATTGCATTTACAATACTGCTGGCAAGTAAAATTACCATCATTCCTATAACGCTCCAGGTAAGATTTTTCTTTTGTTTTGTAATCATTTCTTCTTCACCTCCTGCAGTTATCATTCTTATACTACTGATAGTCATAAATAGCACAATAACCGAGCCTAGCATCCATTTAACGTAATTCATTACTTCTCTTAATTGGTCATTTGCTGCCTTAAAATCAATAAGTTTATCCGAAGTTGCTTTTTCTGGGTTAAATATTGTTGCTACGTTTTCAGATATTATAAGAATTACAAAACCAATAAGAACGTACAGGAAGTTTGATTTTTGCTTTGCAATAACCTCTTCTTTTCCTCTTGCGAATATCAAAGACATTCCATATAAAATACCCATAATCAAAGCAACTCCTCCAATTAATATTCTTACAATCCTAATAGCATTTTTAATAAAGCCGGCAGCCAATTCTTCTCCGGTTTGTCCTTGAACTGCAAAGTTTTTTACACCGCCAAGTTGAGTATCCCATCCTTCGGGTAAATAGCTTTGTGCGTATGCGGTTTTAAGCACAACAAAAAGGAATAAGCAGAAAAGAAACGGTGGAATTACTACATTGAGTATTTTTTTGAGTGTTTTAATATTCATATTGATTTTTTATTTTAGCCAATTGTAGCATAAAAACATAAAATTCGAAACTCAAAACTTACAAATTCAAAATTCAAAATTCAAGATTCAAAATTCAAAGAGCAAAACTCGAAAGTTGAAACTTGAAACAAATATCAAATTACAAATACTAAATTACAAAAAAAGGTTTGCATTCAGTCAAAAAATGGTATAAAGTTATCGGGCTTTAATTATTGAATCATAATATCTCATGTCTAAAAGACCTACACCAAAAAAGCAACAAGCTAATAGTCAATCATCACGTCGTTACAAAACCTTTCAGAACAAAGCTAGAAAACGCCTTGTAGCAACAACAAGTCTTAATAAATGTCCTAAATGTAAAGAAGACAAACTTTCTCATACTGCTTGTCCAACGTGTGGTTTTTACAATGGAAGGTCAGTTATTGATAAAAATAAGGAGATGGATAAGATTACAAAGGTTAAGGCGTAATTTATTACAAAATTACAAGATTACAAAATTACAAGATTAATTTTGTATCTATAAAATGTTAATTAAAATATATGGCTAGTTGGAGACACCTCTCACGTATCATCGTTATGCAAAGTTTCTTTGAGCACGAAGCGCGTGGTGGTGATTTTAAGGAAATCTTAAAATATAATCTTGAGGAATATGGTGAAAAGATAGAGGATTCCTCTTTTGCCGTGAATTTATGCAAAAGGATTGAGGAAAATTATCCTGATATTCGTGCATTACTTAAAAAACATGCTCCTGAATGGCCTGTTGAAAAGATGGATCCGGTAGAAAGATCAATTCTTGTTCTTGGAACCTGTGAATTGATTGATCCTGTGGATGATGTTCCAGTTAATGTAGCAATTAATGAATCCATTGAACTTGCTAAAACATACGGAACTGAAAATAGTGGTAAGTTTGTTAATGGAGTTCTTAATGCAGTTGCTCACGATAAAACTATTAAGAAACACTAAACAATAAGAATTTTAAAATATATTATGTACGAAAAATTAGAAAAACAAATAGGACTGAAATTTAAGGATTATGATCTTTTGAAGAATGCTTTTATTCACAGGTCTTATTTAAATGAACACAAAGAAACAGGCCTTGAACACAATGAGCGTCTGGAATTTTTGGGTGATGCAGTTTTGGAATTAGTAGTAACTGAATATCTATTCACTAATTTTCAAAATCCAGAAGGGGATATGACTAACTGGAGGTCAGCACTTGTAAAAGGTGAAATGATTGCAAAGGTATCTCGCGAGTTAAATTTAGGTGAATATTTGTTTTTAAGTCATGGAGAAGAAAAATCCGGAGGGCGCGAAAAGGATTATCTGCTTGCGAACACATTTGAATCTCTTATAGGGGTTATTTATCTTGAGCTTGGTTACAAAAAAGCTCAGGAGTTTATTAAAAAATTCCTATTAGTCCATTTAAAAGGAATATTGGAAAGCGGTTCACATATCGATGCAAAATCCAAATTGCAGGAAATTGCTCAGGAAAAGGTTGCGGTTACACCGTCTTACAAGCTTCAGAGTGAAGAAGGCCCAGATCATGACAAAACATTCACTATGGGGGCGTTTATAGGCGAAAGAATGGTTGGAAAGGGGACAGGTAACTCTAAGCAGGTAGCTGAGCAAAAAGCTGCAGAGGATGCGTTGAAGAGATTGAAGTGGTAACTTATAAACTTAAGAACTTATAAACTTAAGAACTTATAAACTTAAGAACTTATTTTTATCGTTCTTTAGTCTTTTTGTTTCTAAGTTTATCAGTTTATAAGTTTATTTAGGAATAATTTTTACCGCTCTATCCTGATCCACTCCAACGCTTTCGGTTATAACATCATTCTTATATTTATCTGAATTTGCCAGATGCATGTGAACGACTCTTCTGAAATAAGGATTCATAGCAGGAAGTACAATTTCTTTTTGCGATTCAATTGCGTATTCAGCCTTTCTTTCAGCGAGTTTAATTACACTTTCTTCCTGTCTTTTTTTGTAGCCATCTACATCAACAATAACCTGAGTTTTACTATCAATTCCTTGTTTCCATAATAAGCACTTTAATAAATGCTGAATAGCTCCGATTGTTTCTCCGTGCCATCCAATAAGAAGGCTTGAGTTTTCAGCTTCAATCTGGGCGTAGTATGCTGTATCAGTTTCTTTGACAATCTTTACACCTGTATATGAAATTGCAAGTATATCTAGGAGTTTTTCTAAGGTTTCTTTTATTAGGAGTTCCATTATTATTTGATTAGAAGATTCAAAATTCAATATTTAAAATTAATGTTTAATCTTGAATTTTCTAATCTTGAATTTGAATTAATATTACATTGAAACTTTTTTTTCAGCAAATTAAATCTTTGAACGATTGACAATAATTTGCTGTCCTATTCCAAATAATGTAGATGTTCCCCAGTAGAATCCGACTGCGGCTGGAAGACTAGCAGTGAATATCGCAATCATAACAGGCATTGCATATTTCATCATGCTATTCATCATTGGCATAGGGTTTGGTTTTCCGTCAGTAGTTTTTACTGATTTGGTTTTTCCAAGAGTTAAATGCATTTGAAGGAATTGAAGGCCTCCAACAAAAATTGGTAAAGCAATAATATTTACCTTAGTAAGGTCAATAAAGCCTAAAAAGACAGGGTTGATTGAATGTAAATCAACATCTTTAAGAGTTGTATATAGTATATCCGGATTAATAACACTTAGTCCGTTTTTAACTACATAAAAAAGTGCAATTAATATAGGAAATTGAATAAGCATAGGAAGACAACTGCTCATAGGACTAACCTTGTATTTCTTCCAGATAGCCATTGTTTCCGAAGCAAGTAGTTGCGGATTGTCTTTATGTTTAATCTTTAGTGCATCTAATTGTGGCTGAATCTTCTGCATAGCCTTTTGTGCCCTAAGCGCTTTATGATTGGGCCCAAGAAGGATAATTTTAATTATAAGTGTAAGAAAAATAATTCCCCATCCTAAATTTTTACCTGGCATTATTTTTATTAATAGCACGAGTGTGTTAAAAATCGGCCTAAAGAAAACCTCATTCCAGAAACGTCGTATTAAAGAAGGGGCTGTCATATTGAACTCGTGGCTGTAGGTTTTTTCACTTTCCCCTATATTTGTATTAAATATAATTCTGTATTTTCCTTCTTCATTAAAAATATTCCATCCCCATTCGCCGTAATTCAGCATATATTTATCGCCTGGAGCAATTTCAACGTCTTTTGTATCTTCGCATCTAGCTGGGTCAATTTCATATTCTTGTAATATCCATTCACCATTTATGTATCTTTCTGCGATAAGTGGATTTTTTGGGCAGTTATTTGGGATTGTGATTACGGATTCACTATTATTTTTAATTTCCAGAGTGACATCTTTCCCTATAACCATTTTTGATTTTGCAACTAGCACAACATCGTCTTGGGTTGCATTTTGTTCATTTTTATTTCCAAAAATCTGAAATACAATTAAGAATATCAGAACAAAAAGTAATGGTTTGAATAATTTGTTAGACATGTAGAATATTTTGATTAAAAAAGTCTTTAATACCTTTATCTAGGTCTTCATACTCCGATTCAATTGAATTGCTTTTAACAATGATTATTACAACTATATCACTTTTTAATAATTCAAGATTATTTCGAATACAATCGTAAATTTGCCTTCTTAATTTATTTCTATCAACTGCATTAGGAGCTACCTTTTTGCTTACTACTACTGAAAATTTTGAGATGGGTTCAATAGAAGGGAGAAATTTAAAAATAAAGTTATTATTCTTGTATTGTTTCCCTTTTCCAAATAGCTTCTTTAGTAACTGCCGATTTGAAATGCGGTTTTTTTTACTTAGCATGAAATTATGCACTAAGAGCTTTTCGCCCCTTGCTTCTGCGACGTTTAATAACTTTTGCTCCGCCTGTTGTAGCCATTCGTGCCTGGAATCCATGGCGTTTATGACGTTTTCTTGTATTACCTTTACTTAGCATACTGTTTATTACTTAAAAGACCTTGAAAAGGTTATAGACGTTTAAGGGAAAAGTCAAATAGTATTTTTGATTATTTGAACTGCGATTTACTATTTACGATTAACGATTAATGATTAACGTTGTACGATTAACGATTAACCAACCCCAAAAAAGATAGTTGAGTCACATTAATTAGTGAAAATCAGCGATTCAGACGATTACTTAAAAAATTCATCAATAAAGTCTTTAACCTTTTTTAATTTTGCTACAACCTTATCGTCATCACCAGCAGAAAGCTCAGTTGGCCTTACTCTAACACTAATAGCTCCTTCATATTTGTTAGATTTAAGTTTGCGTAATAGGCTTTCAAGAGGAAGAATTCCTTCGTTTGGCAGTGAATATTCTTTATGTTTCCTTACATTTGAAATATGCACGTGGATAATTAATTCTTTCAAATGCTCATATGTTTTCATTAAGTCCCATTTTTTTGAAACAGTTGAAGAGCAATCCAGGCAAACCATTCCGAATTTCTTAAGATCAGTTAAGTTATTAAGTGCTCTTGCAGGTAAAAATCCTAATATTGTTTTACCGGAAGCATTCATCAGTGCAATATTGATATGTTTTTTCTTTCTAAGAACAGGGACCTCTTTTTTTAACCAGTTAGTGAATTTAAAATCCAGTAATTTTGGCGGAGTGATAGCAACAACTGGACATTTTAAATATATGGCCATTTCAATTACGTGTTCAACACTTTTCTGAGTGCCATCAGTAGGTGTATGCAATGCAACAATCGGTAATTTGTATTTTTCTGATAATTCCTTAATATACTCGGCATTTTGAGTGTCATAGTCATTTTTATCAACATCAATTTCTATACCGTCATAACCAGCTTTTTGCGCAAATTCAAAAATGCGATTAAGTCCGTATTTGCGTAGAGATTCTGTATTTAGTGAAATCATATTTTGTTTTTTTATTTATCTCGTCTTATTATACCATTTTTTAATAAAAATTGAAAATTAAAATTATTAATTACTTTGAAGGCTGATACCCCTTTTCTTTTGCATCCTCTTCATTTTTGAAGTAAATTCTGTTTTTTTCAACTATGTTGAATGCCTTTTTATCTAAAATTGAATAGTAGTATTTTCCGCTTTTACTTGCTATAAATTGCGTTCCAGTCGGAAGTGAGTCCGCTATGTAATAATCTTTAAGGTTAATTTGTGATATCGGAATAGTAAATTCGTCACCTGCATTTAGTTCCATAATATTATCAGAGTTATAAGCCAGTCGCGCCGTCCGTCCGTCTATTTTACCGATTAATTGCCCGTTTTTTACTTGCATTAGCTTAATAGTCGCAATTCCTTCATTTATGTCCTCAACTATCTTAATTTCCGGAAAAGACATTGTTTTAGCGTGAAAGTACCCAGCTGTGTATCCGGTTATAATCCCTATAGAAAGGATTAATGTTGCTGAGATGGTGATATTGATTATTGCTGTGCGGTTCATCGTGTTATTTGGTTAGTTTATTATTCCTGTCTCTGTCCCACATTTGTGGGTTGTAATAAATATATTCACGTATTTCGAGCAATTCTTTGTCATTGGTAATTATGTGGTCGTAAAATCGTGATTGCCATTGGAAGTTTGAATGTCCGTTTTTGTTGCACCATCGTTTAACCGCACCCTTGAATTGGTTAATAATTGATGAAAGGGAATTGGCTTTTAGTGGTCCAAATTTATTTAAACCTTCATTCCGTAGGGACGCGCCATGGCGCGTCCCTACGGTGGATATTTTGTCGTTTTGTGGTTTATCAATCGCTCCACCCCCATCACCCGCCTCTACGGTGGATATTTTGTCGTTTTGTGGTTTATCAATTATTATAATCCCATGAACATGGTTCGGCATTACCACCCATTCATCTAATCGAACATTTGGGAAATGATTTGGGATTTTTTGAAAATATTTTGCCGTTATATACCCAATATCCGATAATCCCATAACAAAATTACGTACTTCACCAAAATGATTCACCATTTTTTTGGTGCATATTGTAATGAAGTACCAACCATCGCCTGAGTAGCTCCAGTTAGACAGTCGAATTGATTTTCTATTGTGCTTGTTTATAAAAACCTCCATTAGATATTGGCGGGGAGGCTTAAATACATTATATTGGATACAAGTATATACAGTAATTAGTAATATGTCAACATATTTATTCATCACTGGCAAGGATAGTGCGCTTTCTATTGCAGAGTTGGAAGCCCGCTTTCCTACTGGCAAAATCGACACAATAGGTGATGAATTTGTTGTTATGGAGGTCGACAAAAAGATCAATCAGGACGAACTTAATATGCTTGGAGGAATTATAAAAATCGGTGCGGTTTTGGGCGAATCCGATTCAAAAAGTCTTGCTGATGACCTTGTGGAGTGTTTAATGGATGGGAATGTAAGAAGTAAAATTAATTATGGAATAAGCCTTTATGGAAACAAAAAAATCCAGTTACGTTCTTTACTTATCAGCTTGAAAAAGAAGTTGCAGAAGAATGGAGTTAGCAGTCGTTTTGCTAATCAAAACTTCAAAAATATTTCTACTGCGCAATATAAAGGGCTTAAGAAAAAAGGTGTTGAGCTTTTGGCAGCCAAAGACGGTGATCGTTTTATTATTGCTAAGGTTATAGCTAATCAGGACATCGATTCATATAGCAGACGTGATTACTACAAGCCTTTCCGTGATATGCGCGTTGGTATGCTTCCTCCTAAGCTTGCACAGATTATGATTAACCTTGCTGGAGATGTTGGGAAAATATGGGATCCGTTTTGTGGAGGGGGAGTACTTGTTATGGAGGGGCTTCTTATGAAACATGAAATGATGGGTTCGGACATATCTCAGGCTAATCTTGATGGAGCAATTAAGAATGTAGATTGGCTTCAGGTAGAATATAATTTCAGGAATCGTGTGGATTTGTTTGTTCACGATGCTACTAAGCCACTACCAGATAAAGAATTTGATGCAATTGTTTGCGAGGGGTATCTTGGTCCGCCTCAGAACTACATTCAATCCGCAGATAGGCTGAATCTTATAATTGATGAACTAGAAAAGCTTTATGTCGGATTTTTCACTGCCATTAAGGAAATTGGTTTTAAGGGGCCAATAGTTATTGCTTTGCCTTTTTTTCGTATTAAAGGTAAAACTGAGTTTGAATTAAAGGAAACAGTAGAAAAAATAAAAAATATCGGGTTTGTGCTAAAAACCGAACCGCTAAAATATGCCCGAGAGGATCAGGCTGTTGGAAGGGCTATATATCAATTTTCATTTATCAATTAACATTTTATATTTAGCAAATTTTTTTAATGAAGGTGGCTGTTTTGGTTTCAGGGGGAGTAGATAGTTCTGTTGCGCTCAATTTACTCAAAGAAGAAGGTCATGATTTGACTGCTTTTTATTTGAAAATTTGGCTGGAAGATGAAATGAGTTATATGGGGCAGTGTCCATGGAAGGAAGACTTAGCTTATGTACGCTTAATCTGCCAAAAACTAGGTTTACCGCTTGAGGTAATAGATATGCAGAAAGAATATTGGGATAATGTTGTGTCTTACACTATTTCTGAGGCTAAGGCCGGCAGAACTCCTAATCCTGACATCTTTTGTAATCAACAAATAAAATTTGGACATTTTTATGATAAGATTGATGATTCTTTTGAAAAGGTTGCGACTGGGCACTATGCGCAAATTTGCGAAGAACGAACCCCTAAGAATGAAGAACAAAATTTCCTTCTAATGCGTGCTCCTGATCCAATAAAAGACCAAACGTATTTTTTGGCTCATCTTGACCAGAAACAATTATCTCGTGCTATGTTTCCTATAGGTAAATATACAAAAAAAGAGGTTCGTCAGTTGGCTGAGAAATTTGATTTACCAAATAAGAATAGGAAAGACAGTCAGGGTATTTGTTTTTTGGGAAAAATTCCATTTAGAGATTTTATAAAACATCATTTGGATAAAAAACCCGGAGATTTTATAAATAGCGAGACCGGAGAAAAAATTGGTGAACACGATGGTTATTGGTTTTATACTATCGGTCAAAGACAGGGTCTTGGACTTTCCGGAGGACCATGGTTTGTGACTTCAAAAGACATCGAAAAAAACATCATTTATCTTTCTCAGGGGTATGAGCCGGAGGAGGTTTATCGGGACAATTTTGAGGTAACAAATTTGCATTGGATTTCCAAAAATTTTAAGGAAGTTGATTTTAATGCGACTGTAAAAATTCGGCATGGTGCTAACATAAATACATGTTCAGTAAAATTTATGAACAAAAAAGTTATTCAAGTAAAATTGGACGAAAAAGTGCATGGAATTGCACCTGGTCAGTACGCAGTTTTTTATGATGGAGATGTATGTTTGGGGTGTGGAATGATAACCCTTTAAACTTATAAACTGATAAACTTAAAACTCGAAGAACGAAGAACGAAACTCCAAGAACGAAGAACGAAACTTCAAGTCCAACATTTTATTCCAATTCTCCAATCAGATAATTATTTAAATTCTCCATAGCTTTTTCTGGGTGAGGAGTTCCTGTGCTTGGTCTATTTTGAAATAATTCAGTACCGTCTATTCCGCAACCCATTAAAATAGAAGGGTTGTGTGTCAGGACAGCTTCAGTAACATCATAAACTTTACTGTTTATTATTGTCCAGCAATCATCTTCAGTTGTATGAAGAGCAACTTCTTCAAGTGTGTATTGTTTTACATTATCATTTGCCGGCAGTTCAGAATCCTCAATGATCAAATCGGCTTCTTCCCATGGGGACTCATCTGATGGCATGGTAGCAGGTTCATCCATAGATTTTTCCATATTTTCTTCAAG
Organism: Candidatus Peregrinibacteria bacterium; assembly: GCA_016932505.1. Classification (GTDB taxonomy): domain Bacteria; phylum Patescibacteriota; class Gracilibacteria; order UM-FILTER-43-11; family UM-FILTER-43-11; genus JAFGCT01. The sequence continues at coordinate 19,506 of JAFGCT010000001.1, forward strand.
CGTTCCTTCTGTAGTCACTACATTACAAGCTGTAAGGATGAACATTGCGAATAAAGTTATAATTAATTTTGTTTTCATATATAAATATTGAATTAATAAATCGAAATTATTTTAGCATACTTATCACTGTTGTTTATCTTAAGCAGTAAAAGTTGATTGGTACTAAAAAAGATAAGTTTGTTGCTATTTTTTCTTCAGGAACTCAGTTTTTAGCATTATTGCAGTTTTACCAAATCTGCATTCAACATATGCAGGGTCATCAGTTAGTTTAATATTTTGTGCAACAGTTCCTTGTTTATAAACCTGACTTGTTCCCTTTAAGGGTAAGTCTTTAATCAAAAAAACACTATCTCCATTGTTTAAAATATTTCCAATGGAATCTTTAGTAATAACTCCGCGACCATGTTTCCCGTCAGTACAATTGCAAGGTTCCAGCATTTCATATTGCTTGCTACAATTATCGGCTAAGCAAATGCCTTCTTCTTCAGAAACTCCATTACAGCTTCCGGTACAAATATAATGTTCCATGTGTTTTATTTAGATTGATTAAGTGCTATGAATATACCACTAATTATTTAATGGCTCCACAAAAAGAACGAATAAAAAAGTGGGAAGTATAACGTTCGCAGCGTATGCGAAGAATGTTAACGGTAAAATGATAGCACACCGTTGACGTTTTTTGCGCGAAGTCCCGTAGTGGCTAAGCCGTATACGCTGCTGTTATATGATTTACATGTTTTTACTTTCTTCGCGTTCAGCTTGTTCAGCTCTTTTCTGTACTTCATCCATTAGTTCAACTGCCTCTTTTTCCATTAAGCCATCAATTCTATCGACAGCATCCATGCTTCCGTTAAATTTTTCCATTACCTCTCTATTTTTAAAATATCTAAATTTCCCTTCATACTTCCATAATGTATATAGATGATGTTTCATTAATTTGAGATTATAGATTTTTGCTTTAGCAATGGATTTTGAATATTTTGTCTTGAGGGCATGAGTGAACTTTTCAATTATTTTGATGTAATTACCTAGATTTTCAATAAAAGTTGCTCGTTGATTTGTGGGGCTCATCATCGCTGGATCAGCTATCCTTTCATTTTGATCTAAGAGCCTTTCGAAGTCGTATTTAAACTGTCCAATAGTATCGTTGGATGTTTTGACTAGGAAATCAGTTATGAGGAGTTTATTGTGAACGTAATAACTCTTAAACTTCATTTTAATCAAATCTTCGTCAAAATGAATTTTTATCGTTGCAGGAAAATTTGCGCCATGAATTGAATATTGATTGGGGTCTTTCACTGTCTTTACTTCGGCGATAACCTGATGGATCCTTTGAATGAATTCCTCTAATTGCGTAACAGCAATATTCATATGTGTTAGCGTTTGCGCAAATGCAATTTCTGCTCGTCTAATGGCTTCCCTTTGATCCTTTTTCTTTTTCGTCCTATATTCATACCAGAGTACAGTTGAAGAAAGCGTAATGGCTAGAAATGGCCCTATAATGGAGCCGATTAAGGTTTGCCATTCGTGTAGTAATTCGATGCTCATAATGTGTGTCTTAAATCTATTAGGAAAACATGTATTTCGTATAACTCGTTTCTAACGGACATATTTACGCTATGAACGAGTTGTGGGTATTAGGAAATTACAATCTCATCACCTTTCATATCCACTTTTACTTCATTGCCATCTTTAATTTTATCCTCGAGTAGCATAAGCGCAAGTGGGTTTTCTATGGTTTGCTGTATATAGCGTTTAAGGGGGCGGGCACCGAAGGATGGGTCGAAACCATTTTTCGCGAGATGTTTTTTAGCGGAATCTGATACGGTGATTTTGATCTTTTTGCTATCAAGACGTTTTTGAAGTTCAGCTATTTGTAAATCTACAATTTGAGTAATTTCTTCAATTGTAAGGCTTTCAAAAATAATAACTTCGTCAATTCGGTTAAGGAATTCAGGTTTGAAATTCTTTTTTAAGACCAAATTAACCTCATTTATCATATTTTTGCGGATGTTTTCATAGGCTTCTTTCTGCTTACCTTTGTCTTTTTGCAATTTTGCCATCATCATCTCTTCACTGGCGGTGTCGTTGGCGTACTTTTGAATTACATCACCGGCAAGATTGGATGTCATTATAATAATGGTGTTTTTAAAGTTTACAGTTCTGCCTCTGCTATCTGTTAAGCGTCCATCGTCCAGTACCTGAAGGAGTACATTAAAGACTTCTGGATGAGCTTTTTCTATTTCATCAAAAAGTACAACGGAATATGGCTTTCTGC
>JAFGCT010000006.1 GCA_016932505.1 Candidatus Peregrinibacteria bacterium
CGGTTAGTCAGGTTCTTGATCTTTTTTCGGCGCCACCGGTTTTTTGCATCAAGGCAAAAAATGGGTGGCAAAGGCGATAGCCGTTAGTCATATAAGTTTATGGCGTTGAGAGTAGGGCTGATTGAATTATCTGATTTATTAGGAATAACTATCCCGTACAAGGATTGTTGTAAGTATTTTGTTAAGTATATAGAAATTAACCTTTCTACACTTTAGAACCTTGTTTTTTAAAAAAAAAGCTGTAAAATCTAATAGCTAATATTTATTAATAAACTTGATTATGATTAAAGATAATAGACTACCGGCTTTTGCTATAGCCCTTTCGATAGTTGCATTAGTAATTTCTCTTTATGTAGTTTTTACAACAATGGCAGCTAGTGATGAAAATGAATTTAATGCAAAGGTTGAAGCTGGGATTGAGGCATATGTTAAAAAGCAACAGGCAGCTGCTCAAGCTGCTCAAGCTGCTCCTGCAGAACCAACTGAACCAGTTGACGTGAGTCTTGATGACGATGCAGTAAAAGGTGATGCTGATGCTCCTGTTACAATCGTTGAATTTTCAGATTTCCAATGTCCATTCTGTAAACGTTATGTAGATCAGACTTATTCTGTAATTAAATCAAAATACATTGATACTGGAAAAGTAAAATATGTATTCCGAGATTACCCTCTTAGTTTCCATGACAATGCAAGAAATGCTGCTATTGCTGCTGAGTGCGTAGGGGAAGAAGGCGGAGATGATGCATACTTCCAATATCATGATGTTCTTTTTGCTAATAATGAGGCTCTTGATGTAGATAGCTTAAAGAGTTATGCATCTGATATGGGTTATGATATTGCTAGTTGTTTAGATAACGAAGATTTTGGCGCTGAAGTGGATGCTGATATGCAGGAAGGTTTGAGCTATGGAGTTCGTGGAACACCTGCATTCTTTATAAATGGTAATTTCATTTCTGGTGCACAGCCTACTGCCGTATTCGAATCTGCAATCGAGGCAGAATTAGCTAAATAATATTATCGTGTCTAGTGACTCGTAACTCGCGAAACATGAAACATTAAACACGTTCATAATGAAATTCAAAAACTTACTAATCACATTAATAATTGGAGTCGTTACGCTTAGCGCGGCGGCTCCTTTTGCTCACCTAATATATAATGTGACTTATTCCGCCGAGGAAGAAATCTTAGTAGAAACAAACGATCCAGTTGCCAACGAAATTGCAGAAAATTGTCTTGTTCCAATAACAGAAACAGTACGTATTGAAGTGTTTGAGCGTGAAGATTGCGGACACTGCCGTGATGAAAAGGCTTTCCTTAATCAATTACAAAAAGAGAGAGGAGATTTAATAGTAATCTTCCATGACATTGGTGAAGTCGATCACAAAGAGCATTTTATTGAGTTAACAGAACTTGAAAACATGCCAAAGGTAACTCCGATAACAATAATAGATGGAGTTATTTTGCAGGGATTTGATACAGATAAAACGACCGGACAAAGAATTCGTGCGCTAGTTGAAGATGCTAAAGGTAAAACACAATATACATTTCAGGAATTTATTGCAGCTGGTGGAAGTCGCTCAATCGAAGAAACCAATGCCACTTGTGATATTGAAGGTGAACTAATTGGATGTGCAGCAGATGCGGTTGATTATTGGGTTACAGTACCACTAATTGGTCCTGTAAATGTTTCAAAATATTCTCTTCCAATTATTTCTGTAATACTTGGTTTTGTTGATGGTTTCAATCCATGTGCAATGTGGGTGCTTGTGCTCTTCCTTACAATTCTTATGGAAGCTGGTTCACGAAAGCGAATGTTTCAGATGGCGGGTATTTTTATTTTTGCAGAGGCGGTGATGTATTACTTAATCCTAAATGTATGGATGACTGCATGGGATTTTGTAGGTATGGATGCGATTGTTACACCGATAGTTGGTATTATTGCAGTTGGAGCAGGTGTATTTTTCCTATATAAATTTTATAAAGAAGACACAGCGTGTAAGGTGGGAAGTCTTGAATCTAAACGTAAAACTGCAGAAAAAATCAAACAATACGCAACTGGGCCTATGACAATTGTAACAATGTTGGGAATTCTAATGCTTGCTTTCTCGGTTAATATTATTGAATTTGCTTGTTCTGTTGGAATACCACAAACATTTACCAAAGTACTTGATATAAATTATTTAAGTTGGTCAGGTAAACAATTCTATAACGCCATATATATTTTGTTTTACATGATTGACGATTTAATAATATTCGCTCTAGCACTTTATAGTTTTGATAAAATCGGTCTTACAACTCATAAGTACACTCGTGCATCTCATCTTATAGGTGGTACGGTTATGGTTATACTTGGGCTTATTCTTCTGACTAATCCTACATTATTGGTATTTGGATAATTGTCTAGACTGTAATTAATGTGATTGTTTTTTTATGTTTGCGTTTTTTATTATGTGGATTGGAATTACTACAAATACACATCTACACATCCAATCGTACAACGTTAATCGTACAACGTTAATCGTAATCTAGACAAAATACTTTATTTCAAAACATTTTTAGTATAAAATATTTGTACAACCAATTGTCCGATATGCATTAAAACAAAAACAAATTATGATTACTCGTTTATTAAAATTTGGTTTACTATCAATTTTCTTCAGTTTTGCTATTAATCTATTCGCACAGAACAGCTATGCAATGGACTATTCTACGAAAGAAGTCACATTGCAGAATGTAGGTGATGAGATGCTTTCGGAAGTAATTTTTGAAGATAAGGAATTTTATTCTGTATCCGTTCAACTAAATGAAGTCATTAATGACTTGCAGGTAGATTTTGGAAAAGGTTGGGAAGATGTCGAAATACACAATGATGGCTTTGGACCTGAGGCACTTTTATTTTCATCTCCTACAAACTCAGTCCAATTTAAAAGAAAAAGCGGATCCTCGATAAACATCAAAACTAATATTTTTTATTATGAGCCGGATACAGCCCCTGAAATTGGAGGACCTGAAGCATTTAACTCATCAAATTTATCGGCTTCAAGTTCGCTTTTAGCAAGGAACTATTCGGTAATAAAAAGAAGTGATTGGGGCGCAGATGAGACACTTAGATACTGGACACCGGAAATGGAAGAGACTTATAGCAAAAATTCAAGTACTACTAAAACATATGTCGACCCATGTGCGGATATGGAGGCTAATTTTACTTCAGAACTTGGGATAAAAAATGTAGTAAATACTAGTCCCGCAGGTGATGAGCTCACTTGGCCACTTCAGTATATGAAGAATGTCTATAAATTTGTTATTCACCATACAGATTCTGAAATTAGGGATATAAATGGGGATGCGAGAATGGATAGTAGAGATTATGAAGCAATAATACGTGCAATTTATTACTACCATGCAATCTCTCGAGGTTGGGGTGACATTGGTTACAACTATCTTATAGATCCTCTTGGTAATATTTATGAAGGCAGATATGGTGGAGATAATGTAATTGGCGCACACGCTCTTTGTTACAACAACGGTACAATAGGTATCGCTATAATTGGCAATTATCAAACTGAAAACGTTCCTGAGCCAGCTCAGCAAGCTTTGATTTCCTTGATAGCAAGTCGTGCAAAAATTTATAGAATTGACCCAAAAGGAACATCGAATATTAGAGGTGATAATTTACCTAATATAATCGGACACAGAGACGTTAGAGCAACTTCTTGCCCAGGTGCGAAACTTTATGCACTCCTCCCAAAAATTAGAGAACGCGCAGCTTTATCACTTAATAGTGGCGCATTTAGTGAGGGGGATTTACAGCCTGGTTCACTAGATTATGATGCACAGTCTTTAGTCGATTTTAGAAATGTAATTCTTGAGCCTAATGAAAGGAAGGAAATCAAAATTCAATTTAAGAATATCGGGAAGAAAACTTGGGACAATAACACTTGGTTACACGTTGCATTGAATAATGATCCAGATGGTCGCATAGTTCCTGTAATTGAAGACAAGGCTTTTGTAGCCGCGGACATGCAGGAGCGTTCAGTTGGCCCAGGAAAAATCGGTACTTTTATAGTTCAAATTGAAGGTGGATATAAACCGGGAAAATTTACTTTCGAAGTCGCACCTGTAGTAAATGGTCGATATAAAGTATCTCGTTCATCTGTTGATATAGGATTTACAGTAACCGAACCCGATTTTAGTTATCAGGTAGTCGACAAAGATCTTCCATCCGGAATAGTATTTCAGGGGCAGAAAATAAATGCTTGGGTAGAGCTTAAAAATACAGGAAACATAACATGGAGGAACTACGGTGATAATCAAATTACACTTGGAACATCTGGACCGAAAGACAGGAAAAGTTTATTTGTATCGCAAAATCCAGCTCGCATAGGTTATCTTCTTGAAAGTGAAGTGTTACCTGGGGAAACTGGTCGTTTTATTCTGGATCTTGAGGTGCCGACCGGAAAAAGCGGTATAATGGTAGAACAATTTATTCCTGTTATAGAAAGAGTGCGATGGCTTGAGGATAAAGCTTTAGGTTTCAAGGTCACTGTTAAACAGCCAGTACACCTTGCCAGAGTCCAAAAGCTTAATACTGTAAATCAGCTGAATCCGGGTGAGATGAAAAGGGTTGAATTATCAATGAAAAATGCAGGTGACTTAGCGTGGTATCCGGACAACATGCAAGTAACTCTTCTTGGGCGAGGAATAAAAGTATTTAAAAATAAATTAGTACCAGATGAACCTGTAAAACCAGGTGAAACGGTAAAATTCAGCTTTTGGGTACAGGCACCGTATGAAGAAGGAAGACAAAGTATTTTTCTGCGGGCAAAGTTTAATAAAATTGCCATAAGAGGAGGTGTAGTCCGCTATGTAATAAATGTTCCAAAGCCGAATTTGCGTGCTCAGCTTGTGGATCAGGGTGATAATTACGTTACCCTAAGACCGAATGAGGAAAAAAGCATTACTGTGAAATTCAAGAATATTGGTAATGTTGAATGGAATAAAAAAGGTTCTAATGCTATTCACCTTGGAACTGCAAAGCCAAACGATCGCTTAAGTAAGTTTGTTATTGAAGATGATTGGTACAATAAATTCAGACCTGCGGTTATGAATGAAGATACAGTTTTACCAGGAGAAACAGGCTCATTCACATTTAAAATTAGCAACTCTGAACGTGGTATATTCGGAGAATCTTTCCAGCTTGTACTTGAAGATATCGGCTGGGTTACAGGTAGTGATGTTAGATGGGTATTTAAAGTGAGTGGCGACCCCGTTAAATCTAGCAGTAAGTCAAATTCAGATGCAGATCTTAATAAAAAGAAAGCTGAAGCAGCTTTACAAAATAAAGTTTCAACAACCACCACAAAAACTACAACCACAAAATCCGTAGTGCCTACGGCATCTGCAGACACTCAAGAAATTACTCAACAAGTTACAGAACGTCCATTCAGAGTTCGCCTTTCTTACTCTGATGCAAATTCAGAAATCACCTCAAATAAAGATTTCAAAGTACTAGATAGTAACAATAATGAATTATTTTCAGTTTCATCGGGTAACAAGATTTCATTAAGACAAATGAGTAACAATATCCACGCACAGCTAGGGAGTGTCGTAAAAAGTGATGATGTTCTACGCTTTGTACCTGAAGCAGATGGAATAATGGAAATATCAACTTGGGAAAATAGACCTGCATGGAATAAAGAATTAAACGACAATCAGTTCAGAGGAATCGTAGAGGCACGTGTAATTAATAACCAGGTTGCCTACATAAATGAACTGCCTTTGGAAGATTATATTAAAGGACTAGGAGAAGTATCAAATGATTCCCCGTTGGAAAAACAGAAAACAATTGCAGTACTTGCAAGAACCTATGCTAGCTTCTATATGCTTGAAGAAAACCGCAAGTTCCCAGGAATGCCATACGATGGCAGTGATGACCCTGAAATTTTCCAAAAATATCTTGGTTATGGAATGGAAAAGAGGTCACCAAATTTTGTTGGCGCAGCAGCTTTAACAAAAAATGAAATAGTTACTTACAATGGCAAGCTCGTAAAAACTCCTTACTTTAATCAAAGTGAAGGCCGAACACTTTCCGCGGAAGAAGTCTGGGGATGGAAGGATACCCCTTACTTAAAATCAGTACCTGACCCATGGTGTGTGGGACGTGTTAAACGTGGTCATGGAGTAGGTTTAAGTGGTTTTGGCGCTACCGCTCAAGCTAACGAAGGGAAGAATTACATCGAAATAATCAAATACTATTTTACAGGGGTTGAGGTTGAAAAATTAAAATAATTGCAGTTTGAAATTGAGAATTTAAAATTGTAAATATTTTGATATTTGTGTTATATTAGCTCTCCTAGTGCTCTTTAACATATTAATTTTTTGAAACGAGGAATATAGTAAATAATTTTTTGTTTATCGCATTCCTCGTTTGATTTTATAAACATTGCATTTCCACAACCGTGGAATGTATAAAAATGGAGAAAGAAAATGAAAGCATCAGAGATCCAGGGAGCACAACCAAGTGTTGAACTCTTGGTATTGTTACAATGGTTAAACGATGACGTGGCTGATTTGCCGGAATTCGAATTCAAAATCAGACCACCAAAAAGCGGAACACTTTCCAGTGTTCTTGCACAATGTTCATCGGACATCCACATGTTAATCGTAGCAGAGGACTCGGTCGACGTACCAACAAGAAAGATTCTTTCAAGAGGACTGCTATTGGGCGGCGTATTTTACGTTCCCAGTTATATCGTGAAAGAAGATTTTGGTCTCAATGGGCACTTAAGTGATCACGAAGTCAAAACAGTACTTCTGTACGGATTCTCCGATTCAATAACAGTTACTACTGTATCCAGGTTCAATGAAGCAAATGGTCCTTTCGAAGAAGAACTCCGACGGCATATGACTTCCTCAACTGAAGATAAGCTCCTAAAGGGTAAACCGAAGACTCCTTACGCCTGTGCTGTAATCTACAGAAGCAAGTACGTTCCCAGTCAGGCAGGAGAAATGGTAGAGCGGGTTTATCTCAGTAATCCGGTTGATACATTTCTTGCAAAAAATGCACTTAAGATTGAGGTTCCAAATCCGAAATCGAAAACAGACGGCATTCCATACCTCCGACAATACTACATTATGCCAGGTGGTCTTTGGGGTGATCTGTTGGGAACATTTTCGGATGCTCAAAAAGCTCAAACTGCACCTAGAATAGCGAATCGATCGCTGGAAATCGTTGCTCAGCTCTAAACCACACCCCATAATCCAAGGGGGATTAAGGAAGAAAGGAAAATGTTATATCGAGTTATAGGTCCAAAAGGTAGTCAGAGGATGGAAGTAAGTGTCATCGGTGATCCGCGTCTCAAAAAAAGAGCTGTGGTAAATGTTCTTTTGTACGGTTGGAAGAGAGCTCCGAAGCTCGATTTCATTTTCGTAAAAAGCAAATCGCATCCGTTTGTCGAATGGATACAGCAGTATTCCGGAAAAATCGGATTCGCAATTCTCAGTTACCATTTCCCATCCAGAGAAGAACAGAACGTCTTTTTAAAAAAGGCGCGTATCTGAGTGCTGAAAGGCTCTATATACTGCCTTCTTCTTGCCTTCAGCAGAATTTCGGACTGGAATCCCCTGAAAAAGGAAATGAGAAAACGATTCTAATATGCGGGTTTGAGGATGAGACAGATCCTGAAATCAATCTGATACCCAAGACTATCGCAGACGGTACTTTCCCGGAAGTCATAGCAGAATCTGACGGTTCATATTTTATGGCTATCGTCAGAAATAGAGGGTTAGTATTAGAGTCCGGACTGCCTGATAATGACACGCGGGAAGACCTTGCCAGTGATCAAGGTGTAGTCTTCATGAGGCTCAAAAAAAACAGTCCGATTATTCACGTGGTTCCATTAATGAAGAAGGGGGATTGTTAATGAAAGGCAGCAGACAAATCAAACGAAGGGTAAGCAGGCGTCAAACGCTTGTTTAAAGGGGTGGTTCAAATATGTTGTCGCATACGCGCAACCGAGCCACCCCTCCTTTTTAATTATTCTAAAAAAAATGAGACAGAGATTTTCTGACTTCCCCCATTGTTCTCCCTAATTCATCTGAAGGAAAAATACCCAATTTTTTTAAAAGTTTTGGGTCAGTTTCACCAAGCAAATCTGATTCAGTATGGTATTTAAATGGATTTTCTTTCTCTTCATCCATATTAATAATTTCTTAACTTCTTTTATTTAGTGTAGAATTACTGCAGTAATAAAGCAAATTTTATGTTTCTTTGTATCGATACAACAACATCGGAATCCGGAATCACCTTAACTGGATATGGTTATTTACCACTAGATCCACAATACGCATCTGAAGAAATAATTCAAACAATCGATAAACTTATAAAAAAAGCAGGGATTGAGCTTTCTCAAATAGAAGGTGTATATGTAATAAAAGGCCCAGGTAGTTTTACAGGTCTTCGTGTAGGAATAGCAGTCGCCAACCAATTCTCTCATCAGCTTAAAATACCAATCATAGGTCTTAAAACTGATGAATGGTGGAAAAATAAAACGGATGAGGAGGATTTTGTATATCTACAAACCATGAATAAATCTGAAATTTATATGGATGGCAAAATAATTCCGATTGAGAATTTATCAGGTGATAAAAAATGGATAGGTCAGTTATCTGAAAACCATTTATCAAAATTGCCGTCAGGCTTTACACAAATAACCAACCTCCTATCACCTGAAGAGACTTGGAACAAGGTAGCTCTAAAAACCATAAGCTCAAAGCTTAAAGCTTATGAACTCGTGGAACCTTATTACGGAAAGGAACCGATGATTACTAAGAGTAAAAAGAAGCTTTCTATTTAAAAGGTTTTTTGAATCACACTGGTTGTTCGAAATGAAAAATATCAACTATAGACAATCGTCATTTTGACTAACCCCGAGCAGAGTCTTAGGGGCACGGAGAAGACCATAAAAATGACTGTCTCTAATCAAAATTTCTTATCATCAGTCCAATAATTCCATTTCAATTTATCTGGGTCAGGATTTTTATTGCTGGCAAAATATACCGCACATCTAATTGTATATAAAAAACATTTGCAGTGTTGTTCGTTATCAAAAGCGCAACATTTAAAATACAGCTCTTCAGGGTTTTTGTTTTTTAAATCAATAATTTTTCTAACTCCAATATTATAAAACTTATTGGCGATTGATTTTCCAACAGATGGAATGGTCATTAATTCTTTGATGGACTGCTCTTTTGTCATCGGTTATCGAAGAGCCCGAAGGCGCGCAAACGTTTGCGCGCCTTCGGGCTATATTATCTATTAAATTCTCCCCATTCCTTTTCCACATAATCCAAAATCTTTTTCTTGAAAAGCTCTACATCATATTTTTCTGCGTGTTTACGTATGAATTTTGGGTCAAATTTCATAGTTTCAAACTTCTGAATAGCATCCGATAAACTTTTAACAGTCTGATCGGAAAAAAGAACGCCTGTTTTTCCATCAATCATAGTATCTAAACTTCCACCCTTATTTAACGCAATAACAGGTCTGCCAGCAGACATTGCCTCAAGCGGAACAATACCAGCATCCTCTAATTGAGGAAATAAAAATGCCTTACAGTTTGCGTACAAATCCATCAACTCTTTTTCACTTACATATCCAAGTACCTGCACATTTTCACTTTCCATCGCTTTAATTTTTTCATATTGAGGACCGACACCTACAATCTTTACAGGTTTCTTTAATTTATTAAAAGTTTGTGCAATCAAATCAAATTTTTTGTATGGAATTAGCCTGCCTACAGCTAAATAAAAATCTTCGGTCGGATTGTTAACAGGCTTAAACTTTTCGGTGTGTACAGGCGGATAAATTACATGAGAATCTCTTTCATAATGTTTTTTAATTTGTTTGCCTATATGAGTTGAATTTGCGATATAACTATCCACTCTTTGAGCCGCGCAATAATCCCACTTTTTTATTTTTTTAATAGATTTTCTAATTATAGGATGAAGAAACGTCGGGAATTTTTTTAGTCTTGTTTCAAAATCCCAACTCTCCCATGCATACCTCATTGGCGTATGACAATAGCTAATATGCAATGTATTTGGCTTTGTAATAACTCCTTTGCTAACACTATGACAACTTGAAAGAACAATATCGTATTCATTTAAATCCATCATTTCCACAGCTGTTGGCATAAAATTAAGAAGATACTGATGTTTAGAAGTTGGTATTTTATCAAGCCATGTTGTTCGTACATTTTTTAGTTTTCCGAGTTCCTTCATATTTTTTGGCCGGTATATAGTCGTGTAAATCGGAGCATCAGGAAAAATATCATGAAAAGCACTTATAACGCTTTCCGCGCCACCATAATTCGTAAGCCAATCTGTTACTATTGCGATTTTCATTTCTTATTCCAAGATTAGATATTACAAGATTACAAGATTAATCTGTATATTTCTACATTAAAATAATCTTGTAATGACTAATAAGCGAAGCGCTAATCTTGTAATTAAATAGAAGCGTCGCCTTCAAGGCACCACTCCATAGCCTTATCAACTTTTACATTAACGACCTTCCCAATTAAATTTTGGTCATCGGATTTGAATCTACACATTTTAAATTCAGGAATCTTTCCACTAGCATAACCTTTATATACTTTTTCTACTAAGACCTGCACGGTTTTTCCTACAAACTGCTGATTATATTCAAAAGAGACGCTTTTCATTATCTCCGTAATTTTCTCGAATCTTTCTTTTTTAATCTCCTCGGGAATATCGTCTTTTTGCTCTTTTTGAGCAAGCGTACCGGGTCTTTCAGAATATTTTGAAACATAGACTAAATCAATTTTTTCATCTTTGATTAAATTATAACTTTCCATGAATTCTTCTTCGGTTTCCCCACAAAAACCTACAATAATATCAGTCGAAATTGAAATATGGGGAATCTTTTTGCGCATTTTTGTTACCAAATCCTTAAATCTTTCAACTGTATAAAATCTATTCATTCTTTTAAGCTCAGAATCAGAACCAGACTGAACAGGCAGATGAAGATGTGGAACCATGCTCTTTAGTTCTCCGTATAAATTAATAACATCATCAGTCATGTCTTTTGGATGTACTGTGTAGAATCTAATTCTTTCTATTCCTTTAACTGCATCAATCCGTCTTAGTAATTGGGTAAAAGGCGTTTCGTTGGAATCCGGACTTGCGTCATTTGGCTTGTAGGTATTTACATTTTGCCCCACTAAATTAATTTCTATCGCACCTCTTTTTGCCATTTTTTCCACTTCATCCAAAATCTCGGACATATCCCTGCTTTCCTCTCTTCCTCTTGCATATGGCACAATACAATATGCGCAAAAATTATTGCACCCGCTCATAATCGGAATAAAAACTTGCGATATATTTGCAATAGTAGGATTTATATTAAAGTAATGAAGTAAATCTTTTATTTCATCTCCACCTTCAACATGGTGAAGTTTTTGTAGAATATCTGGAACCTGCATTAAATCTTTAATTCTAAAAACAAAATCAACAGTTGGCATTTTTCTAAAAATATCTTCTTTGCATTCGCCACGAACACCTGTGCATTTACGAATAGCACAACCGGTTATACCAATTCTTAGTTTTGGATTTTCTGCTTTAAGTTTTTCAAAAGGTTCACCAAGTCCGTATACTTTATTGTCAGCATTTTGTTTAACGGAACAGGTATTCAAAATAATAAGGTCAGCCTTGCTATAATGGTCACACTCTTCATATCCCAGTTTTTTGAGTACGGTAGTCAACCTCTCGGAATCGGAGTAGTTCATCTGACAACCATAGGTTTGTATAAAGTATTTCATGCTAAAATATTTTACTGTAGAACCAATGATTTTGTATTATTATAACTTGACATAATAAACAGTAACTGATATAATCTACTCTAATATAAAAATCATTTTCTAGGTTTTTTGAGGAAAATCGGGTAAAATAAACGAGATATAAGAAAAAAAAATGATAAATCCAATTCTAGTTATTGTCGCAATCATAGTTCTGTACATAATATTCAAGGTTGTCCTTGGTATGCGTCGTAGTTCATATGAAAAGAATATTGAATCAGTTGTTTTTCGTGTAGCTGTTTCTAAACAAAATGAAAGAGGTCCAATTGTTGCTGAACATATTTACTCCGCTTTACATGGAATCGGAGAAAATTATGGTTTTTGGGATTACCTCGCTGGTAAAACAAAGCCTAGAATAAGTCTTGAAATTGCAAATGTAAATAATCAAATTCAATTCTTTATATGGACGCCGAAAAAATTTAAGAACGTAATAGAAAGTCAGATTTATGCTCAGTATCCGGATGTGGAAATTCAGGAAGTAGAAGATTATGCGATGAAAGAATTTTCCGTATATGAAGGATTAGTAAAAGCCAACAAAGCTGGCGCAGCAAATATTTCTGCACCAAATGGAACAAATTTACCTGCTGTAATTCAGAAGAAAGTACCAACTTCCCGTACAGTTGTTACAGCGGAAATGTCACTTGGTGACCCAAATATTTTCCCAATAAAAAGATATTCTCAATTCGAAGATAAATTAACCAGGCTCGCAACTGAACCATTAGCTGGTATTACTGCAACACTCTCTAAATTAAATGCTACTGACGAGCAAGCATGGATTCAGATTACAATGGAGCCGACAGGGGATTGGTGGAGAAAAAAAGGTATTAAATGTTTAAGGGTTCTTAGTAATGGACTCTTTGATAATATCTTTTGGCTTAATAAACTTGCTACTGAAATATACTTAGCCAGAGGTTTTTGGAAAAGATTATTCTATACTCCTTTATATATATTATTTTGGGCAGTCCGTGGATTTAAAACTGGAGAATTAAATATGAAAAGCAGTTCGGATCAAAATCTGCAAGAAGAAGTATCCCGAACTCATGACCGCGAAGACCCAATATCAGCGGCAGTCGATAAGGTCACTCGCATAACATTTGAAACTAACATTAGAATCGTATATATCCCACGTACAGAAAATATCGATATGGCGGAAGTTAAATTAAATGAGATATTTGGCAGCTTTAAGCAATTTACAATGCCGAATTTAAATGGTTTTGAGATTACAAAAATGAATCAGAATAATGCTCAAATTCTAAAGCGTTATCAAAGGCGTGCAGTAATTGATCCGATGATGCTAAACGTGGAAGAGCTTGCTACAATCTATCATATGCCATGTGTTGGAGTTGGTACTCCTAATGTCCTTTGGGTAACGTCCAGAAAACTTGAGCCACCAAATGACCTTCCTATTCCAGGTTCTGTTCCAGACTCAGATCTTACTATAATAGGAAAAACAAATTTTAGAGGCCATCGTGAATTATTTGGAATTAAGGCAGTTGATCGCAGACGACATATATATATTATTGGTAAAACCGGTATGGGTAAATCCGTTCTACTTGAAAATATGGTTTACTCGGATGTTCGCGCAGGAAAAGGTGTGGCAGTTGTAGACCCTCATGGAGATTTAGCAGAAAAGGTAATTAGTTGTGTGCCTTCACATAGAATAAACGACGTAGTAATTCTTGACCCATCCGACGTTTCCCATCCCTTTGCGTTTAATATGCTGGAAGCTGTTGACGACCCAAACAAAAGAAACCTTATGGCATCGGGTTTACTTGGTGTATTTAAAAAGATGTACGCGGAAAGCTGGGGGCCTCGTCTTGAGCATATCCTTCGTAACTGCTTGCTTGCACTTGTTGAATATCCAAATACCTCCATGCTTGGAATCATGAGAATACTAGTCGACCCATCTTACAGAAAGAAAGTTGTTGAACACGTTCAAAACCCGATGGTGAAAAGTTTCTGGGTGGATGAATTTGATAAAATGCAGGATCGCCAAAGAACGGAAGCAATATCTCCGATTCAAAATAAAGTTGGACAGTTTTTGTCATCTAGTATGATTCGCAATATCGTTGGTCAGGTCAAATCTACAGTCAATATTCGCTTCATGATGGACACTGGAAAAATTATTGTAGTCAACTTGTCCAAAGGTAAAATCGGTGAAGATAATTCAAGTCTTCTTGGTTCAATGCTTATTACAAAGTTCCAGTTAGATGCGATGAGTCGAGCTGATACTGCGGAAAAGGACAGAAAGGATTTCTATCTATATGTGGATGAGTTCCAGAATTTCGCTACAGACGCCTTTGCCACAATTCTTTCCGAAGCCCGAAAATACAAACTCAATTTAACAATGGCCAACCAGTATGTAGCACAAATGCCTGAGGAAGTTCGAGATGCCGTATTCGGTAACGTTGGTACAAGTTTATGTTTTCAGGTAGGCTTTGATGATGCTGAATATTTCTCCAATCAATTCTCCGAAGAAGTTTTGCCAAATGACATCATTACTCTTCCAAAATATAATTGCTACACAAAGCTGATGATTGACGGTATGCCAAGTCAAACATTCTCTCTTTCTACTCTTCCTCCAAATGATGTTGATTTAGATGATGAGAGACGTGAAAAAATTGTACGCCTTTCCCGTGAGCGCTACTGTAAACCACGTGAAGTTGTAGAAGATAAAATCCTTCGTTGGAGTCAGCCACCAAAAAAACTTGAAAGTGGAAATGGTGGAGGAGACAAAAAATATTCAGGGAATAATAGTGGTGGTAAACCAAAAGACAAAAAGCCAGATGACTCAAAATCTACTCCTGTAAGTCCAAACACCCCAAAACCACCTGCGCCATCAAATCCAAACACTCCAAAGCCAAACTCATCAAATCCAAATAAACAAAAGTTTAAACCCAAGAGATAGTGTCTTAGTTTTATGGTTATTATTTGATATTGTTGGTTTTTTGAAGTACATTAATACCTTGTATAACTTTTAATTAAAACACTATGACAAAACTGAAAAGACTTTCGTTAGATCAGGAATTACATAAAAAGTTAGACGCAGGAGACAAAACTCATGATATAAGAACTGCTTTTCCGATGTATGAGGGAATTAGAGAAGGAGATGTTATAGGATTCGGAACAAGAGAATGGATAACAAGAGTGATTGTAGAAGGAATCACAAAAGTAGATGTTTCTCAGGCTAAGAATTTTAGAGACGCCTTTGAAATGGTATTAAGAGCAATTGACCCTGATATTGAAGTAGCAGCTTCCAAAGTTATTCCTGGCATTAACATTGAGAAAGGACTTGAAATGGCAAAACAAATGTTTGATTATGATGACTGCAAAAAGTTCGGAATGTTGGTTTTTGAAACTAAAAAAGTGTAAATATCGAATGATAGCCTTGCCTTTGCCCTTGCCTTTGCCTTAAACTTTGTTTATGAACAAAGTAATCGGAATCATTGGTGGTAAGGGTCTTATGGGAAAATACTTCGCAGAGTTTTTTGAGAAAAGCGGTTATGAAGTCATAATCAGTGACAGAAATACAAATCTTACCAACAAACAACTCGCTAAAAAATCCGATGTCGTAATTGTATCTGTGCCTATCGACGTTACAGAAAAAGTAATTGAGGAAGTCGCTCCTTGCATCAGGAAGTCTGGATTATTAATGGACTTAACATCGCTAAAAGTATTGCCGATGAAAGCGATGAAAAAAACCAAGGCATCTTATTTAGGTTGTCATCCAATATTCGGTCCAACAGCGAACATAGAAGGTCAGCTAATTATCCTTTGTCCCGGTAACTCTAAAAAATGGCATAAATGGCTGGAAGATATATTCGTCAAGAATGGTGTTTTCGTAAAAAGCATGACTGCCAATAAGCACGATGAACTGATGGCTTATATTCAAACTCTTATACATTTTAGCGACATTGCCTTGTCTGATACCCTCCGCAAGTCTGGTATTCCAATTAAGGAGTTTATAGACCATCAGAGTCCAGTTTATAGGTTAGAACTGGATATGATGGGGAGGATACTGAATCAGGACGCAAACCTTTATGCAAATATCCAGCTTTTTAATCCTTTAAGCAAAAAAGTGCTTAATGATTTTATCGAAAGTTGTCAGTCTCTCGTAAAAACCAATGAAAAAAAAGATATTAATGGCTATGTTAAATTTTTTAAGGAATGCTCAAAGTATCTTGGTAAATATACAGGGGTTGCACAAAAAGAAAGCGATCAAGTTCTTAATTATCTAAACTCTAATGCAGATGAAGATGCTAAGGAGATACTAAGTTCAAAGCAGACTGGAAAATTTGACGTTGCAGTTATAGGTCCAAAAAATACCTACTCAGATATTGCTCTTAAAAATTATTTACCTAAGGCAAAGGCTTTATATTGTGCTTCAATTTCTGAAATATTCGAGCTCGTAGAAAAAGGAAAAATCAAAGAAGGCTTAGTTCCAATAGAAAATAGTATAGGAGGTTCAATACGTGAAACATTAGATGAGCTCTACAGTTCAAATGTGTATATAGAAAAAGTACTTAAACAGCCAATACATCTTTCCCTTGTTGGTACATCAAAATCTAGTTCTAAAACTATAAAAACAATTTATTCTCACGCTCAACCACTTATACAAAGCAGAGCTTTTCTCAAAATGAACTGTCCTAAAGCTAGTCTTGTGCCGGTTGCCAGTACAACTACAGCGCTGGAGAGAGTTAAATCGGAAAATCAAATTGATACTGTAGCAATTGCGTCGTCCGTTGCTGCGAAATCCTACGGGCTTACAGTCATAAAAGATTTAATTGAAGACGATAAAAGCAACACTACTCAATTTGCCATCATCAAAAAAAATGATAAATGCAAAATGTTAAATGATAAATCGTCGAAGACATCAATTGCTTTTAATTTTAGCAAAGATTCTCCCGGCTCACTTTTTTCAGTCCTAAAAGATTTTAATGACAATAAAATCAATCTTACAAAAATCGAATCTCGTCCAAGTACAAAAGAAAGAGGGGAATATGTCTTTTATATTGATTTTGATGGGAATGTAAACAGTTCAAACGTCAAAAAAACTATATCCGAAGTCAAAAATAAAGTCGAAAAATTGAAGATATTGGGTTGTTATTAATTCTCTGAAATGTGATTATTTATGATTGTATTGATTGATATGATTATATTTAAAAGAGGGCGCTTACGCGCCCTCCGCTTAAATCATAAAAATCATTTTAATTACCGAAATCACAGTTGAGACAATTACATTGTTTCAATCATTATCATAGCTCCACCACCTTCCGCTCTGCCAACAAGAGTAACTTCTACCCTTTTTCCGTTTGCAGAAATAATTTTCTTATTTCTTCCTTCGTAAATTCTTACCTTTTTAACACCACCCCAGCGAACACCTGTAACTAGTAAATCAATAAACTTTTTATCGTACGATTTAACCTTGAATCTAAGATTACTTGGTTCATGAGTTACAAAGTCAGCAACATTCACTGCATAAGTGTCATCACCACCTACTAAGTTATCAGCAGTACCGTTATCTTCAACAATAGTAGTATAAGTTTTTGAATCATTAAAAAACTCAGTGCCTTTGTCATTTCGGATATTAATAAGTCTGATTTCCATTTCATCACCTGCACTGGCGATTTCAGAGAAATTAGGATTGAATTTTAAAGTGTAAGTCTTGCACCCCTGATCAATTCTAAGAAGTCTTCGTTTGTATTCAGCATTAACTGTTGTATTTTCAACAACCATTTCAAACTTTGTACGGAATGGATTGGTGCTACAAACTTTAACCTCAGCTTCAATTCCTCTGTTTAATGTTTTTGTAAAAACATCTGCCTTTTTAATTGTTAAAGGATATTCAGATTTTGCGAATGCGGCTGGCGCAATCAATAAAATCATCAAAATAGCTAGTATAATAAATCTTAAAGTTTTCTTCATGATATATGAAATTATAGTTATTGGATGTTCATTGTATAGTATTTTTGAAATTTGTCAAATAAAAATAAATTTTTATCTAATAAGATCATTTATAAGGAATTTGTACTATTTTAGCTTATTTAGTATAATAAACTCTAATCTGTTACAAAAAGTATTCATTAATACAAAATTGTATGAAAAAATTAATGATAATTATGGCATTTTTAGCAACAGTTTTAGCTGGATGTACTTCGCCAGCATCAATTACAGATGCAACACCAGAAGCACCGGACAAAGTTTATTCAGGCGTTGGTTTTACTTTTTCTTATCCAAGTAATTTAATAGCAGATGGACTTGGGCTATGGAGTCAGGAGGATTACACAAGAAGAATTTACCCGCCAATGGGTTGTGAAACATGCCAAATTCCTAATATCGAAATACGAACAAGCGCTACCGACAAAACTCTTGAGGACTTCATAGTGTCTGATTTTGTATTTGGAGACAGCACTTTTGAGCAGATAACAAATCTTGAATTTGTTAAATATGAAAGAATAACAATCGGTTCAAACGATTTTATTAAAATTAGAGTGCATGAAAATTTTGCAGTTACAGGTTATTACACAAAAGTCGGCAATCGAGTTGTGGCTTTTAGAACTCATTTTGACAATTGGGATAACCAGCAGCTTTTAAAAATCATTGAGACACTTTCTTTTCAGGAGGAATCTATATCAGAAAGTGAAATCGATACGGATAAAATATTTAAAAACAGGGAAGTATCTTTTGGTAGTTGTGGGAAGGTCGAAGAATATAAAAGGACTTCATGGTATAAAGATTTTACAGATAAAATCAACGGAATAGATATTCCAGCTGATGGCGTTACTACAAAAAGTACTATCGATAATATCAAGGAAGTCTGCTTATCTAGCGGAAAATCCCTTGTAATAGCTATATTTAATCCTGATTATGAATGCGGACGAGGAAAGTTATTCAGATATTTTACAAAAGAAAAAGTATTGCAGGAGGCCACTATCCTTGGAGAGCTTGATGACTGCAAAGCTAATTTTGGTGAATTTAGTAAAAGAGAAGACAATATAATCCCAGTAATGTCTCATCAGGAAGAAAATGCATGTATCTTTACCACATACTTCGATTATAATTTTATTGAAAATACTGTTGATCCGACAAAAAACTGTAACAGATGTCTGCGAATTATAAACGGTCAGGAAATATTGGGTATGGAGAGGTGTGTTGAGATATAGTTTAGTAGGTGGGTATACTTAAGCTATAACTATAACTAGTCCTAGTATTAGTAATAGTTTTAGTTATAGTTTACTTCACTTCACTTCACCTCTACCCAACCCCCTTCAGTTCTTCCATACATATAACTCTGGAACATTTGCTGAACGGTAGCAGGTAGATGATTGAATTTACCTTTGGTTCCGGCTTGAACCAAATAATCTATTTTATATATTCCTGCAGGCAGGTCGTCTGCATACAAAAGCATTCGGTCATTCTGTATTTCATAGCTGTCAAAATTCCATAATGGGTTATCAATCCAGTTAAGACCACTGCTTCGGTTTAATTCTTTTTGTTTATATTGGGCAGTGATATCACCGACAGCGGGGTTAAACGAAAGAGCTTTTAGTCCTGCAGGTAGTGGATTTTCTATGGCGATATATGAAACATCTTCAGGTATTACAACTGTTAGAACTCCACGATATAGAATTCCTGACTTAAGTTTTTTAAGTGAGTTTTCCTCATTGAAATCCTCAAGAGTGTAGTAGTTTCTTGTTATTACAGCATTTTCTTCAATCGGAGTAATCTTATCGCTTTGCATGGAATAAGTAAGAGAGGTATTGAAGTAAAGATTTCCACTTCCTTCTTTTGTTATTTCAATATTATTTATCTGATCTATATCTTTAAGATCTTCCGCCTTAATAATTGAGGAATAAATAGTATCTGGATTCTCGGAATGGATTGATTCATCTATAACCGTTTTATTATTAACTTTGGCTTTTATAAATAAATTTACATTCAGCTCCTGTTCATTTGTAAATTCGTTTAAAGCCATTAAAATCCATACTGCTTCTTGCGGGTTGAAGTTATTAAGAAGAACAGTAGTACTAGAAGCTAAGAATTGAATAATAGGTATAAGAATTGGATTTTCATCGCCCATGCGAGATAGGGCAAAAAGTACAAGGGCGGTATTTCGCATATTGGTATCAAATACTTCCTTTTTTGTATCTTGAAAATAAATCCACTTATCATCATTTATCTTTTCGGAGACAATTTCCGACTGAAGTTTATCCAAAAAAGAACGGGTGCTTTTTTGTCCTGCATCAATTAAATTCTGAAGATTCATAAGTAAAAAGGCTTTGCCAGCAAGGGTGCTTTCGGATCTTTTATTATAAAGTTCCAAGGTTTTTACAGTGTCGTACTCTCCATATTCACTCAAGGCCCAAAGAATGAAAAACTGATTTGAAAGAGTCTCATTGCTAAGTGCGCTCCATAAATACCTAATGCATTCCTGCTTCATATTCGAAGGAATTTCAAATAATCCATCTGCCATGCTTAATGAATAAATTGTGTAAGCACTAAGCCAAGGATCACTTGTATCTGAACCTTCAAAAAAAGCGAAACCACCATCAGCTCTTTGTCTTTTTGCAAGTTGGTTGATAGTGCTGTTGATTTCATCTATAAGATTTTTAGTCCTCATATCGCTAAGCTCTGGGTGAAGCAAACTTATATCTGCTATAACAAGACTAGCTAGTTTTTCGGTTGAATTTAGCGAATAGTCACCTAGGGCATTTGCGAAGTTTTCGGCTATGTTTATTGGAGTGGCACTAAGAGAAATATTTAAACTTCCCATATCCGATATGGCATTTTGTGGTGCTCTAATACCACCTATCCATTTATCTTCAATAATTCCACTATCGCCAAGGGCTTCATATGTTTTTAATTTTTTAACAGGCAGATTGGTTTCAGCATAATCCTCTCGTGAGCGGAACGCTATTTTTATTGCATCATCTTTGTAAAAATGACCAATCACAATATCCCAGCTTACGTTTTTAGATTCACCGGATTTAACGGAAAAGTTTTTCTTAGTTCCCCCCTTAACTTCAACATTTTCTGCAAGGATTTCAACGGCGGTATCAATATCATTATCAGATAAATTACGGATTTTTGCACTAATAGTAACAAGATCACCTGGCATAACAAAAGCGGGAGTAATAGGTGTTATTGCAAGCCTCTTTTTAGCATGAAGATTAATACTGGCGCTTCCGAAATTATTTTCATCGCTAGTTGCAAGAGCATCTATTTGCCAAGACATATGCTTATTAGGCAAAGTAAATGAAACCTCCGCATGACCTTCGTTATCTGTAAGTATTAAAGGATTAAAATAGGCTGAGGTATTTATTTCGCTGATTTGATTCAAAGAATAAGAAGATAAAACAGGATTACTAATAGCTGTTTTAGAAAACAGGGAAATATTAGATGAATCAGAAACCTGACTATCTCTAAGTCTTAGAAAATAATCAAATAATGTTAAGGCTTTTGAGCCAATAATGCCAACCTGTTTTTCCGATACATTAAGCGAAACAACAGAAGGTATTGAGCGGTTTTGATAATCATAAGTATGAATTTTTATTGTAACTTCATCTCCCGGTTTAGGGTCTATAGGTTCGGAGGTGATATCAATATTTATTACTTGTTCCGGATTGCTGATGATTACATTGGTTGCGGATTTCTTAATTATAGGAATAAAATCTATTCCATCACTTCCAACATTACTATTGGAGTCGTCTCCCGCAGAGCTTTTTAGAGCTTCAATTTTATTGGTCAATTTTTCAATATCACTTTGGTCCGAATTTTCATCTGATTGTAATAATGCAAGCTCCTCTTCCAGTAAAATAATTTCAACTTCGGACTGTCTATTTTCAATTTCCTTTCGTCTATCCTCTTGCTCCTGAATCATTTCATCTAAATTCTCATCATTCCTTTCAATTAGCGAAACGGTTATAAACATATTTGGGACCATTTCTTTAATAACGGGAATGCTTACTTCAGTTAAAGGAGAATCAAGCTCAACTATTTTGTATCCAAGAACTCCTAACCTTTCATAGGTAACAAGCGCAGGAATAGGTTTTTCTGCAGAAGCATGAGGATAGCTAATAAGCATAAGAGCTTTCCCACCTACAAAATACTCGGATTGATCCATCA
This sequence comes from Candidatus Peregrinibacteria bacterium, assembly GCA_016932505.1. GTDB lineage: Bacteria > Patescibacteriota > Gracilibacteria > UM-FILTER-43-11 > UM-FILTER-43-11 > JAFGCT01. Next base: position 22,002 of record JAFGCT010000006.1, read on the forward strand.
GAATCTCCAAATCATCTGAAACCGGTTTATTTTCATTGTCTACAACATAAAATTCCAATTCTGAAACCACATCATTTCCAATATCATCTTCGCTTTCCGCCTTCAGCTTATATATTCCTGCCGGCATTTTGCTTGTAATTGGAATTGAAACATTAATAGGCTCACTTCCTGCAATTATTTCTTGGTCATATTTTACATCATCTTCTTTTTCTCCATCCATTTTTATGAGCGAAATATTTACTTCCTTATCATCAATTAAATTCCCTTTTGTATCGGTAACAATAATATTTACATCAGCATTTTCATTTTGTTTAAGAATATAATGCTTGGTGCTTAAACCTATATATTGTTTTCCTGGGTGAAGAATGAACCGTGTTGATTTAGAAACATTTTCTCCTCCTATGCTATTTGCGTTAGCTGTTAGAAAATATTCATACCCTTTCATAAGGTGATTATCTTTTTTATCACCAAAGATAATTTTAGAAATACCATCAGAATCAAAGCTGAAATTTCCGCTGGCAACATATTCATTATCACTTTCACAACCACCTCTTGAGCAAAGAACATTTTCGCTACCAAATGAATAAAAAGAAATATCATTATAATCGCTGAAATAATACGGCTTTCTAAATAGCTCCCATGAACCTTTCAAGCTAGAGGCAGGTATTCCTACGAAATAATTTGCTTTAAGCTCAATAGAAATAGGTTCATTTCCATAATAGTCATTTTTAGGGTTTTCCCAATTCATAATAAATGGGGAATCATCCGCATTTATTCTAATCACCGATTCATTGGATTTAATCCTTTGTCCCCTTGAGCTAAAAACAGCAATGCTATAATTTCCAGAAGAAGCATCAATAGGAATTTCGAGCGATGTATCGAAAGAGCCATTTTTTCTTATTGGAGCAATGGTTTGAGTTAATATATCTTGTTTATTATTTTCAATTGCTAAAAGAACTTTACTATCTTCTGGGAGAGCAAATTGTGCATCATTATCAACTCTTAAAATTCCCTTAATCTGAATTTTATCGCCAGTATTCAGTACATTTTTTTCGCTCATTAAATAAGCTCTCATTTCTCCATTATCTATCCATTCGGGATTAAGAACCTCTGAATAACCTTGATTGGGTGATAGCCATAAATCATTTATTATAGTCCATCTTTTGTTGCCACCCATATTCTGTTTTCCAATAGCATAAACACCTGCATCAAAGTCACGAGTTATTTTATAAATTCCGTCCCCATCAGTTACCCCTCTACCAATCTCCTCTCCACTATAGTCGTATAATGTCACTTCCATGCGCGATACCGGCTCACCGGTTATAATATCCGTTGCCCATAATAGAAGAACATTATGGGATTTTTTCATCATAAGTGAGGTATCGGTTACAAGAAAGATTTTGAATATTTTCTTGTCCCCATTCTTAACTGAAAAATAATATATACCAGGTTCAAAATTCCTTTCAAAAATAGAAGTCAGATTAAGTATCGAAGAACCTCCGTCTGGCCGTACTCTATATTTTACTGGCTCAGAACTGCAATTGTAATTCGCCCAATTCTGCCCCTGATTAACAGTCATAAAATTTCCTTCGGATACCTGACATAATTGCAGATTCAGTTCATTTATATTATTGCTTACTAAAGTAAATTCAGGATCGATTTCTTTTGCGAACATACTCCATTCACCATCGGAATCCCATTTTAATTTTTGCTGTGATTCATTAATTTTAAAATCCCTTTTTATCCCTTTGGTAATTTTATTTCCTAAAACATCACTTAATGGGGTTTCTAATTCAATTGAGTAATCAATATTAGATATAAATGAAAAATCTATTCCAGCTTCTTTTCCATCTTTACTCATTATTATATTAACAGGGGAAGAATTTTCAGGAGTTATTACCAGATGTTTTTTAATTTCTTCCGCGGACATTTCCGTAGAGAATTTAAGTACAGCATTTGGAAAATCCTGAGATGGCTCGATGAATTCGATAACACCAGGGGCCATTGCCGTTTTAAAATTAATTTCAAAATCTTCCTTCATACCCAAAAATTCGGATTCTTCATCATCTGAATCACCAGAAAGTCCTGACTTTAAAACAAATTTATATTCAGTGTCATTTGTATATGGAAAAGTAGGACTAAAAACTAATATTGATTTATCAGTAATCCCATTTTCATCTTTTCCATATGTTACTTCTGTATTAAAAAAGCCATCAAATTTTGGATTCTTATCGGCATCAACATCATTAGAAGGGTAAATCATGGCATTGTTACCTGGCTGAATTTGCTCAAGGTCAACAGGCTGATTGAATTTTATTATTAGTGGTGAATTCGTACTTACATTCTCGTCTCCATTAGATGGCATAGAAAGAGTTGCGCGAAGTGGCGAAGTGGCTATTTGCCATTTAAATAATTCTTCTGTTTCGCCACCGTCACGAGCCTGAACGCCAGAAGGAACTGTAAGCCTGAAAGATTTTCCGGTAGGCCAGGATTCAGGAATAAACTGAAAAGCACTCATTCCCAAAAAACGATATTCACCTTTTACAGAAGGTTGAATTTCAAGTAGAGATTCTTCATCTTCTGGCCAATCCATAGGTCTGTCGAACATTACGGTAATGATCTGATCGGATGAAATAAATGGAATTTCAAAGGATGTTTCACTGAATTCAGAGTTTTTAATGTAAGGTGAAACGAATTTAACAACTGGAGGTCCGCTAAAAATAAATTGAATTGAAGTATTGGCACCTAGCGATTTTCCATAAATATTTTTTGCTCCGGATTTAATCACAACTTTAAAACTATCTCCCAATTTAAGCTCCACGCTTGGTTTAAATTCCAAAGTTTTACCGTTTGTCCAAAGAAGTTCACCTTCTATTTTCGGATGTATTTCAAAATTGTCTATAACACTCTGCTTATTCATATTCTGACTAAAGTGCAAAGTGATAGGGGAATTTATACTTACTTTATTAACTGTCGAAGTTGCATCAATACCTATTATATACGGGTAATCAATTGCAGCATAAGCACCTGCAATACACAATAAAACAGCAAATCCTATTGCTATATAGCGGGTCTTTTTTAATTGAAGTACTTTTATGATTTTTTTCAATTTATGATGCATAAGTCAGCTTAATTTAGTACTGCACATTTTAGCACATTTGAAGTTTTTTTCATCATTTTTGAGAATAGTATTATTTTTTGATTTTTTTCTTTACGCGTATTCCCCTCAGTTATTCATTTAAGGGTAAGAGGGTATTAAATAGAGGGAAAGAAAGAATATAAAGAAAGAAAAATATTAAAAAATATATTATGAATATGTCAATGCTAAGTCTTTGACCTACATCTAAAAATATAGGACAATCACACTCCTGTAAAAACTTATATAATAATCTTTTATAAATTATGCATTCATTTTTAAAGAAACTAGTTCTCTCCCTTATGTCATTGGCTCTTTTGCCAGTTTTTGCTTTTGCTTACGATATTGATCCTAATATGGGTATTGTTTATATAAATGTTGAAAACCATTTAGGCGAGCAGATTTCTGGAGACTGGTATCTTCACCGAGCTGGTTTGGCTGGTAATATTATAAGAAACGGTACAAAAAGTTATGACTTTCAAACCGATGATGGAAGTTATTATCTAGAAGCAAGAAAAGTTGATAATTATGAAGCTTTTGAAATTACTTCTGAAAATCCTTTAATTTTAAACAAAGGTGAAAGCGTTACATTTGATGTTGTTTATTATCCTGACCAAGAATACATGGATGCAGTACTTGCAGGAGAAATAACACCTGAACCAATTGTCGAACCAGTTGCTACGCCTACTCCAACTCCTGAGCCAGAACCAACTCCTGAGCCAGAACCAACTCCAGAACCTGTAGCTCCTGTTCAAACATCAGGTCCTATTACTGTAACAGTAGTTCCAGATTCAAACTCAGGACCAGTTATTACTCCATATGTACCGGATTTCAATCAAGCTCCATTGCCTTATGTTCCTGATTTTAATCAGGCGCCAGCTGCTTCAGAAGAAGATGATTCTGAAATGGATTTAGGTGCTATTACAACTTTAGCGGAAACAGGCCCTGCGGCATTATTACTTCTATTCCCTTCTATGTTCGGAGGTTTATATTTTGCTTCTAAAAAAAGGAAATAGAAAAATAGTATACTATTATGGAAAAACCTATCTCGGTAATACGGGGTAGGTTTTTTGTTATAAATACCTCCGAATCAGTGAATCAATATCTGGGGTTTCGGAAGGTGGAATTCTTAAAAATTCCTTGACTTTTGGGTAAAATTTAGTAAACTTGTTTTTAATATATTAAAATAATTCAAAACCCATGGCAGATATTCCATTCTATTTAACATACGACGACGTACTGCTACTTCCTCAATATTCAGAGATACTTCCAAAGGATGTAAACACGTCTACAAAGCTTACTAAAAAGATTAAGTTAAATGTACCGATAGTCAGTGCAGCAATGGATACTGTAACTGAACATGAGCTGGCAATTAAAATGGCACTATATGGTGGGATAGGAATCATTCACAAGAATCTCACTCCTGATGAACAAGCTGAGGAGGTTGATCTTGTTAAGCGTTTTGAAAATGGTTTTATTAAAAATCCAAAATGTATTAATCCTGACCAGACAATAAACGAAGCATATGAAATCAGGAATAGATATGGTTACAAGGCAGTACCCGTAACTGATAACGGGAAACCAAATGGAAAGCTTGTCGGCTTAATAACTGCAAATGATTACTTCATTCACAAGCATGGAAATCTAAAGGTTAAAGAAAGAATGACCAAAGCGGAAAATCTTTTAATCGCAGTTGAGGGGCTTACTTTAAGTGAGGCAAACGATATTCTGGAAGAAAGTAAGCACAGTAAATTACTAATAGTCGATAGTAAAAAGAAAATGGGATTACTTGCTCTTGTTACCAGACGAGATATTGAAAAGAATAAACTTTACCCAGATGCTTCCAAAGATTCTGAAAAAAGATTAAGAGTAGGAGCAGCAGTAGGACCTGCAAAAAATATGGAGGAACGTGTTGAGAAATTGGTAAAAGCAGGAGTTGATGTATTAGTAGTAGACACTGCCCATGGTCATTCCAAAGGAGTATTGGATACGGTTAAATTCATTAAAAAGAACTACAAAGGAGTCGAAGTCATAGGCGGAAACATTGCAACAAAAGAAGCGGTACAGGCTTTGGTCAAAGCAGGTGTAGATGCTGTAAAAGTTGGAATTGGACCAGGTTCAATCTGTACAACCCGTGTTGTTACAGGTATAGGAGCTCCTCAATTTTCTGCAGTACTTGAATGTGTTAAAGAAGCAAAAAAAACGAATACTCCAGTTATTGCAGATGGTGGTATTAAATATTCTGGTGATGTCGCAAAGGCTATTGCATCAGGTGCTTCATCCGTAATGATTGGCTCAATTTTTGCAGGAACTAAAGAGACTCCCGGTGATCTTATATACCACGAAGGAAAAACTTTTAAATCTTATCGCGGAATGGGTTCTATGGGTGCTATGCAAAGCGGAGGAAAAGAAAGATATGGACAGGCTGATGTTAAAGATGAGAGAAAATATGTACCGGAAGGCATTGAGGGGCAGATTGTTTACAAAGGCGAAGTAGCTCATGAAATATTCCAACTTGTTGGAGGGCTTAAATCCAGCATGGGGTATCTTGGAGCAAAAGATATTAATGAATTCCACAAAAAAGCAAAATTTGTACGAATAACAAATGCTGGACTACTCGAAAGTCATCCTCACGATGTTCAGGTAATAAAAGACGCACCTAATTATAAACCGGTCAAATAGCTTCAGATTGTGGAGCCTATTGTAGAGCCACTTGAGGAGCCTATTGAGGAGTTATTGATTTGAGCATCAATTTGCCCTTCGATTTGCCCCTCGATTTGCTCTTCTATTTGTCACAATTGGCTCGGGAATGCGAAATTCAAAAAGACAACGAATCCAAAAAGCAAAATGCTAATTGCGAATATTACCATTATCCAGGGATTTGTACCTTCTTCTTCGTTGCTATTTATTTGCATGTAAAGTGAGCTTGCGCCATACATTAAAGAAACCATAGCGAACGGAATATCCAAAACCCTCATAGCGAGTGCGGCATAATCAACAACAAAACTGTTTCTAAGGGATAGAGCAGCAAATACATAAATAAAAGCCAGAATAAAAAAGTATACTGCACTAACATCATGTAAATTTTTTGCGTTGTTCATTTTGTATTTTTTAATCTAAAAACATATTACCAAAAATGAAGTATTGATACAACTGCCTATTTGCCTTAAACTAATCTACGTTATAACTATTATAAAATGCAAATTACACCTGAAGAAGTAAAAAAAATAGCTAGTCTAGCAAGGCTTGGCATATCAGATGAAGAGGTTGGGAAATTCAGTATCCAGTTATCCGACATTCTATCTCATGCAAAAATGCTAGACGAAGTTGATACATCAAATGTTGAACCAATAGCCCAAATAACAGGGCTACAGGATGTGTTTTTTGGGGATGATGTGAATGATTGTGAATTTGCAGAAAAGCTTCTTGAGCAATCACCAATGGACATTCAAGATAATATGATTAAGGTGAAAAACGTTTTTTAAAATTTAAAATTTCGAAATAAATTTGTAATTCAAATGATTAATCTCTCAATATCACAGGCTAACGAAGGCCTAAAAACCAAAAAGTTCTCTTCTGTAGAACTTACTCAGGCATATCTCGACCGCATAAAAGCAACTGATGAAAAGCTGAATTCTTATATTACAGTTACAAATGAAATAGCACTACAACAAGCAAAAAAAGCAGATAGTAATGGGGTATTTGAAAATCCGCTTGCAGGAATTCCTATGAGTCTTAAAGATATTATCTGTACTGCGGGAATAAAAACAACTGCCAGTAGTAAAATGCTGGAAAATTTTGTTCCGCCATATAATGCTCATGTTTATGATAGATTACTTGGGGCAGGGTCAGTATTACTCGGAAAAGTAAACTGTGATCAGTTTGCAATGGGCTCAAGTACAGAACATAGTTATTTTGGTGTTACAAAAAATCCGTGGGATTTAGAAAGAGTTTCAGGTGGTTCATCCGGTGGCTCGTCTGCAAGTGTTGCTGCTGACCTATGTGCTTTTTCTATCGGAACCGATACAGGTGGTTCTATTCGTCAGCCAGCTTCTCTTTGTTCATGCGTAGGCTTAAAAGTCAGTTATGGGCGTGTCCCTCGTGAAGGCGTTATTTCATATGCTTCTTCTTTTGATACAGTTGGAACATTTGCAAAAACAGTTGAAGACGCAGCTCTGGTTCTTAATGTTATTGCCGGAAAGTCCGAGCGCGATGCAACAACGCCTGATGTTAAAGTCCCTGACTACACTCAGTTTTTAAAGGAAGATTTAAATGGAGTGAAAATTGGAATACCAAAAGAATATTATGGAGAAGGTGTGGATAAGGAAACAATTGATGTAATTAATAAGGGGGTCGAAACATTAAAAGGACTTGGTGCAGAAATTATTGATGTTAGTTTACCTCTTACAAAATATGCAATACCCGCTTATTATCTTTTAGTTAAGTCAGAAGGAAGCACAAATATGGCACGTTATGACGGGATTAAATATTCTCATACTACCGATCAAGCAAAAGATCTCGAGGAAATTTACATGAAGTCTCGTAAGGAGGGATTTGGAGATGAGGTAAAAAGAACAATAATGCTTGGTACATACTGTCTTTCTGCCGGGTATTATGATGCATTTTACCTAAAAGCTGCCAAAGTGCGTGCGCTAATGAAAAAAGAATACGAAGAGGTTTTTGCACAAGTAGATGCCCTTATTACTCCTACGTCACCATTTCCTGCATTTAAGATCGGCGATAAGATTGATGATCCATTAGCTATGTATGCAGCAGATATTCTAACTGTTCCTGCAGGTATTTGCGGTCTTCCTGGGCTTTCTGTTCCTGCTGGCTTTAGTGCGTCTGGGCTTCCTATTGGAATGCAAATTCTTGCAAATCAATATAAAGAAGAAAATCTATTTGCTGTTGGAAACGCATTTGAAAAAGCGACTGAATGGCATACTAAAAAACCTAATATTTGAGATTAGTGATTTTTGATTTGCGATTTAAATTTACAATTCTCAAATCACAAATCTCAATTTACAAATTTATATGAAATACCTTATCAGAATCTGTGGTGGTCCTCGATGCAAAGAAAATTTTTCTGAAGACCTTTTTAAAGAAGCGCAAAAATTAATTGCTGGTCGTGAAGACATTGAGCTTGAAAAGCGAGGATGCATGGCTTTGTGCCACGTAGGTCCAAATATTGAGGTTATTAATTTGGAAACCAATGATACAAAAGTGCATAACAAAGTCGTACAAAGTGAGGTAAAAGGTATTATTGATTCTCTTTAGATATTTCTTAGCCCGTCAAATAATCGTTCTAATATACCACGGACATTATATGTAATTGGTATCATTTTTACGTTTTTAAATGGATATCCCCCATTTTCTCTTTCATCTATTGTATCATTATTAAACTGATTATCAGCAATCTGACGCAGTTCTTCTTTAGTGTACCGAAAGCCTTCTTCGAATTTTTCTTTAATGCCCATTGTGCTTATTTTAAATGAGAATAATATTTTATCACAAAAAAGCGATAAGTCAATAATATTGCCTTCAGAAATATCTTACAAAAAAACCGCATTCAGCGCGGTCTCTAATCTTTCTCGGAAATCCTGTTCTTCAATGTCTTTTTTGATGTTGATATTTGTAAATATAGGGCAATCTTCACGGTTTAATACATATTCAAGTCCAGATTGTGACATGGCACCAGCAATATATAATTCGCCATTCGTCACTAGTCTAAGACTATGAAAGAGCTCACTATTTTCAATTATCAATTGCAAGCGACCCAAAAGACTCCTGCCATTCCATTGAACGGCAATCTTACTACCTGCTGATTTAGCTATCACAGGACTCATATTTACTTTGGTTATCATATAATTATAGCATACCTATAACCAAAAAGCAATAGACCAACAACCTCAATGACCAAATTACCAGTACCAAATGCCAAACAATGATTAATGTTTAAATTCCAATGAACAAACGTTAATCGGAATTACTACATAACAATAATCCTAACGTAGAGACGCGATTAATCGCGTCTCTACGATTGTTTTAATAATTAGTAATATAAAATATTTGTAATTTACTCCATTGAGTTCTAGTATTGAATTTGGAATTTGGTGTTAGGAAATTATTTTTTAACAAAAAATCTATGGATTATTATCAAGAATCACTAAAGCTTCATGAAGAAAAACGCGGTAAAATTGAGATTAAATCAAAAGTTCCCGTTCAAACAAAAGACGACTTAAGCCTTGCTTACACACCTGGTGTAGCTGAGCCTTGTCGTGCTATTCATAAAAACCCATCCGATATCTACAAATATACCAATAAAGGCAACATGGTGGCGGTTGTAAGCGATGGTTCTGCAGTTCTTGGTCTTGGTAATATTGGAGGTGCGGCGGGAATGCCTGTAATGGAAGGTAAAGCTATTTTGTTTAAGGAATTTGCGGATGTTGATGCTTTTCCAATCTGCTTAAGCACGCAAGATACGGAAGAAATAATCGCAACAGTAAAAGCAATAGCGCCAACATTTGGCGGAATAAATCTTGAAGACATATCCGCTCCAAGATGTTTTGAAATTGAAGAAAGACTAATTAAAGAACTTGATATTCCTGTATTTCACGATGACCAGCATGGTACAGCAATTGTTGTTCTTGCAGGTCTTATTAACGCATTAAAACTGACTAACCGAAAATTTGAAGATATTCGTGTTGTATTAAGTGGTGTAGGGGCGGCAGGTGTTGCAGTTACAAAATTATTAATAGAATACGGAGTTAATCCTGACCACGTATTACTTAGTGATAGCAAAGGTGCTATATATAAAGGTCGTGATAATCTCAATGCTGTAAAAGAAAGTCTTGCTGATATTACAAATACCGCATGTCAGCTTGGATTAGACCACCCCGATTGCAGAATAGGCGGACTTGCTGAGATAATGGTTGGCGCAGATGTATTCATTGGTGTTTCTAAGGCAGGTTTGGTTACTCCAGAAATGGTAAAATCAATGGCAAAAGACCCAATTATTTTCGCGATGGCTAATCCTGAACCAGAAATTATGCCTGATTTAGCAAAAGAAGCTGGTGCTGCAATAGTCGCAACCGGTCGTTCCGATTTCCCAAATCAAATCAACAATGTTCTCGGTTTTCCAGGTATATTCCGTGGAGTTCTGGATGCAGGCATAAGAATAATCGACAGTAAAATCAAAATAACAGCCGCAGAAGCAATCGCTAATTACATTCAAAATCCAACCTCTGAAGCCATTATTCCAAGTCCTTTAGACAAAGGAGTAGCAAAAGCTGTAGCGGATGCGATTAAAAATTTATAATTCCAAAATTTACAATTTCTAATCAAACCCCAATGACTAATGATTAAATATCCAGCTTGCAAATTGCTCATTGGCTAATTGGAGATTGGTCATTCATTAGTAATTATTAATTAGAAATTGTAAATTTTACAGTGGTGTTGTATCGTTATACCGTTATATCGTTATTTTGTTATAAGTATGAATGTCAGCGTTAAATTTTGTGGAATAGATTTCCCTAATCCAACTGTACTCGCATCCGGTTATCTTGGTGTAACAGGTGCTAGTTTGGCTAACTGCATCAATAACGGAGCAGGTGGCGTAACGGGCAAAACTCTTTTTATGGAACCACGACCAGGCCATCCAAATCCAACAGTCCTTACGTTTCCAGGTGGTCTAATTAACGCGGTTGGTTTATGCGGTGAAGGTATAAAAAACGGAATACATGAATTCAAAAAATTCAGAGAAATGGCACCAGATGCACCACTAATCGGCAGTATCGCTGGTAAAAATTTAAAGGAATTAATTGAAGTTGCAGAAATAATGGATACCTATCCAGTTGATATGATTGAACTAAATCTCTCTTGTCCGAATGTGGATGATGAAATGGGTCGTCCAATTGCTTGTGATCCACTAATGACAAGAGACGCAATAAAAGCTGTTCGCAAAGTAGTTAAAAAACCTATTTCTGCAAAGCTTTCGCCAAATGTACAAAATATTGGAATAGTAGCAAAAAATGCGGAAAATGAAGGTGCGGATGCAATTACAGCAGTTAATACAATGGGGCCGGGAATGCTTATCGACATTAAAATGCGTCGTCCAATCCTATCCAACAAAGTTGGTGGTGTATCCGGAATGGCACTTCATCCAATCGCAGTTCGCTGTGTATACGACATATACAAAGCTGTACAAATACCAATTATCGCTACAGGTGGAATTATGAATGGGAAGGATGCAATTGAGATGATACTTGCAGGAGGTAGTTTGCTTGGAATTGGGTGTGCTATAACCGCGAACGATTTGAATTGTTTTACAATGATTACCGATAAAATTCGCGAGTATATGAAAGAAGAAGGATTTACCGATATATCCGAAATGGTCGGATTAGCCCATGAAATTTAAACATAATAATTATGCTAGTTTTTAAAATCAAAAAAGTAATAGACGAAGCACCTGACGTAAAAAGTTATGTTATTGAGCATAAACTTAATGCAAAACCAGGGCAATTTGTAATGGTCTGGATGCCGGGGGTTGATGAAGTGCCTATGTCCATTGGTTTGCAAACCGATACAGAATTCACTCTTTCCATTGCAAAAGCTGGTGACTGTACGGCTTTAATGCACGAAAAACTGTCTGTTGGTGATAAAATCGGCATTAGAGGTCCATTCGGAAAACCATTTACTTTCGAAGGAAAGAAAAACATCGTTTTGGTAGGAGGAGGATGCGGAACACCACCAATGTTAAATCTGGCACAGGTGGCAACTGCAAAGGGGATTAAAACAACAGTTCTTTTGGGTGGGCGAACGTCCGAGCATCTTCTTTTTGAAAAAACATTTAAAGAACTTGGGTGTGAAATTAAGGTTGCAACAGATGACGGAAGTAAGGGGCATAAAGGTTATGTAACTGATTTACTGAAGAAAGAATTGGAAAAAGGTGAGGTAGATTGCGTGTATACATGCGGACCGGAACTTATGATGGTAACCGTTGCAAGACTCGCTCAGGATTTCAACATTCCAAGCCAAGTTAGTCTTGAGCGTTTTATGAAATGCGGTTTTGGAATTTGTGGACAATGCTGTATAGACGGAACAGGACTGAGAGTATGTAAAGACGGACCGGTATTTGATGGTGAGATTGCCTTAAAGCACCAGGAATTCGGAAAATACAAAAGAGACTCAGCAGGTTTAATGATCGGGCTGGATGGTTGTGCACTGGATAAAAATCTTTAAGCAATTTCAAAAAGCTCTTCAGTTATCCTTTTACGGGCTTTTTCAATATAGGTATCAGTATCTCCATCTCCATCTATTTTATTTCGCATTTGTATAATAACCCTCTTAATACCATCCAAAAAAGTCTCAATATTACTTATTGTTAATGACCTTAATGTAAATGGTATTTGTTCTACAGCAATATCAAGAGCTGTTTGAATACTAGCATCAGAACGCACTGCTATCTTTTGTAATATCAAAATTACTTCACTGGTTTGAACTTCCTTTTCTGGCTCCTGCCAAGCTGGTTCAGAATTCATTTGTATCTTAAATTTTAATAATTTCTTAATTAATTTATATATAAAGGATAAAAAATACAATGTTTTTAATTCAATTATGCTATAATTAAGTCAGATTATTATTAAACAACAATATTATGTCTATCGGTGGATGCGGTTGTGGTGGCTGCAAATAATTGAACACCACTTACAAAAAAGCCTTCCTTAATCATTCTGTTTTTAAGGAGGGATTTTTTATTAATATGATTTTTGGCAGGGTATTAAGGACTATGCAAGAGTTACTCTTAAATTTGACATGAAAAGGTTCAATTGTTAAAATTAACGACCTTATATGTATTTTCTTCCAAAGGATTTTTTGGGAGTTTGTAATAAAGGAAATAGATCTTTTAACTGATAGGAACTCAAGGAGGAAAAAAATGGAAAAGTTAAGAACCAAAACACCTGTAGACGGTATTATACCGACCTACATCACCCCAAACGCCAAGATTGGCATTCAGAAAGGAGAATTGGCCAAGCCACGTACGGTTTATACTAACCCTACACCAACTTTGCTTGCAAAAGCTGTGGAACCGATTAAGAATAAAACAGTTTATCTTTACGGTTTCGGAGCTCAATCAAGCAACCACGCCAGATGTTTGCGTAGTGAGGGGGTTCATGTAAAAATTCTCGGTCGTAACAAAGGCAGTAGCTCCATGAAGGCAGCTATCGTGGACGGGTTCGAGGTCGTTGAGTTGAATGAACTCGATCCCGATGATGTTGATCTGATGTGCTTTGGACTCCCCGATGACCAACAGGTCGTTGCAGTTCAACAAGTCGTCAATCTGCTTGACCCCAGAAAGACAACGCTTGGTTTTTTTCACGGCATGACTGTTCATTATGGCTTGCAGGGCTTTTACGGAGATGACCTTAAAAACGCCCTGGATTGGGGTTGGAACATGATTATTGTCGCACCGAAGGGGCCAGGAAACACTGTTTGGGAAAACAAGCAGGCTGGTGGCGGAATCGCTTGTCTTTTTGGAGCTCATGAGGACAGCCCAGACTATGAAAAGACAAGGTTGCTTGCTATGGCTTACGCTACAGCAATTGGCGGCTATAATGGCGCTATGCTTGAGACCACATTCAAGGAGGAGACCGAAACTGATCACTATGGTGAGCAGGGTGTCCTTTGTGGCGTAATGTTTTACGCTACCTACTTCATGATCAATATACTCCAAAGGGATTTTGGCTATAGTCTTGAAGAGGCTCAGGCCAAAGTTGAAGAAGAGGTTATCAAAGTTGGACATAACCTTCGTCGTGGTGGCTCAGATTACTTGCTCAAAAACGCTTCTGAAAAAGTAAAACAGAATGCGAAAAAATGGGCATCTTTATTCTATGGGCAGGAAGTCGATTTTAGCGACATGTCATCGGAGCTGGAAACAATTGGTTTCGATTTACGCAGGCTCCAGCCACACCTAAGCCCAGTCGACATGGTTGGACAGGTGATATCTGGCGATGAGCTATCTCCGCCAAAACCTCTCGTCGAAGAATGGGAAGGGGGCATTATGGGAATTCTCATCATCGCCTCTGATATGCAGTATCAAATCGGTCGCGAAGCCGGCTACTCCGCAGAGGGTATGCAGTTTGAAGTTCAGCAGGAAATAGCGCTAATCACAGATTGCTATCTGAAGGGCGGACTTTCGTACATGATTATGAGAATCAGCACGACCGCCAAACACGGCATGTACGTTTCTGGCAAGTATTTGTTTGAGTCTCAGGAAATCTCCATTCGGGAGCGTTTTGAAACAGTTCTTGGTGCAATCCAAAATGGTACCTACGCAAAGCAGACCAAAAAAGATTTGGTCGACATCCCGCGGGGTAGTGAAGAAGATTGGCTCTGGAAAGCGACAATGGCGGTTTTTGAATCACCGGAAGAACAGTTGAGTAAAGCGGCACGTCCAGCTACGCGTCCCAACTTTCAAGGCGAAGACATCCAGACCGTTTTCCTGACGCCAGTTGGCACTTGGTCCTATGAGTTCCATAATCGTGAGGGTAAAATCATCGCTGCATAGCGATTGGCAATCCTCTGAAAACGTAAGGGTGAGGTCATCGCTGCATAGTGATTCGATATCCCCTGAATAGATCTAAAAAGGGCAGACATTAAATGTCGGCTCTTTTTATTAATATGATTTTTGGCAGGCCCAGAAGGATTCGAACCCTCATCAACGGTTTTGGAGACCGGTATGCTAACCATTGCACTATGGGCCTACGTCGTTTATCTTCCTCAATGTACGCAACGATTTTACATTGCTGATTTAATATACGCAATTTTTATTTAAACGTAAACGTGTATTGACTTCATCCAGCTATTTTTGGTAAGGTTACCCCCTTTGAAGAACAGGATTCTTTGAATGTCTGGTCTTTAAGAATTAGGTTTGTGTAAAAAATTAACATAAGTTTTCAATGGTTGAAATCTTATGCGATATATATAAAACAATTTTTGATATTGGGAGGAAGAAAATGGAATACAAAATTGCTGTGTTACCTGGGGACGGAATCGGCCCCGAAGTCATGAAAGAAGCACTTAAGGTGCTTGGTAGAATCAAGGAGGTGTATGGAATTAAATTAGGATATACCTTTGCGGATGTTGGTGGTATTGCCATCGATAATCACGGCAAGGCATTGCCAGAGATTACTTTGAAGCTGTGCAGAATCAGCGATGCCGTTCTGTTCGGCTCGGTAGGTGGCCCGAAATGGGAAAACCTACCACCAGACGAGCAACCCGAGCGCGCCGCGCTTCTGCCACTACGTAGTGGATTGGATTTGTTTTGCAACCTGCGTCCGGCTAAGACATTCGCAAGGTTAAAAGCTGCCAGTCCACTTCGGGCAGATATCGTTGGGGAGGGTTTTGATATACTTTGCGTACGAGAACTCACAAGCGGAATCTACTTCGGAACTCCGAAGGGGCGCGAAGGAAGTGGCGCGGATGAATATGCTTTCGATACCATGCGTTACAACCGTGGTGAAATTGAGCGTATTGCACATGCGGCTTTTCAGCAGGCGATGAAACGCAGGAAAATCGTGACATCCGTCGACAAAGCGAACATTTTGACTACTATGGTGTTTTGGCGTGAAATCGTTACTGAGGTCGCCAAAAAATACCCGGAAGTGACTCTGAACCATCTCTACATAGACAACGCCACCATGCAGGTACTGCAGAACCCCCAAGCCTTTGATGTTATAGTCGGCGGGAATATGTTCGGCGACATCATTTCAGACGAATGCGCCAAGATTACCGGTTCTATTGGTCTTACCCCGTCAGCCAGTATCAATGAAAAGAAATTTGGTATGTATGAACCCATCGGCGGTTCCGCCCCGGACATCGCTGGTCAAGGCGTCGCAAACCCGATTGCCCAAATTCTTTCGGCCGCTCTAATGCTTAGATACAGTCTCGATCAAGAAGATGCGGCAGTTGCCATTGAAAATGCTGTCCAACAGACTTTGAACGACGACATTTTTACGCGCGACATTGCCCCCGAAGGATTTAGCTCGGTGGGTACCGCTGAAATGGGCGACGCTATCGCCAACCGCATCCAATAGGTCAACCCATTTATGGGTGAAAAACACAAACCTACAACCCGACCCCTTAGTGCAAGCTAGAGGGGTCTTGGAGTTATTTGAGTATATATTAAGTTGTATTGACAGGCACCTAAAAAAATATATAATCACATCACATATTTAACATAATTTTAATACCATGAGTGAAGTACTAGTTGTAAAAAGCGCTTGTCCAGATTCATTTGGTAGATTAATAGAAAGATTAGGTCATAATGTTGATGTAACGGCAGATTCCTCTGAAGCTTTAAAATTAATGAGAGATAAAGTTTACGCAATGGTGGTAACTGGATTGAGAATTCATACTGAGAATGATGGCTTAAGGGTAGCAAGTGAAGCATCTAAAACCGCTACTAAAGTCGTGATACTTTCAGGATTAAATAAGCCAAGTATTCAACTTCCACCTAAAACTCAATTTATTCCACAAGACGATAATGCAATTGAAACCATAGGACGTGAGTTGGATAGTATATTAGATATAAATTAATAATTAAGAAATTACTTTAAGAAACAAACTATCATTGGTACAATGCCAGTGATAGTTTTTTTAAATTAAGGAATTATCAATAGGGTTTACACTTGAGCTATTTGCCAGCCTGAGGCGGACATCATGGCTCACCCTCATTTTACTTCGTCCCGCTTAGCGGGACTACGTTCCATTCGGGACGTGTAACTCGCTACTTCACATGAAAAAAGACATTGCCCTAGCTTTGCACGAAATTGGTGCCGTTAAATTCGGTGAGTTTACCCTTAAATCGGGTATTATTTCGCCAATTTACATCGATTTACGCTTACTTATATCTTACCCAAAAGTTCTTAAACTTATAAGTGAGGCGATGATAGAAATTGCTAAAGATCTTAAATTCGATGTAGTGGCTGGCATACCTTATACAGCTCTTCCTATTACTACAGCCATATCAATTAGTCAAAACTGGCCAATGGTATATGCTCGTAAAGAAGTAAAAGATTATGGTACAAAGAAAAAAATTGAAGGTGTGTATAATGAAGGTGATACAGCACTTATAGTCGACGATTTAATAACCGATGGTGCAAGTAAATTCGAAACAATAGAACCATTCGAAGCTGCAGGATTAAAAATAACCGACTTTATAATTTTGGTAGATAGAGAGCAGGGGGGAGCCAGAAAATTAGCAGAAAAAGGATACAAAATGCACAGTGTTATCGGTATTAATGAGCTACTCGACATCCTTAAAGAAGAGGGAAAAATAGACGAAGAAAAATATCAAAAATCAAAAGATTTTATTGCCAAGACCCAAGTCTAATAATGCAATTTTTGAATGCCTCAAAGGAACTTACTATGAATAATTCCGCCTATAAAAAAGCGGTTTTGTTCTATGTTTGGGAAATATATAAACAGGATTTAAACAGTGGAGACGTAACTACAAAATATTTTCTACCTAATCAGTCAAAAGAAATCACTGCAGAAATTGTATCGAATGAAGTTGGAATTCTTGCGGGAATTGAAGAGGCGGAATGGTTTTTGAATAAGCTTGGAATCGTTATAGTAAAAAAATTAAAAGACGGAAGTCAGTTGAAACTCGGTTCACTTATACTAAAAATTAAAGGTCCTGCATCAAAAATTCTTTCTTCCGAACGCACTCTTTTAAATTTAATTCAGCGTATGAGTGGAGTTGCTACTGCAACAAAAAAGATGAGCCTAAAATTACCAAAAAACATTAAACTCCTTGCAACCCGTAAAACATTTTGGGGTATGCTGGATAAAAAAGCGGTGGTAGTTGGCGGAGGTGGAACACATCGTTTAGACTTAAGTGATGCTGTTTTAATTAAAGATAATCACATATCCCTTTCGTCCGATTTTGAAAAAAGTTTGGAGAATGTTTTTAAAAAAGTACAAAAAATAAGATTTATTGAAATTGAACTGGAGTCGCTTTCTCAAGTTGAATCCTTTCTCAAAATTTATAAAAATCTTAAATCGAAATTTCCAATCAATCAAAATATAGTAGTTATGTTAGATAACTTCACACCTGCAATTCTTAAAAAAATTATTCCACAATTCAAAAAACTAGGTGTATCCATAGAGCTTTCTGGTGGAATTACGGAAAATAATGTTATGCGTTACAATATAAAAGGTATATCTGCTATTTCTTCAGGCTCAATAACCACTAAGGCAAATAGTCTGGATATTAGCCTTACAATTTAATATGAACGAAAACGATTTTGAACCCATAGAACCAAAAAAACGAAATCCATTTTATGTATTGGTCGCTTTTGTTCTTGCTCTTGCTCTTCTATTTTTATCCATGCAGGGATATTTTTATTTAATGCATCCGGAACCAGTTAATATTCCAAAAATCGAAGAAGTTCAAACATTCCTTCCATCAGATTTATCCGAACCTTTCGGCTCTCACAGGTCCAATGAAGTAAAGATAGTAATTGAAAATACTCGGGATTCCATCAAACAAGTGGCAAATTTTATAGCATCAAAGTCATGTAAAAAAGCAGATAGGGTATGTCAAAGCAAAGCACTTTTTTACTTTGTACGTGATGAAGTTAAATACGTCCCAGATGACCAATTCCACGACCAGCTTTCAAATCCCCTCGTAACCTTAAAAACAGGAGGTGCGGATTGTGAAGATATGGCTGTTCTGCTTTTAGCTCTGGAAAAGGCAATCGGAAACGAAACTCAACTGGTTTTTATTCCTGGTCACGCATACGCTCAAATCCGTATTCCAGAATACAAAGGCGATAGGTGGATAAATTTGGAACCGACATGCAAGACTTGTATGATGAATGAGATCCCGGACTCGTCTGCTTTAGCTAAGAAAAATTACTACGAATTATAAAACAAATGGGGGAGCCAATGGGTGAGCAAATTGAGGAGCAAATTGTGCAATCGGCTCATCAATCGGCTCATCAATCGGCTCATCAATCGGCTCATCAATCGGCTCATCAATCGGCTCATCAATCGGCTCATCAATATGAAGACATTAATAATAGACAACTACGATTCCTTCACCTATATTCTAAAACAATATTTTGGCGAGCTTGGTGGTAATCCAATTGTCTTCCAGAATGACAAAATCACAATCAGTCAGATTAAAAAATTAAAACCAACTCACATCGTGTTATCACCTGGTCCGGGAACTGTTAGTGAGCCAAAGGATGTCGGAGTTATGTTTGATGTAATTTTGGAATTTTATAAAAAGACCCCAATACTTGGAGTATGCTTGGGGCATCAGGCAATCTGTAATTTTTTTGGCGGAAAAATAGTTCGTGCACCGAAAATTATGCACGGAAAACGTTCGTCAATTTATCATCTCAATCGCGGAATTTTTAAGGGGATACACAACCCGCTTGAAGCAATGCGATATCACTCGCTAATCGTGAACACGCCATTTTGGATGAATAAGGAAGTGGATATAGTGGCTCATACATCAGATTTTTTAATAATGGGTGTTCAGCATCAAAAATATCCTGTTTTCGGTCTTCAATTTCATCCGGAAAGTCTGGGAACAAGAAATGGAAAGAAAATAATTAAGAATTTTTTACAATATTGAAAATAACTGAATCAGACATTAGCAGGGAAGGATTTGCAGTTCTCCACGGCAAGTGGGGAGGTCGCCAGGGGTGTATTGTCGGATTAAACGGAAAATCCGAAATGCGAAATCCGAAATGCGAAATCGGATATTTGGCATATCCCAATCCAACTCTAAAAAACGACACCCCCTCATCCCGGTTTTATAAATATGACACCATACTCCGAAGGCGCGATGCCGTCATCGCGCATGATGGAGTAAATATGGTTTATAAAACTACCGGAAAACTAGAACAGTCCGTCACTAAAACCGAGTACATTAAAAAAATTAATCAGATAAAAGAACTGCTTGCTGCTGGCGAAATCTATCAGATTAATTACGCAATCAGATTTCGTAAAAAATTTGATGGCAGTCCATACGCCTTTTTCCTAAAATTAATCGAAGCAAATCCAGGTGATTTTTCTGCCTACATAAACTGTGGTAAATTTCAGATTATAAGTTCTTCACCTGAAAGGTTGTTCAAAGTTGAAGGGGATAAAATTATTACACAGCCTATAAAAGGCACGGTCTCAAAAGCAGGTGGCAAAAAGTCATTAAATAAATTATTAAACTCCGAAAAAGAAAGAGCTGAATTGGATATGATTACCGATTTAGAGCGTAATGATATCGGAAAAATATGCAAATATGGTACGCTAAAATTGGCTAAGGAAAGGGAGATAATGGAGCTGAAAAATATTTGGCACACCTATTCACAGGTTGAAGGTAGATTGGAGACTGGAATCAAATTAAATGAAATCACTAATGCCATGTTTCCCGGTGGTTCAATAACTGGATGTCCAAAAAAACGTGCTATGGAATATATTGAAGAGCTTGAAGGATTGCCACGAAATATTTTTACCGGATCTATCGGATTTATATCTAATGTGCGAGGTGCGGAGTGTAGAGTGTATCGCACCTCGAACATCGCACCTCGCACCACAATTGATATGAATATTTGCATCCGCACCGCCCTTGTTCATAACGGCATCATAGAATATTGGGCAGGCGGAGGAATAGTGGCAGATAGCGACCCTGAATCCGAATATAATGAATGTTTACTAAAGGCTGAGAGATTCATAAATATCTTATAAATCACAATCTTAGAATTCACAATTCACAAATTTGTTTTTTTACCCTATAATAATATTGTAAAAGGGCTTTAGTATATTTTATAAGGACTAAAGACATGATAATATCAATAAACGGTAAAATTACCGATGAGAAGCAGGCGAAATATCCTGTTACTAGCGAAGCATTTCTTTTTGGATTTGCGGTTTTTGAAACAGTACGAACCTATAAAGGTAAGGTTTTTAGGCTAGATGACCATCTTGCACGTCTTTATATGTCTGCAGATGTAATGGGTTTTAAGCCTAAGTGGACATTCAAAAAAGTTTTTGCAGAAACAAGTAAAGCACTTGGTAAGAGCAAATGGAAAGACGCAAAAATCAGAATTATTTTAACAAAAAAGGATTTAATAATAATGATTGAGCAAATCAAAGAAAAACCTGCAGTGATGTACAAAAACGGTGTAAAAATTGTCTCTTTCCATGGAAAAAGAAACATACCTTATGCAAAAAAATTGGCAGATGCCTTTTGCTATTTGGCTAAACAGCATGCTCTTTCGTGCGGGGCATATGAGGCACTTCTTGTCGATCCAAAAACGTATGTACGTGAATGTGCTTATGCAAATATATTTTGGGTTAATGGAAACAAAGTATTCAGTACTAATAAAGAAATACTATTTGGAATAACACGTGAAACAGTTGTAGAACTTGCCGAGAATTGTGAATTTAAAGGTATTAAATACAAAACACTATTAAGCGCGGATGAGATTTTTATTACACAAACTACAAGCGGAATATTGCCTGTTGTAGAAATAGATGGTCATAAGATCGGCACAGGACGACCCGGCACAGTTACAAAATCATTGATGAAAAAATTTGAAAAATTGGTCCGCGGAAAATAAAAATATTTGTGATTTCGGATTTTTGATTTCTGATTTATTATGTTGTCATGTTGGAATCAGTTCCGAAAATCATGGGGGTGCTTAACATTACACCTGATTCTTTTTCCGGAGATGGTGTTGTTGAAGATTTTAAGCCCTGTCTTTTAAAATTAATTGAAGATGGTGCAGATATTATTGATGTTGGCGGTGAATCTACGGGGCCAGGGTCAAAAGAAGTTTCATTGGATGAGGAAATGGAAAGAATTAGACCGGTCATTGATTACATAGCTAAAGAGAAGCTTGCAAACAAGGTCGAATTCTCAATCGATACCTATAAAGCACCTATCGCCAAATACGCGCTCGAACACGGTTTTACAATTGTAAATGATGTAACTGCCCTGCGCGGAGACAGTGAAATGCTTGATGTTTTATTGGAATATAATCCAAAGGTGATTCTAATGTATTCAAAAGACTCAACTCCTCGTACTAGCACTGAATCCATTGAATACGACGACGTCATCGCCAGTATAAAAACATTCTTTATCAGCCGTATAGTAGAACTGGTTGATGCAGGTTTTGATGAAGATAACATAATAATCGACCCTGGAATGGGCATGTTTGTTTCCGCGGAACCGAAATATAGTTTTGAGATAATTGAACGTCTACCAGAGCTAAGGCAACTCGGTTATCCAATATGCATCGGTATATCACGTAAGTCATTTTTAGGTGGTGATATCAAAAACCGTGATAAGCCATCTGTCGAATATAGCTTAAAAGCTATTGAAAATGGCGCAAGCATTGTACGGGTGCATAATGTCATGCTATTAAAGAAACAAATGGCTGACTAATTTACCAATCTCCATCCTTGTCCATTTGTAATAATAACGCTTCTCTGTCATCAAAAAATTCCCCTCTTTCAAATTGCTGATGGGGAGCACTATCTGACGAAAATCCAAAATGTGCATCCAGATTCGTAAGTGGCTGTCGTTCTCCAATTGCAAAGATATCTTTTGTTCTTTTTCTTGCTCCTCTTGGGTCATTTTCAATAAGCCACCTTGTTCCATCTGTTTCTTCATCGTGGTTAATCGGTTCACTCAGATTTAATTGTTTCAGCCATTCTGTAGACATATAATATCAGATACTTAAATATTTTCTTAAGCATTTTAACTTTAGAAATAGCCATAAATCAAATATAAATTGATGAATATTGACTAAAAATAATTTATATTGTAAAATTTAAGCCACTAAAAACCACATCAGATGGGAACAGGGAATAAAAAATCAGAGATTAGATTATTTACACCAATGGATTTGTCAACAAATCCGGAAGAATTGGGGTTTGATTCAATGCGAAGAGACGAAACTTATAAATATTGTTCCTCTGGACCAAAAGCATTGAGATACGCTTATGCTAAATATCTTGAAGCAGGCATTCCGGAAGGAGATATATTATTGGCAATAAAAGAAATAAATGACAAGGTATCTGCGCTGTTAGAGAATGGTGAATTGTATGAGAGCCCTGACAAAGTAGATGGTTGGGGATATCTATTTGATATTTCTTCAACAAATATTTTAACAAATATTTTTGATGATTATTGTGAAGAGGAATCGATTAGTATATTTAATAAAGATAAAGGGGGTCTAATGGAAGAAGAACAGGGGTCGGGTCTTAAGGTTGCAGTCAGAATTTCTGACACAACAATAATTGCTATTAAAAAATCTACATTAAAAAGGCTTTGTGAATACACAAGGAATTTAATGGATCAAATGTTATTGATAGATGGTTTAAAATTCAGTCCTAAGGAAAATGAGGCAAGTGCGTAAACTATGCCTCTCCGCCTTCATTATTCCAGAATTTTTTATGCAATTCACGTTCTAATCCAGTTAATGCTTCAGGATTAAAATGTTTAATATTCACATCCGTATCTGTGGGGGTAATATCAACTTCCTCAACCTGAGTATCATCTGCTATTTTCGGTGCTTCAATATCTTCTGGTTTCATATGTGTCTTTATGGAATATATACAAACTTAGTATTTTATTATATCATATAGATAAAATCAGTCAAGTTTTAATTTCTTGAAAAGTTGCTATGATATAAACCTCCAAAACTCAATATTTATATGAAAATTGCCAAAGAATTTACCTTCGATTCAGCACATTTTTTAACCGACTATCACGGCAAGTGTGAAAAATTACACGGGCATACTTACAGAATGAGAGTAGTAATTGAGGGCGAAGTTCAGGCAAATGGTCTTGTAATGGATTTTGCAGAGCTGAAAGAAATAGTAAATAAAAAGGTGGTTAACGTATGGGATCATGCGAATATTAACGATACATTAGAACATCCATCTGCGGAAAATATGTGTATATGGGCATGGAATCAGTTAAAAGATGATTTAAAAGGACTATTTGAAATAAGAATTTGGGAAACGGCTAATTCATTCGCCATATATAATGGTCAATAATTTAATGATTAATCTTCAATGACAAATACTAAATTAATCACAGCATACCTATCACTTGGCTCTAATATTGGAGATCGCCTTGATTTCCTTTCTGCCGCAAAAGAAAAAATTGAGAATCATCCAGAAATGAAACTTGTTGCAGAATCTCAAATATATGAAACGGAACCATGGCCTCATACAACAAAAAAAGAAAGATTTGATGATGAAGTTAGACCAAGCATTGAAGAAGGTCCTTTGTGGTTTTTAAATCAGGTAATCAAAATAGAAACCGATCTTGAGCCGGACGATTTATTGGAAGAAATTGAGCAGATAGAAGTCGACCTTGGGCGAAAGCATAAAAATAATATGGGCCCACGCGAAATTGATATTGATATTTTGTTATATGGCGATGAAGTAATAGATTTTCCACATCTTCAAATACCGCACCGGCACATTATGGACAGGCGATTTGTCCTTGAGCCTTTGGTTGAAATGGAAGCAGATTTGGTCGACCCTAGAACAGGTCAGATGTACAGATATATATTAGAAAATCTGGAAGATGATTTTCAGGTAGCGCCATTTCTGTAAGAAATGGAATTCTCAATTTTAAATTTACAATTTCTAATCAAATCCCAATTAATAAATGAATAATGTTGAAAAACTCATCAAAGAACTAATAGCTCAAATAGATGACCCAAAGCGGGAAGGGCTTGTAGATACTCCAAAACGTGTAGCGAAAAGTTTTGAAAAACTATACGGCGGTTATAACAAAGATCCCCAAAAAATCATTACGGTATTTGATAATGAGGGCTATGACGAAATGATAATTGCAAAAGACATCGATTTTTATTCTATGTGTGAACATCACATGCTTCCTTTTTTCGGTAAGGTCTACATCGGTTATTTACCGGACGACAAAATCATTGGGCTTTCCAAATTGCCAAGAATGGTCGAAATATTTTCCCGCAGACTTCAAAATCAGGAGCGTCTTACAAAACAAATCGCTGATACATTAAATGACCTACTTAAACCAAAAGGAGTCGGAGTAGTAATAAAAGCAATGCATTTATGTATGAAAGCGAGAGGTGTTGAAAAACAAAACTGCGAAATAACAACCTCATCATTCACTGGATTGTTTAAATCAAAACTAAACACAAGGAGCGAATTCTTGAATTTAATTGGAAACTGATTGGCTGGAGTATTAACATTATGTTAAAATTCAAAAGAAAGTAAAATAATATGACAGTTGAAATAAAGATGTTTATATCGAATAAATACAAACAAAGTGCTGATTTCAGTAGTTATTATTTGTATAATTAATCTACTTGACAAATATAAATCATTATTGTAAAATAGGCTTTGCACTTTGAGATTTAATAATTATTTTTCCTATGAATGAATCATTTGAAACTGAAAGTCCCTATGCAAGATTAAACCAAGATGAGCAAGATGCTTTGAAAAGAATATTTGAAGTCGGGCAATTAGGTACAGATGGCGAGCCACAAAAAGAACAAGGGCTTGTAGATGAAGATGTCTTGGCTAATTTAGTAATAGAAGGAGATGAGGTAGACCTTATGTTAGCTGAATTAAACAGAGAGTGCGAGGAGGCTAGGGTGTATATCAAACAAGCTATAAGTAGTCATGGCTATGGTTTCGTCTTTCATACGTATTACACAAAAGTAATGAAAGAATGTGGAAATGACATTAGAAAAGCAAGAAGGGCAGTTGCCTTCTATTATGGTTTAGAAGAAGGCAGGGATTCAAATGAAAATAATGAGTTTCAAACCTGGAGGTTAGGTGCTGATTTACGAACAGATAGGCAATTTGGAACAGAAAGGATATATTTTGACGAAAAAAGTGCAACTAGGGATGTAATAAATACAATCGTTTCAAAGGTGCCCTTTAATTAAAGCGGTCTACTTGCGTAACACTAATATCTGGCTAACCCAAACATCATCACCCTCATTTACGATGATCTCTTTTTCGATACCATAAGCCAGTTTCTGCGCTGCCTCCACAACATGTCTTGGAAAATGGTTATAGCACTGAATAGTGTATTTGCCATGTCCATCATCTAATATCAACGGCTTTCTATAATGAATATTCACCAATACAAAAATTCCATCGTCTTTTAATACTCTGTAAACTTCATCCATAAAAGGTTCAATTTTTTTTAAGTGAACCATGGCAAGGGTAGAAAAAACCATATCAAAACTTTCATCTTCAAGAGGCATATCTTCCATATCTCCTTCAATAGTTTTGATGTCATGATTCTTTTGGGAAAGCAGATGGAGCATCTCAGGTGAAATATCCAACGCTGTTACATCCGCACCTGCTTTTTTCAGTTTAACCGAAAGTCTTCCTGTGCCTGCACCGGCATCCAATACCTTCTTGCCTTTTGTAAGTTCAATATAAGGGGTTAAGTTTTCTTTTTCAAAACTATCCCAGTATTTTTCACTTTCATCGTAAATTTCCGCATATCTTGCGTAACCCTCTTTAGAAGGAAGTTTTCTTTGCATATATTATAACTTGTGGACTAATAAACTGATAAACAGCGTTAGTAAGTCCTTCAGTTTATTAGTTGTTATTGAGCGTCAGGAATATTTATTTCCATTACTTGTCCATCCGGTCCTTGAATTGTCATTTTTCCATCAACCATTTTTACGCTTCCTGTTCCTTCATCGGTTGGTACTGTCATTTCAAAATTATCCTCATCCATTACATCAATATTGCCCATACTTCCACCAGGAATTTCAAAATTTCCTGAATAATTTGTTCTACCCATAGAACCATAGTTGAATAGTTTTGAGAAGATAGCAACAACAATCAACATCACAATTAAAGTACCTGCAATTTTTGCACCTGAAAGTTTATGTACAAGAGCTAATATTTTAATAATCAAAACAATTCCCCATATAAGAACCGCTAAACTAAGAACCATTGTTACAGCTCCACCAGTAAAAGCACCAAGAGCTCCAGCAAGAACAGGTCCAAGAGCACCAAGCCATCCAAGTATAGAAGCATAAGAAGCAACTCTGAAGAACTCATCATGTTTACCCTTACCTCCAAAAACTTTTTGAGCGATTAAGCTTAATAAATAAATGCTGATTACTGCCATTATCACCTGCATTATTGCCCCCTTAATAACAAAGCTAAGAGAAAGAAATTTTCCCATAAAAACAAGCTGAGTTATTAAAGCTAAAACAGCACTTGCGATAATTATATAAAGACCGAATACAGTCTTTTTCTTATCAGCCATCACATGATTCATAGCTGTTTTATCAAAAAGAACAACATTGATAGCTGTTTTAATTTCAGCAGTTATATTATTTTTATTCATTTTAAATTATTTATTTAATATTACTGAAAGCAGTTTATCAAAAGGCATCCTAAAAGGCAAAGCAACGGAAATCCTTTGCCTTTTCCTTTTCCTTTGCCTTACAATGAATATATGGAATCAATAACAATAAACAATAGGGAAGTTCCGTTTATACTAAAGCGCAGTACTCGTGCTAGACGCCTTAGAATGCAGGTTGATTCGGAAAAAAGACAGATTGTAATGACAATTCCACGTTTTACATTAAATTTCGAGGTCAACAGGTTTATTAATAATCAGAAGCCATGGATTGAGAAACAACTATCCAAGATTGAAAAACATAATAAAACACACCCAAAACCAAAATATTTAAATGGCGATGTATTTTATTATTTAGGTGAAGCGGTAACTTTGGAATTAGTGCCTTCCAGCTTTTGGCGACCAAGAATAAACATACGTGGGGATAAAATGGTCATGTCCATCCACCGTGAAATGACAATGTCCGAAGGTAAAAAGCTAATTAAAAAAACAATACAGTCTTTTTATAAAAATAAGGCTGAAGAAGTAATACATGACCGACTTCAGTTCTTTAACGAATACTATCAACTTGAATACAAACGAGTTACTCTCCGCAACCAAAAAAGCCGATGGGGGAGTTGTTCGGGTAAAAAGAATCTCAACTTCAACTGGAAGCTTATAATGGCACCAATAGAAATTATTGATTACGTAGTAGTGCACGAAATGTGCCACCTAAAGCAAATGAACCACTCCGCTAAATTCTGGAATCTTGTCTCTTTAAAAATTCCTTATCACAATGATGCTAAGAAATGGCTTAAGGAAAACAATTATCTACTTAGTGCTTAGAGTTATTAGTACATTTTTGCTATAGCATCTTTCCAGCTCTGATGAATTATATCTTTGCTTTCTCGCGTAATATGTCCCGCGCCACCCACCCAACAATAAGATGGTTGGCCTACTTGATTATTGTCTTTATCAATAATCATAAAGTTAACTCTTGTGCCAATCGAATAATCAACTGATCCAGGTTCATGAAGTTTATAAAAATTATGAAGGCCTTCCATTTCAATATTATCTCTTGCATATTTTTCTGCATTTGCCTGAGTCATTCCTTCTCCACCTAGATAAAATGGCAAACCTAAAATCTTTTCTTGCTTTTTACCATCTCTATCTATTAAATCAATTTTAATTTGATATTCACCTGGAGGAATATTAATGGCACTTTCTAAAGGTGTAGGAGTAATTATATCATCGTTATCTATTAGCCATTTACATGCTTTGAACACGCGATTGCTATGCTTCAAGTTGTCGAGCAATTTCTGATTAATTTCTTTATGGAATTCTTTTCTTGCTAAACTGATATTATATAAATAATGACGATTTTTAATATCACCAAAGTATGTAGCAGGATTATCAATATCATCAGGTACAGATATTGATTCAATATATTTATCTTCTGCTTCTTGAAGAAAAACATCAGAGCCTGGTAATCCTCTAAAGTTATCAGCGTTTATCAAAATAACATCTGCCCAGTTTCCGCCACTATATTTAAAGGATTCATCAAGGTATTGTCCAAAACCTTCTATATAGCCATTTTGTATTGCAAATGTATCTAGCTTTTGAGTCAGTTCGTTCGCACCATTCAATATTGTTTGAATCTTTTTGCGACCGAGTGGCACCTCTGTTTCAGATGATTCACTAATTACTTCATTCATAATAAAGTTTTTATAATATTTATTACTTAAGTTTCTTAATATTATAACATATTATATAAATAATGTACAGATAATACTAAAATTATTCCCCTTGACTCTGTACTACTGCTCTAGTACACTAGAGCCCGCATGAAAAAAAATGACGATAAAATACGTGGTGTAGCCAAAATAATAATGTTGGCAAAAAACGAAGACGAGGTAATCGGCATATTACACGACTTATTTACAAAATCCGAAATTGAAAAGGCACATGAACGTGTTAAGATTTTTGCATGTTTAAAAGATGGCAAATCCCAACGTGAAACAAAAAAGGAATCACATGCGGCTATTGCTACAGTTAGCCATGGTGCTAAATTTTTAAAAAACTCAGCAGTAATAATCCGTCAGGTAATAGAAACAGCGCAGAATATGGAATGGTGGCGCAGTCTTTTTTGGCGGTCCTGATAACATTTATCATTTAATATTTAATATTTATCATTTCCGCTTTATATAAGTGGATTTTTTTATTTTTAACCAATTTAATATAATGACAAATCTAGATAGAGAAACATCTCCAAAGGACAATCGTATTTTTATGGTAGGTAATGAGGGAAAAATCACATCTGAAAAAGTGATAATACACCCGATATCAACTATCGAAGAGGCCCGGGTATTGCAGGAAAATACTCGTCACAAAGTATTATTAATGTCTAAAGAATTATTGGTAGCAATTCAGGAGACAGAAGAATCTCGTCCTGCAATTGAAGACTTAGGTGGGGTCAATAATAATGGGAATAAAAAACAACCTACAGGAACTCTTATAGAAAATGGAGCATCTACTACAAAAGCTTTAGCTATTCATAAAGTGAACTATCCAGGTGCTATAATGACTCTTCAAAAAAATTCAGGTAATAATTGCTTTGCATTATCGACCGATCTCGCAAGAGCATTAAAGGAATCGGATTGTGAAAATGGCATTGTTCTTGAAGCTTCTGAATGTTCAGTATCAACCAGAGAAGAATTGGACGGAATATTTGGAGTTACTCATAGCAAAGAGCCGTTACCATTTTCTGGTCTACCAATAGGAGGTCCAGTGTATGGAGGAGGCTATTAGTATGTTTGCTTAAAAAAATAAAGAAAATTAGGAAAAATAACGTATAATAGATTTAGTCCAATAACCTAATTATTATGAAACGAATTATCCCCTTTCTTTTTTCTTTCTTTATTTTTACTTCTGTTACACTTGCGGGTGATTGCTTTAGTGATCCAATTTACGAACGTGACTGGAACGCAGTTATTACGACAGGTATGAGAGTGAGGGATGTAGCTTGTATGGAGGGTTCCACTGTTCTTACTACTGTCCCAGTTGGACACGTTGTCCATGTAATTGCAGAGACAGATGGGTGGTATAAAGTACAGACTGCAGATGGAACAGTTGGATGGTCTGGTCAATGGTTACTTGAGCCAACAAATAAACCATTTAATACAGTATCCCCAACTACTCCCGCGCCGACAAATGAACCACTTTATGATATTGTTGGTAATCAATTTGAAACAGCAATTCGCTATTTAAAAGAAAAAAATATTATTGAAGGCTACAGCGACGGAAGTTATAAGCCATCTAAAAGCGTTAATCGTGCGGAATTCACAAAGATAATTGTAGAGGCAAAACTTGCTTCAAATCCAGTATCATCTGCATCCAATTGTTTCCCGGATGTAAAATCTAGTGATTGGTTTGCTGGCTATGTGTGTTATGCAAAAAACAACGGAATAATTGGAGGATACCCAGATGGATATTTTAGACCAGCTGAAACAATCAATCTGGCAGAAGCTGCCAAGATATTGGTTAACACTTTAAATGTGAGCAAATCATCTACGGAAAGTAGTGTATGGTATAAAGTTTTTATCGAAGCACTGCAGAATAAAAGCTATATTCCAAATACCTTTCAATCCATCAGTCAAAAAGTGAATCGTGGTGAAATGGCGGAGATGATTTGGAGGATAAAAGAGAATGTTTACAGTCAGCCTTTTGCAACATTTGATATTCAAGAACCATCAGCGAGTGATAATTCGGGGGCGCTTATGTCATGTGCGGATTCTAATATTCCATCATCAGTCGACATGGAAGCAGTCCGTACTAAATGGTTACAATTGTATAACAATGCTCGCGCACAGCAGGGTTTAAGCGCATATTCTTACAACGATTATTTAAATCGTAGTGCTACAGTTTGGTCTGAATATATGAATGATACAAATACCATGTCTCACAAACGTCCAGGTCAAACAAACTATTACGATTATTCAATAATTACCAAATGGTTTGCCGACCTTGGTCTAACTTTCGCGAATAATTATGGTGTCACCTACAGTGAAAATATCGGATACGGAACATATCGTTGTAGTGACAGCGACTGCACTCAGGAAATGATAGATGCTATTGAACCAATTTTTAATGCGTATATGGCGGAAAGGGGAACGGGATATACAGCTCATTACGACAGTGTGATGAATAAGTATTTCAAAATTATCGGTTTAGGAATATCTGTAAATACGTCAAAAGAGGTGATGTATTTAACCGTGCATTATGGAACGGAATTAACATCAAATCCAGGAAGTGTTTGTGAGTAATGAATGTCTGAACCCTGATTTACTTGATTACAGGATTGCCATGATTTTTAATAGGAAAAGTACTTTATTTAAATCAAGTAATCATTTAAATCAGGAGAATTAAGGTTCAGACATTTACTCACACCACCTAATATCACTTCCACAATCCAGCATTCCTATTTTAAATCCATCAGGACATCCATCCGCTGTCATTAGTTTATAACCTCCGCTTATCATCACTTCCACGGAAGCAAAACAGCAATCTGGTTTTGATCTTGTTTTGCATACATCCATCAAATCCAAATAGTATTCATCAATTTCAGGAATATCACCATCCGATTTAGGTGGAATAGCATCACTTGTAGGCTCGTCAAAAAATGTAGCTGATGAACCACCACCTCGGATAATACTCTCTTCAGCACCTTCTCCTACGTCATCGAGTTCCTTCATCATCATAATATTTGTATTATCATCTTCAGGAGACTCTATAATCGGCTCTACAACTTGGTCTACAACTTTGTCTACAACAGGTAGCATTTTTTGAGTCCTTATAATCGGAGCAAGATTAATATCAATATCCATTTCTTGTTCATCAATTAATTCATTGATATTAAAATCGGTGTTTTGAATTTCAATCTTTTTTCTTCCAAGCTGATCTGTGTCATACAACGAAATAATAATTACCAAGGCAATTGCTACACTGCCGAATGTATAAAGGAAGTTCAAAAGGCTAAATTTAAATGCAGGCTTATTGCTCATCTCCTCAGCCTTTGCAGAAAGAGACCTACGAAGTCCGTTCACAAAAACTTTATCCATTTTAATGTCAGGTTTTGCCTCTATTAATTTTTCAACAAGTTTTTCCAAATCCTTCCCTTGTTTTTTTAAGCTCGGGTCAATTTTATATAAGTCATTTATGATTGATTGAATGCCCTTTTTCATAATTAAATAAAATAAATAAGTAATGCCAATACTGCCAAATCTCCGCGTAAATTTTCAATTGTCCTTTTAAACATCATCTTACAACTCGCTTCGGTTTTACCTGTAATTTCCGCAATTTCCTGAAAGCTATGACCACCCCATACCCTAAGCATTACAACTTCACGCTGACTGGATTTTAGTTTTTTAAGATATTTCTTAACTTCTTCCATCTTCATTTTTACATCTAAATCTGTAACAATATCGTCTTTAGTTGAAAGTCCCCAAACATCATCAATATCTGCAGTTTCTTTATTTGAACGAAAATGATCTGTAATGGTATTTCTGGCAATTTGGTATAGCCATGTTTTAAAAGAAGCTTTGTCAGAATTGAAAGTCTGAATTTTTTCCAATGATTTTGTAAACACAATGCTTACGAGGTCTTCCGCAGTTTCTTTGTGGTGAGTTTTATAAAACACAAAATTGTATATCGGTTTTATATATTCATCGTACAAGGTACTAAACGCGGTTAAGTCGCCTTTTTGGCAGAGTGCTATGGCTTTTGCCTCTTCCATGGGATGCTTTTTAGGTGAGTGCTTCTAAGGAATTGAGCCGGCTCTTTTCCAGCACCCAAATTATTATACGTTTAAATATTAAAAAAGTAACAATTATTTAATTTCTAAAGCCTAAATTCGAAATACTTAACAAATCCCAAATTACAAATTACAAATTTTAAAATTTTAAGTGCCCAATTTATAGCATTAAAGTTTGTAATTTGTTTAGAGTTTAGATATTAGAAATTAGTATTTGACAACCATTGATGGTTATAGTAACATTTAGACGTTCATCTAAATATCTATTTAATGGATTCTGTATTTAAAGCATTATCGGATAAAAACAGACGAGATATTCTCTCGCTTTTAAAAAAGAAAGACATGACAGTCGGTGAAATTAAAAAGCATTTTAAAATAACAGGTGCCTCTCTTTCTCATCATCTCGACATTTTAAAACGCGCCAATCTTGTTACTGCGGAACGTGATGGCCAATTTATCAAATACTCTTTAAACGTATCCGTTTTTGAAGAGATTATGAAACTATTTTATAAATTTTTTAAATAATTCAATATGAAATCAAAAGGTTTTATTCTTCGTTTATCTATAGTACTTGCAATGATTATTGCAACATTATTCCTTTATCCAAAATTACCGGACATAATTCCAACTCATTGGAACTTCCAAGGTCAGCCAGATGATTGGGGAGCTAAGACATGGGCCGCATGGCTGATTCCTGGAATTTCATTATTGATGATTATTCTTTTTCCAATTCTTGCAAAAATCGATCCGCGCCATAAAAATTACAAAAAGTTTTGGGGAGTGTGGGAAATAATCCAAACAATAATTATTGCATTTTTCGGTTTCATATATTTTATACAGTATTACATGACGCTATATCCGGAAAATCAAAATCTAATGCAACCCATAATGCTTTCGGCAGTCGGTTTACTTTTTATAGTGCTCGGAAACTACATGGGTAAAATTCGGCAGAATTATTTTGTAGGGATTAAAACTCCGTGGACATTAAACGATAAAGAAGTATGGCAAAAAACACATCGCGTCGGTGGATGGGCATTTGTAATAGCAGGAATTTTATATTTATTTGAAGCATGGACAGGTCTTTTTATCGGCCCAGTGTTTATTATAACTATTACAGGTGTAGTGGTAGTTCCAATTGTGTATTCTTACGTAATTTCGAAGAAGAACTAAATAGTTTGACAATTATTAATATGAATAGTAAACTCGCACTCTATCATTTTAGAATATAGTGTACTTTGTTAGTAATACTATATTCTTGATACAAATTATGTCATCTTGTTTTCAATTATATCACTGCACTTTCGCAGTGTTATAAATACCTCCGATATGGAGGAGATATGGAGATCACTATGAGTGGAAAAAAAGAAGAGACTGGAAGAGGCCATACGTACTTAATAAGAGGCGCAACCCCTGATCCACAAACTGCGATGGAGCAAAATATCAGGAATATGACGCCACCGAAAGACCGGCCGGAAAACCAGCCACAAAAACGTCGTTGATCTCAGAACAAGCCTCTAGTTAGAGGCAGGAAGACATGGAGGGGTGGGTCGAAAGGCCCACCACCTCGTTTTTAATAAATTTTTATGTTTGTACCTTTTAATATTTACCCTTATATATTTTAAAAGAAGAATTAATTGACTAAATAAGTCAAAATGTAGTAATTTATAAACTCTTATTTTCGGTATGCGGTATTTAAATATGTCCGTATTCCGGATGAGAAAAACAATATCACTGCAAATTCGCAGTGTTATTTATACCTCCAGTGGAGGAGAAGGAGTTGTTATGTTTTTACCAGGTGAAAGACCAGGAAGACTGATGCAGTGCCTGATGGCAGGTGGAATGCCTACTGAAGAAGAACGACACAGGGCAAGAAAGCAGGAAGAAAGGGATTCTCAAAACTGGTATCGCGGGCGAGAAAGCGACGATGAGCGGCGAGAGCGCGAAGAAAGACAAGGCGTTCGACGGAGAAGATAGGCAATTCTAGTGGTCAGGTAATGGAGGTTTATGGGGCGGGCTCTGCGGAGACCGCCCTCCATTTAAATATGGCAAGAGCTCTGCCCTGTCTTTTGAAAATATTTCTGATGATACTCTTCCGCTTTATAAAATTCAGTGGCAGGTACAATCTCCGTAACAATTGGGTTGTCCCACTTTCCACTTTTATCCAATTCATCTTTTATTTTTTTTGCAGTTTCTTCCTGTTCTGATGTATGAAAAAATATGGATGATCTGTATTGATCGCCAATATCCGGACCCTGTTTATTAACAGTTGTTGGATTATGCATATTAAAGAATGCATTGACCAATTCTTCGTAACTTATTTTATTTGAGTCATATTCGACTAATGTTGCCTCTGCATGTCCGGTGGTATGACTGCATACATCTTCATAGGTTGGATTTTTAGTTTTACCTCCACTATAGCCTACTGTTGTTGAAATAACACCATCTAGCTTATCAAATGCATCTTGCACTCCCCAGAAACATCCTGCCGCAAATGTAGCTTTTTCTATTTTTTCCATATATTGATTTTATCATAAATACACAAACAAAAAAGCAAGCTACTGCCGGGAATGCAATTCTTGCTTTTTTGTTTCTGGCGGAGAGACAGGGATTCGAACCCTGGGAACCTTGCGATTCAACAGTTTTCAAGACTGCCGCATTCGACCACTCTGCCATCTCTCCATCAGCACGAAAGAGTTTACGGAAGACGGACCAAAAAATCAAGTAAGTTATTACTGCTTGACTTATGCAAGTATTTAACATATAATTCCGTTGTAATCTCCTCAAGTTAGTTTTTTCTCTTAGTGAATGAAAGTGTCTACTTCTCATTGCATAATAGATCTAAGTTGCTCTGTAGGAAGTTCACATTTATTCATTAATTTTTCATTAAATGGGAAATAAATTATATGTAGGAAATCTTTCTTACAAATTAACTGACGAGGCTCTTAAAGAAGCTTTTGCTCAGGCTGGTACAGTTGAAGAAGCTGTGATTATTACAGACAGAATGTCTGGAAGATCTAAAGGATTTGGTTTTATTACTATGTCTACCGGTGAAGAAGCTCAGGCTGCTATAGAAATGTGGCACGAAAAAGAGCTTGATGGTCGTAAGCTAATCGTTAACGAAGCTCGTCCACCAAGAGAGAGATAATTTCTCCAATCAACAAAAACAGCCTTTCGGTTCGCCGATTGGCTGTTTTTTGATGTATAATCACAGCATGACTAAAACAACAATATTAATCGAAGGCTACACATCTGGTGATACTGGCGGACGAAGCTGCTGTACAGTTACTTTGGTACAGGATGGTGATATCAATATGATTATCGATCCTGGTACTACATCAAGTCAGCAGGTTCTAGTTGACGCACTAAAAAAAGAAAATCTATCAATTGAAGATATCAATGTAGTTGGCATAACCCATGCTCATACGGATCACAACCGCAATGTAGGTATGTTCCAAAAGGCAAAGGTAATTGATTACTGGGGATGGTGGGAAGGCGATTTGTGGACTGAATCAAATGGCAGAGTATCGGATAACATCGAAATAATAAAAACTCCAGGTCACAGCGATGATAGTATTACTTTTCTTATCCAAACTGATGACGGAATTACCGCAATTTGTGGTGATGTTTTTTGGAAGGAAAACGAACCTGAAAAAGACGCTTATGCTAATAATCTCAAAATGCTTGAAGCGAGTCGTCAATTGGTTTTAAAAAAAGCTGATTACATTATTCCGGGACATGGTAGAATGTATATTACTGGTTGAAGACCTAGTGGGAGTCCTTGTAGGAGACCTGATCGGTATCCTATAGGTCACCAACTAGGTCACCAACAAGAACCCCAATTAGTTCACCAACTAGGTCACCAACAAGAACCCCAATTAGTTCACCAATTAAAATTATGAAACTATCTTACGTAAAAGGAATAAGCTTTGGTCTTACTTCCGGAATCATTACCACACTTGGAATGATGGTTGGTCTTAATGCAGGAACGCATTC
The DNA here is from genome assembly GCA_016932505.1 of Candidatus Peregrinibacteria bacterium. Taxonomy (GTDB): domain Bacteria; phylum Patescibacteriota; class Gracilibacteria; order UM-FILTER-43-11; family UM-FILTER-43-11; genus JAFGCT01. The sequence continues at coordinate 59,331 of JAFGCT010000006.1, forward strand.
AACCCTTGCTGTATTAGGCGGTATTCTTACAATCGCAATCGCAGATGCTTTTTCCGATGCGCTTGGTATTCATATTTCCGAAGAATCTTCAAATGCCAAGAATAAAAAAGAGATATGGGAGTCAACAATAGCAACTTTTGTCGCCAAACTGGTATTCGCTCTTACATTTGTTATACCCGTTCTATTATTAAGTCTGGAAATGGCAGTTATAGTAAGTATTATTTGGGGGCTTTTTATGCTTGGTTTACTTAGCTTTTTAATTGCGAAATCTCAAAAAGAACCCGTATGGCATGTTATTGGTGAGCACTGGGCAATAGCAATTTTGGTTATTGTCGCCACCCATAGTGTAGGTCATCTGATATCTTCTTATTTCGGTGAGCTAAGCTAAGAAATTAAACAGATATCCAATCATAATTATTCCAACTGCTACAAGTCCAAAAAAAGTAGCGAGTAATTTAAAGCTGAGAATTCTTTTTAGCATAACTGCTTCTGGCAAACTAAGCCCTGCAATGCCCATCATAAAAGCAAGTGATGTACCAAGCGGAACGCCATTTGCGGTAATTGAAAATATAATCGGTACAACAGTAGAACACCCTGCATATATAGGAACACCAACAATCGTAGCAATAGGCACAGAAAGAACCTCGAATTTACCAATTGTATTTGTAAAGAATTCTTGTGGAACATACCCGTGAATACCAGCTCCAATAGCAACTCCAACAATAATATAAGGAAGAAGCTTCTTAAATGTCCACCAACCAAAATTCAAAGCAAATTTCATCTTTTTTTCAAGCGTCTTAGGCATTTTACTTTCAAGTCTTTTTCCTTCAGCATCTTCTAAAATTACTTCTTTGTCCATTTTTAGCGCCCCAATAATCAGTCCGCCGGCAACACCCAAAACAATACCAGAAAACGCATATAAAAAGGCTAATTTCCAACCAAAAAGTCCACCCATAACCACAAAAGCAACTTCGTTTACAAGTGGAGAAGTAATCAGAAAAGAAAATGCGATACCAAGCGGAAGTCTTGATTCAATAAAACCGATAAAAAGTGGAATCGATGAACATGAGCAAAAAGGCGTGACAGCACCAAACAAAGCTGCACCCAAATTTCCAAGTCCAAAAGGCAGTTTAAGAAGATTGTTCTTAAACTTATTTGGATCAAAAAATGACCTTAAAAATGCTATAACTGTTACAACTACAAATATTAAAAACAGAATTTTAAATACATCATAAAAGAAATAATTGACTGTATCAGCTATTTTACTGCCATTAGTCAGATTAAAAAGATTATATGTGATGATGCCTGCTATATATTGGAACATTTTTATTACAAGATTAGTTATTATAAAATTACAAGATTATTTTGTGCTATATTTATACTACTTCAATATTACATTAATTTTGTAATTTTGTAATAGTCCCGTTTATCGGGAAGTTTGTAATCTTGTAATAAAAAAATGGACGTCAAAATCGAATCATCATGGAAACAAGTCCTTCAAGAAGAGTTTGATAAGCCTTATTTTAAGCAACTAACAGACTTCATTCGCATTGAATACAGGTCAAAAACCGTTTTTCCTCCACCAAGGAACCTCTTCAAAGCATTTGATTTATGCCCTTTTGATAAAGTTAAAGTAGTTATACTTGGTCAGGATCCATATCACGGACCAAATCAGGCACATGGCCTTTGTTTTTCCGTAAATCAGGGGGTGCCAATGCCACCATCTCTCGTAAACATATATAAAGAAATAAAATCCGATATTGGAGGTGAAATACCAGCTCACGGAAATCTTGAACACTGGGCTACCCAGGGAGTTTTTTTATTAAATGCTATTCTCTCCGTTGTTGCCGGAATGCCGACTTCTCACCAAAAAAAAGGCTGGGAAGAGTTTACTGATGCGGTAATTCGTATCATTGCTGAAAAAAAGGAACACGTGGTTTTTATGCTTTGGGGTGCCTATGCTCAGAGTAAAGAATGGATGATAGACGATAAAAAACATCTAATTTTAAAAGCGCCACATCCATCTCCACTTTCTGCTCATCGTGGGTTTTTGGGTTGTAAACATTTTAGTAAAGCGAATGAGTATTTGAAAGAAAAAGGATTGGAAGAAATTAATTGGATAGAGTGAAAAGACCGAAAGGAGTTCGGTCTTTTCTGAATGAGGTTATAGGTGTATAAGGTAAGTTTTTGCCTCATTAACGAGCATTGAACCATTTTGAAGTTCGTTAATAACTTCCATATCATGTCCAGGCATTTGCGTAAGGATTTTTAAATACATATCAATAGTATTTATCTCATGAAGTATTAATTCTATCGACACTTGATTTTTTCTGAATAGAGAAAGATCTAATCTTAGCCTTTCTCTTTCAGCAATAAAATAATAAACAAAATCATCATAGTCCACGTCGTTTTCGTATGCAAACATAAGAATTGCTACAGGTACAGGTACGCCATTTGGACACGGAAAAGAGAAAGGATTTGGAACCTCCACATGAATGCTGGGGGGTAGGCGTGATTCTGGTGGTGGTGTGTCGGGGATTCCAATTAATCCATAATAACCTTGTTGGGATCGGGCTAGCTCTTCCGCTCTTTCTTTAGCTAAGGCAATACGCTCCCTTCTTGGAAGCCAAGGTTCGCTTGGAGGACTTGTCTCTGGAGGGGCAAGCAAAACCCGAAAGAAATCAGCAATTTCCGAAGGACTTGGAAATAAAGGCCCATCACTTGCTCCAAAAAAGAGTCGTAATATGCCAATTAGAACCAGAAAGATACTAAGTCCGAAAATAATTCCAAAAGCATATTGTTTCCATGAAATGCCACCAACTAAATCACCTTCTTTGTAACTCCTGTCAATTGATTGAAGGGTGGAAACTGGATTTAGTGCACCTGCTCCAAGAGAATGTGTATCTTCTGATAAATACATTGCATAACTCTTGATGATGCTGACCTTGTCCATTTCTTCATCCTTTGCCAGTTTAAACATGTTTACAAGAAGAGCAGTAACTCGAGGTGTCGCAAAAGATGTACCTTTAACAGAGATGCTTGATGCACCAAGTTCTTTCTTATAATCTCCTTCGGCACATACATCTACATATTTTCCATAATTGGAATAAGATGTCTTTTTGCCATTCCCATCATGTGCAGCAACAGAAATAACATTGGGATGTGCAGCAGGGTAAGTACGCATATCAGTGTTCTCATTTCCTGCGGATGCGACCATTTCAACACCTTTTCCAACAAGCTCTTCTATCTTCCGGTCTATCGTCTCTTGCATTTTAAAGTCATCGATTGAAAATTGACCTGCCACTTCTTCTTGTTGGATATATTGTGTTTTAAGAAGATTAAATAATCCATCTCCGATTTCATTTCTACTTCTTCCAATTATTTCCAGTGAGAAATCTTCCTCAGCTCTTTTGCGAATTGTGTCATTTTCACTAAGTAATTCCATATAAAAGTGGCGGGAACCTCCAAAGCTCATGTTGACCACGATTTTTTCATCAGGGTGCTCATCAGCATACTTGTTAATACGCTTTAGAGCATCAAGATATTTCTTGTCATCAATGACAACCATATTCTCCATTTTATCTGTTTCTTCATTTTTTACACGGATGACCTTATCAAGATCAAAAGTAAAAAAGTGGTCTGGACTTGAGTTCTTCCTGATTATCTCCTGGATAATCCTGCCGTGGGTGAACTCTTCAAATACAATTTCCTTTCTTTGTTCAGGCGTCAGAATACTGACAGAGTCCAAAATAAAGACTGTGACAGTTGGATACTTTTCACACCCGAAAGAAATAAGTCCAAGAAGGATGACGAGTAAAATCATTAAAGCTCTTGTAATAGACGTTCTCATTTTTAATTCTCCTTATATGTTATTTGGCCAAAGCCAATTGTTTTAATCGTTTATAGTTATAACCTCAGATTTCAATGACCAGTCATTATTACACTCCAAAATGTGACGCAATAAGACAAGGGGCCTTTTGCAAGGGTGATACTATAAACTATAAAAGTATTTTTTACAAGGGCATATATTTATTAAAAATTTATTGTGTTAATGAAGAAAAAACATTGACAAAAAGCCAAAAAGCTTATAATATATACAACCTGTAATTCTAAAATGGGATAATATGCCCAAATTAAAATTTATCAATTACAAGTTGATCATTTAAAACATTGGGTTTTGCGCTGGGACATCCCTTTTTTATTATTGATCTTCTTGTGTTCGCCTTTCCTTTGTGTTGATGACAACATATATTCGATTAATGTTGTACGATTAATGATTTATGTTCGTAAATCGTTCAACATAAAACGTAAATCGAAACAGAAATAGGCATCGTCGGCACCAATGAAAGGCAAAATACAGTGGGGTTAATATAGAAGGGAGGATTCCCCCAGTGCAAAGATATTTTAGTAATTAATTTCTAAATACATACATCTTTTTTAAAAAACCGGACCGTCACAGACGGTCACAAAGATTGCACCAGAAATGGTGTAGAAGGAGGATAGAATGCGGAAGTATATGTTGTTTTTTCTGGCCACCCTCTTCGTTTTTGGATGCAGTAAAATGCAAGTTGATTATTGCGACGAGCCAGAAGACTGTACGGATGAGTGCCAAGGGTACGAAAACGCGACGTGCAGTTCAACCGGCGCTTGTGTTTGCAACAACCCGATACCCCAAATCGTTGAGCCTTTCTGCGAGGACGCAAGCGATTGTCCTTGCTCCAATGGAACAGCCTCATGCAACGATGGTATCTGTGGCTGTGAAACTGAGGTCGAGGTTGAAGTGCCTGTTGAAACCGAACAGTGCAACGACACCAACCCCTGCGAACAGATTCCGGATTTCGAAGTCGAATGTTCTTTCAATCAATGTCTCTACACTCGTACAGAAACCGAAACAGTAGAGATACCAGTCAAAACCGAACAATGCAACGACACCAACCCCTGCGAACAGATTCCAGGTTTTGAGGTTGAATGTTCTTTCAATCAATGTCTCTACACTCGTACAGAAACCGAAACAGTCGAGATACCAGTCGAAGCAGAACAGTGCAACGACACCAACCCCTGCGAACAGATTCCGGATTTCGAAGTCGAATGTTCTTTTAACCAGTGCCTGTATACCAGAACTGTCGAAACCGAGGTCGAAGTACCCGTCGAAACCATTCAATGCAATGACACCAAGCTCTGCGAAGAAATCGAGGGCTTCACGGTCGAGTGTACATTTAACAAGTGTTTCTACACTCGAACAATCTACGAAGAAGCTGTCGATTCTACCATCACCATCAGGGTTGAAACGGACGATCAATACGGCAACCCTGTAAACGGCACAATCTTGTTGAACGGGACTGTCATTGGGCAAAGCGAAGTCGAGCTGACGTTTGATTCGTCGGATGAAAATAGCTTGGCTTTCGATAATTTGCCGGGTTATGCACCGCCGGCATCAGTCCAACTTTCGGACGCTTTCCAGGAGGGTGAACGCTACAAAGCGACTTACACCCGTGATGGAGCAGTTGCAAACGTGTGCGTTACCCCGAAGAGTGAGGAGGGCCTGTACCTGCCGGATGCGACGATAAGTGTAAATGGAATAGAACTGCCATCTGGGCAGAATTCCTGTTACACCGTCAACATAGAGGTGGATAACGAGATAGTCGGAGGTGGAATACAAAACCTGTATACTACCCCCATCTTCATCCCGAAAGACACACTTGCCGAAGGTGAGACATACAACTACGAACTCCTGTATATGGCGGAATATGTTTACATCTATTTGTTCTCATTGCCAGTACAGGGCGAAATTTTTCGAAATGGGATATCGGTGGGTCATCCTCAAGATAACCTACTTTATATTCCTATTTCCAAAGAAGGAGGTACAACGTTTTCGTTTGGTGATGTAGAAGGCTATACAACGCCGGAAGACATCATCGTGTACGGTGCAGATTACGATTACGAAGATTCTACCACATTCACTTTTTACAGCATCTACGACAGCCAGGTTAACTCGCTCGTCTGCATTGAAAATGACAACGGCAATACGCTGTTCACGATTAATGAGGACGACCGGGAATACAACGGCGAATGGAATCGTCCAACTTGTGTTGCACTCAATACCAGTGAAACGCACACACTGCATTTTCAAGACAGGCAGAACTATCAACCTACAACGGATAGCTTATTCATCAGCCAAGACAGCCACGTTGGTTGTACCGGTGAATTCGTTCCCGGCGGACAGTTGAACTGCATCGTGAATTACGAGTATGTTCAACAGGTTGAAGATCGGACACATTTTATAGTCCGAATAGACTTCACCGCTCCGCTTTTGGGATCGGAAGACTATCCCATATCAGGAAGATATGAGGAAGGAGGACTAATTCACGAGAATTCCTATGTTTGGAAATCGCTCGAGTTGAGCGAGGATATGGACATTACGTTCTTGTCCATAGGGTATCTCCAGCCAAGCATTCAGTCGTTCCACGTGAACTCTTCCGAGTTATCGGTCGACGATGAGGCTTATGAACCCAGCGAAAATACCTGGATTTACAAAGTAGAGTATGTGGCGCCTCAAGACGCCATTGAAACCTGTGTGTCTTCATTCAACCAGAATGGGGTAAACGTTTCATCGGAAACATACGTGCGGTTCGATGGCTTTGACGATTTGAACCAATATGAAGAAGACCAGGACTGCCACTGGTTATCTCCCACCGAATCACATGAGATCGTGCCGGCATGGCTCACCGGTTATTACAAGATGGTCGATGTCATCCACATCCCTGCCGGGCAATTGGTTGACTACAACCAATTCAACTTCACCTATGTTCCCGAGTCCACGAACTATCAAATTTGTGTCGGGAATATAACAGTTGACTCACCGTTAGAGGTTAACGGAAACTCGCTCGGGTTTACCGGCCTCAGTTACAAGTGTATTGCTATCGATAAAACGCAAGACAACGAAATATCGATTGGCAATGCCACCCGTAGCTTCCCTGCAAACAGTGTTCCTCCAGGCGAAACATCTGCTTTCGTCGATTTCTCCGATTTCTAAAATATCCCACTTTTTTGCCCACCTAGGGGAATCCACCCCAATTTAACTAACGATTTAGCATCCTGCTGAATCGTTAGTTAGTCATGTCTAAATTTCTGCTTACTCTTGCGTTTTTGGCTTATTTTTGGTATAATTATTAGATAAATTGGAATAAATAATCTTGTAATCTTCTAATCTTGTAATAATTAATGCAATCCACATCCAAATGTTCACTTTGTGGCACTCTAAAACCGGATAAACAGCTCACAGCAGTTGAGTTAATACGTGATGGTGTTATTGCTTTGATGAAAAAGGCTTATCCGGAATGGGATGGTACGGGTTCAGTATGTATGGAAGATCTCAACCAATTTAGGGCACATTATGTTGAAGAAGTTGTAAAAAAGCAAAAAGGTGAAATCTCAACAATCGAACGTCATGTTCTTAAAGGTTTAAAAGAGCACGAACTAATTGCTCAGAACATAAATACGGCATTTGACCGTCAGCTTACAGTTGGTGAAAGAGTGGCTGATAAAGTTGCGTCTTTCGGTGGAAGCTGGAGGTTTATTATGATATTTGGAGGTGTTTTATTTACGTGGATTATAATTAACGCTTTTGTTTTACTTTCAAAACCTTTCGATCCTTATCCGTTTATTTTGCTGAACTTAGTTCTTTCATGTTTAGCGGCAATACAAGCCCCAATAATCATGATGAGTCAGAACAGGCAAGAGGACCGCGACAGATTGCGCTCAGAGGAAGATTACCGAGTAAATCTGAAAGCGGAACTTGAAATTCGTCAGCTTAATGAAAAATTTGATAATTTGCTTGGACGCCAGTGGCAAAGATTACTCGAAATACAGCAAATTCAGCTTGATTTAATGGAAGAAATGGCGTTAAAAAAGGCAAAAACCGTATCACCAATCACGTCTGCTTCCACTGTTTCATCAAATCAAAATCAAACTCAAACTCCCGAAACAACTCCTATGCCAGCTGAAAAAGAACTGGTAAGCACAAAATCCACAATAAAATAATCATTAATATTCAATCTTCAATAACAAATGATACATAACCTCGCCCATCAAATTGATGAACCAGAAAACTCAATATCCGATATAAGTGATATAGAGTTGGCTTTAAATAGTGGGGAGTTCTCTGTTTTAATGCAGGATATATTAGATTATCTGGATCCTCAGGATGTAATTAAGCCAAAAAACAAAAAATCAAATAAACCAGCAGAATATAGAGTAGATGATGATTTGTCATACAAAAGAAGAAATGACAGAGCGATATTTTACAGTAAAATTTCTGATTCTCAGCTTGGGGAAGTGGTGAATTTTCTTGTTCTTGGTAAACAAAGAGAACGATTTATGCATTTATTTGATGAAGTAAGCGTTCAAAATAAGGGAAAGATTATAAAAAGCATGTTGAATTTGATTTTTAATCAGGAATTTTCCAATTATCCAATTGAAATTACTGCAATAAGAAGAAAAGTTGCAAAAGGATATGTGCAGTCTGCAAAAACTATGCAGGAAGCGATGACAGCAATATCTATGGGAAATACCATGAAAGCAATCTTATATATAAACGAAAATCCAAAAGAATTAAGCAATTTTATAGATAATTTATTAGCCGAAAAAAAGGGGGGTGGGTCTATGAAAAAGGTGTTAGAAGAACTTTTTGAATGGATTCCGCAGACAGGAAATCTCTTGATATAAACAGTCAGTTTTTTCGTTGTAAAAGAATATAGACATAATGTCTAAGTTTTTTTGGATTAAAATTACCGAGCTTATAAGCTTTCGAACGAAGCTGGGAAAGGACCCCGATGCGGCGTGTACGCAGAGGGAAGCCTTTGACGCTGAGTGAGGAAGTGAATAGCGAGATCAGATATTTTGGAAGTACTGAAACCTTTGTTAAAGGTTTCAGAGGCAAAAAAACCCCTTTTTTCTGCAGTTTTTTTGTGATACAATCCTTTAGGTAGAAATATGGCCGATAATTGGCTTATTTATCAACACTATTAATTATTTTTAACCTAAATATCTGTGCCGAAAAAAAACGACCCAACAAACGACGAATTATTACCAATCCCAGAAGATGAGAATATTGAGTCTGAACTTGTAGAAGAGTCTGAGGAAAACGAGGAAGAAGAGGTTTCCGAAGAAGTGTCAGAAGATGATAAAAAGTCAGATGGAGATGGTGGTGATGATGTACCTATTAACCCTCTTACTCTGGATGGTAACGACAAATTCAAAGATATAGTAAACGAGATGCAGGAATGTTATCTGGATTACGCTATGTCCGTTATCGTATCCCGTGCACTTCCGGATGTTCGTGATGGCTTAAAGCCTGTTCATCGAAGAATTTTATTTTCAATGCATGAACTTGGTTTACGTAGTGGTGCTAAATTCAGAAAATCAGCTACTGTAGTTGGTGACGTTCTTGGTAAATATCATCCACATGGAGATACCGCAGTTTATGATTCCATGGTTCGTATGGCTCAGGATTTCGCTATGCGATATCCACTTGTGAATGGTCAGGGTAACTTTGGTTCAATGGATGGCGACAATGCTGCTGCTATGCGTTACACCGAAGCTAAAATGGAAAAGATTACCGATGAGCTTCTTGCTGACATTGAAAAGGATACGGTTAATTTTCGACCAAACTACGATGGTAGATTGAAAGAGCCTACAGTACTTCCTTCTCGTATACCTGCTCTTCTTGTTAATGGCTCAATGGGTATTGCGGTAGGTATGGCTACAAACATTCCGCCTCACAATCTTACTGAAGTAATGGAAGGCGTAAAGCATTTAATCGATAATCCTGAGGCAAATATTGAAGATTTGATGCAATTCATAAAAGCTCCGGATTTTCCTACAGGAGGAAATGTATACGATATAGAAGCTATTAAAACCGCTTATGCTACAGGTCGTGGAAGTGTAATGATGAGAGGTAAGGCTTCCATAGAAGAAACTAAAACCGGAAAGAACCAAATAATTATAACCGAAATTCCATATCAGGTTAACAAGGCTAATATGGTTGAGGCTATTGCAAATCTTGTTCGTGATAAAAAAATCGTCGGAATATCCGATCTTCGAGATGAATCCAGTCGAGAAGGTATTCGTGTAGTCGTTGATTTAAAGCGCGATGCTTTCCCTAAAAAAGTTCTAAACCAACTATACAAATATACCAATCTTCAAACCTCTTTTGGTTTCAATATGATTGCGTTAATTGATGGAATTCAGCCAAGACTATTAGATCTAAAAGCTATTCTTGAAGAATTTATTAAGCATCGACAAGTTGTTGTAACCCGCAGAACAGAGTATGAACTTCGTGTTGCAAAGGCACGCGCTCATATATTAGAAGGTTTAAAAATTGCCTTAGATAACATTGATAAGGTAATTGAGACAATCAAAAAATCCGCAACAAAAGAAATTGCGAAAGAAAATTTGGTTAAAAACTTTAAGCTTACTGAAATTCAAGCAAAAGCCATTCTAGAAATGAGATTGCAAACACTTGCCGGTCTTGAACGAAAGAAAATTGAGGATGAATTAAAAGAAAAACTAGACTTTATTAAAGAATGTGAAGAAATTCTTGCTGATCCTAAAAAGATTCTATCTATTGTATCCACAGAAACTCAGGAAATTATCGACAAATACGGAGATAAGCGACGTACAACAGTTGTTCCTCATGGTGTAGGTGAATTTAACGCTAAATCCCTGATTCCAAATGAGCCTATGATTGTGGCTCTTACAAAAGGTGGTTATATTAAGCGAATGAGTCCAACCGTATACCGCACCCAAGGTCGTGGTGGAAAGGGTGTAATTGGAATGACTACAAAAGAAGAAGATGAGATATCAAGTATCATTCACGTAATGACACATGACGATATCCTTTATTTTACAAATAAAGGTAGAGTTTTCTCACTTCCTGCTTATGAAGTTCCTCAAGCTAGCAGAACTGCGCGCGGTCAGGCAATTGTCAATTTATTACAGCTTGAACAGGGTGAATCTGTTACTGCTTTACTGGATATGTCCAAGGGTGAAGGTGAATACTTATTTATGGCAACCAAAAAAGGAACCGTTAAAAAGACAAAAGTCGAAGACTTTAAAAATGTTCGAAAATCCGGACTTATCGCTATTAAATTAAGAGATGACGACTTCCTTGACTGGATACGTCCTACTTCACACGGTCAGCAGGTAATAATTGCTACCCGCAACGGTCAGTGTATTCGCTTTAAAGAGGAAGATGTACGACCTATGGGGCGTGCAAGTATGGGTGTACGAGGAATACGACTTAAGGCTAACGATGAAGTTGTTGCAATGAATGTAATAAAAGATGAATCCATTAGTAAATTACTTGTTGTAATGGAAAACGGACTTGGCAAAACTACTCCGGTTGATCAGTATCGTTTTCAAGGTCGTGGTGGTAGTGGAGTTAAAACTGCACAAATAACACCTAAAACAGGTAAGGTAGTAGGTGCAGAAGTTGTTCATAATAAAATGGAAGGTGATATTATTCTTATTTCCAAGCTCGGACAGATGATACGCACTCCTATGGACAAACTTCCTACAACAGGTCGTGCAACTCAAGGCGTATATGTAATGAGGTTAAATGGAGATGATAAAGTAGCTTCTATTTCACTTATTATTGAAGAGGAAAATCTTGATGATAGTAAACAGGAGTTACCACTTGTTGAAGAAAAGCCTAAAAAGGAAACAAAGAAGTAATTTTAATCATTAATTTAAGTTTTTTAATGAAAAACATCTTTAAAATTTCAATATTTCTTACTTGTTTGCTATTTGCATTTCCTGTTTTGGCTCAGCAATATAACAAAGATCTTTCTCTGGAAGAAGGTTCTGTGCAGACTGTTTCGGATGTTTTGGTTGGTAAAACGATAAGAATTTATGCCACTGTAACAAATAATTCTGGTTTTGATCTTTCCGGAGTAGTGAAATTTTATGATGAAAATAAACAGGCTTTTATTGGTTCAGATCAAGCCGTATCTGTAATTTCCAATAAAACCGATGATGTTTTTGTGGATTGGAGTTCAGGTGTTGTAGGGAATCACACAATTAGTGTTAGGGTTTTACCATGGGATGAAAATGGAGATAATCCGAATAACAACAAAGTAACAAAAACTATATTCGTTGATGTCGATTCAGATGCTGATGGAACAGGAGATAGAAATGATCCTGATGATGATAATGACGGAGTAAATGATGTAAATGACGCTTTTCCTCTTGATCCAAACGAATCAGTTGATACTGATGGTGATGGAATAGGTGATAATGCGGATACTGATGATGACAATGACGGAGTTCCTGATATATCAGACTTATTTCCTCTCGATCCAAATGAAAGTATAGATAGTGATGGTGATGGGGTTGGGGATAATTCAGATGCATTCCCATCTAATCCTAATGAGTCAATTGATTCAGACAGTGATGGCGTGGGAGATAATAGCGACCTCGACAATCAAAATCACGGTCCGATTCCACAAATTACAACTGAAAAAACAACTGTTAGCAAAGGTTCAATAGTAACCTTTAATGCTTTGCAGTCTTATGATCCGGATGGTGAAATAGTATCTTTCATTTGGGATTTTGATGACGGAACAACAGAAGAAGGTGTGGTAATTGACCATATTTTCGAAAAAACAGGTACATACAAAGTCAGCTTACTAACTGAAGACGACAAGGGGGAGACCAGAGAGGGGGTCGTAGAAATTAAAGTTGTGTTGAAATGGCAACTGATTGCACTTTTAATTGTTACATTGCTACTTATTCTATTAATCGCCGGAAGAAAAGTCCTATTTTCAGACAAAAAAACCAAGCTTTCTACTACTACATCAGCATCTGTAAACAAAAGAGTTCCAATTAAGAAAAAATCGAGAGCGACACCTACTAGAAAAAAAGCCTTGCCGAAACGAAAGAAATGATTTAAAATCCTTCAGCCTATTAAAAGACATCATACATCGTGATGTTATAACGCAATTTAACCATGAAACCAGATATCCATCCTAAATTAAATCCAGTTGTATTTGTTGATACTTCAAATGGTGTAGAATTTACAACAATGTCCACTTTAACTTCAGACAAAACTAAGAAAATTAAAGGTGTCGAACATTTTGTTATTAATATTGATGTTTCCTCAGCTTCACATCCATTTTATACAGGTGAAAAGATGCTTGTGGATACAGCAGGACGTGTAGATAAATTCCGTGCTCGTCAGGAAGCGGCAGAGAAGATGAAGGCTGCATCTGAAAAAACTTCTAAAAAGAAAGAAATTGAAGCAAAAGAAACTGTAGAAGAAAAAATCACTCGTAAAGCCAAAGAAAATACTGAAGCAAAAAGAGCTGCTAAAGAAGAAGCTGCTGCAAAGAAGAAGGAAGCTACTGCAAAACGAAGAGCCGCTGCTCAAAAGGCAGATAAAGAAGAGAAAGTCGAATCAACCGAATCAGACGTAGAGACGCAAGATCTTGAGTCTAAGGAAGAGGAGGTTGAGAAAGGGGAATAATAATTATATATAATTAACCCCGTATCGCTTAGGTGGTGCGGGGTTTTTTTGTTGATGATATAGCATTGTTCCAGTAAGGCTTTTTATCTAGTTTTGTATAACGTTTGCGGTATATAAGAAGTTGGAGGCGTTATAATGTGCGCGGGAGTGCCTCAACGCCGAACAATTTGGATGAACGAGCGTTAAAATAAAGTTATTTTTTCCACATAAGGGCTGTGGCTATGGAGAAGCCAGCGCTGACTATACCAAGGCCAGTAGCATTAATTTCACTGTCCAATACAAGGAAGGTGAATACCGCACTTATGATTGCTATTACTGCAAATGTATATTTCATAGATATCAGTATTAGAAAATAATTTTATTTAGCGAGCGAATCTTATATACCGCTGTTGGCGGATGTAGGTTTTTTGATTCAATTTATCTCACCCTATTTTTCTAAAATTTTTCTCAGTTTATTTACTACAGCTTTTTCCCATGCTTTCATCGCGAACCAGCCGATAAGTGGCTTGGCAATAATTCGCAACCACCTTTTATGAATATCCACTTCATAAATATAGTTGATTCTTGTTCCATCCTTAACTTTTTCTAATAAAAGTTCCTCATGTCCTGATGTGCCGAATTTCGGACTCTGATTGTCGGAGATAAAACCTCTTCGGGGGAGAATTTTAGTTTTCATTTTTACAGGAAATGTGGTGCCAAAAGATCTTACTTGAGCTTCAATTTCTAAATTATTGCCTTCTCGTTTTGTAATAGTGACTGATTCGGCAACTTTAGGAAAATATTTTGGCATATTTTCAAAATCGGTAATGATATTAAAAACCTTTTCGATGGGAGCTTTTATTATCCATGAGTCTTCTAAATGAATATGTTTCATTATTTTAAAATAGAGTTTAAATTTAAAAAATTCATTTCACCTAACCCGTTTCCAACGCTCATAAAATCAAATATCAACTTTTATTTTTTATCCCCAACCACCTTCTCCATTTTCTCTACAAAAACTCCTTTATCAAATCTTTCGGCAATGCGTCTGATTTTTTTGTAATCATAGCTCTTTTCGTTAAGCATAAACTTAGTCATTCCATCTATAATAGATTCAGGTGTTTGCTGATCAAAAAACTCACCGCTAACGCCTTCCTGAACGCTTTCAGTAACACCGCCTACGCCATAAGCCAAAACAGGTTTACCAGAGGCCATAGCTTCTACAGGGGTTATTCCGAAATCTTCTTCGCCGGGGAAAATAAAAGCTCTACAGTTTTCCATGTAATCACGCACAACCGCATCATCTTTGTAACCCAAAAATTCAATATTATGTTTCGACATATCCATTAGTAGGTTTTTTTGCGATCCGTCACCAATAATCACCAGCTTTCTGCCTAATTTATTAAAAGCCCTAATTGCCAAATCTATTCTTTTAAAAGGAGTAAGAGCCGATACAATTAAAAAATAATCTTCATGGCCTGGTCTTGCGGTAAATCTTTTGGTATCTACGGGCGGATAAATAACTTCAGATTTTTTTCTCCAATATTTTTCAACCCTTTTTTGAACGTGTTTAGAGTTTGCAATAATAACATCCGGTCTATCTGAAGTCATATAATCCCATTCTCTAATGCTTTTTAACTTATGTGCGATTAAAAAACGCATCAAACTTGAATAGTTCTTTGTGTATTCATGTGTGTAATCCCAAGCGTATCGCATAGGGGAATGGCAGTAGCAAATGTGCTTTGTTTTTTTATCGGTTTTAATACCATGTGCAAATGCACTACTGCTGGAAATAACAACGTCGTAATTACTAAAATTAAACTGCTCAATAGCTTTTGGCATATGTGAAATCAGGTATTTCGGGTTCTTTATAATCTCAAAATATCTTTGAATATATGAAGTGTGTATTTTTTTATCTCCGAACCACTCATCCGTCTTATTTTTATCTTGAATAAGAGTATAAATAGGCGCTTTTGAGTGTGAATCAGCCAATGTTTTAAGTACACGTTCTGCTCCGCCAAGTTTTGTGAGCATTTCGTGAACTAAAGCAATTTTCATAGATGAATAATACAGAATTATTGAACTAATTAATACTTGACCTAAAATATTCTATATTGTTAAATAGCCTTAAAAAGCCACAAGACAGAATCGTGAGGCAATAATAGGACGTTAATAACTGACTAGAGATTATCCTACAATTTTTCTAATTAGTGCCCTAAGCGCACCTAAATCGATATCGTCACTAACTTCTACGCAGGCATTTTTAGGGTCCATTCTTACTAAATACTGTCGTACTTGACCTCCTTCATCACGTCTTACATTAGCTCTGTTTTCAAGAAGTTCAAACTGAACAGTTATTGTTTCGCCTTCAGGAGCAATAAACTTTCTTGAATAAGTTTGGGTTGAAGTTGATAATTTGCTTAATTGAGTTAATAACGCAACCATATTGGCTCGGCTTCCCCTTACATCTTCCGATGTTATTTCAATGGGTTCATCCTGATTTTCCGGGGCTGA
Organism: Candidatus Peregrinibacteria bacterium; assembly: GCA_016932505.1. GTDB lineage: Bacteria > Patescibacteriota > Gracilibacteria > UM-FILTER-43-11 > UM-FILTER-43-11 > JAFGCT01. Next base: position 75,346 of record JAFGCT010000006.1, read on the forward strand.
GCTAATACTTCGTACTTCTTCAGCTATATCTGCCGGGCTCATGATATCTCTCCATGTATCACCAAAATTTGTTCCGTCTCCTTGTTGCATTTTTATAAGGTTAACTTTATTAGTAAAACACTATACAAGTAATTTAGATAAATGTCAAATGTAATTATCTTATCTATGCAATAAATTACCAATTATTGCTCTTACTGCACCAAGAGGAATGCAATTTTCAAGTTTTTCGCTTTTTTCAGGGTTTTTAGTATCAAATTCTTCATCATAAACAACAGTCATTTCTTCAACGCTACCATTTTCTAGTAATTGAGAACTAATATGAGTTGCTTCACCATTAAATAAAAAACCGACACGATAACGTGTATCTTCCGAGGTTTTAAAAAAAAGATTAACAGAATCTTTTCCGCTATACATAGCTCTAAGTTGTTCTATTAAACATCCAAGTTCCTCAAGTGTTCCATTCATTTCACTTTCATGGATTTGCAATGGTTGTATATCTTTAGGCAGTGAAATGCTTTTGGAAACCATATTATTAGTATAAGTACACTAAGAGTACACTCTACAATATATAATTGTTCACGTAAATTACTTTAGCATATTATTTAGTGCTCATTTTTTGGTACAATAGATAAGGTATAAATATAAAAATAATTTTATGAGTGATATTTACGATGTAATAATAATAGGTTCTGGCCCCGCAGGGCACACTGCTGCTATATACGCAAGTAGGGCAGATCTAAAAGTCCTTGTATTCGAAGGCTGGCAACCAGGTGGTCAATTAACCACAACAACTGAAGTTGAAAACTGGCCTGGTTACAAAGAGGGTATTATGGGTCCTGCACTAATGGCTGAGCTAAAGGCACAGTCTCAAAAATTTGGAACCGAATACATAATGAAGGACGTAACAAAAGTGGATTTTTCCACTTCTCCCAAAAAAGTATATATAGGTGATGAGGAATATCAGGCAAAAGCTGTAATAATCGCAACTGGTGCTAAGCCACGTCGCCTTGGGCTTGAATCTGAAACTCGTCTATGGGCAAAAGGAGTATCCGCTTGTGCTACATGTGATGGGTTCTTTTTTAGAGGGAAAACCGTCGCTGTAGTTGGAGGTGGGGATAGTGCCATGGAGGAATCTAATTTTCTTACAAAATTCGCCTCAAAAGTATATTTAATCAATCGTAGCGAAAATTTTCGTGCATCAGAAATTATGATTGATAGAGTGAAAGCTAATGAAAAAATTGAGATATTGGTTAATAAATCTCCAATAGAAGTGCTGGGAGAAAACAATGTTACAGGTCTTAAATTAAAAGATACAAAGACTAATGAAGAGTCCGAAATCGCTGTTGACGGAATGTTTTTGGCAATAGGACATGTTCCTGTTGTAGAATTGTTTAAAGATCAAATCGAATTGGATGAATTCGGTCTAATTGCAAAAAAAGAAAACACAATGACATCAGTTGAAGGTGTATTTGTAGCAGGGGATGTAGCCGACCATCGCTATAGACAAGGTATTACAGCTGCAGGTATGGGTTGTCAGGCCGGAATTGATGCAATCAGATGGTTGGATGAGAAGGCTGTTTGAACTATGATTTTCGCATGATTTGAATGATTTATATGATTTTCATCAGATTATTAACCGAACATTACAAGTCGGAATTTATATATTGTTGATAATCATAAGAAAATCAATACAAACACATCGATAAAAGTATCAGACAAAAAACCCGATGGTGTGAGCTCCAGTATAATTGGATGGCGTCACACACCATCGGGTTTTTAAATATGTGAATTATTTGTCCTCCTTCTTTTCTTTCTTAACTTTAACTTCTTCCTTCTCACCATTTTCAACTTTTTCTACAAACGGACTATCTGGTAATTTAGCCTTTCCTTTTACAGTTTTACCGAATTGTCTTTTTAAAGCTTCTAAGTCTGGCGCTTGTCCTTCAGCTGGCAATGCAGCTTTTGCTTGTTCAACAATTTCTTTAAACACATCAGGATTATTCACAGCAAGTTCTGAAAGCATTTTGCGGTTAATTTCAATTCCTGCAAGTTCAAGACCATAAATAAAACGACTGTATTTCATGCCAAGTTCACGGCATGCATTGTTGATTCTAAGAACCCATAATTGATGGAAAGTTCTTTTCTTAAGGCGTCTATCGCGATAAGCATTAGTTCCAGCTTTCATTACTGCATTTTTTGCAAGCTTGAAAACATTTTTACGTTTACCACGAAAACCTTTTGCAAGTTTTAAAACTTTTTTATGACGGCGATGTGCGGTAACTCCTCTCTTTACTCTAGGCATTTTAAAGTATAATTAAATATTATGAATTATGAATTTGGCAGAAGATTCTTAGCAGTTCTTGTGTAACCTTTTAGTTTAATAACCTTTTTAGCTAAACGTTTCTGTTTCTTTGATTTCTGTTGCAATAAGTGATTATTAGCAGCTTTGTCATGAGCGAATGTTCCTTTACCTGTTTTTTTGATTCGCTTTTTAGCGCTACTGCTTGATTTCACCTTCCCTGGTCTTGCTTTTCCTGGCATGTCTAATTAATTAAAGATTAAAATTATTTTGATGGATTTAGAATCATTGTCATCTGGTATCCTTGCCTTCTAGGCTCTTGTTCAATACTGGATATATCTTCCAATAATGTGTGAAATTCACGTAATTTACCTTCCGCTAGATCACCATGAGCCATTTCTCTTCCTTTGAAAATTACAACGACCTTAACTGTATTCCTATCCTCAAGAAATTTTTTGGCTTTTTTCGCTTTAACTTCCAAGTCATGCATTCCTGTGCGGATACTTAAGCGTATTGTCTTTGTCTCAGTCTGCTTGGATGCTTTCTTTTGCTTCCTATCTTTCTTCTTCTGACTATATAAATATGTACCGTAATCCATTATTTTACACACAGGTGGTGAGCTTAATGGTGATACCTCAACTAAGTCTAATGATTTTTCTTCCGCTCTCTTTAACGCTTCATCAATCGAAACTTCTGAGGTGTCATCTCCATCAACGAGCAACACTCTTGGGACTCTAATACCCTGATTAATACGTAAACGTTTAGTTATAGGGAAAAAATTAATGTGTAAATCTTGCCTTTGTGGCAGACAGTTTTCAAAAGCTTACTGATTTTAGGAAAGTTACAACATAAAGTCAAGTTTTTATTTTAAAAAAGACCATATCGACCCGCATAAGATAGTAGCGAAAAAACCGATTTTAACGCAATGAGGACAAAGTCCGAGATGGAGTGACAACAAAAATATGCAAGATCTGCGAAGCAAATCTAAGTATTTTTGAGGTTTTTCCTATTGAAAACAGCCTCAATAATTCAAAGAAGACAAATCTGAATCAAAGATTACTCATCAAACTCAAAAGCCCTACTTGAACAAACCCAATTGCAAAAAAAGCAAGTATAGGAGATAGATCTATCATTCCAGTCCTTGGAAGTATGTTTCTTACAACTTTTAGTATAGGTTCGGTGACTTCATAAATAAATCTTACAATTCTATTATAAGGATTTACTTGTATCCAAGAAATAATCACACGAGCAAATATCGCATATTTGATTATATCCAAAACTGTGATTAAAAAAGAAAGTAAATACTCCATAATGCTAATTAGTTTTAATCATACCCGAAATACCATTTACCAAATCAATCGCCCTAAAATTTCCCTGTAATTCAGTTTGATTCTCAGCTACAAGCCCCAGAATTTTTGTACCGTATTTACAAGCTTCAAAAGAATCCATGCCTTGTGCAATTAACCCACCAAGTAATCCACTAAGGACATCTCCAGTACCTCCAACTGTCATATACGAATTACCGGTTTTATTAATAGCGATTTCCTCACCTCGTGCAATGATATCTTCATGTCCTTTGCAAACAATGGTAACTCCGAGTTGCTTTGCCCACTTTTGTACATTTTTTACAGTTGGTTCGTCGCCGGTCATTTCTTTAAATTCACCTCTATGAGGAGTTAAAACAGTAGTTTTTGGAAATGAATTAGTGTAAAAAAGAGCACTCGCATCTATAACAGTTGGGATTGTAATGTGAGAGACAATACTCTTAACGGCTTGTTTAGTCTTAATATTAGTTCCAAGTCCAGGACCAATCACCATTACATCCATTTTTTTACTTAGATTCAAAATACTTTTTACATCCTTATTGGTCAGGATGTTTTCGGAAAATTTTTGAATAATAAAATTTAGTGAATATGATTTTGCGGCTTCAGCCTGGCACGGAGGAATATATGGAAAAATCAAATCTACTCCAGAATGCTCTGCGGCAAGAGCGCTAAGTATTGGTGCGCCATGGAACATTTCACTTCCTCCTACTATCATAATCTTTCCATTGTCACCCTTATGACTGTCATTTTTTCGTTTAAGCATACTTTTTATTTACTTTATATTTTATGGAAATTTGGAAATAATGGAAATAAGGTAATTTCCAAGTTTCCAAATTTTTAAGTTTTCAAAAACGGGTTATCCGTAATTATTTGAACTTCTGGCTCAAGATTAATACTATATTTTTCATCAACCCTATCATAAACTTGTTTTGCTAAACTCAGTATATCTGAAGTAGTCGCCTTACCGGTATTCATAATCCAGTTCGCATGTTTTTCGGATATCTGTGCACCACCAACTTTCATCCCTTTGCATCCGCTTTGTTCAATAAGCCATCCCGCAGAAGGAAACTGACCTGGATTTTTGAAAAAACTACCGCATGTTAGTCCAACAGGTTGTTTTAGTGTCCTTTCTTTAATATAGGAATTGATTTCAGTCTTTATAATCGCACCAGGGGTCGGTTTTAATTTAAAAGTTGCACTTAGGATTATATCTTTCGTCTTTTTAAAATGGCTTGTTCTATATGCAAATTTACAATAATCAGGGCCAACAATTAGTGGTTTATTAGATTTTTCTGGAAGTATTTCTGCGTGCATAAAAACATCAGAAATATAAACATCAGGTACTCCTGCATTGCCATATACCGCACCTCCAACACTACCAGGTACAAGCGCAAGCCCGGAAATCCCGCCTAAGTTATGTTTGGCACAAAGCAATACTAGTTTAGAAAGATTCACAGCACTGTTCGCGGTGACGTTCTTTCCATTAATCTGGAGTTTATCCATTTGATTAAGAATCACAAGTCCCGGATAACCTTCATCTGCAAATAAAACATTGCTACCACCACCAATTATTAAATATGGTAAACCTTTTAATTTTGCAAACTCCCTAAGTCCAAGAATTTCCTGCCAGCTTCTTGCTCCGGAAAAAAAGCGTGCCGGCCCACCGGTTCTATAGGTCGTAAACTGAGAAAGCGCTACATTTTGTTGAACTTTTAATTCCATTTACTTATTACAAGATTGCTTATTACAAGATTACAAGATTACTTTAGTGGTCGCAACGTAGGTTTTTCAACCTATATTTACTTAAAGCAAAGGAAAAGGTCCTTATTTACACTTTTCCAAGGCAATATCCAATCTTTTCAAACATTCCTCCTTTCCTAAATAAACTGCCAAAGTTGCAAAGTTAGGGGATTTCTCAAGTCCGGAAAGAGCTACTCTTATCGGCCACAACACCTGTCCATTTTTAAGTCCAAGTTCACCAACTATAGCTACAAGTCCGTCCGAAATAACTTTTGACTTACTGCTTTCTCCACGTTCCCAGTCAATTCCAGAAAGTACCTCTTTTGCTTTTGGTAGAACTTTGTCTTTAAGCATTGCAGGAGTTATTTGAAATTTATCAAGAGCTAATAGGGAAGTCGGGTAATCTGGAATAGGGCTGAATAAAGGCTCTAATACTTCGGATACTTCCGATAATTTACTAAAACGACCTTCGAAATCAGGATCTTTTAAAATATTTTTAATTAAACTCTCATCATCTGTCGGTATATTTTTGATGAATGGCTTAACAGTTTCAAAAAATTCATCAATATTTTCCGCAATCGCCCTTTTAATATATTCACCATTTACCCAATCCAATTTTTTAATATCAAAAATTGCACCTCCTTTATGAACTCTATCTAAAGTAAATTTCTCAATTAACTCATCCATACTGAATATCTCTTGTTCATCTGGTGTATTCCAACCAAGAAGAGCAAGAAAGTTTAAAAGTGCTTCAGGTAAATATCCTTCTGCTAAATAGTCATCTACAGAAACCTTGTTTTTCCTTTTGCTTAATTTGCTTTTATCTTCATTTAGAATTAATGGAAGATGCGCAAAATGTGGTACCTCATATCCCAAAGCTCTAAATATCAAAATCTGTTTTGGAGTGTTAGAAATATGATCCTCGCCACGTATTACATGTGTAATTCCCATATCGTGGTCATCTACCACTACAGTAAGATGATAAAGTGGGTTATCAATAGCCCTTGCTATTACAAAGTCATCAAGCTCCTTGCAATTTATACATGTTTCCCCGCGTACCAAATCCTTAAAGCTGATATCTTCATTCTCCGGAATTCTAAGTCTAATAACCGCTTTCTCACCAGCCTCAACTCTCTTTTTTGCTTCATCCGTACTTAAGTTTTTACAGCATCCATCGTATCTTGGTGGCAACTTTGCTTCTCTTTGTTTTTCCCTCATGTTATCCAACCTCTCTTTTGTACAGAAGCAATAATAAGCTTTGTTTTCATCCAATAATTTTTGAAGGTTTTTAGTATAAACCTCAATTCTTTCGCTCTGCCTAAATCCTTTGCTACCAGGAATGTGTACACCTTCATCGCCAGCAATTCCAAGCTTAACAAGTCCGTTAATAATATCTTCCTCGTATTCTTTTTTACTTCTTTCTTTATCTGTATCTTCCATTCTAAAAACCATAGTTCCACCTTCATGTTTGGCAAAAAGAAAGTTGTAAAGCGCAGTCCTCACAGTTCCTATGTGAAGTAAGCCTGTTGGTGATGGTGGGATGCGTACGCGAACGTTAGTCATTTGTAATCAGTTAATTGCATATATTAATATACATCAAATGTTATAAATTATCATCATTGTCTGAACTGTGATTATATATGATGAAGTGATAAACGCGATTATTTAAAATGTAGAGATGCATTGCAATGCATCTCTACAGGGTTTAATAATAAATCGTACAACGTTAATCGTTAATCACAGTTCAGACATTAATACGTTTCTACAGAAACCTTATCCATAGTAATATCCTCAAGTGGTTTGTCAAAAGCATCTCTTTCTGCAGTTGCAATTGCATCTACAACGTCCATTCCTTCAAATACCTGTCCAAAAACGGTATGCATATTATCTAGCCATGGAGTTCCTCCTTCTTTTTGAACAATAAAGAATTGACTGCCATTTGTATCTGGTCCTGCATTTGCCATACTTAAGGCACCTTTGATATTTTTTAGATTTGGATTGAATTCATCTTCAAATTTTCCACCCCAAAGGCTTTCGCCACCTCGTCCGGTACCAGTTGGGTCACCACCCTGAATCATAAAATCAGGTATAACTCTGTGGAAAATAATTCCGTCATAGTATCCTTTATCCGCTAAACCGAGAAAATTCTCAACGGTTTTTGGAGCTTTATCCGGAAATAATCTAAGTTTTATCGTTCCCATGGAAGTTTCCATAACAACAATTTGCTCACCTTTTTCAGGCTCAGCGGTTTGGTCAAAATCACTCATAACTAAATTTTTGGTTATATTAATTTCTTCGGGTGAACCTTGATAGAATTTATCAACGTCATTTTTTGGTGTGCAACCAATAAGTAGGCTTATTGAAAGAACGATAAGAAGGGAGGTTAGCTTTTTCATGGTGTTAAATTAATTAATCGAAATTGTAAGGTAAACAAGTTGTTTCATCAACTTCAATATCACAATTGTCTGGATATGCAGGTGTAGTAACACTAATATGATTATCAAAATTTCCAACAATATGTGCAGTTAAAGTACCTTCATTTTCTAGAGTTGTTCCAATCATATATGCATTATCTCCAGCATCATAATAGTAGTAATAATTAATAGGTGTGCCAGCAGAATCAGCTTTTGGGTCGACTGGAATTGTTGATAGATATTTTCTAGGTATTCTCCATCCTCCACCTGCATCTGCAGTTCCATTTTCAAGTAACGCTGGATATCTATTGAATTCCACAAAATACAATTCCAAAGCACTTTGGATTGTACTTAAATCTTGCTTTCTTTTTGAATCCCTAGCTTGAGCAGTCTGCCCACCAATTGCGGTATAAGCCACAACAGAAAGAATCGCAATAATTGTTATTACGACAAGTAGTTCCACAAGCGAAAATCCTTTTTTAAGTTTTAATTTTTTCATTGAGTTGATTTTTATCTTATATCAAATAGTATTTTAGCTCTTTTTGAGGGTAAATGGCAAATTAAAATTCAATATTTTCCCTTAGCCTTTTTCCAAAACCGAATTTCATATCCGCAGAAAGATGCCATTTGCTATCCTTCATATCTGCACCAGAGATTTTATAATGAAATGGCGCATCAAGCGATGAAAGCTCAAGATCATCTATAACAGGAATCATTACATAATTAGCGTAATCAAAACTCGCACAAGGCTGAGTCGCAGGTCCAATAGTATAATCAGGAATAGATTTGATATTGGCATGTTCAGTCTGCAAACCGTTTTCACAAAGATTATATTCAATTTTTAAATCGGCAGGAGCGCTAATTATATCTTCATAGGTTGCACTCGCTAGACTGTCCAAGGCACCAGTTATTGTGCTCACATTTTGAGTTAAAGTAATATCAATTCCCTCATAGTTATCACTTGTCTTATTAACCACCATTTCACTTGGGTTTTCCTTTAAATAATCCATAAAACTATCAAAAAATGCCTTGGTATTCTTGTACTCAATTGTTTCCTGTTGTTGTTCCTGAAGTTTACTAAAGCGAATAGCCGCATAGAAAAAGACAGTCGTCATAAGTACTCCGAGCATGACAGTCCAGATAAGAATCGACCCTTTTTTTAAATTTGATTTAATCATTAATTTAAAGAGGCGTTAATAACATAAGAATTTTCACTATCTGTTTCAAAATCCATCTGCAAAATATTTCCACTGTTAGTTTCAGAAAACTCAAGATCAGTCACATCATATCCACTTTGATAATCATATTCGGAAAAGCCAGTATCGAATTCAGCATCAGTGGTGTATTCCAAATTACTACTCCATCCAAGACCTGTTGGATAGGGAAGTGAAATACCCAAATCTTCAATTGTATCTTCGGATGTTCCAATTACTCCGTTTCCTACACGCAAAACTTTATTCTGAGAATATGTTAGAACATCATTTTCGTCATATATATCAACAGAAATAGGATTAAATCCGCTAGTAATACCGGAAGTCGATAAATCGAAAACAAAAGTAAAACCTCCACCAAAAACTTCATCTATAATCACTATGTCTCCAGGTGAGAAGGAATAATCAGTATTTGGATCTACATATACACCTGATGGCTGGGGAACACCAGTTACATTAAAAGGGTCTTTGTCTGGTCCAATTAGTATTGGGTCTCCTGATTCAAAAATATTATTATCTTCACTAACTGTAAAACGTTCAAAATACAAATCACATGGGTCGATTTCATTAGCACATACCTGTTTTGTTGCATCTCCGTTAATAATAGGTACAGAAAAATACATGCTTAAAACACTTCCAACGGAATCAAATTTTGCAGTATGTAAATCATTACTAATTAATAAATCTTCGCTGGCGCTTATGTTTTGAGGGAATTTTATATCAATTTTTGAGATTTTCTGCATAGGCATTTCATTTGGTATCAAAAAATCATAAGCAGTATATTCATCAATAGAAGGTGGATCAGTTACTACTAATATCCTTCCGCTTCCGGTATCTGCAATATATAGCTGTCTTTTTGCGGAATCTATTGCAAGCCCAGTAGGGAAATTTAATTTGCAGAATTTTGCAGTATTATCACAAGCATCACTTTCACCTTCGCCTGCAACCGTTAGCAGGGACGTATCCAGAGGATAACCGCTACCAAGATTGGTGCTTAGCCATACTACTCGGTTATTATAAGTATCCGAAACAAACAGACGATTATTGTTATAAGCAAGCCCTGTTGGAAAATTAAGACCATCGCCCATTGATTCAATAATTGTATCACCGTCGATATCCATTTTTATAATCCTGTCATTACCTGAATCCGAAACAAACAAATCGGTTCCATCAGTTGTAATATCTGTTGGGTGAGCAAACTCTTCTTCTGTAGAAATTGGGGAACAACTATCAATTGAACTGTTGCATTTATAAATCTTATTTTCCAGCGGTGCGGCAATATAGTAATCCGACCCAACTTTGGTAATACCGGCTGGATTAAGAATATCAGATTCCGCACTTTCCCTATTTCCAATCTTCCCATTAAAAACAAAAAAATCCTTAAACACTATTTTCCCACCCACCTTTCCAATAAAAGTAAATGGCAATTCGACATCAGTAATCTTATTTTTAATTACAATGGAAGAAGGTGTACCTGAAAAAGGTGACGGTGATTGAATTTTATCAACATTAGCCAGTTTCCCTCTAATTATCTCATTTGCACTAAAGTCACCCTGACTTTCATCCAGTTTTTCCTGTGTAAGAATAATATTATGAAAAGAACCTGCAAAAAACGCACTAACTCCAATCATTAAAAGAGCGGTTATTGTAACTGAAACGATTAGCTCGACTAAAGTGAAACCTTGCGTATTGCGACTTTCGCATAACGCACAACGCACAACGCAAAACCTTTTTATTCCCAATGTAGTTTTGTTATTTTGTCGTTTCGTCATCTAGTTTAGTTATAGATTATCCGTGAAGAAGTAACAGCTCCGCCATCAGCCTGATTATGTTTACCAGTACTATCAGTCCATTCTATTATGGAAGTGACCTTATAAGCGTCAGGAAGCCCAATATCTTCGATTTTTAAAGTTCTGCTAAATGGCTCTGGAATAGGATCACCGCTATTTGAAGTATTCAATCCGTATGTAGCTCCCTGGTCAACAAATCTAATACAAAAACTGTCTACAGGAGGAGTGCATAATTCCCCATATCCAAGAGCTTCCACAATCTCCATCCCTTGATTTGCGTAAAAATATGCCTGAATTTCGTTTTTATTGGTATTACTAGAAGTTAAATTGCTAGTTTGTAGCTTAAGTACACCAAAAACAACGATTGTTAGAAGCACCATTGCAAACATCAATTCTACTAAGCTAAACCCTCCTTTTGATTTGTAATTTTTAATTAGAAATTTGTAATTTTTATTTAAATCAATATTAACAAGTTATTTGGCATTTTACCATTGAAAAATAGTCAATTTTTTGCTATAATATAAGGAATAGTTAAATTTTTAATTAAACAAGGTATGTCGCTATTAGATGTTCTACAAAAGGAAAGCGAGGAAGTGTTGGCTAAAAAGGTCGAAGATAAGCCAGAAGAGTCAATAATTTCTCCCGCCACAAATGACATTCAAATTGAATCAAAAGAGGAGGATGTTAAGCCTGAAATTAGTGAAAAGCCTAAAGGCGATGTATTTGACGAAGATGAAATTCCAGAAATAGTGGATGAAATATTCAAAAAAGCAATTGAAATGCACGCAAGTGATGTCCATTTTAAACCTACTGATGATAAATTCGAGGTTTATTACAGAATCGACGGGAATATGATTGAGCATAAAGTTTATGACAGGATTTTTCACAATCCTATTATTGCTCGTATTAAAATTATCTCCAGTTTAAAAATTGATGAACACCGATTGCCTCAGGACGGTAAAAGTAGCTATAAGGGTACAAACAAAGAAGTTGACCTTCGTGTTTCTATTCTTCCAACTCAATATGGTGAAAAGGTTGTTATACGTTTGTTAGAAAAAAATCCTGAAATGGTGAATCTAAGAGACTTAGGCATGCTTCCTAATATTCTTATGAAAGTTGAAAAGCATTTACAGGGAACATATGGAATGATACTTGCGGTAGGTCCTACCGGTAGTGGTAAATCCACATCTCTCTTTTCAATGATTTCCACCTTCAATGCTGAGGAATATAATATCTCAACTCTGGAAGATCCGATTGAATATAAAATTCCAAATGTAACTCAAACTCAGATTAATGTGGAAATAGGTTTCGATTTTCCTGATGGTCTTAGAACCCTTGTTCGTCAGGATCCGGATATCATAATGGTTGGAGAAATACGTGATAAAAAAACAGCTTCTCTTGCAGTTGAATCTGCATTAACCGGTCACTTGGTATTCTCTACACTACATACAAATACCGCTACGGGTACAATACAACGTCTGCTAAATATGGAAATTGATAGATTTCTTATAACTGCAGCAGTTAAGCTTATTATCTCACAGCGTCTTATTAAAAAAGTATGTTCAAATTGTCGTGAAAAATACGAAGTTCCAAAGAAATATTACGAATTATTCAAAGAACAAACTGATATTGACCCACAAAAAGCATTTCTTTACAAAGCGAAAGGTTGTGATAAATGTAACAACACCGGTTATAAGGGTAGAATCGGACTTTTTGAAGTTTTGGAAATGACACCAGCTATCGAAGAACTAATTATAGGCAATGCCTCTAATGCGGAAATCGAAGCGCAAGCTGTTAAAGAGGGGATGATTCTTCTAAAAAAAGATGCACTTTATAAGGCCATAACAGGTGATATTACTATTGAAGAAGCTTTGCGGGTAATGCTTTAGGTGGGATTATTGAGTTTATTACGATTATTGGGATTATTAAGATGAATATAAACAAAAATGGAAAAAATATATACAGGAACATTTAGGGGGCTAATTGCATGGCAAAAAGCAAGAGATCTTACATTAGAAATCTATAAACTATCTGGTAATTTTCCTGATGTAGAAAAATTTGGTTTATCGAGTCAAATAAGACGTGCATCAGTTTCTGTGATGTCTAACCTTGCAGAAGGTAATCAAAGAAACGGAATACGTGATAAATTAAATTTTTTGAATATTGCGTATAGCTCATTAGTAGAAGTAGATAACCAAATTGAATTGGCATATCAACTTAAATATATTTCTGAAAAAGAATATCTGCATGCCATAGAATTAATAAATAAGACTGGATATTTAATTTTTCGTTTATCTGAATCAAAAAAGAATCCCAATAATCGTAATAATCCTAAAACTCCCAATAATCTCAATAAAAAAGGATTTAGCCTAGTAGAACTAATGATAGTCATTTCAATAATCGCGATTATGACAGTTGCCGGTGTAGTCGGCTTCCGTGGTTCCGGAGATACCTTGGTTGTAAAACAGGTAAAAGGAATTATTGAAGATACTGTAAAAACTCTTGAGCTTGAAATAATCGGTGATGAGTATGAAAAAAGTACAATGCATTTTTTACCAAATTTTCTTGTGGTGGTAAGCGAAAAAGGAGATGAAAGTCTGGATTTGAGTTTGGGTGCTGATTGTACAAATGGTCAGTTAATTAACATAGAAAACGACGGAAGTCTTATTAAGAGAGATAAAGAAGGAAACCCATTGGAATCAAAAAATGTTAGTTCAGGTACAACTGAATGTATTGCATTTAATAACTCTTCGGAAATTGAAGAACATTATCAATTATCATCCGCTGGTGCAATTTCACCAATAATCCGATTCATTCATTTTGATGTTAGACGTGAAAAACCAGCAGGTGTGGTTCTTTCCGGAGACACAGATGAAACTATGGAAATTTCTGCACCATACGCTAAAAAAATTACATCCGATGGATCAATAGATTTGGTTTTAACAGGAGCTGAAGGTCATCAGGAAAATTTTTCCATAAAATAATCTTTAATAATAAATAATGTCAGCATTTGTTTCAAAAATAGGCGATACATTCTCCGATATCTGGTTCGAGATTGAATTGTTTTTTGGAAAAATTTTTAAGAGAAAGGCAAAGAAAAATCCTGTCGTTTCAGATAGTCATATCTCATCAACTTCCGCAGGAACAGATGCGTCTTATTCTGGTACTTCGGAGAAAGAAAATGAAAATGTTGAAAAAATGCCTTTCGGTTTAAGAATGCTGAGGATGGGTTTTAAAGATCGTTTATTCTTTTATGATCAGATGTCCACATTAATTGGCTCAGGGGTTACTTTAATCGAATCACTTTCACTTGTTCAAGCTCAGACACAAAGTAAGAATTTAAAAAAGCTTTATAAAGAAATAATCCATGACATTAATACGGGTATGAGTCTTGCTGATTCCATGTATAGATTTCCTCATGTTTTTCCAAGAATGCAGGGCGCTTTAGTAGAAGCTGGAGAAAAAAGTGGAAATTTAAAAGCGGTGCTTGCCGAACTCGTAGAAGAAATGGAGTCTTCTCAGGATTTTAAAAGAAAAATAAAAGGGGCTATGTTTTATCCGATAATTCTTTTGGTTCTTGCGCTTGGAATGGTTACAGGGATGATGACATTTGTAATACCTAAAATCTCATCAATGTATAAGGAGGCTAATGTAGCATTACCAACAATCACCCAAAAAGTAATCGGTTTGAGTGAATTCATGGTATCAAACTGGATGATGATTTTGTTATACATTGTTGGAACAATTCTTTTTCTTTGGGGATTTTTCTGTAAAACAAAAATGGGAAGAAAAATTTGGGAAGAATTTGTGAGTATTACTCCTGTATTTGGTACAATTAGCAAAGAAAAGAACCTAATGGCAATATCCGCAAATATGAGCATGCTAATGAAAAGCGGTGTTTTAATTAGTGATGCTTTTGAAATTACAGAAAATACACTCGATAACATTCATTATAAAGAAGCACTAAAAGAAATTCACAAAGGGGTTGTAATGGGTAAAGAAGTAAGTGAAATGATGGGACTTGAAGATATAAAAGCCCAAAAATTTAAGGTTAATAAACTCTTCCCTCTTCAAATGGCACAGTTGATGCATATAGGAGAAACCACAGGAACAATCGCGCAAATGCTTACAAAATTAAAACAGAATTATCATAAAAGCATTGATTATAAACTGAAAAATATTTCGACGGTAATTGAACCACTTATGATTTTTTTGGTTGCGATAATTGTTGGAGTTATTCTGCTAGCAGTTATGATGCCATTCTTTAATATAGGTTCGACAATTAATTAAAAGGAATTGTCCATATGATAATCAAAATCTTGGTCGTTCCGAATATAATGGTCTTGATATGATTTTTGCCATTGGAACCTGCCTGCCGGTAGGCAAGGTTTTGGGTAGGGTATTTGCGTTGGGTGGTTTTTTTGGAATTGTTTTTGATAATCGGTTATATCAAATTTATTTCGATAAATCTCCCGAAAGCGCGGTGCCGGCACCGCGCTTTCGGGAGATTGGATGCGATTTATGTCACACGATATACTTGTTTTCAATGACCGCATTACCTCCGAAATATTAAAATTATCCGATGGCCTTATCAACAAATGAAAATGATTGTGTAACAAAACCCAACCATACAAATAAAAACCTTTCAATTTTTTACAAATCCTCAAATTTTCCACAAACAAATCACAAAATATTGATTCTTTAAAATACGGATGTCCGTTTTCTGTTTTACACGACACAAAATATACCGCATCTTCAAAATGTATACGTTTTTGGCTGTCTCGATGTTTTTTTATCATAAATCTTATTCACTTAAATACTATAAATTCAATTAAATTCAAAAATGAGAGCTAATATTATCACATATGACAAAAAATGCGAAATGCGAAATCAGAAATGCGAAATATATTTATTTCTTACTTTTTTTCTTCTCAGCCATTTCTTTACCTTTCTCAATAATCATCATAGCAATTTTTATAGGTTGCCAAAGGTAATGATTTATCAGGTCTACTGTATCTTTCGCTTTGGATGTTACCTTGTTTACATTGCCAAGAATCTTAATAATATGGTAAACGGCGATGACTAAGAATAGCAATAAAAGACCGCCACCGATTGATAGCACCAAATATAAAATATCTAAAGGAGTTGAATACATTTCTAACATAATTTTTTATTTTTTAATTTTTTCTGTTGTTATCTTAGCATTTTTTTTTGAAAAGCGCTAATATATTACTTGAAAATCACAATTCAAAATTCAAAATTAAAGATTCAAGATTAAAATTTTAGGTATTAATATGGATAAAATCAGACACATCAACATTTTGCCTCCAACTTTGTTATTGGCAATTTCTGCTCTTGTAAGTAGGTTGCTTGGTGTTGTGCGTGACCACATGCTTGCAAGTACCTTTGGAGCAACTTCTGGAACAGGTATTTATAATCTTGATACTTATTACGCGGCATTTCGTATTCCAGACCTTCTTTATAACATACTTGTATTTGGTGCGGTCTCGGCTGCTTTTATCCCAATTTTCACTCAATATAAAAAAAGTGGACAGCTAGACGAGGCATGGAAGTTTGCAAGCTCTATGCTACATTTAATGTTATTTGCGATTTTGGCAATATCCGGAATTGTTTATATTTTTGCCCCTCAGTTTGTACATATAGTTGCTGGTGGATTCGACGAAGAATCATTAGCCTTAACGGTTCGTTTGATGCGCATTTTGCTTCTTTCTCCAATCTTATTTTCTCTATCCTCTGTCTTAATTAGCATACAAGATAGTTTTAAAACATTTTTCTTTAGATCTCTTGCACCAGTTTTTTATAACTTGGGAATAATTTTAGGAATTGTTTATTTTGGAAAAACATTTGGTGTCGTAGGAGTTGTGTGGGGCGTGATTATTGGAGTGGCGCTTCAGTTGCTTGTTCAGTTACCCGCCCTATTATTAGTTGGCTACAAACACGTTTGGACACTCGGTCTTAATCGTCCTGATGTTCGCAAGGCATTCAAATTAATCATTCCAAGAATACTCGGTCTTTCTATGAACCAATTAACGCTTGTTGTTAATACTCTAATTGCCAGTTTCTTAATGACGGGTTCAATTACAATATTTTATCTGTCTGATAATTTGCAGGCATTACCACTTGGAATAATTGCAATTTCATTTGCTATCACATCCTTTGCCACTCTTTCGGAACTTGCTACTGAAGAATCAAAAGAGCCTTTCTCTAATGAAATAAAACGTGTTATGCAGCAAATTTTATACCTTATTATTCCTGCTACACTTGGAATGCTCGTATTACGGTCAGAGATAATCGACGTAATATTAGTAAGCGGTAGATTCAGTTTATCCGATGCTCAGATTACTCAAAAGGTTCTCGCTTTTCTAATTATTTCCCTTTTTGCACAATCGCTAATTCCAATTTTAAGTCGAGGTTTTTTTGCGTTTCACAATACTAAAACACCAGTTGTTACCGGTTTTATTGGTGGGGCTCTTAGTATTATTGCAAGTTACCTATTAGCAATAACTTTTGGTTTTGGAATAACAGGAATTGCAATTGCATTCAGTTCAGGTGTTATATTAAATTTCCTACTCCTATACATATCTATGTATAAACATTGTAAATATCCAATATTAGATTTATGGAATGTATGTAAAATGATTATAGCTGGAATCGCTATGACACTTTCTGTGGCTATTGTTCGTCAGGTTGTAAATTATGAAGGCAGTATGTATCAGCGAATTGGAATTATTTTGATGATTTCAATAATTGGCGCATTTGTTTACTTTGCTTTTTCTGCACTATTAAATATTCCTGAACGTAAAATGATATTCAGGTCTATAAAGAAGATGAAGTAACTAAAGGGGGCTAGGTAGAGAATCTACTTCTTTTGTCTTCTTTCTCTTTTTCAGGATGTCGAATCTTATTATGCCCAACATATTTGAACTCATAACTAAAGATTCTCCGATTAATGTCGGTATAGAACCTACTGCGATATTATAAATAATCCAAAAAGGAGAAGATATGACCGCTAAAATGCGTAATGTTCTTTTGTTATTACTCCATCTTGCAACTGTACCGAATATCATTCCACAAATAGGTAGCAGGCTTATTACACCTGCCCAGGTAAGTGCGCCTCCTGCGGTAAATATTACAATAAATACAAAAGGCCATACTTTGTTTTGCGCCCATTTTTTCTCCATTTTCTGAATAAATATGTAATTTCTGATAATAACAAAAAAGGTCATAAAAGCGCCTGTGATTGCATTTAGCATTAAAAAATGCACAAAGTAAAACATGGCGGCTATCATATGAATTCCTAATATTTTTTTTCTGCTATTAAATTGAAAACATAGAATAAAAAGAAGAAGACCTATAAATCCTATGATATTGGCTGTAGATAACATTTATAAATTATTTACAATTTCTCTAAACAGCCTTCCTCTCTCTTTTGCATTTTTAAACATGTCAAAACTTGCGCAGGCAGGGGATAACACTATGCTGTCGCCTTCTTTTGCTTTTGCAAACACATCTTTAATTATTGCTTCAAAATCTCCGCTTTGGTTGTAGGTAATTATTTGATCTTCTCCTCCTTCATTTTTTAATGCCTGTTCAATTACCGCCCCTTCTTTACCATATAAATAAGCACGAGTGTTGTTGTTTTTAATCTTTGCCGCAAGGAATCCATAATCAACTTTTTTTGAACTTCCACCAAGCATTAATATCAATTTACCTTGTGGAAAATTATCAATCGCAACCTCAGAGGATTCCGGAGTGGTGCAGGAAGAATCGTTGTAAAAACTTATTCCATTAATCTCACGAACAAACTCCAGTCTGTGTTCTACGCCACCGAATGTTTTCATCACATCAACTATTATTTGATTATCAGTATTATGTAATTTTGCAATCGCTGCTGCGAAGAGAAGATTATCTGGATGAGTTTTAACTTTTACATCCTTAATGTTTATTATTTTCTCTCCATTTACCACTATGTTGTCATCCTCCCAAGCTGCCCAATTATTACCGCGTTTTTCTCCTATCCAAAATACTTGCCCAGGAGCTTTTTCTGCCATTTTGGAACTATTCTCGTTATGTGTGTTAAGCACTGCCCAATCATCTTTTTTTTGATGCAGGATTAAATTATTTTTAGCATTTATATAGTCTTCTAAATCTTCATGCCAGTCTAAATGATTTGGAGTTATGTTTAAAATTGCGGAAATATGTGGGGACATCTTCAAATCCGAAAATTGAAAGCTGGAAACTTCCATAACAATTGGAAGATTAGGATTATCCAAAGCTTCCTGCACAACGGGCTTACCATCGTTACCTCCAATTATCAATTTACCTTCGTAATGTCTTTTAAGTATTTCTGCTATTAAAGCTGTTGTAGTTGTTTTGCCATTGGAACCAGTAACTGCAGTTATTCTCTCTTTTGCAATTTCCATCGCTATTTCTGTCATAGAAGTTACTGCAACACCTGCATTTTTTGCGGATTCAATTTCTGGCTTTTTGTAATAAACTCCTGGTGAACGGATAATGGTTTTGAAATCGGACAAATTTTTGAATGCATCTGGGTTTTCCTTTTCATCACAAATCGTAACATCTTGCATTCCTTGTTTTTTTAAAAAATCCAAAGCTGATTGTCCTTCGACACCGAATCCTAATATCGCTACTGGTGATTTTATATTTAATTTCATGATGACATTATAACCTATTCTCTTTATGCGCGAAAACGATTTCGCGCCTTCGGAGTTGGGAATGTAAAAACGATTTCGCGCCTTCGGAGTTGGGAATGTAAAAACGATTTC